>JAFGQN010000046.1 GCA_016935665.1 Deltaproteobacteria bacterium | reverse complement strand
TCGGAATCGCCGTCACTATCGCTATCCCCATCCGTATCGCTGTCGCCATCGCTGTCAGTATCGCCATCGCTGTCGGTATCCCCATCCGTATCGGAATCGCCGTCACTATCGCTATCCCCATCCGTATCGCTGTCGCCATCGCTGTCAGTATCGCCATCGCTGTCGCCATCTGCGTCACTATCCGCGTCCGAGTCGCCACCTCCGCCATCACTGCCTGAGCAGGAAACCACCCAGATCACTGCGAGCAACAACATCACCATTAAAAAACAATTGTACTTACAGTTCATATATTACCTCCTGGAACTGAAACAAAAATCCGCTGACGATTTCGGAAAAAAACGCCATGTTATCAACAAAATTCTATAATTAGCGCAATACCCAAAAAATCACATCACATTAAAATCGACTGAAAAAATCCCAGATACCGTCCGGACCAAAACTGGCAGGACCATGCCCACCACTGAATTCACAATAAACAACCGGGTATCCATCTGCACACCCCTGGTATTCCACACACGGACTGGGATCCACAGGCACCGTCTCACTACCACAACCGTTTCTCTTGATGAATTCGTTTAATGCCTGCTGCCCATCTGCCAGTGGGACAACAGTATCTTCATCGCCGTGGGACATCCACACCGCGATCGGATCTGTTTTCGTCTTCTCACATCCGCTGTATTGTGCTCCGGACATCGGCGCAATCGCTCTGAATACATCCGGCATGGCGCATCCAACGGCGTTGGACATCATACCGCCATAACTGAATCCGGTTGAGAAAATGTGTTTTTTGTCAATGCACAGATTCTCAGTGAACAAATCCATCATGGCTCGTAAAAATTCGATGTCCCGGCCGCCTGTATTCGCCCAACCATCGTCGATGCCATCTGGCGCAACAAAAATGCCCTCTCCTTTTGCCCGGCTTTCAAGGCCATAGTACGCCCCACCTGTGATCTGCCCACTGACAACATCATTCATGGAGCCCCCCATCCAGTGCCACCCAAAATAAAGCGGGTAAGCATGGTTGGGATCATAATCATCCGGCACATTCAGGATATAATCTCTGCTGGCGCCGGATACATCAATACTGGCTTCGCCGCTCTGAAGATGATCCATTACACCACATCCAGGTGTTCCTTCTCCGTCACCATCGCTGTCGCCGTCCGAATCAGAATCGGAATCGCCGTCGGCATCGGTGTCCCCGTCACTGTCGGCATCTGAATCAGCGTCAATATCCACATCCGCATCCGAAGAAGGCAAATCGCAACATTTTTGCGCGCTGTTGTCGCACTCACCTTCCATTTCTTTTCCACCAATGGACATGCAGTGGTCGCTGCAGGTGTATTCACACGCGCCCACATCGCCATCGGAGTCCCCATCCGCGTCGCCGTCAGAATCGCTGTCGCCGTCGGTATCCGAGTCCCCATCGGAATCGCTGTCTCCATCTGAATCTCCGTCGGAATCCGCATCGGTCTCGCTGCTGTCGTCTGCCGTGCCGGCGTCATTTTCGAGTTCTGAAGTACCGCACGACATGCTGAAAAACATCGCCAGCCCCAGAATTGTGGCCAGCATCATCCTTGACAATCGTTGCATGGTAAAACCCTCCTTTTCTTGTCTTTATTAGGTACAAACAAGCGAAGGATGCGGGTCGAACTATTTTTAACAGGATTGAAATATGAAGGTATCCGGTATGGCTTTTACTCGACGAAAACTATTGTCTCTTATGCATTTTCAAGATTGGCCAGGCGATACTGGGGCTACCCACGTGGTTGGTGGCGCCTTCATCGACACACAACACCTCCTCGACGCCACCATCACACTGTGATGGACCATATACCAAACATCCATTCTTGTCTTTAGTGGGCTCTCCAGAACAATTGTTGATGTCTGCCCACTTTGCGAGACTCTTGTAGGCGCCAAGAAAATCAAGCTGCTTGTATCCCGGAATCGTAACTTCGCCGGGGCCGCCGTCAAACGGGATGAACGTATCCGCAGACCCCCTGAACGCAATCGTTGTAATTGGATGAGACGGTGTACACGCCGTCGCCATGTCTTTGTCGAGGTCAAAAGAAGACGATATGATACCCGCAAATACATCGGCTGCGTCACACGCCAGACGATTTGCCATCCCCCCTCCCATACTATTTCCAACAGCGTAAACCCGACTTCGATCGATACACGCTTTCGATGAAATATAATCAACCAATTGCAGCGAAAAGGCTACATCATCACCGTTGCTGCAACAGTTACCAACGTTCCATGATTTCCCCACAGCGGTTTCCGCCCCATTAGGATAGGCCATAATCGCATTGTCAATATCCGTCACTGACCTATAAATGGAATAATTCCATAGCGAATTGGCATCCATGCCAATCATATGAAATTCAATCACCAGTGGCACAGGATGAATGCCGGTATACGTATCGGGTACATGCAAAATAAATCTCCGGTCAACGCCATTCACGGCAAGTGTATGCCAGCTGCCATCCACGAACACAATTTTCCCTTCGGTATCACAAGTAACAACATCTTCTGTCTCTGATTCTGTATCAGTGATGCTGCCAGTATCCGCATCGGTATCCGTCTCAGTGGCGGTATGCGTGTCGGAAGCAGTGTCCGTTGCAGTTCCTGTAACGGAATCGATTTCAGAATTCGAATCCCTGCCGGTATCTGAATCTGTATCTGTATCTGTATCACTGTCAGAATCGGCGTCAGAGTATTCGTTGCCATCCGAATCCGAATCGCCGTCGCCAGAAGTTTCGTTTCCTGAATAGTCCGTCGCTACGATTTTGAGTTCTTTACAGGACCAGCAAAGGGTCATGCACAGACAAAGGAAACCAATAATCACATGGGGGCGCATCACATCCCCTGCAATGCATCAAGTCTGTTTTTTGCATCCCTTGACTGGAAAGCACCGGGGAATTCAGAGACAAACGTCTCCAGGCATTTCTTTTCCGCAGAAATATTCCTGGTGGATTTCAAGGTTGTGCACTTTCCATAAATCGCTTCGGGAAGCAAGGCGGTGTGCCCGGAGCGGATATACCGATTAAATTGCTGTAACGCGTCATTATATCGATGCAACTTAACCTGATATACATTTCCCAACGCCACACGCGACACCATAGCCGCTTCGCTGCCGGGAGCGCTTTGTATCAGCTGGCGATATAGCACTGCCACACGATTCCAATCGCCAATTTTCCGATATTTCTGAATCTCTCGGTGAATCTGCTGAATATCAAGATTTCTTCCCGAATACTTCGCAAAACCACCAGACATACCCAATGATTTGCGCCCCGATTTGAGGTGCTGCGCATCTGACGCATCTGTCACTGATGCATCATGACCAATATTTTTGTCTTTCCATGACAGTCGAACAAGCTGCTCATCGAGACTCTGCTGTTCCACCACTGGGATTTCGGTTTGTCTGCCATCGCTGAGTGTTACAGTGTGTCCGGTTTTCACCAGAACCCGCTCGCCGGAATACCGCGTTACCCAGACCTCGCCTTTTAACAACGAAACCGATACATCCGACGGAGTGGCGTGAACCACAAAAATTGTCCCCGTGACATCAATTCTCCCCAATCGCGTGTTGAGAGAAAAAGACGGCCCGACGCGATTGGGATCCACTCTAAACCAGCTCTCGCCATCGAGAACCTCTGCCAGAATGTGGGTTGACTCAGCTGCAACCACTTTTCCATGCCCACTTTGACGCATCCACCAATCAATACCCGTTGGCAATCGCATCATCGCGGTGCCGTCCTGGGTCATTATCGATTTGCCAACCGGAATAGGCGCATTGGCTGGGGCGGGAACATCCCCAAGGCTGAGCGCACCACTTTTTTCCAGAACTTCCCCAAACCACAAATCCGTGACGGGAGACACATTGGTGTTCGATTCACTTAAATTAATACCCGAAACAAATATCCCGGTGACCACAAGCCCCAAAATAAACGCTGCGGCCAATAATACAACCTTCTTAAAACGTCCCGAGGTTGATTGCGTATCATGCTCAAAAATGTCGGGCATCTGACGCTCAGCCAGTACTGACGGCGCCCTGGAGAGGATGTTGTTCATCATTCGACGCCGACGCACATCATCAATCGTGCCACATGCCCCCCAGTCCGGACTGTTGCGAAAGACATCGGTCATCGCGTCATCGAATTCGTAGGTTTCGATTTTCCGCGTCATTTTAGCACCCATTCCTGGACCCACTCCCGCAAAAGTGGATCTGCCATTACTTTCTTTTTAAGTGTAGCACGTCCTTTTTTCAAACGCCCCCGTGCGGTTTCAAGCGGTATTCCGCACAATTTGGCCGCTTCATTAATGGTATAACCATGGACGTACCGTAATAAGAGGACTTCTCTTTGAGCGTACTTCACCTTGCGCAAATGCAGAGCCAACCGCTGCTGAATCTCCGGATAGTCCGCCTGTTCATCCACGCCAGGCATTGGCTCCGCCGGATGAAAATATTTATCCAGAATGCCCTGTCGTCGCGTCCGCGTTGACACAATTTTAGACGCAGTAAACAATGTGACCCGATCCGCCCAGTACTGAAGCGTCGAATTTCCCCGAAAGCTTCCAGCAGAGGCCAGGACCTCCATACAGGCTGCCTGGGCCACATCTTCAGCTTCCTCGGGACTTCCAGTCAGGTAAGAGGCTGTTTTGTGAATGCGGTCAAAAAGAAGCTCCATGAGTTCCCTTCTGGCATCTTCATCTCCCGCAGCCACCCGCTGACAAATCTCCATGGAGACTTTCGACTCAGTAGCAGCAATTGAATTTTGTGCGCAATATTCCACCATCTCTGTATTAGTATGATCAAATGCCCAAATAGGGGCTAAAAAAAACATCCATTCAAAAAAAATGAAACCGTAACCCAACTACGATTTCCGGCTGAACATTTCGCGGTTCAACAATAACAGCATTTCCCTCTGCGGTATCGATGCCGTAAATGTTGCTATGCAAAGGCACAGCAATTCCCATATCCCCGAAAACACTTATTAAATCGGAAAGCTGAAACGCGCTGCACAAAAACACAACGATTCCGGAATGAAACTCTGCTCCGTCGCGTTCCACGTCCACATCTTCATTTTCGGTAGTCACATGTTCAGTGACATAGTCCAGTCGGAACTCCGCCCCACCGCCCAGAGCAAATCGCCCAAGCGTTCGACTATACCCCATTCCCAGGTAAAATGGGTATCGCCGCAAGGTCAATTCTGTTCCACGTGTGCGGTCAATTATTCGCGAAAACAATGTCGTTCCCAGGCGCAAATGCAAGCCGCGAAATATTTGCCATCGCAACCCCAATGCAAATCCAGGCGAAGGAACCGTTTTCGTGGAATAAAAACTCAGTTGTCCCCCCACATCCAAAACCATTACCCCTGGCAATTTTCCGGCGGTCCGGCGGCGGCGATTCACCATCTTCACGTCTCTGCGTACGCCATCCACTTCGCTCACAGATTTCGTCGTCTTTTTCGTGGTCGATGCATTGTGGGAAGGGTTGCGAGCTGCTTTCTCCTGTGCATATCGTTGATTTTCCTGTTCAATCAGTGATTCCGTCGCAGACCTGACAATCACTGCAAACGCCTCGTGCAGCGGCATTCCCCCGGCTACGTCGACCCAGCGCCTGGAGGATACCACCTGTCTACCATCATTAATTACAAGCCGCATAGATCGATGAGACAACGGCTGAACAATAAAAACAGCTTTTGCATTGTGCTCGGACATCAGATTTGTCGCAAGCACATCCAGATTTTTGTCATCGGTGGGAAACCGCTGAATTCGGTAAAACTGGATTTCCACGGGCATATCCGTAAGCTGTGCCACGATGGACTGCTCAATGGGATACACTTCGCCAGCCTCCAATACCGACGACACAACAATAATTCGCACCGTCGTTTCGGCATCCCCGATTCCTTCAGATTTCAAATTCATTTCGTCCTGTGCCCATGCAGGAGAGCAGAACAACAGCAGGCTCCACCCCACAAAAATCACAGAAATCGTCGCTTTTGACCAGCCTGCTGTTTTCCGACGTTCTGTATGGGGTGTCTTCTTCATGCCAAACTATTGGGTATCACAATGCACAACATAAACACAACCATCCTTAACCCATTCTGTTTCGGTGTCGGCGGATGTCGAAGTAAAAAATGCACCCTCATCCTCCCAAAAAAATATTGTTATTGTGGGAGACAACCGCTTAATGAGATATACTTCGGACTGTTCAAACGCGAAAAATCCATTTTTTGCCTGTTCCGGAGGCCCGCAATGTGCCCTTGCAAAAGAAATATAGCTGTGAAGGAGACTTTGAACATGAAACAGGACGCAAAGGAAGAGCCTAAGAAAACAGTGTCAATTCAGGTTGGATTGCAACCTGGGCAGGTGGACACCCTCGAAGAAAGCGTGCAAATTGAAAAGTCCGACAGCGAAACCATCGTTATCCGTGTGCATCATTGTGAATTTCTTAAAATCGATCTCGGCGACAGTCAGTGCGCCCAAAGCCTCGACACCCAATATGAGCATTCGGCGTTTCCACTGAAACCGCAAGAGGACATACCTTTACAAAACGACAAATCCGGCGACACAACCGAACGCGCCGATGGCGACAGCGAAAATCAGGCCAGGCATCATTTCGGCGATGCAACAGGCTTACCCCCTGATGTACTGTCTACCGACAATGTAGATGCGCTACTGGATAAATTTGCCGAGATTCCCATTGAATTCAGTTCCGAGCAATCCAGCGAGACCGATGCGCCAGATCGCGAAACCATAGAGATGGATTGCGAAACGGCAGCTGCTCATTTTGAAAACACAGCGGTTGACAATGCTGCCCCATCCCGGGGAAAAGACCCTGTTTCTCAATCGGGATCTGTGCCTCTGGCCCGTGTGAGATGGAGCGATGTGCCGCCCGCACCAGATGCGGAGGGCCTCATCAAATCTCACCGACTGGGCGATGGTGGAAATGTTTCAATTCAACCAACGCTGTCCGACGGCGCTTCATCCACACTGCGCACCGATGAGACGCTGCAATCCATTCGAACATCAATGCCTCCCATGCCCAAAAAAGATGTGGCCAGACGACGACGCCCCATTTACTTCATTTCGGCTGCGGCTCTGCTGGTTATGGCAGGCGCTGTGGGACTTGGAATGCTGCTGATGCCCAGGGAACCTTTGCAGTCGGTTCACACCACCACATCAAACATCCGAACGCACGCTGCTCCCAATGTGGCGAATGCGAAACAAATCGCTTTATCCGCTGATTCAAACAAAAACAGCACCATTGATTTGTCTTCGCTTTCCCTGAACATCGAAGATGCCAAAAAAAATGTCGCTGCGCCGGGTTCACAAGCTCATGTCAAAAAACGAATCAAAGAATCTTTTGACCACGAGAAACAAATCGGCGCGGACGTGCCCAGCAATATGGTGAACTCAAAACCTGTCAACGCCCGCACTTTGACCGATGTCGAACGCAAAAACAAACACTCCGGAGGACAAACCCAAAAAAGCGATGACAGCGTGAAGGCCCCCAATGAATCCGTTGCATCAGCATCGAATCTGAACGGTCCCGCAACAGATCTATTAAAACTGTCCGAAGATGATGAGCGACAAGTCAGGCTGGACTCCGGGCAGAATGCGATATTGAAACAGAAAAAGGATACGCATCACATGGAGGGAACCGCCGGTGACGCGACCATGCCCATGCGGCCGTCCAGAGCTCAGGTAAAAGAAGCCATGGATGAAATAACCCCCTACATTCACAACTGCAAATTCAGCCGAACAGGACGTCTGGTATTGGAGATGGTAGTCGCCGGTGAATCTGGAAAAGTGCTCTCGGCTCGGGTGCTAACCGATGAATTTGCGGGCTCCGCCACGGGATACTGCGCCACCAAAGTAGCCCGTACCGCCACCCTGCCCACTTTTCAACAGGAAACAGTGACCATCAAATACCCATTTGAACTCTAGCGAAGTCGTGCCACCTCATTCTTCATTCGACGACCTCATCGACATTAAAAAGAGGGCCGGATGCATTGCCATTCCCTACAATCGTCTGCACGATCACCAGAAAAGCCATACAAATGCAATGCCATAGTCAATCCGACGTTTGAATTAAACGCCAGAATGCCACACTTGGCAACAGTAGTGCGATGGCGCCAGAAACCGGGGACCAGCTGCCGTCCCAGCTGTATCCAATGCCAGTGGGAATTTCCTTACACAACTGCGTCTTTGGATAAAGCGGTTCTGTTCGCCCTGCGCCGTTCACCTGACTGACGCCCGATGCTCCCCCCCCCCAAAAAAACACAACAGGAGTTCTTTAAAATTACTTTTTCGCAAACGTGCCCATGAGCGCCGTTTCTGCAATAACATGGCCGGTGATGGCCCGAAGCAATTCGCTTTTGGTGGGTGTTTCCAAATCGGAGAGTTCAGTATCCAGCGCATACAGTTTGTGAAAATACCGATGTCGTCCAACAGGGGGACACGGACCGCGATAACCGGTTTGGTGCCAGTCGTTGAGCCCTTCCAGCGTGCCGGCCGGCAACTCAACGATGCCCTCGGGCAGCGAGAGGGTGTCGGGTGGAATATTGTACAGCACCCAGTGGACCCACACCATTTGGGGATGACGGGGATCCGGCGCATCGGGGTCGTCAATAATGAGTGCAAAACTGCGGGTGCCTGCTGGAACGTCCGTCCAGGCCAGGGGAACAGAAACATCCGCGCCCATACAGGTGTGCCGAGCCGGAATGGCGCCCCCTTCCACAAATGACGATGAAACAATTCGCATGTTTTCTCCTTCCGCCATGGCCACGGTAAAGGCGGGTCGCTGTGCGGGCGTCTCTGCCCGGGAAACGGATTCGCATCCGGAAAGAAGCAACATCAGCCCAGGCATCAGAATCAGTATTCGAAGCATGGAAATACCTCCTTTCGCTAAAGGTTCCTTAACTGAAAATTTAAGTCCCTCCAATTCGGCTGTCCACATGAACTCTCCGAGTTGACAACGTTTGATATGAGTCACCATGTCCCCATGAACATCCGTTTGGTACTTGTTTTTTTGGATATGTGGAGTGATTTGTATGTGTTGCTGCCCGCGCGACAGGAACGCCGTCACGCCCGGCGCTTCTTCAAAACCGGCCAGCGCACACCCTGCCGACAACAAAGGATAAAAAAAAGCAGCTGATATGCTGCCGCACTGAGAAAAAAACAATGTTCCTGATCTATCGCCCTATCAACCAAATAAAATGAAAATGTATTGTTTTTGGGGAACCGGGTTTACAAATTTATGTGTAAAATGGTTAACCTTAGTGCAAATGGCGTTGCCACGGGGCACAACAACGTGATGGGCTCAATACTTTTACTCGGAAAGGGTCTGATTGTGCGACGTAAGATATCATCATTATTCCTGTTGCTTTTAACGCTGGCAATCGGGTGCAGTCGCTCCACCAGCATCGGCAAAAACACTGAATCGTCGGCATCCACAGATTCGCGTCCTTTTTCGGAATGTGTACCGGGCAAGGTGGGTTGCGCATGTAAAAGCGATGGCAGCTGCGATGGCGACCTTATTTGCGATGTGGATATGTGCATAATGAGGAATCCGGGAACGTCCGGTGTCTATGCCGACATCGACATTGACACCGATACAGACGCCGACACGGGGACACCCGATACGGCCAAAATCAAGTACGATACGACACCGGACGCCGAAGCATCATTCGATTTCAATCTGTCGGGATTGCCGTTTGTGGGCGTGAACATGAGCGGCCCCGAATGGGACGGTGGCGCCAACGGAGCGGAGTGGCCCAACCAGTATCTGACTCGGGACTACGAATCCTATCTTAAATTCTTTCGGTCGTGGGGCATGACGACGGTTCGACTTCCATTCAAGTGGGAGTATCTGCAACCCAAACTGGGCAAAGCGTTTGATGAAGCAGAACTGGAGAAAATGAAGATCACCGTTTTTCATCTCAGGGAATACCGCGCCAAAGTGCTGATTGATATGCACAACTATGCGCGATACGGCAATGATCTAATCGGTTCACAAGAGGTCTCTTTCGAAGATTATGCCGATGCCTGGCGCAGACTGGCCGAGATATTCAAGCCGTACCCGGAGGTGATGTTTGGCATCATGAATGAACCGTACGACATGCCCACCATGCAATGGGTGGCGGGCGCCAACGCAGCCATCAAAGCCATTCGAGATGCAGGCGCTCAAAATCTGATCTTTGTCAATGGGAATGGCTGGTCGGGCGCCCACAACTGGGAGCAAACCTGGCCGGATACCCCTGATGAAGCTGTCAGCAACGCCGAAGCGATGCTGCTCATTGACGACCCTCTCGGCGACGACCATCTGATTTTTGAAGTGCATCAATACTTGAATGAAAACAGTTCTGATTGGGGGATATGCGAGTGTACTTCATGGGATAGAACCAATGGTTGTGCGGATGAAACGGTGGGTACGTTTCGAATGCAGGGGTTTACCGACTGGCTGCGGTTGAATAACAGGAAGGGATTTCTTGGAGAATTTGGTGCAAAAGACGATTCCGTGTGCATCTCGGCGCTTGATGATCAGCTTAAACACGTGGAGGAAAACGACGATGTCTATGTGGGCTGGACCTGGTGGGCCGCGGGACCGGGATGTACGTCATGGCAGAGGCCCATCGATCCGGAATGCTGGGATGAGCAAATGGTTGATGACCTGAAAAAATATCTGAATGGCGAGGGCGATGGCACTGAAATATATCCCCAGGCCAAACTCCTCATCGACCATCTCGTCAGGTACTAATCGCATTGATATGTCATTCGTTTGAGCAGGTTCCTGCGTCTGTCCGGGTCAAAAAGGCCTTGTGCAGAAGCAAAGCGCCTAAGGACGAATCGCTTCGAAAATCGAAATGGAGCCACTGGTGTGGATGGTGCGCACAAATTCAAGACCGGCGCTCTCAAAAATCTGTTTGTGCTGTTCAGGCGTACGCTCCATGCCGCCATCTGTGAGCGCCATCATCGATACATCCATCATTTTACCTGGACCGAAAACACCAGGCGGCGTAATGCCCTGTTCAATCACCAGCACCCTGCCGCCCTTTTTCATGGCCTCTGCCACATTCTGCATAATGGCCGACGCTTTTTCATTATCCCAGTCGTGGAGGACGTGTTTGAGCAGGTATATGTCGCCCCCTTTGGGAACGGATTCAAAAAAATCGCCTGAAGTCAGAGTGATGCGCTCTGCCATATCCATGGTCAAATAGGATTTGGCGGCCTTAATGGTATCGGGCGTATCAAACAGAATACCGCGCACATCTTTTGTATTGGCCAAAATGGCGGACAGCAAATCCCCATGGCTGCCCCCCACATCCACAATACAATCCACACCGGAAAAGTCGTAACCATCCACCACCAGTGCGATTTCCATACTGCTGAAGGTGGACATGCCCTGACCAAACAGCTCCACCATCTTCGGATCTCTGGAAAGCCACTCAAACAAGCCGCATCCAAACGTTTTCCCAAATGCGCTCTCGCCTGTCTTAATCGTGTGTGCCAGATTGGCAAAGACCTGACCGCTCCACAATCCGCTGTGCATCATGGCCATCGGCTTAAACGATCCCGGAATATCGCTGCGCAGCCACTTTCCCACTGGCGTCAACGAAAAGTGGCGCTCATCGTGTTCGTTCACCACACCAATGGCACTCAACCCTCGCAAAAAACGATATGTCTCTTCTTCCCGTGTACTGCACTGCCTGGCCACCTCCTCTGCCGACATCCGCGCGTCATTCAAAACATCCGGAATCCCCAGTTTCACCGCGGTGCCAACGAACTGAGTCACCGTTCCCCCCATAATCATTTGCATCAGTGTTTCCTGCGCTGTAGGCCCGGATGGCGAATTGTTGTTGTCAGTCATATCAATCTCCTGTTGCATGTGTCATGCTCGCTTTTATACAGGCAAATGTTGCCCCCGTTTTCTGATACCAAATCTGTATTGACGGTAGTAACGATAGCAGAAACAGGGTGAAAATATGTAAAAAATTGTGGTTTTCAACCAGCGTTGATTGCTGCGCGATGCAACTATGACAATGCTTTGGAAGACTTTATCTTTGGACCTGCACGGATTATGCGTCTGTGGCATCCGCCCCTTTGATGCGTTTGGCCGCAACGCGGCGATGGCGGTCGTGGGCGCTGGCGAATTGGTGGCGAATGGCGGGGTAATTGCGAAACACAAGACGGGCGGCGGCGCGCACCAGTCGTATTTTCTGCAGCGGCAACACCGCCAGGCTATAGCGTTTATCTTTGAGCGCTTTAGCCTCACTGCTGCGAACATTGCAAACCGAAGGAGACTCGCCCAACTGGTCAGCCAGCATGAACGCCTCTTCAATCATCGAGGAATCAAAGTTGCCCGGCCCATCCAAATCATCGTCCATGGGATGCGCCAGAGTGGCATAGTCGTGCAGCACCTGCGACAGCGTGGCCGCCGATTAACCATTTTTTTCATGACTGGCATTCAAGAAAAATTGAGGGTGCGTGTATCTACATCCACCGCGTCATATACATCGTACTGCCTAAGCATATACCCAGTCGCCGCGTCATATACATCGCACTGCTTAAGCATATACCTTGTCAACCGCGTCATATGCAGCCAATGCCCGCCCAGAATCGTCCCCGCGTTTCACCCGTGGAATAAGCAGTGTTCATGAATCTGCTGTCTGAAAATCCGTTTTCACGCACCACGACATGGGCCAGCCGTCTTGCTGCTTTTGTGGAGCACCTCTGATTTTTTTTACTGTCGAATAAATCAAATTCCAGCAATTATCTTTGTGGACTGGAAGAATCAATCATCGAGATGCAATGTTGCGTTGACATATGTAATCCTGCCAACCATTATTGCGAGAACGTGATCACAGCTGGAGGTCAAATCCAAACACGCGCACACGGACATCGGTGCATTCAGCCCGGAAGCGGACAATCCGACAGCGTACCTACCCGTCACGCGTTGCTCTCATCATTTTTCGTTAATGACCGATTCACCATTGCTGATTTAAGTGAACGAGGATGAGGACATCACTTGCAGCACTTCAGAAATGCGGACCGGGAAGTCAACGGTCCCAGAGTGTGGGGCACGGGGGCAGTCGCATGGGGTTTGAACTTCATTTCGTATTTCGTTGATTGCAATTAAAGGCAATAAATTGCAGGAAGGCTATTCTCCCGCAATTACAGAACAGTTACGTCCATTTCTTTTCGCCTGGTAGAGGGCGTCATCGGCCTTCCAGTATAATTCTTCAGCAATTTTTTCCGCGCTTTCCTCTGAACTGTTTTCCCCCAGCGCAGCTATTCCAAGACTAACTGTAACGCCGCCTGATTCTTTGTCATTCAGGTTCTCAATGTTCTGTCGCAAACGTTCAGCCCACAGTTGTGCACCATTTGAATTTGTGTTGGGAAGAACGACAACGAAATCCACACCGCCATATCGGGCACAAAAATCAGCAGATCGTTTGATGCTCTGTTTAATGCAGCTGGCGACGCGAACCAATATGTTATCGCCAGCCGGACGTCCATGGGTCTCGTTGTAGCGTCTAAGAAGGTCTATATCACACAATACTAATGCCAAAGGTGCATTTTCTCTTTTTCTGCGGCGTATCTCCTGTAAAAGAGTCGTATAAACCAGTCTTTTGCTGGAAACCCCGGTCAACCTGTCGGTAGTCTCCTGTGCTTCAATTACGCCATATGCGCCTTTAAGCGTTCTGCTAAAAATATAAATACCGAGAAACCCCATGAGCCCCAGGTAAACGGACAGTGCGGCCATGGTAGTCTGCCTCGTATCCGGCGGCAAAGGCAATACAACGCTGATGCCCCCTCTCACATTTCCTGTTTTATATCCTTGTTTTCCATGACACTTTAAACAGCTGTCATTGGCAATCAGGGGAGCCATATAAAAAAAAGACTGTTTTTCTTTGTCTTTTTGCAAAGTGTAAAACTCTGTTTTCCCTTCATTAAAACTCTCCAGTGCCCGCTTCTCCATTTCGCTGGGTTTATTCAAAGGACGAATGGGCTTGAGACTCGTGAGATGAAAACGGGAACCGAATTTTGATGGTTTAAATTCAGAAATCTGGCGGGTCATGGAATCGGGATTTATTTTGGTTAAAGTCAATTGCGCGTTAACCACAATGTCATGCATCTTGTCATTCAGATACTCACTGGATTGCGTATCTTTGGTCACTGGAACATAGATTCCGCCATAACTGGCATTCCAGGCTCTGGTCAATTCTATCTGCTCAAAAAAACTTCTGGCGTTCATTATCGTCACATCCAGGTTGCTTTTCCTGGTCGAATGGACGGTCCATACGCTGTATGAACAAATCAGTACAAACCAGATGACCGACATAATTGCTATCAGCCGACTCTTATTTTTTTTCATGTGCTTAATTATAGGAGAAAAAGTTGATGAGACAAACGGCCTTTAACCACAGATTCACTTTTGCTTATTCATGTAAACCAGGATGAGGACATCACCTGCACCGGTTCAGAAGTGCGGGCCGGGAGGTCCGTGGTCCCGGGATGGGGAAAAGGCGGTTGCGGTTAATCGTTTTGTTTAAGGAGTTAAAAAAAAACCAGGGAAAAGCAACAAACGAAAGCAGCTTGTGGAATCAAACCGTTCGCCACTTCAGTGGCCAGACAATATTGGGCGCCTTTTCCACAGTTCGGGGTATTCTTTTTTTGTTCCATCCAAAGAATGCCAGCTATTTCTCCCCCATCTATTCCTGTGTTTTTTTTGCAACCCTAATCACGCCGGACGCATTGATACCAGCAAGTCGCCTTGTGCATGGCTGTTTTCATTGGTCAACCTGATTTCGCGGTGACATACCGATGCAATCTATTCGATTTCAATTCGAGGCAGAAGGGAAAATAAAAATGTTAAAAACTATGTAACCAACTTTTCCTCCGAAGAGGTGCTGGTCGTTGCAGGAACAGGGGATTTGGCTCATTTGCATGCTGACGGGACTCAGCAACGCCAGGCTGCTTTCATTATTGTTCATCCGCAATACAACACAGCTACCCGAAACGACCTCGCATTGATTTTTCTAAACAGCGCGCTGGATTTGTCAGGCAGTAAAGACCAGGCTGTTCGGATGGCAGCATCCACCGACGCCGCTGCATTTGCTGCAGGCAGGGCAGCAACGGTGAGTGGTTGGGGGCGAACAGGTGTAACTGAAGGTATCTCTCTTCATATTGATTGGATTATGGACAATGTTGATGAAGTATGCACCCCTCAACCATCGAATATCGTTGAAACCGGTTTAACCGCCAACAACAGCCCGGCACCTTTTGTTGGCAGCGCGTCGTCCACATATTCGGATTCCCGCTATAAGGAATGGAAAGCATTTGACAATTCAATTTATTGGACCCAATGGATTTCGGGTATCGTAAAATGACTGACTGAAATACTCAGATGGACAATCGCGATTTATGCAGGTTGAAACGCGTCCTGGTTACAAGGGGAATCAGCGATGTAAATAGAAGCTCACGCTGCGAACGGTACAAACACCAGAACAGGAAGGTATACATGAAAATGACAGTTCGTAATACGGCTCTTTTAATTGTTTGTTTTGCGATCATTGGCTCGACCTCGAACGCCGGTGCGTGCGAGTTTGTTCAGCCGTTGACCATGGCGCAGGCGCTCAAACGTCTTCATACCCACAGGGAAATTCAGCAGCAGCTCGACAGAATCGCGACCTATTGCGAAAATCCTATCTGGGCGGGGCCGCTCATCGATAACGGTGCCGGCGGGATACTGAACATTGATGTCGAGCTGTCCCCGAACGCCAACGTGAATCACGAAGTGTGCGGCGCGGGGTCATTGCCGAGTATTCGTGAGGCCGTGACCTGCACCGTTCCCGAAGGTGAGCGCGGCAATCGCGATCCTTCGACGGTGGGATTTTCCACCCAGGGACGTCCTCTGTGGGCAGTTCGCATGGGCAATCCCAACGGCGTTCGCGTTATGTACTGGACACAGCAACACGGCAATGAGGTTGCATCAACTGAAGCGGCATTAAACGTTATCCGAACGCTGGCTTTTGGCAGAAGTCGATGGATTAAGAACGTGCTGAATAGACTTGACATCGTTATCGTTGTCCGCGCCAATCCGGATGGAGGTGAAGTCGGCCAGGAGTGTTTCCTTTCCCCCTACCCCATCGGTCAGCCAATTACTGCTGAATCGTGTGGACTGACCCGTTACACCGTTGATCCGACTGCAGGCGGCGGCTTTATCGAGGATTCCGAAGAGGATTTCAGAGGGGTAGTGGGTCGGGGATATGATATGAATCGGTATCATCATCCCGATCTTTTCAGACCTGTTCGGCCAAAGGAAACCCAGGCGCTGATAGCAGCGGCACTCGCTTTTTCTCCCGAATACATTGTGGACCTGCACGGAGACCTGTTCAAAGGTGATTGTGATATCGATATGGAGAGCATCGCCCCTGTTCCGTATCTGGGAGGCATCCCCGGCGCGACATGCCTCGTGGACAAGGACGACGACCAGACGGGTTCAATGCCCGCCGATGACCTGATACACTTCAGCTATATATCGAACATAGTCTCCAATGATGACCCGTCACTGCCACAGAGCTACACACTGGGCGCGAATCTAATCAGGGCTGTGGAACGTCGTCAACTGGGACTCGGTGCCCGCTTTTCTCAGGTGGCGCTCGATGTGGGTGCAGTGGAAGAGGCGAACCCCTATGATTCGATTGGAATCAATCTCGTTGGATGGGAGGTCGGTCAGGTGCCGGGAGTCTCTCTGGGGGTACTCGCGATAAAAGACGGCACGCCGACTATTGGAATGACCACAGATACGGGATTCGATCCGGCACGTCTCCTGAATGCTGTGGAAATCAACGAAGTGGCACTGGTTGCATCACTGAAAAACTTCGCGCAATTCACCCAAACGCCCCCCTCCAATGATGCAGCTTACTGTGACATTCGTACTGCTGTAAGTGTACTCGTCGAACTTCCCGAATCGGTATTTGGTCCCAATCCGTACTCCGAATTCCCGGTGATGGTGCCGCTGCTTCCCGGAACCGTACCCGTCCAATACTTTGACGCCTGCAGCAGATAATCTCTCCATATCACTATAGTTCACTCATTGGCGTGCGATTGGCAATTGTTTGAGCTGAATGCTAAAGACGTTGCGGTGATGCCGCATTCTCCTTTTGAAAAGTCGGTAAGCGGGATGCAGTAAGGAACGTAAAGTGATTAACCGTAGCCATCATGCGTTGGCCGCGTCATTTTTCATTAATAACTGATTCACCTGTGCTTATTTATGTAAACCTGGATGGGGACATTGCTTGCAGCGCTTCGAAAATGCGGGCCGGGAGACCCGCCGCACTCGGGTAAAAAAAAAGGCGGCTATGTGTGGAAAACAGGAACAAAAAAAGAATGGAACCGACAGCTGCGGTCGATCGTTTTTTTTTCAAGGAGTCGTATGAAAAAAATCAAACCAGGGTTTTAAGGCAATGAACCCTCATTTTTTTATTGCAGCTGCCGGTCCCATAGGGGTCGGGAATGCGCACTCATTCCCTTAAAAATGTTTAAATGTCGTGAATGGGAAATACGGTGTCCTTTATAAAACGCACCACTCGGGCGATTTCTTTTTCCACGTCTTCGCGATAGCCGCCATGAGACAGAAGCGTTCTGTCGCGCAGACCACCGAACCATGCGGTGTTTTGCAGCATGACGCCGCCCATTCCCGCCATGAGCGCCATTTCGTCCTGTACCGCACCGGTGAGCACACTCCAGCAAAGAGTCCATCCGCGTACGGTATCGCGGACGTTGTATCCGCCGCCGCCTACAACCAGCAGGGGCATTTTCAATGCAACGATTTTTTCCACCAGTTCGGCATACACGTTATTGGTTAAATTCAAATGGGCCAACGGGTCTCCCGCCAAACCATCCATCCCCAACTCCAGAATGAGCACATCCGGCGCCAGATGCTCCAGTAGCGGCTCCGCTACCTGCATGAATGCATATCGGTACGCGTCATCAAATGTCCCCACGGGCAATGGCAAATTGATGGAATGCCCCCGCCCCTTACCGATGCCCAACTCTTTTTCGTGACCGGTGCCGGGAAAAAGGGTCTTGCCGTTCTCGTGCAACGAGATTGTGGTCACTTCATCCGTATCATAAAAGGCATCCTGAACCCCGTCGAGGTGGTGGGCATCCAAATCCAGCACAACCACTTTTTTACCGGCTTTGGCCAGCATCTTTGCGGCAATCACCACATCGTTGATATAGCAGAACCCACCGGCCAAAGCGGAGTGTGCGTGATGGAAACCGCCATGGGGATTGAAAACAATGCCCGCTTCACCAGTCAACAGCATTCTGGCGCCTGTCATTGTTCCCCCGGAGGCCAGCAGAGAATAGTCCAGCATGCCTTTAAACACGGGACAATCCGGCGTACCTATTCCCATTTTCAGCGCTTTGAAGTTATGGACGCCATTGCTGGTTTGCTTCAATACATCCAGATATGCTTCTGTGTGAAATGTCAACGCTTCTTCCAGGGTCACCGCATTGGGCGCCTGAACGCGAATGCGCGGTTCGTCCAGCAAACCCAGCGACTCAATAGTGGCCAGAGTTTTGCCTCCCCGCCTGCTGCTGAACGGGCAATCGTCCGGATAACCCCCTTCGTCCAGTCTGGGCGTATGCATAAATACAATCTGCTTTTCCACAATGCCCTCTTGTGTGCCTGTTTAAAATCGAATGTTGAAACTGTACACATTGCCACTGGGTTTACTGGTTACCGTAAACTCGCTTTTGTTGATAACGGCCTGCATGGCAATGTTTTCTCTAAGTACCTCGGCTGTAAATCCGCTGATGCCGTTTCGAATGGCAATCAACGACAAATGTCTGAATAACGCTGATCCAATGCCCTGATTTTGCCAGTCATCGCGAACCACAAAGGCCAACTCCGCCTTGTTGGTGCTCTGATCCAGATAATAGCGGCCAATGGCCACAATTTCATCGCCGTGTGCTTCTGGCAAGGTAGCCACAATAGCCACGTCAGTGCGATGGTTCACATACACAAAGTTTTGTATTTCCTTGCGTTCCACCGTTTTCATTTGATGCATAAATCGATAGTACATGGTTTCTTTGGACAGCGTGTGTATCAAATCCGTAAGTCGGGGTTCGTCAGTTGGATGCATCGCGCGAAACGAAATCATGGTGCCGTCGTCCATGATGTGCACCGAGTTATACTCTTTGGGGCCCACCACAATTTTGCCTTCAATGGCGGCATGATCGGGTCTGAGATACCGCGCTGCCACGGCTTCTCGCGTCAACTCCGCACGGAATTTGGGGTGTGCAATGGAAATCAGCGCAATGGCGCGCTCCTGCACACTCTTGCCATGTAAATAAGCCACGCCGTATTCAGTGACCACATAGTGCACATCTCCACGGGTGGTCACCACGCCGGCGCCTTCATCGAGAATGGCTTTAATCCTCGAAATGGTGCCGTCTTTGGCCGTGGACGGCATGGCGATAATGCACTTGCCCCCCTCACTGCGCGCGGCGCCGCGGTTGAAATCCACCTGCCCGCCAATACCGGAGTAAAAGCGTTTCCCCAGGGAATCCGCGCACACCTGTCCGGTCAAATCCACTTCCAGCGCCACATTGATGGCCACCTGTTTATGCCCCGAACCAATTATAAACGGATCATTTACGTACTCGGTGGGATGAAACGAAAACAGCTCGTTCCCATCAATGTAGTCATACAGTTTGCGCGTTCCCATACAGAAAGATGCCACAATTTTGCCTTTATCAATACTCTTGCGGGAGCCATCCACCACACCGGATTCCACGAGGTCAATGATGGCGTCGGTAAACATCTCGGTATGAATGCCGAGGTGCTTTTTACCTTTAAGAAAAGGAACTACGGCCTGAGGAATCTCGCCAATCCCAAACTCAATGGTGCTACCGTCTTCCACCAGCGCGGCCACATACTCGCCAATCTGCCGACTAACTTCATTCTCTTCTTCAATGGGGACTTCAATCAACGGTACGTCCGATGGAACCAGCACATCCAAATCGTATACGCTCACACTGCTGTTTCCCGCCGTGCGCGGCATCTGCGGATTCACCTGAGCAATCACATATTTGGCATTGGCCACGGCGCTTTTCACGATATCCACCGAAATGCCCAGACTGCACATGCCCCGTTCATCGGGCGGCGTCACCTGCACCAGCGCCACATCCAGCGGCAATTGACCGCTCGAAAACAGTCTTGGAATGTCCGACAGAAAGATGGGTGTGTAATCCCCCAGCCCTTCCTGAATGACATGCCGCACATTTTTCGAGATAAAAAAACTGTTGACGCGAAAGCTTTTGGACAGCTCTTCCACGGCGTAGGGCGCATGTCCCAGTGTGAGCAGATGCACGATTTCCGTATCTATCAGCGCCCCACCTCTTTTTACCAGCGCATCCACCAGCGTTTCCGGCTGAGCACATCCCGTCCCAACAAACACGCGATAGCCCGACTTGATATATTCCACCGCTTTTTCAGCGGAACTCACCATACTTTTATATTCTGTTTGCCAATCGTTTGCTGTCGTCATTTTTTTACCTCTCTCGATACCGGCGCTTCTGACAGGGTGATGCGTGCGTCGGCTGCTATGGATTCGTCTCCAATTTCGCCAACCATAAATGGATTGATATCCATCTCTAAAATTTCGGGAAACTCCGTCACCAGCTGACTGATGCGCTGCAGCGCCACCGCGATGGCCGAGAGATCCACTTCCTTTTGTCCCCTTGTCCCTTTGAGCAACGCAAAGGACTTGGTACTTTCCAGCATCTGCATGGCTTCATCGTGAGTGACCGGCGCAATGTTAAATGTGACGTCCTTCATCACTTCCACAAAAATGCCACCCAGACCAAACATGAGCATTGGACCAAACTGAGGATCGCGGGTCATTCCCAAAATACACTCCCTGCCCCGCTTGCACATTTTCTCCACATACACTCCATGAATATCCGCCTGTGGCGCCCGCTCCCGGATACGCAGCATCATCAGGTCATACGCGTCTTCCACCGCACCTGCATCTCCCAGATTCAGTTTCACACCCCCCATGTCGGACTTGTGAATGATGTGGGGAGATGCAATCTTCATGGCCACCGGGAAACCGGCATGGTTGGCAATGGCCACAGCCTCTTCCCGCGTTTGCGCCAACGCGCCCACCGGCACTTTGAATTCATAAGCCTTTAAAATGTCTTTGGCGGCCGCCTCGCCCAGCTGCAGCTGACCGGTTTTGCGCTGCCTGTTGATAATTCGTTCCACACGGTGACGGTTTACCGGGAAACGCGTCAGCACCCTCGGCGGGCGGTTCAGCCAGCGCTGGTATTCCCACATGGCCCTGAGGGCATTAACCGCGCGTTCGGGAGATGGATAATCCGGAATGTTGTAGGCAATCAATTTTTCTCTGGCCTCTTTAACATCCAATCCGCCCATAAATGACACCAATACCGGCTTGTCCGATGACGCGTGCTTGGCGATTTCGATGGCGGTGCCATCCGGATTGCTCATGGCCTGCGGGGTCAAAATCACAATGATTGCATCAATGGAATCATCTTTTTGCGCAGCCACCACCGCATCCACATAGCGCTGTGGGTCGGCATCCCCCAGCACATCGATGGGATTGCTGACACTGGCCGCTTTGGGCAGCTTCGCCGCCAGTGCACTGGCATGAACTTTGGCCAGTGGGCTCACCTGCATACCGGAGAGTTCCACCGCATCCGCCGCCATGATACCGGGGCCGCCCGCATTGGTAATGATGGCGACGCGGTCTCCTTTGGGCAGAGGTTGCATGGCAAACGCCATGGCGTAGTCAAACATGGATTCAAAAGTATCGGCTCGCACCACGCCAGACCTTCTGAAGGCCGCGCCGTAGGCCATATCTGCACCGGCCAGACTGCCTGTGTGACTGGACGCCGCTTTACCACCCGCCTGGGTGACACCGGATTTAAAAATCACCACCGGTTTTCTCATACAAGCGTTTTTGGCGGCCTGAATAAACTGTTTGCCATTGTTGATGCTTTCCAGATACCCCACAATCACTTTGGTTTCATCGTCTTTGGAGAGGTAATCCAGAAAATCGCTTTCATCGAGCCCCGCCTTGTTGCCCATGCTGACCAGTCTGGCGAGTCCCAGATGCCTTGACGCCGCCCAGTCGAGAATAGCGGTACACAATGCGCCTGACTGACTGATAACAGAAATGCCCCCTTTGTCCGGCATGTGATTGGCAAAAGACGCATTCATGTTGTGGTGTGGATTGATGGCGCCAAGACAGTTTGGCCCCAGCAGTTTCACGCGATGCTCGTCGCACAGCGCAGCGATTTTGTTTTCCAGTAAAAGGCCTTCGGCATCCACTTCCCGAAAGCCCGCTGTAATAATTACAACCGCTTTGGCCCCCTGGTAAATCGAATCTTTAACGGCATCGTACACCGCTTTAGGTGGAACCACCACAATCGATAATTCCACTTTTCCATCGTAATCCTGCAATCGGGGATAACATTTAACGCCACATATTTCGCTGGCGCCTGGATTCACCGGCACAATGGGGCCCTCGAATTTTCCGTCGACCATATTTGACAGAATTTCATACCCCACCTTGCCCGGCTTTGTAGAAGCACCGATAATTGCCACGGACTTTGGATTCAGTAGAGATTTGGACATATTTGCTCCTTCCGGATTAACGCTCAATCAAAATAAAATCGCGACGTTTCCACGACTCGACCCGGCGAAAAATGCAACCGCCGTACCATGTTGACAGATCGTTGTTTTTTCTCAGTTTAAGCCAATAAAGGGGTGTGACAAATGGAACAGTGAAAATAGGAAGTAGGCAATCGTGCCTATATGCGTACGGTGACATCCGTCACCCCGTGACAAATGTCACCGGGGTTTACCCAGCCATACAAAAACAGACGATACCGTCTCTTTCACAGATGAGAAAGGTCACAGTGGTCCACCCAATCCTCCCGCGCACAGACCACAGAATTTAGTGGGCTATGTTGGGTAGTAACGGTACTATTCTTTAGGATACTCTAACACGAGTATCATCGGCAAACGTCAAAACCAGATAGTGGGCGACGGCAATAGGCACCGTCGTACACATCAAATGAAAGCAGGTTTTTTTCAAATGCAGGATAAACTCAAATCAGCCAGCTTAATTCTGTCCGCCATCCTGGGACTACTGATGTTCGCATGTGGTGAATCCGGAAAAAAAGACGTCGATTCCGATAAAGACATTTCGGATGCGGATAGTGATGCCGACTCCGACATTGATGGGGATTCAGATGGGGACTCGGATGGGGACAGTGACGGAGACAGTGATGGGGACACAGACTCGGATACCGATGGCGACTCAGACGCAGATACCGATTCCGATTCCGATGCGGATTCTGACACAGACTCAGATACCGATTCAGACTCGGACACAGACACCAGCACCGACTCTGAATCAATTGAGGATGAGGATTCCGAAACAAATACCGGCACCGATTCCAATTCTGAAATTCCCAAAAGCGCCGGATGTGGCCAATCGCCCACTTTAAAAAACAGTGGTTCCTCGGCGGTCCAAAATTCTATTAACGTTGATGGCGCCAATCGGGAATTCCTGGTTCGCTGGCCCGACGACTACGACAACACACATCCGTACCGACTCATCTTTGGGTTGCATGGGGCAACGGGCAGTGACATGGAAGTCTTTGGTCACGCCTTCTTTGGATTGCGTGATTTGTCCGAAGGCAGTACGATTTTTGTGGCGCCTTCGGCCAGTGGCGGTCTCTGGAACGCGAAATCCGATACCGCATTCGTTAAAAAGCTGGTGGAGACGGTTCAGAACGATTTGTGCATCGACACGTCTCGAATCATGCTGGAGGGATTCAGCCAGGGCGCCGCCATGTCGTGGACGCTTGCCTGTTCACTGCCCGGGGTTTTTTGCGCGGCAGTGGGGCATTCAGGAGGCGGCGTAGCCAATCCCACCAGTTGCGAACCCATCCCATACATGGGCGCCCTTGGAACCCAGGAGAATGGCGGAACAGGCGGCCAAACCACACAGACCGATCAATTTGCCAAATGGAATGGCTGCAATGTCACCACATTGCCCACGGCTTCGGCGGGAAGTCATGTGTGCACTTACTACGAGGGATGTCCGACGGAAGCTCCCGTCCAGTGGTGTTCATACGACGGCGGCCATACGCCACTGCCCACCGATGCAGGCCAATCAAAATCCTGGGTATCTCAGGCAGTGTGGGATTTCTTCACACAATTTTGAAATTCACCACTGCGCTCGAACGCGTATTGATCGAATACGCCTGCGTCAGTTTAACAAAACAACTGTAGTGCTTTCAGCGTATCTGGTCACGGGAACGCCATCGTGCCTGTCCATTGCAAATTTTCCATTGATGTTTGGACACACTTATAGTAAGAATTCTTACAAACATTTGTAAGAATTCTTACTATTTAAAATGGGTCACAGATTTGTGGCCATTTCAGATATGCGGGGAATTGCCAAAATGATAAAAAAAAGCGGAGAAACCGTACTCGATGCATTGCATTCCATTTTGCCTCTATTGCATATTCACGTATTTCCTATCATTCACAATCTTTATTGGAGAGACATTCGATTGAAGGAAAATCAAATTAAGGTGATTATGGCAGTGCATTACCTCAACCAAACAACCTCAACAGAATTAAGCAAAGGGCTCAATATTCCCAAAGGAAGTTTAACAACCATCATTCGTTCTCTGGTTGAGTTGAAAATCATTCAAAAAGAAACGCCGGCAGATGATGAACGAGTCTCCTGGCTGAAATTAACCCGCAGGGGCAAAGAATGTCTACGATACAAGAAGCGACAGGACATAGAAAAGCTAAATGAGCTTTTTGATCAAATGTCTGATGATACTGCAACGAATATCGCTAAAAACATTGAATTGCTTTCGGCATATTTACGAACACGGAGCTAATCGATGCACATCAGTGAATATGATGCATTTGGCCCATGGGTGTATGAGATAGATGACAAACATCCCGTGCCAAAAGAGTTTCAGGCGCACATCAATTTATCGTCAAAAGCAAAGTTGATGCTAAAAATTCCAGTGAACCAGGAGAGGCGAAAGATGCGTCCGGATATGGTTCTGTATGATCAAATAGTATGCGCTTACGACAACCATCTCGATTTCTATCGATATGTAAATGACGAGGTTGTCGTGATACAGGTTGCATACGTCGTAATTGAAGCGATTGAAATGAACACCTCCCTTTTGCAGGGCACGGTGCGATTTCACACTGAAGTCGGAAATTTTGAATTTTGTTACAACACAGTGTCGGACGACCTCATTTTTAAACTGATAAACATTATCAGAGACAAAATACCAACGCCAATAAAAAAGCTGCCTCTGGCAGTGCGAACAACTGAAGATGATTTAACGTTCTTCACAAAGGGTATTTGGAATCGTATTAAGAAACAGGACAATAAAATAAACATAATTGCCTATCAACCGGAGACAAAACTCAGGTACGCACATCGCAACATTTTTGTCAAAGCAATCGGCAGGATCTTTGCAACACGTCTTCCTGATGCGCTGTTTCTGTACAATTTCAGAGACCTGGTGGTGATATCCAGGGCTGGAAAAATATGCTATTCCCAAGATAACTGTTACGATTATTCATTTTCCTTTTTTCCAATAGAGCGTATCTGTTCCATCGAAAGGAAGTCACTTGGCAAATACGCGAATATCACACAACTCTCGATACAAACCGGTCACAACAGCATTTCATTTTACATAGACAAAAATAATCCGGATTTTCAGTTTATCGACCACATCCCCATGCAAGTCATTCCCTAATCAGCCACAATTCCCATTTGTATGCCATCACATACGCAGGAACACATGGCATTCCACACATCGGCGCCTGTGCCGGTTTTCAGCATGCCGTCATCGATCTTGCGAGAAATGTCCTGGATGTTGCAGATGCACAATACGAAGAATATACCGCAGATGCAAAACTTTTATTTGTCAAAGGACGGCGATATCCGCATCATCGAACTGACCAATCATCCATTTTTTATTCTCGTCCTGTTTGTCCCACAAACCAACTCTACATCATCCAGTCATTATCCGTTAATAGTGGGATTTGTGAATGCCGTATGTGACAAACCTGTGACGCAGTGATCAATCAAAGCCATGCACATTCGCAGTATTTAAAAACAAATTCAGTTCAACTGCAAAACCCATCGCCTGATATGTACAACAATCTGTAAATCATGGCCACATATCACTCGCTATGTCGCAGTTCACAACGCTCCTGGGCCAATTTGTTTTGAGCAAGATGTATTCGAAATAGTTCAGTTATAACCAGCCCTTCCCGAGTTTTGTCTCACACGTGAGATGTATTGAATTTGGGAAACTCCAAATTAAACGCCCCGGTTTGGCGCACTTTTTTACACTTTAAGACTATCTGGAAAAATGCCACTGGCACGAGTTGTAAGTTTTGGGAGAAAAAAAAGGAGATGTTTAAATGGAATATTCCAATCCAGTTACTCAACGTAAAGTATTGGGCAGCGGCACTTTGCCGATTGTTCTACTGTTCGGCTTGCTGGCTTTTGCGGCATTCAGTTGCGGTGGTTCCTCCGCTGATGAGGAAGGAAGCTCAGACAGCGATAGTGACACTGACGGCGACAGCGACACTGACGGCGATGGCGACAGCGACAGCGATGCAGATACCGATTCCGATGCGGACAGCGACAGCGATGGCGACGGCGACAGCGACAGTGACAGCGACGCTGACGGCGATTCCGATAGTGACGGCGATACCGATGCGGATGGCGACGGCGACAGCGATGGGGACTCTGATAGTGACGGTGATTCCGACAGCGGCGGCGCCACGTTTGATGTGAACATCGATCTCAGTTCTGAGATCAGCACCGTGGGCATTGTGGAGTGGTCTGTTGATAAGGAAATCGACAGCGCAGTTATTCGGTTTGGACGCAATGAAAAGAAATTTGAATATGAGGCACCGGTTGATCTTGAAAAAGACAAATTCCGTACACTGTTGCTTGGTATGAAACCGGCCACTAAATATGCGGTTCAAATCGAAGCGACGGCAGGTGGCGCCACTTACAAAAGCAGTGTTGAAGAAATTACCACCGGAAAAATGAAAAGCGGCCTGCCGGTCATTCAAATTTCGAAGGACAACAAACCGGACGCACTATGGGAAGGCGGCGCGTTCACCATTCTCAGCACAGGCATCTCCGGTACCACAGGCATGTCCGTTGTGGACAGCTGGATTGTGATTATCGATAAAGATGCGGAACCCGTCTGGTGGTATGATGTCACAGATACACCTGTCTCAGGAACTTCCCGCGCCCGCATGTCCCTCGATGGTGAATACATGTGGGCCGGCAATTTCAGCAATGTGTCTCCCACTGGTGCGCTGCTGCGCGTCACAATGGATGGCCTCTCTGAACCGCAAACCTACGACCTTCCTGGGCGGCATCACGATTTTGGATTGCTTCCCAATGGCAAAATTCTGTTCCACGAACAGGCGAATGGCGGTGGTTATGATAGCGGAGGAGGCATGATGGGGGGTGAAGGTCCCGACATCATTTATGAGCTGGACCCAGACAGCGGCGATGTGAAGGAACTGTACCGCGAATACGATGAATTCCAGGACATTATTGACGCGGCAAATGGCTCACATACCAACTACATCACGTATGTACCGTTTATGGACGCCATTCTTTTCTCCATGCGCCACTCTCATACTGTGGGTCTCCTGAGTTATCCGGATATTAAACTCATTGGTGTTTTTGGCGGTGGTCACAGCTGGTTCAGCGAAATGAACTGGCCCGATCAGCATGGCGTACATCTACTCGAGGATTCAATCCTGATTTTCAACAATACCGGGTCCAACGGCGGCTCAAGTATACTCGAATTTTCCTATGACCTCCAAAACAAAAAAGCAAAGCAGATATGGGACTACAGCCCCGGCAAGTCTTCCTCTTTCTTTGGCGATGTACGCAGACTGCCCAACGGCAATACATTTGTTACGTACTGCAGCAGTGGCGTCATGCAGGAAGTCGACGCGGACAAAAATCTTTTAAGAGAAATAACCACTACCACTATTGGATATACGCAGCACCGCAAAACTTTGTACGGTCCGCCACCACCATGGGGGAACTAATAACCGCGATTAATTCCCATTTGGATTGGTTTGATGCGCCTATATCAAAATTGACTTATGAAGAGAAAGGAACCCTTCAAATGTCTTACACAACAATAGTATGCCAACGACTTGTATTGGCACTGTTTCTTGGATCATCACTGCTTGTTTTCGCCTGTGGTGAAACGACTGACGCGAACAGTTCCGATGGGGACTCCGACTCCGACAGCGACTCTGACAGCGACTCTGACAGCGACTCTGACAGCGACTCTGACAGCGACTCTGACAGCGACTCCGATGGGGATTCTGATGGGGATTCCGATTCGGAAAGTGAAGTTGATGTTTGCAAATCACATAATCCCGAAGATCCCATTTATCTTACGTCTGAAACCAATTATGTGTTTGAGAGCACTGTGACCATTGAAACATCCACCGTGAAATCAAATGCTGACCTGACCATTGACTGGGGTAACCTAACCAAAGATTTCTTTGGGGAAACGCTTGATCCAGTGGCAGACATTAACATGGTGCTGGTAACGCTGTGGTCCCTGACCGCCGAGGAAATAGCGGAAAATCTGCGACTGGACAATCTTCCTCTCGGCGAAAACAAAGGGGCTATTGCCACATTTCCATCAGAGTCAACCACGTCTGAAACACTGCTCAATTTTACTTCTCCAGATAAATCTTTCATTCCACCAGAAGAAATTGAGCGCTACTTCGATGCGGAAGCGGACGATTATCCGTACTCTCAGGATACGCATACATTTATGCTAATAGCGGCGACCGGTGAGACAATCGGTAAAAACAGCCGAATGGTGAGTTTCTTTCACGTGGATCCCAATGCGGAAGAGACCACCGTCTCACTGAAAGATGACTCCATGGTCCTTAAGTATTCAACCAATCTCGCAGACACAAAACCAATTGAGATTCCAGCGGGCGCCAGCGATTTGATTTTTGCGTGGGATTTTATGGAAACAACCTCACTGGGATCGACCTTTTTCGTCTCTCAGGTCACCGAAGCCATGGTGGCCCATTATCCCAATCACACGCTCAAGGAGTTGGACGACGACTTTTTGCATCTGAAGGAAAACGCACAAAGGACCTGGTCTGCGGAAATCGAAGAAGGATGGGAAATCAAACTGAACAATCTGGTGGATGAAGAAGGCGACAATTTCGAGGGCATCGACAGTGATGAAGGCGTTTGGCTACTGGCGTTGTCGTGCACCAAGTATTGCACCAACCCCGCCCCCTGGTCCATCACCATTTTGAAAGCGTGTCCCGAATAAAAAAACGCCCTTGCGCAATCGCGACTTTCAATCCAAATACCCCACAGCATCGTATAAATTACCAGCAGAAATTACTGTTGGAAGCACTCGTGTCTTACTCTGATTTGGAGCCAAAGCGATAGTTCATTCCAAACGATACCATGGGGCCTGCCATGAACGTTTCTTCGGCGTAACCGGAATTGTCCAGATTTCGGCCGATGACCCACGCGCCTGCCGCACCAACGGCCCCGGACACACTGATGGAGCCGGCATCCCCGTTTCCGCGCAGCCATGCGAGCACACCTATCTCGCCGTATGCATGGCCCAATCTTCCGCCACCTCCGCCCATAAACAGATTTACCCGATACCCAAGGGGAATAGTGAGTTGTGCGGATGTGCTGCCGTATTCAAATCCTTCCTCATCACTATCCGCCTGTGAAATGCTGGCGAAAAGAAACGCGTTGTTAATGGTTAAATTCAGTCCATCCATTGGCCCCAGTCGAATAAATTGCGACAGCGCAAACGCTGCTCGGTGCGGATCTTTCTTCTTTGCGTTATCAGTTGCATCATCCATCCAGTTATCTCCGATGGTGGCGTTCATCCGACCATTGGTCAAACCTGCGCCCACGCCCAATCCCACGGCAAAGGCGCGGCCATCATAACCCCCCTCGGCCAGCACCATGCTGTTAAAAATACTGCTTTCTTTGGTTCCGCCAATGGCCATCGGTTTAACGCGAAACGCCATAAATGTATGTTTACCAAGCCAGCTCAAATCCAAATCAAAAAGAGCACCGCCGCCACTGTTGCCTGCCAGATTCAGGATAGGGCGAACTGTAAATCCCACATTGCCAATTCGCGACAACTTCTGAGGGAATGTGTTCCTTTTCGCTATTCCTTTTTTCACGTATGCGGCTTCATCACCGGCTTTGGCGCGATCACCACGCGGCAGTTTTCCAATGCAGGAGGTTTTGTTCACCGCCGTAATCTCCACCATGGCCACCAGTTCCTTGCCTGTAAATGTTTCACCCCCCCCCTGCACTGTCACATCGCGGTAAATTTCAAATCTGTCCTTCAGTTGCACTCCATCGTTGGTTCCCACGTTCAGTTTCACTTCTCCAGGAAAGGTATCCGTAACGGAGATGGACTCCGTTCGGGTGTTCAGGGGATGCGCCTTTTTTTTCGACGATATCGCAACGGCTGACGCAGCGGCATTTTTTTTTGAAGATGCACCATTACCACCTGCGATTGACGAATCCATGTTCCCGCTCACCGGCGCCAGCGCAATATGCGTTTTGACTTCATGGGCATCTTCCAGCACGGTTGCACTGGTGGTGCGGGTCTCAACCCAAAGTCGATTACCGGAGACAAAAAAGCCCACAGCATTCCCATTGGGTGTGGGAATATGCCGTATCAGCGTCGCAGATGCGTCTTCCAGTTTGAACACTTGAACTCCCATGCTGCCAACGGCCACATAAAGCACATCGTCCTGTCGATAAATGGCATACGCCAAACCAGCAAGGGGCAACGGTGTTTTCTCTTTTCCCTTTATCATGAACACCTGATTGTCTTCCACTATCACCGAAACGGCATTTGTCTCGGACTCCGGCTTCGCACGATTGGTATCCTGCGCCAACACTGGGCTGGCCACTCCATACGCTGCCCACATTGTTATTATCATCGCCCACAGTTTCAAACACTGATTGATTTTCATCATGCAAATACCTCTCCTTCAATGCATCCGTTAAACATGCGTTCATGTCATCTGCATCACCCCAATTGCGGGATTTATGCCAACGCAAAACAGTACGGCGGACAAATTAATAAATCGTGTAATACGGGGAAAATGCCACCGGAGAGGTGTGAGTTTTTTACAACAATGTGGTGTGCGTTAAGAAGGGTTGGCGCTACAGGGGCGGGTAAGCGTTTTCAATCAGGACTTTGAATCCTTCCTCATACCATCGTCCCGCGTGAGGTGCATCCTCCATGGCGCCAGTTCCAATTCCCTGCCCTCGGGTGGACGCCGCATCTTCGGCGTAATGATTCACATCATTGGGGCCGCACATGGGATCGTATTTTTTATTCTTATCATTGGGGTCCACCTCAAAATCCGGTGTACTCACCCCATCGGATTCGCCAGGGGGTTTTACCCATACGTACGCGTCAATATGAGACTGTCCAGGCGGATTCGCCTGTGGACGCTCGCCAATACCGCCTCGCTGATTGCACCAGCTGCCGCGATGGGGGCGCCTGTCAATCCGGGATTCATTAACCATCGAGTTGGGATCTGATGCACTCGATGGGCCACTGGGACGATCATCTCCCCCCCAACCGTTGCGACCCGTGTCGATAAGCATTCCTATATCACTGCCCGCGCCATGACTGATCATGGCTTCTCGCCACTTCTTTGTGAACTGCAACTCGCCAAATACGGGATTCCAGTCATAGAACGTGGCCGAACGCAACGGTACATCCCCGGCGATTGCTTCCGGATCTCCAAGGTACGGTTCTTCCAGCGGTGTATAGTTGGAGGTATTGGTAATGAACCCATTGATGGAATCCCAACCGGGAGCTGGTGTTGGCCCCACCTGACTTGAACCCGCAACCACGTCCGCAATAAAACGCGTGGATTCGTCGAACTTTTCATCCCATCCCAGCCAGCCGGAGTGTGCAGCGTCTATGTAGGAATGCACATTGGGAAGCTTCTTCAACTGAGTAAGTGCAAACCGAATTCCTTCGGTATAGCCAAAGGGGCTGCTGTTAGCCACCTGCTGACATTCAACCTTGTTGGAGTTGGTTACCAGGTTGGGCAGCGAATCAATTTCGATAATGGCAACCACTGTAATGCCCGCGTATTTCTCTTCGCCAAGGATATTGGCAATTTTGCCGATATACTCTTTTTTGTATTCTGCCATCCCTTCGGCAGTGGCGGGCAACTCACCGTTGGATGCCTCAGCAGCGCAGTCCCTTCCGGGCAGGTCGTATACCACAAACATAAACAGGTCAGCCCCCTGTTCCAGCACTGCATCCAGATGTTCCCGCAACCCAAAATTCTCATTTGGGGCCTGGCCATTGTAGGACTCAATGGCGGCGATACGATCCATCCACACGCCGGTACTCACACCCGCAATGGCCTCTCCGCCACTGGCTTTGGCATTCTTTGACCACCACTGGTTCACGTACCATTTTTTCGTTTCGGCAAACGGATTGTCATAGTGAACCCGCTCTGCCATCGCTTCAACTTCAACGTCGATGGTAACGTCGGCAATTTCCTTGTCTTCGTCGGTGATGTTTGAATTGCCGCCCCCGGTCGTGTTGCCGCCGCCGGTCGTGTTGCCACCGCCAGTGTTGTTTCCACCATCGGTAGTCCCATTGTAAATCTCTTCGCTGGTGTCACAACACCGCTGTTGCACGTCGGAGCAATTGCCGCTGGTGAAGGACATACCGCCCGGGCAGGATTCCCATTCCTTTACACATGTACCTACGCACTGAACTTTGGGTTGTGTGCCCACATAGCAGCAAACCTGTCCCTGCTCACAGCTGCCTTCGGTGACAGTACCTCCTTTTGCCTGTGTGCATTCGGATTCATTCCACGCACAATCGTATGCGCAACTGCCATCCCTGTATTCAACCAGGCCCGAATCAGTCACGGTCCAATTTTCACTGCCGGGCCCGGATGTGCTGGCCTTATCATTGTTTGCGCCACTGCCACCATCGCTGCTGCAGCTTGCCGTCATTCCCACCAACAGCACCACCAGCAATTGATACATCAAGAATCTCATGGTCATAAAAAATCTCCTCTAACCTGTCACACATTGAAAAATCGCTGAAAATTCAGTCATTATCCGGTGTCGCCATTCATCGCTGCGCCTGTCAATAATACCATTTAGAGTGCAACGGTTCTGCCCCCTGCTGAATGCCAGCCAGGATGTGTGACGACTCAATTAAACTTAGTTATCGGTCACACGAAAGAGCTCATTTCGTGTGGTTGCATAGCGTTGATGTCTTATTTCGATTCCAGCCCCTGCCAATAACGTTTCAGCATAGAGGTTTTACTGGAATCAAAAGCCCCCCATTTGCCCCACGCATCCTCATTGGTGTCCGCCCGATAAGGCGAAGTGTAAATACCACCTGTATCACCGGATTCCGGATTTATGGCCCAGTAGCAGGCCTGAATGTTCTTTTCAATCATGTAGTCCACAAATGCATTTTGCCAATCCAAATCCACCTGCGTGGTGATGTGACTCCACATCTCCTGTTCTGCGCGGCGTGTATTCTTGGGCCAATCCTTGTTGCCGCCAAACTCACCAATCACCATGGCATATCCCTGACTTCTCAGGTAACCGAAGTGCTCTTCCCAACCGGGGTACAGCCGTTCCGACACAATTTTGATGGGGCAATCGTTTTCACCGGCTTCATCGCCTTCCATTCCCTCACACGCGCTGCCAACCACAAACTGGTTTTGCACATAAACGGAGGGACCATACGTATGGGGTGACAGCACCAGACGTTCTTTGGGAATATTCAAAGGATCGGTTTTAAAATTAAACAGGTTCTCTCCCCAGTTGGGATTGGTTTCTGGTGAGCCGTGAGGAATCTCTTCGTCTTTGTTGGTTTTGGAACCGATTCCCTCAACAAAAATCAAAATGTCCGGATTGACTGAATCGATGGCTTCAAATGCCTTTTCAGAAAGGCGTTTCCACTCGGCCCAGGTGTAGTCCCATGGCTCGTTGAAAATGTCGATACCAATAATGTTGTCCACCCCAAGTGCTTCAGACAGACCAGCGATTTCCTTGATATTAGCCAGCCATTTTTCCTCGTTGTATTCATCTTTGCCACTGGCACAGGTGTACTCTTCGCGGGTGTAGTCATATCCTTTGCGGTCAGCATCAGCCCACGGTGGCGCCGCATCCAGCCGGCCGGCGCGCCATCCAACGTAGTTGGAACAGGAGTGAATATCCACCAGTACTTTCAAGTCGTTTTCGTCTGCCAGTTTAATGAAATCTTCCATGGCCTGACGCGCATTTTCCTGCAACACCGATGGTGAATTCTTCAGCACGCCACCATTTTGGACAGATCCAATGCCCTGTGGGTCAGAGGGATCCAGCGTTTGAGGCGCAATGGGAAATCGAATCATATTGATTCCCAATTCCTTGATTTCTGTCATGGTCTTTTGAATGGTTCGACCGGTTTCCGCCCACCACATGTTACCTACATACAATTCCATGGGGGCGCCACTGGGATTGCTGGCGGCATCCGATGGTTCGTGCTGACCTTCAAGACCAAACCAGTTTCCACAACGCACATTAAAAAGAGATCCGCCATCGGTAATATTGCCGTTCTCATCCACACGATACTGCCCTGGCGTTGTCAAGTCAGTGATGGAATCACCCTCCACTTCAACGACAGTATTGTCCTCTTCGAGGACATCTTCCCATGTGGTTTCGATGGTGTAATCCTCGTCGGTTACCGTTACGGGACCATCATCATCGTCGTCGTCATCGTCATCATCATCACCCTCAAACCCCTGATCGCTGCCCGCCACTTCCTTTCCGTCTTCGCAGCAAATCATCTGGGCGCCGGAGCAGTTGCCTTCAGAAATGTAGCTTTCTCCTTCGCAGCTCTCCCACTGCATTTTGCAGGTACCAAGGCATTGCCGTTTGGCTTCAGTCCCCTGAACATGGCAACAGACCTGGTTGTCCGTGCAATTCCCCTTAACGACTTCGCCATTCATATTTCCGGTGCAGCTGCCCGCATCCCATGTGCATTCATAGGCACAACCGCCGTCTTTGTATATTTTGGTGTCGTCCGATGAACTGGAATTGTTGTTTTCTTTGTCATCAGAACTGCTGTCAGAATTGTTGCCTACATCTTTTGATGACTTATCGTCATCATCGTTCATTTCTCGCGCAGTCTGGTCACTGCATCCACACGATAAAAGAATACCTATGAGTATTACAGGAGGAATGCGGAACACTGCAGTCGGTAGAAGATTCATTTTTCAAACTCCTTTTGGTAATAGAAACAAGCTTCGCTAATTAATAATTATCAGTCCGGTTGAAATCGAACGGGTTTTCTGTTCCAGTATTCGTGAAACGAGGGCCACGATTTTTTTATTTTTTTTTAAAAGGCTGAGCCGCTGCGAGCTCTAACGGCACTAAGTACCGATATTCTGACGAAATCAGCCATATCTCAGGCATTGTTTAATTTAAAAAAATAAATCGGGCAGGCTCAGGCAGGTATACCAAACCGTTCCAGACTCAATTCTGCAAAAAATGCAATTCCTGAAAACAACATCTGGAAACTCGCGAATGCAGGATTAAACCGATATGCTGTAAACGGCGCTTAAAGTCGGGAATTAAACAGATAATCTTCGGCGCGCTGATTTTCATAACATAGTTTTAACCACGCTTCGAAAAAGCCTTCGCTTTGAATACGCACTTCGTCCATTTCGCCAATAAACACATTGGTGTCATCTAAAATATTTTTACCAAGGACAACCCTAATATTATTGTCCAGCAACTGTCCCACGCCCGCGTTAAATCCGTTGTGAACACCATCAATATATATCCACCCCGCATCAGAAGTCCCCGAACGAATGGCAAAAACGTGATGCCAGTTTCCATCGTTAATAGCCTGCGTGCTCACCAGCTGCAATCCCCACTGCCAACCGGTATTGAACACATCGAATAAAACCGTGCCATCGGCCTGCATCATCAGTCGGTAAGAACCGGCATCCCCGGTTGCAATATCCCGCTGGGATAGCAGTTCCTGCGCCTGTGTCTGGATGGTTCTCACCCACATACTGATGGAAAAACCCGTGGCCCCTCCCAACGATGCATTCGCCGGTGCGCCCAACCATTCACCGGCATCGAATCTTATGCCGTCGCCAATCAAAGTAGACTGATGAATGGGTCTATCCGCAACCGATTGGAACAATCCGTTCGCATTCGCCGTGGCGTCATTCAAGTTTCGCAAATGCCAGACACTGACAAAGTAGCCGTTGGCGTCAAATACCCTGGCGCCATCACTTTTGGACACAACGCCATCTCTGCCCCAATGCATCACCAATTCAGTGATGCCATTTCCAAAAACAGTGGGGACCCAAACCCAGATTTCCGCCACTTCCTCAGGCCTATCCCAGCGCTCTATTTCATAATTCAGCGACGACCCATCCGCTGCAGAAAACCGAATGTCATCGCCGTTGGACTGCGCCTCAAAAAACGGGAATCGAGCGGCATCCAGTCGCACCAGTACAGGAAACGTATTGACATCGCCTGGCACATCGGCGCCATTGGGCGTTGTGTCCATTGTCAGAATTTCATTGTGAGCCCAGCTGTCATATCCAAAAAAAGCCGTGATTTCCGCATCGTCTCCAGTTATAGTCACCCTGGCCGCCGCCGCATTGGTATTATCAAAAACAACAGTACCTGTTCCAGCAGTCTGCATCCAGTATTCAAAAGAGTACCCAATATCCGCTATGGCCATCAGCGCTACGGTCGCGCCGTCCTGAACCATCTGGGCGCCATTCGGAGTGACTGTTCCATGTCCACTTGCAGAAATGGTCAAAGTGACAGAGACTGGCGTCGTATCATCGGTGCTATCACTTCCGGAATCGCCATCAGCCACTGTTGGGCTGTCGCTTTCTGTGGCACTGTCACTTGGGGAACTACTGTCGTTCTCCGTAGCGCTGTCGCTCTCAGTGGCACCATTGCTATCGGGACCGCTTTGCGTATCCACATCGTCGGTGGGGACCGTCTCGGTGGCATTTGTGTCGGCGGTTTGAGTATCTTTTTCCGTTGGCGCATCACCGGTAACTGTTTCCGAATCCCGCCTCTCGTATCCGGAAATATGCTCCACGTCAATCCAACCACAGCCGGTTAGAAAACACAGAGCGACCATTCCCCTCAAAAAAAAGCGTCGACTCATGGCGTTTCGCTACATTCCTTAAAAACCTGCATTCAATTTTGTCATCGGTGATTTGAATCCCACCATCTGCAACTACATATGCAATATAGCAGACATAAATATTACGGGCCCGAAGCTGCCTGAAAATTCAATTGCGTCAGCGTTTCTGCCGACGCCGCTGTTTGAGTTGTCGAAGGTATATAAAAACGGCAGGTAAAAGAGTCAGATAAAAACCGGGGCCGGACACCAGCGCCCAGGTTTCTCTGGACGTGAAAAATGCAGTGTAGAGAACAGCGCCGATATGCGCCACGGTGGAAAGAGAGAGAACAACAAGCATGGTGCGCATCATTCGCATGGCCTCTTTGGGCAGAGTGACTCCTGGCATCATCCGGCCAAAGTAGCGTTCCGTAAAATGGTCTGGCGCCAGTCGCAGCGCCATAAGCAGACCAACGGCCAACCCTTCCATGATGGCCGGTTTGATTTTAAAGAAAGTGTCATTTTTAAACGCAATAGATACGCCGCCCAAAACGGCGATTAACCCCACATCGACAAGCACCAGCCAGTCGAATCGACTATTCCGCAAATATGTGACCACCAACTGCCCCACTGCAAAAAGCACTGCACAAATAATGGAGATGCGTACATCCGAGACCAGTGCATCCACCACAACAAACACAATGAGGGGAAGCAATTGGATAGTAAACATCCGTACGGGATTCAGCGTCCCGCGCCTGCCCGCATGTTGTCGAGCAGGCATTTCACGATGGATGTTGCCTTGTGGGGTGGAATGTGTTTTTTTAGGAGTCTCCATTGTTGACCACTTTCGGTTCAAATCAACTGAATATCAAACAAAGTGCGCTTATGTGACAAACCCCATTCTGATGTCAACCGCTTCCACTGTGAATAATTACATCGTTTTTATTCTTGTTCGTCACACGACAAAAAGTGTTCGTTCAATCATGATTTCCATGACAAAATGCCGACAAATTACAAAGACAAGGTATAATTACAGCACAGCGGAGAAACTGGGCATGCCCGGGGGATTCATGACCATATTCGCGCTTACATCTTTACTGTCGTTTGTCATCGCCGTTTTCATGGGCGCATTTCTGTTCTTCCGTGACACAGGCAATCTGCTGAATCGACTCTTTTTTGTCATCACCATATCCATTGCCTACTTTTCGTTCATCGAGTATGGATACCGTCGTTCCGAAAGTTTTGAGGAAGCATCCCTGTGGTGGCGATTTGATGTACTCTGGTCTGTTCACATCGCGGTCTGGCTACACCTTGCCATGGCATTTTCCGAAAAAACGAACTGGCTCAAACGAAAATGGATATATGGGCTCATTTATGGTCCTTCGGCGCTGTTTATTATACTGGACTCCGTTGCCCACGCGATTACCGGCCCCCCCATGAAGCAACCCTGGGGATGGTCTTCGAGCATCCGGGAAAACATGATCAGTTCAATAGCATATGCATGGATGCTGCTCGTGCCTGCTGTTTGCGCCGGTATGTTTATTCACTACGCGCGAACCGTGACCGATGCACGAAAGAAAATGCAAAGTCGATATATGCTTGTTGCCGGCCTCATTCCCCTTATATTCGGTGTTCTGGAGCTGCTGCTGCACGTGTGGAGAATCCATATTCCACCATTGATGGTTGTATCGTTTATCCTGACAAATATGTGTGTGGCCCATACCATTTGGAAATACGAACTGTTCAGGCTGACCCCATCTCGAGCCGCCGATAGTATTATCGAAACAATGAATGATTCACTGGTGCTGGTGGGGTTTGATTCCACTATTCTGACCGCCAATCAGGCAACGAGTAGCATGCTGGGATACAGCGAGACGGAACTGTTGGGAAAACCGGTTCTGGACCTGTTTTCGCCATTGGCCTCCATTCCCGAATGGATTTCAAAAAACATTTCTGACCAGACAGAACCCGTTCAACACAAAAATATCGAAACCGCATACCTGACGGCCGATGGCAAAGCCATTCCCGTATCCCTCTCAGGCTCCATGCTGTGCGATAAACGACGGCATTTGCGTGGATTCCTTCTGATTGCACGGGATATTACGGAACAGAAAAAAAGCGCAAAGGAAATCACACGGCACAGGGAAAGTCTGGAAGAACTGATCGAGGAACGCACCTTTGAGCTGCGCGAAACCAATGTTCAACTGGAGCACGAAATCAGTGAACGCCAAAGAGCGGAAATCGAGAAACGCAATCTTCAGGATCAGCTGTACCAGGCGCAGAAGATGGAGGCCATTGGCCGGCTGGCCGGTGGAGTGGCGCACGATTTCAATAATCTGCTGTTTGTTATAAATGGCTACGCCAAAACCCTTATCGAAGCCTTGGCCGATACCCCCGAATTGCGAAATGACCTGGAACAAATTCAGGAAGCCGGCAATCGCGCGGTCAATCTCACAAGGCAACTTTTGGCCTTTAGCCGCAAACAGATTATTGATCCGATATTGATTGATGTGAATGAGAGAATCGAAGCGTCGTGCAAAATGCTGGCCCGCATGATTGAAGAGGATATACAGCTGAAATTCATCAAAGGCGTGGATGAGGGACGGGTGATAATGGATACCACCCAGCTGGACCAGATTGTGGCCAACCTGCTGGTGAACGCCAGAGATGCCATCTCCAGGGGCGGTACGATACACATTTGCACCGATCGCCAAAAAGTGACCCTCGCTGACGCACAGCACCATCCGGAACGCACGCCTGGAGACTATATCACCATATCGGTCATCGATACAGGATGCGGCATTGCAGATGACAAACTGAAACTGATTTTCGAGCCGTTTTTCACATCCAAAGGGCTGGGAAAAGGAACCGGACTGGGTCTGGCGACGGTGTACGGGATTGTTCAGCAGAACGGCGGTTTCATCGACGTGGCCTCAAAGGTGGGCGCCGGCGCCACGTTTCGAATTTTCATCCCCTGTGCCGATGCCGACCTCACAGCCGAGCAAGCGCTCCAGCCGAAATCCCTTGCCATGTCATCTGGAACGGAAACCGTGTTGCTGGTGGAAGATGAATATCTTGTGCGTCAACTCGCCAAACGACAGCTGGAAAGTGCGGGCTACCGTGTTCTGGAAGCGATTGATGCGCAAACGGCGCTTCAGATGTACTGTGATACCCCAAAGGAAATTGACGTCCTGCTAACGGACGTGGTCATGCCAGGAATGAGCGGCGTGGAGATGGTGGCACAGATTTCCTGCCGCTACGGTGAACCGAAAGTCATCTTCATGTCGGGGCACAATGATGAAATCATCGATACACATGGTATCCGCCAAAACTGGCATCCTCTGCTGGCCAAACCGTTTACCGCAGAACAATTGTGCGAAAAAGTGCGCGAGGTCATTGATGGTCGTCCCACCAGGCCATCCTATCCAAATATTTCATTTTGAAGACTCAAATTGCACATATCCAAATTGACGAGCACCACAGGGAAGCATAATCTGAGGCCTCTTTTTTGAGGATTGCATGAGAAAGTATTCGAAACGACGAATCTGGGTGTGCTGCATGACACTACTGCTGATGGGTGTATTTGCGGCGTTGGGATACAAATCCATTTTGCAGCAGAAAGCCTCTGTGCTCAGGGATTTAGTCCGAGACCACGAAACGGTGGGCGAGATGATTAATCTGGCGGCCGGACGTATGGACATCGCCAGTCTAAAATCATTTGTGGAGGCGCTCGATGAGAGCTCGAACAGATTGTCCCTCAGTTGGATTGACCTCTCAAACGCTCCGGACGAGATGCGGTTGAACGATGTCCATGTAACCATCCGAAACGATGCCAACTTTGCACAGGAGATCACCACCTGGCACCGTGTCCGAAATAAAAAGCAGGATGTTCTGGGCATTCTTCGGGTTCGGGAATTGAGTCACCAGTCTGCCCGGCCCATGACCGGCGCCATCGTCAGCAGTGCATTTCAGGCAGTGCTGCCCATAGCTGGCATCCTCATCGCATTTATACTGGGATATTCGTTTGTTAAAAAGCCAGACAAAAAAATGGTCGCCAAAGCAAAACGGGCGCTGGCGGGCGATTTTTCCGGGCGCATTAAAGCATCTGAAAAAGGAACACTGGCCGACATGGCCGCTGCCATGGATATTATGTCTGAAAAAATCGAATCCATCGAAGCGGACTTTCGTGCCGAGGTGGCCTCCCGACTGGTGATAGTGGAACAGTTGCGCCATGCGGACCGTCTGAAAACGGTGGGACAGCTCACCTCCGGTGTGCTCCATGAACTGGGCACCCCTCTGACCATTATTTCCGGGCGGGCCAAAATGATCGAGGAAGGCGATGTAGAGGGGGAAGAAGCCGTGGAAAACGCCAAAATTGTGGTGGAGCAGACCGGTCGCATTTCCAGCATGATTCGCAATATTCTGGATTTTGCCCGTAAAGGCAAACACACCAATCAGGTGGCGGATTTGAACAATGTCATCTCCAGGGCCATATTGCTGCTGGGACCAGTGGCGCTGAAACACGGCGTCACCCTGAAATGGTTACCGGCCAGGAGCCCCATGACGGTGGCCGCCGAAGTCAGTCAGGTCCAACAGGTACTGGCCAATCTCATTTTGAATGCGATTCAGGCCAGTGGAAATTCGTCTGAGGTAATTGTTTCGCTCACAAAGGAGACAACCCGGAAGCCGGAAGGGGCATCGCCCTCCCCTCCAGCTGCGGAAAGTCAGTACGTGGTGTTATCGGTCATTGATTTTGGAGAAGGGATCCCCAAAGAACATCTCGAAAACATCTTTGATTCCTTTTTCACTACCAAACAGGCAGGCTCGGGCACCGGTCTTGGCCTGGCGATTGCAAAGCAAATCGCGGTGGAACACGGCGGTTGGATTTCGGTGGACAGCACTCCTGGAAAAGGCAGCGCGTTCAAGGTCTTTCTGCCACGAAAGGAACAATGATCATGCAGGGGAGAATTCTCATTGTGGACGACGATCGCGGTATCCTGGACATGCTGACGCTACGCCTTTCCAAAAAGGGTTATGAAGTCCAGGTGGCGGACTCGGCGGACGAGGGATTTAAAATGCTCAATAAGGAGTCGTTCGACGCCGTGCTGACCGATTTGCACATGCCTGAAGTGGATGGCATTCAACTGACGGAGCGTATCCAGGACAGTTTTCCAGAGATTCCCGTCATCGTCATCACCTCCTTTGGCAGCATGGAATCGGCTGTGGCGTCATTGCGTGCCGGCGCCTACGACTTTGTGACCAAACCGTTTGAAATCGAAATCCTTCGCAAAGCACTGGAGCGGGCTGTGGGGAACGCCAAGCTGCGCAAGGAAGTGAACGAACTAAAGGAAACCGTGGAGGAATCAGCGGCATTCCAGGAAATTCACGGCAGCAGCCCCGCCATGGCACACGTGTTCTCCATGATTGAGAAGGCATCCAAAAGCGATGCATCGGTATTGATTACCGGGGAAAGCGGCACCGGCAAAGAGCTCATCGCCAAGGCACTGCACCAGCGTTCCCGGCGAGGCAGTGGCCCATTTGTGGCCATCAATTGTTCCGCCATGCCCGAAAATCTGCTGGAAAGCGAGTTCTTTGGCCATATCAAGGGCGCTTTTACCGATGCCAAGGACAGCCGTCACGGTCTTTTTGTGGAAGCGGACAAGGGATCGCTGTTTCTGGATGAAATCGGTGACATGCCGCTGGGCCTGCAACCCAAAATTCTTCGGGCTCTCGAAGAGCGCACCGTTCGCCCTGTGGGCAGTCGGCAGGAAATCGGTTTTGATGCGCGCATCATCGCGGCCACACACCGGGAATTGGGCGCCATGGTTGAAGAACAGCGTTTTCGTGAAGATCTGTATTACCGCTTCAATGTCATTCATATCCATGCACCACCGCTGCGGGAACGCGGGCGCGATGTTCTGATTCTGGCAAGCAAATTTCTGCAGCGATTTTCGAAACACAACGAAATCGAAGTTACGGGATTTTCCCGAAAGGCGGAACAGCTGCTGCTGGATTATCACTGGCCCGGCAACGTTAGGGAACTCCGCAACTGCATCGAACGCGCCGTGGCCCTCGCGTCTGAAAAAGAAATTAAAATCCGGGACTTACCCGAGCGCGTGCAAAACTATAAGCCATCCCATGTAATTATCACATCCAACAAACCTCAGGAACTGGTGACCCTCGACGAAGTGGAAAAGCGCTACATTCGCCGGGTACTGGATGTCACAGACAACAACAAAGCACTGGCGGCACGCATTCTCGGTCTGGACCGCAAAACCCTCTACCGCAAACTGGAACGCTACAAACTGACCTGAAAGGCATTGCTTTGCCCGAACACCTATCTGAAGGGTTCTAATTGCCACCCGTCAATTTCTCACCGGCATTCAAAATGGCTTCTTTCAGCATCCGCATATCGAAGGGTTTATCGATGACGGCCGAGGCCCCCAATGCCACAGCTCTGTCGTGCAACGATTCGGTTCCGAAACCGGTAATAAGAATGGCCGGAAGATGCATCATTGTATTGGGATAGCGCTCATACAAATCAAAAGCGGAAGCCCCTGGCATATAAATATCGCAAACCAGCACAACGTTTTCCAGACAGTTTTCATTTTCCAGAAACCAGGCAGCCAGCGCCAATCCATCGGAAAATGAAACCACATGATACCCGTCCCGTTCCAGAAACTCTGTCACAAATTCCCTCAGCACATCATCATCCTCGGCCAGTAAGATGGTCGGCTGTGAAATTTCGTTACGAATTGGCGTTGTGAGCACTCGGGCCTCCTGTATCATCGCGCAGTATCCGAGCAACGGCCGTGCCAGCACAAAAGTCCAATCAAAGTAAACAACGGTTTACCATATTCAAGTGTACCAACGAGGCATTTTGCCTCATGTGTAGCAAAAAACCCCATTCAGTTCTCCCCAGTCAATAGGAAGGTTCAGTTGTTTTCATTCGTTTTTCCTTAAAAAAACCAGACGTTATCGTTCCGGCACACGCTTCGCAAACCGCCCGATCGCGCAGCCAATCACTGCAACAGGCCATGCTGCATGTCGCATCGCCAACAATGGAACACCTGAACACAGGAAAGGACAGGGAAAGATGAAAGCAACAAAGGGTTGGAGCATCAACCGAGGAGACAGTCCATTTGTGGCATTTGCTATTCACGCCGGACATACACTGAGAACGGAAATCAAATCGGTGATTGCCATTGACGATGATGTTCAGCTGCGGGAAGAAGATCCCTTCACCGAACAATGGACGCAGATTGCGCCAACACAAATCGTGGTGGACCGTTCCAGATTTGAAGTGGATCTCAATCGCAGCCGTGACGAGTCCGTATATCTCACACCGGACGACGCATGGGGGTTAAACGTATGGCGCGAGACACCGGATTTGGAAATGGTGGAACACTCCAAAGAAGCGTGGGACCTGTTTTACGAAGAAATCAAAACCACATTGTCTGCCATAGAGCGAACCCATGGCCGTTTTATTGTATTTGATTTTCACAGCTACAATCACCGTCGCGATGGAGCGGAAGCCGCCCCTGCCGACGCCGGGAAAAACCCCGTTGTCAACGTGGGCACCGGTGCGCTCAATCGAAAACTGTGGAAACCGGTAATCGATGCGTTTATTGACACAGTCTCCGAAATGAAACTGGATGGCACCCCACTCGATGTGCGCGAAAATGTGAAGTTCAAAGGCGGATTCCTCTCCAGATGGATAGCCGAAACCTTTCCGGAAAGCGCCTGCGTTCTGGCCATCGACGTAAAAAAGGTGTTTATGGACGAGTGGACCGGTACCCTGCACCCGGACAAAATGGCCGTGTTCACCACCGCATTCGAAAAAGCGCGCAATGCCATGGCGGTAGCGCTTAAAAAAGTTCAGAAAAAAAAGAAAAATATGGCGTTCAGCCCGGGCGTGGGAAAACCCATGCGCATTGGTTTTGTGGTCAATGATGTGACCACCGAACAACCCACATACACTACTGTCCGTCTGGCCATGGCCGCCAAACGAATGGGCCATGAAATATACATGTTTGGCACCAGTGAACTGGCATACGACAATGACGAAAAAATAAAAGCCCATGCCAGTACTGTCCCGCGCCGCATCTACAAAAATGGCCTCTCGTTCCTCAAAGACCTTACCGACAAACATCGTCCAAAGGAACGGATTTCTGTGGACGACCTTGATGTGCTCATGTTGCGCAGCGATCCGGCGCAGGACGCCATCACAAGACCATGGGCAGCGCAGGCTGGCATTGAGTTCGGCCGTGTGGCCATGCGCAATGGTGTGATTGTACTGAACGACCCAGATGGTCTGGCCAAAGCCAACAGCAAAATGTATTTTCAGACGTTTCCGGCAGAGATTCGCCCCGAAACCATTATTACGCGCAACCGGGATGACATCCGCAGTTTCGCACGGGAAAAAGGAACCGTGGTCTTAAAACCCCTCACCGGCTCGGGGGGCGCCAATGTGTTTATGGTGCGTCCTGAGGATTTGCCCAATATCAACCAGATAATTGACTCGGTGTTGCGAGACGGATTCGCCATTGTCCAGGAATATCTGGAGGCTGCAGAGGAAGGCGATGTTCGCCTGTTTGTCATGAATGGTGAAGCGTTCCGCTACAAAGGGCACTATTGCGCATTCCGACGCCTGCGCAAAGGAGGCGATTTGCGATCCAATCTGCACGCGGGGGGAACTCTGGGACGCGCGGAAATTGGCAATCAGGCCCTGGAAATGGTGGAAATGGTGCGCCCCAAGCTGATTCAGGACGGTATGTTTCTGGTGGGACTCGACATTGTGGGCAACAAACTGATGGAAATCAACGTGTTCAGCCCAGGCGGACTTGGGAGTGCGCAAAAGTTTGAAGGAGTGAATTTTTCTGAAGGCGTTATCAAGGCACTGCAGCGCAAAACCATGGCAATGTCATATTACAAAAGGCAATTCGACAATGTATCCATGTCTATAGTATAAGCGAATGCAACAAGGAGCCTCTCATGTCCGTTGGAGAAGTCGTTGAACAGCAGGTGCTGGAACGACTGAAAGAAAATCGCCGTATCAATCAGGTCATTCCCGGTATTGGACGTATACTGATTGATCATCATCTCCCTTATATTGTGCTCTACAGGGAGCTGGAAACACCGGATGAAGGCACGAATCAGCTGGCCACCACCGAGGCATCGTTTTTGATTGCTCAGACGCCCCCACGACAAATACGCCGATTGCGTCACTTTCTATTGGCTTTGCAGGAACGGTCATTACAGGCGTTTGGTGTGTTTCTGATTGTGGAGATATGGTCCAGAACACCCACACAAAAACCGGTTTTCACCACCGACAACGACGTCCGCAAGCCCGCCATTCGATTGTTCAGTACACCCGAATGCAGCACCATCGACAACGTGATGGAACGATTGCAGCGTCGGCTCAGAGACAAAACAGTGGCCGGTTCTGCAATTGAAGTGGAAATCCCGGTCAAACAAAAAGACTACAAAAGCCGTCCGGCGTTTGTTTTCAGCAAACCCGAAGCCAATGTGTACCAGTTGGGAATTGAAGTGGAACCCTGCTTCAGGGCCAAGGAAACCGAGGCGATTTTTCCGGTGGTGCTGCGAAATCTACGCATTCACTTAAGCAAGGCGCTACGCTACGCCCTGTATCACTTTATCCGTCAGGAAACATCCCATCGACTTAAGAATTTCAATGTTCTGGGGCGGCACCTTCCAGGTAAAACGGTGTGGGAAATCGACGGCAAACTGGATGAAATCAGCCGAAGTTTCGATTTTCTGCTCAGTATCAATCCGGTCAATGTTAAGGAATTGTGGACCGTTTTTCGCAAAAGCAATTACGAAAAGGTCCCGGTGCTCCGATACAGACCGTTGCAGGTGGACGTATCGATGGCCAAACGAGCTCTGTTCCATATCCCCATTGAGCGCGTGGAAGATCCCAGTCTGGGCCATTTGTTTTCGGAAAAACAGGGGGAACTGGATCGCCAGCTCAGCATGCTCAAAGATCGCGGAACATCGCGCTTCATGCTGGGTGGGCACCAATTATACGGTCGCATTACCGCCGGACTGGTGCGCAAGGCGGAAGAGATTCTGGAGCGGGTTCACGGCAGTGACAGGCGCAGCGATGGCCGGCGAACTTATTCGGCGGAGGAGTTTAAAAAACGCGCATTGGAGGAAGTGGCGTACTACCACAATCAGTGGGATGCGGTGCAACCGAAAATTCGCTTTTCCAAAGATTTGATAGTGGGTCTGATGGTGAGCAGGGGCAACCTCCTCATCCGTCCGGATATTAAAATGTCGCCAACGCGGGCGAACGCCCTCATGCAGCACGAAATCGGCACCCACATGGTCACCTGGTTCAACGGCAGCGCCCAAAAGCTGACACAGTTGCGCAGCGGCCTGGCATCGTACGAAGAATTGCAGGAAGGGCTGGCGGTGCTGGCGGAATTCATGGTGGGAGGTCTGACCCCCATGCGCCTGCGTACCCTGGCCGCACGGGTTCTGGCGTCCCATGCGCTCATGGAGGGGGCCACATTTATCGACTCGTTTCGGTTTCTGTGCAGATATGGTTTCACCAGCGAACAGGCGTTCAATATTACGTTACGCATCTTTCGGGGCGGGGGTTTTATCAAAGACTGTATTTACCTGCGCGGATTTGAAAAAGTCCTGCGTCATCTGACCGGCGGCAATGACCTCAATATCCTGTATTGCGGAAAAATTGCCCTCAAGCACGTGGCGATTATTGAGGAGCTTTTGGCGCGCAAAGTGGTCAGTCCTCCCAAACTGCTTCCCCGATTTCTATCGGATGACGCATGTACCAAACGGCTGAAAAAAATTGACGCTGAGACCCCTATTTACAAACTGGCCAACGGCTGAATACCTCTGGCTGACACTTCAATAACGCGCACGTTGCAAAATGCCCCGAAGAGGCAAAACGCCCCATAAATTCAGACAGAACCTCCCCGCATTCAAGTACAGGACCTGGCATATGGATTGCTCAGCAGGCCCGTTGTCTCGCGCGCCTCGGGAGACGCAACACATTCCTAAGTGGAATGCATCCGGATGCTTAAAAATCGTCCGGTATGACTGCAAGGAGATAGGGAAATGAAAAAAGCAATAGCACTGTGCATCATCGGTTTAGCTGGCCTGTTTATCCTGGGCTGTGGCAAATCAGCGCCTCCGGCAAACACCGCAGACAATCTGGACAATCTTTCTGCCACCGAAGGGGAGATGCCCTCTGAAGCCGCTGCCACAGAATCGGAAACGGAATCTGGCGAAGAAAGCGCTCCGGCGGCTGACGATGAAATGTCGGAAGAAAGCAGCAACGAAAACAGTTCCGAAGACAATTCCTACGCGTACTCTCAGGATGACGACGATCAGGGCGACGACGACGATGATGATGAAGACGAAGACGACGGTCCGGAACTCTTCTAAAATCAACAACTGCAACTCCACATCTCTCTAATCCTCCCGCCTTTATTGTCTATCCATCAGTCGCTGTCCCTCAGGGTTATTGCAAGATACTAGATTTTTAGAAAAATATTGTAGGGCGGTAGTTTATCTGCCGCCTTGTGCTGAGAGCGGCCGGGCATAAAGCCCGGTCCCTACATCTTTTAGAAAACATTTCATTCTTGCGATTGCCCTGCGCTGTCCCTGCTTCTTCTTGACAACGATACAATCATTGCTCACAATTAAGATTCATATACGTTTTCCAAATCACGTTGTTTTTTGCTCCTGATCACGTTGTCGCCACATTTGCAGAAATCGCAACCATCTGAAGAGGGAGTAGTGAATGAGTCTTGAAAGTTCCCCGCATCATATGTTCAAAGACATTGACTTGAATGATATGGAAAGACTGCATCGGTTAAAAACGGGTTATCTCGAAGCACCAAAGGAGATTCTATGAACAGGCCCCTCTCCGTTAGTTAAAATTGTTTTAACGAAAACATAAACGGGCTCTTGAGGCCCAAACTAACAG
>JAFGQN010000045.1 GCA_016935665.1 Deltaproteobacteria bacterium | reverse complement strand
TCGTGCCTTTTCTTCAGCTTCCAATCGCGCTTTTTCTTCGGCCTCGATCCGTGCCTTTTCTTCAGCCTCCAATCGCGCTTTTTCTTCGACCTCGATCCGTTCTTTTTCTTCGGCTTCCAGTCGCGCTTTTTCGTCAGCTTCCAGTCGTGTCTGTGCCTCAATGTCTGAAGTTGATTTTTTATGTGAATCGTCAGTCGTGGCAACCGCCGCAGAGGCAGGAGGAAGTGGTGCTTGAGAATACCTTGATGGACCGCTGATATTGGAACTCTTCTTGTATATCAGCACCTTTTTCACAGTGTCACGACTGGTGGCATCCAGCTTCAGGAATTTAATTCCCATGCCGGCAGGGGCGCCGCCTTCGTCTGTTTCCCGAATCCACGACACCTCACCCATTCCCCTAAGTACCTTTGTGCCGTCAGCTATCTGAAGTTCGAACTTGATAGATGTGCCAACTGGCTTTGGTTTAGAAGTCTTGAAAAATACGCCATATTTCGAAATATTTTGAGCGTATCGTTGAACAAACGCTTCGATGCTGGGATATTTCAGTGTCGCCCGAATCGCAGCTGTTTTTTCCCTGGGTGTGTCGTTCACGGTGTCTTCCTCGCGTTAATCAGAAATCAACTTCCCCACCAAATCGTAGACGGCTTTGGCCGCTTCGTCCACTTTTTCCGCATTGGGGCCACCTGCCTGAGCCAAATCCGGTCTTCCGCCTCCTTTGCCGCCAACAATAGCGGCAATATCTTTAATAAGTTTACCCGCATGTATCGTGGAGGTCAGGTTTTTCGTTACACCTACCACAATTGCTGCTTTTCCATTGTTTTCTCCGGTGAGACACACCACTCCAGAACCGAGTTTTTGCCGCAGTGAATCAACGGTATCCCGCAAAGCGGCCGGATCGCCAACTCCGAGTGCGGCGCCCAGAACCTTTACTCCGCCAATTTCTTTAACGTTTTCCATTAAATCCACACCACCGCCAGCCAGGTTGCGCTTGAGTTTTTCCACTTCGCGAACCAATTCTTTTTCTCGGGCGATTCCCTTTTCCAGTCTGGCAATGAGATCGACCGGTGACGTTTTCAAAAGTACTGACGCCTGCTGCAGAATGCGTTTTTGTTCTGCTGCATATTTTATGGCAGCATTTCCGCAAACGGCTTCAATTCGTCGAACGCCTGCAGCTACGCCGGTTTCGTAAAGAATGTAAAATGCGCCCAAATCGCCGCTTCTGCCTGCGTGAATGCCACCGCAGAGTTCCCGACTTTTGTCGCCCACGGAAACAAGGCGTACTTCGTCTCCGTAATTCTCTTCAAACAACGCCATGGCTCCGCTTTTTTTGGCCTCATCGTAAGAAGTGACATCGGTGTGAACAACACTGTTTTCCATAATCATTGTTGATACGATTTTTTCAACTTCTGCCAATTGTTCAGATGTCATCGCCTCAAAATGCGTAAAATCAAACCGGAGGCTTTCATCGGAAACCCGTGAACCCTTTTGGGTGGCGTGGGCGCCCAGAGTTGTTCGAATGGCATAGTGGAGCAAGTGCGTTGCCGTATGATGTCGGGATATAGCCGCGCGACGGTTGATATCCACCTGTGCGGTAACGGTCATTCCGGTTTGTAAAGATCCTTTTTTTATTGTGCACGCATGTACAAAGAGGCCATCGAGTGGTTTGGTGACGTTCGCCACTGTCGTCTCGCCATCCGTAAAAACAAGGCGCCCAGTGTCTCCCACCTGTCCGCCGGATTCCCCGTAAAAAGGTGTCTGATTGAGTACCACTTCAACATCACTACCGGCGATGGCTGTATCCACCAATTCACCATTTTGCACCAAACCTACAATTTTTGCATCGCATTCCCCCTGGTTGTATCCCAGAAAGACGGTTCGACCCGCTGTTTCCAGAATCTTTCGATGGGCTTTGCTGGCCGCCTCTTCGCCAATTTTTCCGGAGCCGGATGCAGCCTTGTGTTGTTCCTCTGCTTTTCGATATCCGTCCTCATCCACGGAAAATCCGTCTTCCTCTCCGATGACCTCAACCAGGTCCAGCGGAAAACCGTATGTCGCAGACAAATCAAACGCAATGTTGCCGGGAAGGATTCTTTGACCGTCAGGACCGGTTTGCCAGTTTTTATTGCTACCCAGTAAATCCAATCCGCGACTCAACGTCTGTCGAAACTGTTTCTCTTCCTGACGGCACACTTTTTCAACCAATTCCCGACGTTCCTCCAGCTCGGGGTACGCGTCTTTCATTTCTTCCACCACCTTCAATGCAACTTCATGGAAGAACAAATCGCCAATGCCCAGTCTATGACCGTGGCGAATGGCACGGCGCATGACACGACGCAACACATACTCTCTGCCGGTTTTTTCGGGGAAAATACCTTCGGAAATGAGATGGGCCGCCATGCGCGCATGATCTGCGATGACACGCATGGAGACGTCATCTTCTGCGTCGTCGCCGTATGTTTTACCGGCAGCTTTGGCAGCCACAGCGATAAGTGGGCGAAATAAATCAATATCGTAGTTGGAATCCACATTCTGGAGAATGGAGACAATGCGCTCCAGCCCGGCGCCGGTATCAATGCATGGCGCGGGCAGGGGTTTCATTGATGCGCCAGGCGTTTCCACCATGTACTGCATGAACACCAGATTCCACACTTCAAAGAATCGCTCGCCGTTCTCCAGACTGGCCTCGCCAAACGCATCGCCGCGATCATACATGATTTCTGAACAGGGACCACAGGGCCCGGTGTCGCCCATAGACCAGAAATTATCTTTAGTATCGCCTTCAAGTATCCGGTCGGCAGATACACCAATTTCCTTTGTCCAAATATCGAACGCTTCTAAGTCTCGGGGGGCATTTTCATCGCCTTTGAAAATAGATACCCACAGTTTCTCTTTTGGGAATTTCAATACTTCTGTTAGAAATTCCCAACCAAACTTACAGGCGTCCCGTTTAAAATAGTCGCCGAACGAGAAATTTCCCAACATTTCGAAGAACGTATGGTGTCGACTGGTGCGCCCCACATTCTCTAAATCATTGTGTTTGCCACTGATTCGGATGCATTTTTGAACGGTAGTGGCTCTTTGGGCGGGTTTTTTCTGCTCTCCCGTAAACACATTTTTGAATTGTACCATGCCGGCATTGGCAAACATTAACGTGGGATCCTGCGCGGGAACAAGTGGCCCTGATGAGAGTACAAGATGTGATTTTGATTCGAAAAAGTCGAGAAACGCTTTTCTGATTTCGTTTGTGGTTTTGATTTTATTCATTCTTTTGTCACTGGAATGTGGTTGATGCATTATTAATCGTAAAATAGTGCATTAATTGTCAAAATAAAGTTAATCGTAATTATCAAAACTTCAAAGGGCTTGCAACTTCGCACCAGGAAATTTGGTGCCCAGGATTGCCCCCGCTTAATCGCAAACCGTCTCTGTCGCGTTTGCCACAACCCCTTTGGGAACTCAGTGTTTACGAAGTTTGGGTTACCACATCTTCAAACGAATTCCGGTTCACGCAGGATATGCGCTACTGGTTCCCGTGTTTATGTATTTCTGATGTCATTTTGCGTCGCATCGTGTGTCCGGTGTTTGTCATTGCCGACTGACGCCTGTGCTTCGAACTCTGAGGATGCCCCTCTGGATACACGCAGTTTCTGATAGTATCAAATGCCTGTATCAGAAGTGTTCTACCAGCCAACGGTATGGTTTTCCAGATAATGTGCGGAACTGAAATTCTCAAATTGATGGAAGCGCCGGAACTGTCATCCTGTGGCATTTCTGCTTTAAACCGCAAATGAATGAACAATCGTTTCGCCACCGCAAGCGCCGACTTCCTGGTTTCACCAGAGTTTGAATTCGCTGTATGACTGGACCCCCATACACACCCCGCCTGCCCCCGACTTTCAGTCGGAGCCCCATTTTCGATGAGCGATGGTTGCTGCCACAAACGTCTGTTTTTTATCTGGAGTTGTAGATTCAGTCGGCCATTCCCATCGATGACGCCTGTGGTTTCTATTTTCGCCCATGTTCGATGGCCTTGATATGAGACTTCGAAACTTTCGCCTTTGGCCAGCGCGACAAGGCTGGAAACCGGAACAACGCGTGATCGATGCGGAGAAACAACAGCCGCCAGCGTTTTTTTATTTTCTATTGAGTAACTGCCAGAAGCATTCCAATCGCAATTGGCCATGGAGAGTTTGCATTCCCGGGTGGTTTGCACGTGGCGGTCGTCCAAGATGGAACCCGAGGCGCCTCGTAAATTGTGATAGCGCGTGGGGGGGCGCTTACCGCGTTTTCGCTTGCCATACAAATCCCGCTCTGCATCGAGCATTAGTCCCACCTCGATGCCTTCCCCCACAGGTAGTTTTGATGCCCAGGCGACACGGCCGAAGGTTTCCACAGGGACCTCAGTGTTGTCCCAAAACAAACGCACCATAACGCTCGCTCCAGGAAGAGGAGAACTGTTTATGCAGGCGCGAATACCACTGTCGGACACATCTTCCGTTTCGCCGATAAAATATCTACCTGTGTCAAGGCAGGCGATTTCCATTTTACGGGTAATTTTAGTTCTCTTATTTTCGAGACGTCGTTCCGTGGCCATTGAGTACCTCACGTTGCAAGCCAACTGGTAAGCAGGTGGTTCGGATACATTATGCTACACTGTGCGATAATGCAAAAAAAATGCGATCTGCATGGGAACGGCGTGTTCCAAAGATAGTGTGCGTGTTTGAGTTGTTCAGTGGGAAAACGTTTGGGAGGGGATTCTAACTGGTTGTAACCGTCTGAGGATGAATAATTACAGACCAGTTGTGTTGCAGCAATAGGTTCTGCCCTGAGCAATCTCGGAGGAACTGCATGTCAACTCAGGCAGACCAACCCCGGGAATCTCATTAATTTCGCCATTTTCACAGTTCCATTGATCCCATGTACAGTCGTAGGGGCATTCGCCTTCTTTTACTTCTGTGTC
>JAFGQN010000044.1 GCA_016935665.1 Deltaproteobacteria bacterium | reverse complement strand
GTGATTGGACATAATGCAATAGCCGTAAAAATGAACATGGGCCTTTATATTTGGATTGGCCTTTGTTTTCATCAGGCACTGCAGGTATTTTTCTTTCTGCTCTGCAGTGGCCAAAATGCGTTCACCATTATGTCCCTTAAAAAATTTGTGATAGATACCGGTATCGGCCAATTGAAGCTGTCTTGATTTTCGCATCTTTGTCTCCCAGTTAGAGATATACGCCGCAAAAATTACGCCAAATACAAATGCAGAAATTTAGCTGCAAGGCGATGCCCTCTTCTCTGGCCAACCGGTCTTTGGCCACCCAGTTGGCCATCAGTTGGCCATTCAACAGCGTCCCTCCGCACTGTCCTCTTGCGCGTCTGGTCGACTCCGTCCCTATAAACCTCTATAAACCTTCATTCATAAGACTCCCCTTTCCGTTGGAAAATAAATAATGAGAACGCCACCGTTGAGACTCCCCCAGTAACCCTGGCATACGCTCCGTTGCACAAATTCCGTTCCACTAATGCTGTAATATACATTCGGAATATGACAGATATTCCCGAGGGGCAAGGATTTTCTGAAATTTTTGCTGATTTAGCAGTCGTTTCTTTTTTTTGCGACAGATTCCCAAAACGGCCGACAGGGTATTATGTCACGAATTCATGTGCAGGGGCGGTTCGCGAACCGCCCCTGCTTCGAAACGGAAAGACTACTTTCTGATCTGCCCAGTAACAGCGTATTCACACGCCACTCTCTTTCCATTGGGATTTTACATCAATCAATGGTACGGTTTGCCCAACAAACACTGAATAACGCTGATTCTGACATTTGTTCTGAAATGACATCCGGGGGAAGAAATTCGATGCAGGAAGAGAAGATAATGATTGGGGATTATCGCGTAATCAAACCCATCGGCAAAGGGGGAATGGCTGAGGTTTTTGCAGTGGAAAAGAGTGGGCCTGCCGGGTTTGAGAAGCAGCTTTGTTTAAAACGAATTCGACGTGAGCATGCGCACAACAAAGAATTTGTTGCATCGTTTGAGAGCGAGGCGCGCATCGTTTCCAGGCTGCAGCATCCCAATATTGTGCAGGTTTTCGATTTCTTTAAGGAGGACGGTGACCTGTGTCTGGTCATGGAGCTGATAGAAGGCATGGATTTGAATGGGATGCTGCGGATGATCAACGACTTTGGGTTGCTGCTGCCGGCAGATGTGGCGGTGTATATCCTGGAGTCGCTGCTCCTGGCGCTTTTGCACGCGCACCATCTGCATGTAAATGACGAAGAAGTGTGCGTTATTCATCGGGATATTTCTCCACACAATCTGCTGGTTTCCAAAGCGGGGGAGGTTAAGCTGGCGGATTTTGGTATTGCCAAAGCCAAGGGCATTTCTCAGGATACACCCAGCGGCGTATTGAAAGGAAAACTCACATATCTGGCGCCGGAGCGACTCCAAATGGGGAAAGTGCCTATCGGTCCGGAATCGGATTTGTTTTCGGCCGGAATTATTTTTTGGGAGATGCTCGCCAAAGAACGTTTATTCAAAGCAACAATGGAACACGAGGTGCTCGCTCGGGTGATGAACTTTGAAAAAGCCCCCATTGAACACCTTCACCCCCGGATGAACCAGTTTTTGGAAAAGATACTCGCCCCAAAACCGAAAGACCGGTTTCACTCGGCACAGGAAGCCCGTGATGCGCTGAAGCGAATTGGTGTTCGTCCGTGTTCACAGGGGGATATGGCGAAGATAGTGACACGGCTGCTGGCTGTCAAAGAAATGGCCGCTTCATATCAGGAGCTTAAGGAGGCGGCTTATTCGCCCAGCACCATGAGCGTAAATCAAACTGAACCCTTTAAAGTCGGTACCATTGTTAGAGACGCAAATGAAGACAAAGCGGTTGAATCTGTAGTGGACAACAGGCGCGCCTCGCGACCATCGCGGATAAAACGGCATCGGAACGTCATCTCCAGAGGCATTGCGGTCATCGCGTTTGCCACTGTGCTAATGGCCATCTTCGGGATTTGGCGCAACATGAGCAAAGCGACGGAAGATACTGAGACAGTTGAAGCAGCGCTTGAGACCGTTCAGGAAGTAAACGCGCACGATGAAAATACGAAGAAAAAACCAGTGGGCAATCCGGTAATGAAACTGAAGGCATCCGTTCCCGCTTCAACAGAATTGGGTGGTGTGCTACACCCTCATGTCGCTGGCAGCAATAAATGTAAGAATGGGTCACTGGTGTGTGAAGCAAACCAGTCGCAGCCAAACATTGAATCAGAGGAACCGAAAAATATTTCACACAATCCAAAACACTCCGGGAAAAAAAAGAAAAAGAGTGCTACTGTGAAAGACAACGACAATACAAAGAAACGCATGTTTGAACCGCTGGTGGTTGAATAGGAAGAAACGCAGCAAAATGAAACGTTGTTGGGCAACAATTTTATATATCATTCTGGGATTGCAGGCATTAAATGCCAATGCAGATGATACCGTCACTGATGACAAAAAAGAGACGATGAAGAAACTGTATTACGATGGTATCGATTTGTATGAAAAACAGCAGTACGTGGCAGCCGCGCAGGCTTTTAGAGAACTGATAGAATTAAGCAATAGAGACGCATACTATTTTAATCTGGCAGAATGTGAATATGCGAGGAAGCGATTTGATTTGGCGCTGGAGGCTTTCAATATTTATCTTACAAATGTTGGAGAAAAGGTCGCACACCAACGACGTGCCCGAGCGGAAGAAATTATGAAAGAAGCCAGGACCGCCGTGGGTTACGTCAACCTGGAAGAAACGGACTCAGTTGCCCTATGGATTGATGACGAGTATCGAGGCGATACACCGTTGAGGCGCCCGGTTGCTTTGTTACCAGGTGAACACACGGTTATTCTCCGCCAGAACGCCAACGAATTGTTCAAGACGCACATCACTGTTGAACCTGGTAAAATTGTTCAGGTGAAACGCCCCGCCAGGCCCCTTTCTGAAGAAACAATACAGCCAAAGCCGCAATTGAAGGCGCCTGTTTCAAAAACCAATACCAATACAGACGCGATGCATGCTGAACGAGAAACGCGTAAAACGTCTCCACTTAAAAATGTAGGTATCGTCACCGCAAGCATTGGCGGGGCGGTATTGATTTCGGCGTTGGTAACCGGAAAGCTGGCACTGTCAAAGTCCAGTCAACTGGAGGACAATTGTGACGGCAAAAAGGGATGCGCCCAAAGCAACAAAGACCTTTATGAGACCGCAGATAACCTTACCAGCGCAACAAATGTCCTGCTTATCACTGGCGGTGTGCTTGCGATAACCGGTGTGATTCTGGCCGTCGCCGGACACAAACGAACCAAATCCGGCGAGAAAATATCTGTTGGAACAACCCCCATATTCGGTACAGCGACGATGGGAGTCGCGTTTCATGGGAGCTTCTGATGAAACGTCTTTCTATTTTATTGACTATTCTACTTTGCACAGGATGCCAACTGTTTACCGACCTCGATGGATACTATTGGATTCCGGATACGGATTCCAACAATGATCTGGGTACCGAATCCAGTGATATTTCAGTTGTGGACACGAACGTCGATACTGTGTCAAGCGATACCGGCGCAACCGATTCAGTGGGTACCGAAAATGATTCTGTTTTTGATACAGGAATGGATACCAATACAGCGACTGAATCATCTGCAGCTGACTCAGACGCATATACGACGACCGATTCGGGCTCTGATACCAACATCGATACCGACAGCGAAACGGACTCGGCTACCGACGATTCGACCGACACAGGTGTTTGCGTGAAAGACACCATTTTGCAGGAAGTTGAATGCGGGCGAAGTGGATATTTGTTGCAGGAGTGTGTTGGCGGGCAATGGGCGGACAAAGAGTGTATTGAATGTCAGCGGGAGCTGGTGTTCGATGACGCGGGCCTTGAAGCGGCTGTTAGAGAAGCGTTGGGGATGCCAACTGGTCCGATTTATAAGCAACATGTTAGCAAACTATTATCACTAAGCGCTGGTGATCGTAAAATAGGAAATCTTGGAGGAATCGAATGTTTGTCCTCTCTAATTTATTTAGATTTGCAGTACAACAGCTTTACATCCCTCTCCGAACTTGAAAAACTTCCATTGTTGCAGGAGCTCAAGCTGAGAGGGAACTGGGGCGTTAGTGACATTTCTCCTCTGGGAACGTTGACAGCACTTCGCCATCTTGACCTTTATGGTCTTAGAACACTTTCAGACATTTCAGCGCTAAGCAATCTCGACATGTTATTATCTCTCGATTTAACCGGCAATAGTGTCAGTGATTTATCGCCATTGTCAGGACTATTTTCATTGAGCGAGCTGCGCCTTGAACTCAATAATATTACGGATATTTCGCCCATTAGCGATTTATTAAAACTGGGAACGTTAACCCTTGATTCCAATAGCGTATCGAGTATTGAAGCACTTAGTAATATGCAAAAACTTAGCTATTTAACACTGGAGAATAATCAGATTACAGATTTAAAACCGCTGCTCGGATTAGATGAATTAAGCTATGTGGCTGTTTCCGGAAATCTTTACACTTGCGATGCAACAATAGACACACTCAAATCAAACATCGATTATTTCTATAGTAATTGTCGATGACGATGGGTACACCGAAAGTTCTAAAACTCATATTGCCTTAAAATAACGAATACCATTTCCTGCGCAACACCATCAGCAGCACAATTCAACTTCAGTATTTTGTAATTTTTGCACTATAACTGTGCGCGAAAAAATCAATGAGCAAGGACGCAGTGGGAATGGAACTGACAATTTGTCGCAAACCTGGTACGCTTGCAGCACGGCGATGCAATGCCCGAACTATTCTGGGGGTGAATGATGACTTTGTCTGCTGGAGAAAAAGAAATGAATCGAACAAATAGTCCCTGGTTGTATGTATTGATTTTGTGTTTTTTGCTTATTGGCTGCACATCGGAGTCTGGGACCGAGTCATCCGAATCTGACGCAGATACGGATAGTGATTCTGATACGGACGGGGATTCAGATGGAGACGGGGATTCAGATGTGGATGGAGATAGTGACTCTGATTCAGATACAGATGGAGACACGGATTCGGATGGGGATAGTGACGCCGATTCAGATACAGATGGAGATACAGATTCGGATGGGGATAGTGACGGCGACACGGGGTTGGATGCGTGTGAATACAAATGCAGTCCACATTGCCGTTCCATCGGTGGAGAGGTAATGGAAGGAAGTTGTGACACCCCGGAGTACAAATGCTGTCTACTTGACGAAACCGAAGATACAGATACAGGCGAAAATCAGGATACCGCCACTTCCGATTCAAAGGACTCCGAAACCGAAAATACAGGAGAGGATACCGGAAGCGACGGATGTATAGCAGAAGGTTCTTTCACCTACACGCTGCAAAAAGCACCCAATCCCACTGCCCAGCAGGAAGAAATGTATCAGAAAATCACAGAAGCAATGGATGAGGCAATTCGGTTTTATAATTGCTACACAGATCTCTCAAAAACGATTACCGTTGAATACAATTCCAAAGACGTGCCCACTGCAGATGGAAATGTAAACGGCAATATCCGATTTGGACAGCCGGGGTATATGATCGTT
>JAFGQN010000043.1 GCA_016935665.1 Deltaproteobacteria bacterium | reverse complement strand
TATGACTCAGATTCAAATCAAGAGCTTGAATGGGCATCTGGATTCGATCAGTTTCAGGGTTACACCCCGCCAGTATTGAACAGACGTGATTGTATCCGTCATCAATACAATGGCCAATCACGAAGCAGGTGACCATCGCTCGACGAGAGCCGCACATTTTTTATTTCTACCTGACCAGCACCTTTGGACGGATGAATTCGCAGCTTTAAAACCCGTTCTGCCAGTCTTATCGGAATACTGTAGAGATGCCACTGCTGATCGTGTTGCGCAACAAACGATACCGCGTTTTCGGGTTCCCATTTCTGTGTGCTTGAATACATCCAGTGCACCTTTGGCCTGCAACGGAGTGTGGACGTCGTAATACCACAAACAAAGCAGAAACGGCCTGGTCTGATTATTTTTTACAAATTGAATCGCTGAATCTGTCAATACATCGGAGATGTGCGTCCCATCCTGCACATTGGGCAAAGTGTCTAAACTCCATGGGGCAAAATAATGACCGGGCGGTGGCGGGCCGGGGTCCTCTCTGCCCCCCACCACATAATCGAATCCCTGGTTCTCGGGAATATATGGATCCGCGCCCAAATGCCATTTCCCCATGAACGCGGTGGCATAGCCGTGTTCTTTTAAGACTTCGGCAAATGTCACATATGTGTTGGGGAGTCTATTTCGCGATTGAGGAACCGTCGCTTTGGCAATTTCCCGTGCATGGTCCGTTTCCCTGGGATTCAGAAGCACCGGCTCCATCTGGCCATATACTAAAGGTTTTATCAGACGTAATCGTCCAACCTCCTGACCGGTGAGAATGCTCGCCCGTGTCGGGGAGCAAAGCGGGCTGGCCGCGTATGCATTAGTGAAACGAACCGCTGTCTGGGCAAGACTGTCTATAGCGGGTGTCTCGTACAAATCCGAACCATATACGGACACATCCATCCATCCCAAATCATCCGCCAGAATGAAAATCACGTTGGGAGTTGCATTCAGTTCAGGGTGTGCTGATGGGGAAGAGTCAATTACAGTCTTTACATCATCGTGACAGCCAACACCGACCATTCCGATTATAAAGTAGAAAAAAACGGGTCTGCCCCTGGAATCGTGAAATATTGTGTGGGGGCGCCCCGGCGTGTGCGCCCAGTGCACATCGGGACGACGGCTTCTGAATCAGATGGCGTCGCCTTCGACGAATTTGGCCAGGAGGTCGGTGTCGGGCACGATGAGGTAGTCTTCGCCTTCGTGGGAGATGGCGGTTCCCCCAAACTTTTTGTATATCACTTTATCGCCTACGCTGACTTCGTCTGACGCGTCTGCCGCCAGGGCTTTAATCACACCCTGGCTGGGTTTTTCTTTGGCCGCATCGGGAATGATAATGCCACCAGCGCTAACGGTTTCGGCTAAAACCGGTTGGATGAGGACGTTTCCGGACAGGGGTTGGATGCTCATCATGGTAAACTCCTTGTATTATTCAGCTATATTCCGATGAGTTTGTTGATTTGCGGGATGTTGGCGCCCAGCACAAATGTGCCGTTGATGTCAGTCTGTGGAACGCCGGTTTGGCCGGTGCGTCGCTGCAGCTTTGACGCCGCCTGGGCATCCCGACTCACGTCCACTTCTTTAAACGGCACTCCTTTGCGTTTGAGATGATTTTTAACGGTGGTGCAGTGGGGACAGGTGCGCGTTGTGTACACCGTCACCCGCAGAGGCGCAGCCTCGGTACCGTCTTCCCGAAGCCGGGGGGCGTGGCCAAGCAGTTTGCGATAGGTTCCTTCGTTTTGCAGTCCAACCACCTTTTTAATCAGCGCGCCGTTTCGAATGGTCACCACGGTGGGTACCTGATTTACCGCCAGCAACGGGTGAATCTCCCGAGTTTCCGATATGTTTACGCCCCAGATGGGAGTGCCGCTCTGCTCTGCCAGGCGGGTGAGAATCAGCTCGGCTTCCATGCTTCTGGTGGAGTTTTTGCTGAGGAACGCCAGTACCGCCGTATTCTGACTGCCTTCAATCAACGCGTTGTACTCTTCTACTGATTTCAATATTTTTAGCGATGTCATATCTGTCTCCATTTTTAATCTCTGTGTTTAAGAGGCGTTGGCGGGGGGAGGGGTGGCAAAAAATCGGGGATGCAAATTGATATTTTTTTTAAGCCGAACCCTGCATCTGCAGTCTCGACAATTGCAGGCGATGGCGCTATGCTCGGCGCCCAGCGAGGCGGAATAATTTATGGGAGCAAATCTGACACTACTGAAAAAAGAAGCGATTACGCACGCTGAAATCGATGTACTGGCGTCGGTGCATCCCGATGCGGTTATCGGTGAGGGGTGCAAGGTGGGCGCGTATGCCGTTATCGGTCCAGGCGTGACGCTGGGAAGACAATGCGTGGTGCATCCCCACGGTGTGGTGATGGGGCCGACCCTGCTGGGAGACGGCAACGAAGTGCATCCCTTTGCCTGTATTGGCGGAGCACCGCAGGATTTGCGGCATCGGGGAGAACCCACAGAGCTTGTCATTGGGCATCGCAACAGTTTTCGCGAACACGTCACCGTGGGCCGCGGAACGGTGCATGGTGGCGGCCGGACAGTTATTGGTGATGATAATCTGGTAATGGCCTATTGTCATATCGCCCACGACTGTATTATTGGCAATCGCGTGGTGATGGCCAACGGCGCCACATTGGCGGGGCACGTGCAGGTGCAGGATTTCGCGGTGTTTGGTGGAATGGTGGCGGTGGCGTCCTTTGTGCGCATCGGCGAATCCGCTATGCTGGCCGCAGGAGCCATGCTCGAAAAAGATGTGCCGCCTTTTGCGATGGTGGCCGGGAATCGCGCGGTTTTAAAGGGCGTAAATCGTGTGGGAATTGCCAGACGGGATTTTTCGGGGGCCGCGAGGCTGGAAATCAAGCGAATTATTCGTGCCCTGAAAAAACGAGAGACACCATTGTCCAATATTATGGAATCATTTCGAAATTCCGGTATCAAGACGCCGGAAGCGTTGCGTCTCTTCGCCTTTTTGGAACAACTGCCGCGCGGCGTCACCCGATGAGTGAGCCTCCTATCGGTGTGATTGCGGGCCTTGGCCAATATCCCGTGTTGCTTTGCCAGAAATTGCGCCGGTGCGGCGTGCCGGTGGCGGTCGCCGGTATCGCCGGTCATGCGTCTTCATCTGATTTTCCGCAGTGCTCATTTGGAGAGTTTAAGCTGGGCCAGGTGGGGGCGGCGAGCGCTTTTTTGACAGATGTCGGAGCCTCCAATGCAATTATGGCGGGTGCTGTCAGCTGGCATTGGGGGCGGCGTTTTTTGAAACCGGATTGGGCGCTGCTTTTGGCACTGCCGCTGATGCTTATTAACGGCGATGACTGGAAACTGCGATATATTGCGAATTTGTTTGAAAAACGGGGGGTATCCATTGTGAGTGCTGCCCCCTGGATTCACACCTGGTTTGCCCAAAGCGACGATGTATTTGGGCCAGTGCCGAATGATGCCACCGCTCGGCTCATCGAACGTGGTCTTAGAGAATGCCGTTCCTTTGTTCAGGACGATCGGGGGCAGGCGATCACTGTTTTTGGGGAGCGCGGAGTGAAATATGAATCACGCCGAGGCACGAACGATTTGCTGGCACGGACACCGGGAGTGGGCGCCGTGTTGATAAAAATGAAAAAAGCGGCGCAGGATATGCGATTCGATATTCCGACGGTGGGCCCGGATACGGTGTGGATGGCGCATCGCAAGAGAATTGGCGCCATTGCGGTTGAGGCGGGAGCGGTTTTGATTATTGAGAAGAACGAGGTGGCAAAATTGTGTCGCGAGTTGAATGTTTCTTTTGTTGCCGTTTGAGGGCATCTTTCTCTTTTTACCGAGTGATTTTATACACTTAGTATGTTTATTTTTTGCAGATTGAGTATTTTTTGAGCTTTCCTGCCAAATGGGAACTGGCATTCAGCCATGGCTGGGTCTATACTGCCCCAACAGGAAAACAACACACAAGGAGGAGTCATGAATCGGATGAGCTTCATTATTGGTCTTTTAGCAGTCACTTTGGTTTCCGCCAGTGCCCTGGCCAACACCGCACAGCAGGTATGCGATCAAAAGAAAAATGCGGTGGGGGATTTGGAAAACAAGCTGAAAGACAACGAGAACAAAATCAAGGACATCGACAATAAAATTGACGCCCTGGAAAAGCAAATCAGAGCCCTGACCACCGAAAAAGCCATTAAAAACGGTGAAGCCGGGAAGCTGAAAGGCGACATTGCCAAGGCCAAACGCGAAGCGGCCGCGGCGTGTGCCAATGTGGAACGCTGCGATGAATTTAAAAAACAGCTGGCCGAATACCAGAAAGAATTCAATGAATTAAGAGGAGAAATGGGAAAACTTCGTGGGCAGATTGGCGCCAAAGTGGCAGAGGTCGCCGTTCTGGAGAAAAAGGTGGACGGGTACGAAGCCAATTATGCCAAACTGGGGTGTGACGCTCTGGTTGCCGGTGAAACCCCTCAGCCGACCATTGATCAATGCAACAAGATTTTTTCCGACTGGAATGCGGATCAGAAAGCTATTAATGATTTGAACGCTGAGTTGAACAAATTGAAAGGCGACGTGGCCCAATTGCGTGGCAAAGGCAACGCCCTGTTAAATAGAATCCGCGCGTTGAAAGGAAATATCGCCCGATACTGCGCCGGCACGCCTGTGCTGAAAGATGCGGAGAAACTCGAAAAAGAGGATATTGGCGCCGATGCAGCTGACAAAGACCTTAAAGACAATATCGACAAATTGAAGAAAGTTAAAAAAGTCCGCATTCTGCGTCCTAAAATTGGCAAGGTTAAAAAAGACAATAAAAAGGATGTGACCAGAGACGAGAAAAAAGATGAGGCCAAAAAGGTGGAACGAACTCCGATAAAAAAAGAGCCGGTGAAACCCATCCCCGTCCGTAAACCGATTGTGAAACAACCCGTTCAGAAGTAATTTTTCCGGCTGGTTGGCCTACTTTTCAAAGTAGGTATATCCCCTGAGACTCTCTTCAAACAATCGAATCATTTGCTGTCGCTGTTGGACACTGATACGACCATCTTTAACGGCGCGTTCTGCCTTTTTGCGAAACACCTGAAAGAGATGCTGTGGGTCGTATTCCACATAGGTGAGGACATCGGATATGCTGTCCCCTTCGAATTCATGAACCAAATCAAAGGTGCGGTCCTCATTTACACGAATGCTGGCAATATTGGGATCGCCAAAGAGATTGTGCAGATCTCCCAGCGTTTCCTGATATGCACCCACAAGGAATACGCCAATGTAGTAATCGTTATCTGCTTCCAGCAAATGCAGGGGGATGGTGGTGGAGTTATCATCAATGTGCGAAAAATTTCGCAATTTCCCGTCGCAATCGCAGGTAATATCGGCAATGACGGCCTGTTGGGTGGGCTCTTCGTTCAGCCGATGGATGGGCATTACTGGAAATACCTGATTGATGGCCCAAGCGTCCGGCAGCGACTGGAAAACGCTGAAATTGGCATAATAAATGTCGGCCAGTTGCTCCGGTAAGCTTTCGATTTCCGGTGGAATACGCTTGAGGGTGCCCATCTGGGCCACAATCTGCTGCAACGCGTTGAGGTACAGATTGTCGGCGACGGCAACCGTGCGCAGATTGATTTCGCCCCGGGCGAACAGGTCTCTGACGAGGGTTCGATAATGCATCACGTCGTTGTAACATTCCTGAATCCGCCCAGGCATCACTGTACGAGTTACGTCCAACAGGTTCAAGATAGGCTCAGGAGTGTCCTCCGGCAGCGAATCGGGGACAGGTTCCGCCTGAAACCGTGTCACATCCAAAACGTTGAACAATAATACGGCGGTATGGGCGACTGTGGCGCGGCCGGATTCGCTGATAATGGTGGGATGCGCCAGACCGTATTCGTCCAGCGATTCCTGGATGGCTTCCACCACGTCGGCGCAGTATTCCTGAATATTGTAGTTGCGGCTGTGACCGTCGGTGCTGTATGTGCCGTTGTAATCCACCGCCAGGCCGCCCCCGATATCCAGATACTGCAACGGCGCGCCTTCGTTGCATAAATCGATATAGTACCGGCAGGCTTCGAGCAGCCCCTGCCGAATATTGCGAATGTTGGGAATCTGTGAACCCAGATGAAAATGGACCAGCTGGAAACAGTGCAGTAGATTGGCTTCCTTGAGCATGTCAACCACCTGAATCAGCTGCTTGATATTCAAACCAAACAAACTGCGGTCGCCGCTATCCTCACTCCAGTGTCCTTCCACTTTTGTGGCCAGTTTCAGGCGCGTGCCAATCATGGGCTCCACATTCATTTCTTTCGAACGACTAATAATGAGCGGGATTTCGGATGGATTTTCAACCACAAAGAAACATTTGTATCCCAGAATCCGCGCCTGCAGCGCCAAATCAATAAACTCCCTATCCTTGTAGCCATTGCAAATGACAAGGCTTTCCCTATCATCCATAATTGACAGCGCGATGAGCAGCTCCGCCTTGCTGCCCACTTCCAGACCATGGTGGTATCGCTTGCCAAAACGGACGATTTCGGAAATCACATGATACTGCTGATTGACTTTAACAGGAAAAGCCCCTCGGTATTCACCTTTGTATTTCGCCGCTTTTATCGCTTTTCGGAACGATTCGTTGAGTTCGCGTATGCGGGCATCCACCAGGTTTTCCATACGGAGCATCACGGGCATCTCCAGTCCGCGCTCCTGCAGACCAGTGACGATTTCCACCAGTGACACTTCTTCCAGACGGCTCTCGCCCACCGGGGCGCGAACGATCACTTCTCCCTGGGAATTGACTGCGAAATAGCCATTGCTCCAGTTGTCAATATTGTACAGCCTTGCGGAATCCTGGAAATTCCATTTTTTTGCGGTGGATTCATCTTTGGGAGAACTCATGGGCAAATCCTTTATGGGTTGAAACCGCTAGAGGCGGTTTTTAAAATCGTCGTATGAAAATGTTCGCACAGTCTCAAATGTATTTGAGTCGCTGTGATATACCACAATGGCGGGGTGCCTCACACCGTTAAACATGGTTGTTTTTACAATCGAGTACTGAGCCATATCCAAAAACGCGATACGTTTCGAAGGACTGAGTGGTTCGCTGAAACCGTATACCCCAAACTGATCGCCGGCCAGGCAGGAGACGCCGCCCAGTCGATACGTGTGTGACGCCGTTTCCAGGGGCACTTCGTTCATTACGCCGGGGCGATACGGCATTTCCAGCACATCGGGAGTGTGACAGGTGCACGAAATATCGAGAATTGCATTTGGCGGATCCCCTGGCAGAATATCCAGCACCGTTGCCACAAGGATGCCGGCGTTGAGCACCACCGCGCCTCCGGGCTCAATGACCAATTGCAGGTGCGGATGCCGCAGTTTAAAATCGTTTACCACCTGGATGAAATGCGCCACATCATAGTTGGCCTGGGTGATAAAGTGGCCACCCCCCATGTTCAGCCAATGCACTCTGTCGATCACATCGCCAAATCGAATTTCAACGCGTTTAAGCACCTTTTCCAATGCGAAAGAAGTTTGTTCGCAAAGAGCGTGAAAATGGATGCCGTCCACCAGGGGCCAGTCCACCGCCGACACATCAGCGTATCGGATACCCAACCTTGAATTGGGCGCACAGGGGTCATACAGCGCGGTCTCGGTGACAGAGCACTCCGGGTTGATTCGAATACCGATTTGGGTGTTGGGCCGATACTGCAAAATGGTGTCTCGAAACCGTGAAAGCTGGCTGGCCGAATTGAATATTACCGTATGACTGAGGCGAAATATTTCGTCGATTTCATCATCGCGATAGGCCGGACTGTATGTGTGTACAGCACCATCGAACTTTTCACTGCCCAGACGGGCTTCCCACAATCCGCTGGCACACACACCGTCGAGCACATCCGAAATAATGGGATACACCGCAAAGGTGGCAAACGATTTCTGTGCAAACAGTATCTGAATCCCTGTGGCGTCCCGCACCTCTTTAAGCAGCTTCAGATTGCGACGCAACACGTCGGTGTCGATAACAAAGCTGGGAGATGGAACACTCTGAATGTCTATTCTTCCGGATTCCAACAAAGTGACCCGCTTTCTACAACTCTCCAGGGAAGACCGTGGATGTTCAGTTTTTCCATGAAGGGATCGGGATCCATTTGCTCCATATTGAACACGCCTTCCCCTTTCCATTTTCCAGTGAGCATCATCATGGCGCCAATCATGGCGGGGACACCGGTTGTGTAGGAAATGGCCTGAGAGCCCACTTCACTAAAGCACGCCTCGTGGTCGCAGATGTTGTAAATGTAGTAGCCGACGTCTTTACCGTCTTTCTTCCCGCGTGCAATATTGCCGATGCATGTGCGTCCTTTGGTGGTCTTACCCAGATCACCGGGGTTGGGCAGCACCGCTTTGAGAAACTGCAGCGGCACAATTTTCTGTCCCTGGTATTCCACCTCATCAATGCGCGTCATGCCCACGTTCTGCAGCACCTGCAGATGGTTGATGTAGTTTTCGGAAAAACTCATCCAGAACTGGGCTTTTTTTATCGACGGAAAGTGTTTGGTCAACGACTCCAGCTCCTCATGATACATGCGATAGATAGTGTACTCCCCCACATTATCCGGACAGTTGAATCTGGATTTTTGGCTCATGGGCGCGGTTTCCACAAACGCGCCGTTCTCGAAATGGCGGCATGGGGCAGTGACTTCTCGAATATTGATTTCGGGATTGAAGTTGGTCGCAAATGGTTTGCCATGGTCGCCGCCGTTTACATCAACAATATCCAGATACTCAATCTCATCCAGGTAGTGCTTTGCGAGATACGCCGTATAGACATTGGTGACGCCAGGATCAAATCCGCTTCCAAGCAGCGCCATCAGCCCTTTTTCCCTGAATTTGTCCTGGTAGGCCCACTGCCAGCTGTATTCAAATTTTGCAGTATCGCGGGGTTCATAATTGGCCGTGTCCAGATAGTGTGTGCCAGTTTCGAGACAGGCATCCATAATCGCCAGGTCCTGGTAGGGGAGGGCCACATTGATTACCAGTTCCGGCTTGAAGGTGGTTATCAGTTTTACTGTTTCCGATACGTTGTCCGCGTTCACCTGTGCGGTTTCGATTGGCCTGGATATTTGTTTGGCAATGGCATCACATTTGCTTTTGGTTCTGCTTGCGAGACAAATGGATTCGAACACGTCGGGAACCTGAGCGCATTTATGTGCCACCACCTGTCCCACCCCGCCTGCGCCAATGATTAATACTCGTGCCATTCGGATTACCCCTTTTCAGTTTCTTAGCAAATTCACGTTTTTAACGGTTTGTTAATGTACTTTTATATAATATGGGCTGGCAGCACAACCCGTATCCCAGGAATGCGAATCGTCTCGCCTGTTTCTGTTAGCGACAGAAAAAAGGGTTTCACTGCCTTGATGGCAGGTCGGGTGAAACAGGGGATACAGTCAAACGCATTTTTCATGAGCCGTTACCCAATGTGCTTTCCACACCTTTTGTCGCACGTCCCATGAGCAAACGGGGTGCGGTTTTTGGAAGGCGTTCATATTAAAATGTGCAAATTTTGTAAATTAAAATTGAACCGTTCATGTTATTATCAGCCCAGTGGGGCTTGTTTTAATAGTGTAATTTGATTTGCAACTTAAGTACTCAGGAGGGTCAATTGTGACAGTGATGAACCGATTAATATTGCCGATAATCTTATTGTTTTCCTTGATGACAGCAGTGTCATCCTGTGATACCGGCACCGACACCCCCCGCGGTAGCGATGGCGATTCGGATGGGGACAGCGATGGCGATGCGGATGGGGACTTCGACGGTTTCGTCGGCGAACATGGTCGCCTGGGGACCGACGGGAGCAAAATAGTGGATGCCCATGGCGATGAAATTCAGCTCAAAGGGCTCAGTCTCTGGTGGCACGTTAAGAAATGGGGGCAGTCGGGTTTTTTTAACCGTGAACTCCCCAAAAATCTTGCCGAAGAGTGGGGGATCACATTGATTCGTGCGCCTCTGGGAGTTGAAAACGACAAGCGTGATACGGGTTATATTTATGAGTCGGACAGCGAAAGAAAAGATAGTTTCCAACTCATCGATAATGTGGTCAAAGGTGCAATCGACGCGGGGGTTTATGTCATCATTGACTGGCACGACCACTGGGCCAATGCGCATGTGAAAGAAGCCAAAGAATTTTTTACGTATTTTGGCGAAAAATACGGCAACCATCCCCATGTGATTTGGGAAATCTGGAACGAGCCTCAGCGAGTTGATTGGAGTGTGATTAAAGAGTATGCCGACGAAATGGTTCCGCATATTCGCCAGTATTCGAAAAACCTGATTCTGGTAGGAACGCCCAATTGGTCCTATTCGGTGCATGAAGCCGGAAAGGATCCCGTCGACGACGACAATGTGGCATATGTGTTCCACTTCTACGTGGCGAAATCCGGGCATTCTCTGAAAGTGGGTTCCGCATATCTGGACTCGATGATTAAAGATAATTTGCCGGTATTTGTGTCGGAGTGGGGATTGGAAGTCACCAACACGGACGCATATGTGGATGGCGGACATTTTATGACAACGGATGTGGACGACGAACAGGTTCGCCCATGGCTTGATATGATGGACGACAACAAGCTCAGCTGGGCGTTCTGGTCCATCAGTTCCCAGATGGAATCCGGCGCTATTGTAAACTCCACCGCCTCGAAGACCGGTGAAGACTGGACAGAGGACGATATTCGACCTGCCGGCGAATATATCCGAAAAGAATTTTAATCTCTCCTGGAACTTTGTTTCCCGATTCCGGTCCATCCGCTCAATTAAAACAGCGGCATTGCTGTCGGCAATTTGTCGTAATAAAAAAACATCGGTCCGGTTGCGAGTTTCGTCATGTCAGTGCATATGCATAACTGTCGAATATATTTTTGGGAAGGACTTGGTGCTGGATACGATTTAAATCGAATCCATGGTCTGATGTATCTGCAGGAAAAAAATTCTTTTAAGGTGACATTTTTTCCGGTTTGGCGTGTTTGAAATCCATTGGGAAGGAATTGTCTAATGAAGAAATTTATGATGAGACATATTGGATACATTTCCTGTTTCGTTTTTACAATTACGGGAACAATGGCCTGTACCGAGCATAATTTGTCACACCACGAAAAGATAGACGCCTCCGTTTCCAAACTGAGCCTCGATGTGGATATGGCCAATGTGAATGTGATTGTATCTGATCGGGACGAAGCAGCTGTTGATATTGATATTTCATATCGTGGAAGCGTGCCGGCATACACCATTGATACCCGGAACGAAAAACTGTCTGTCTCGCTGGATTGTCCCATGTACTGCAGCGGCGACATTACTTTGCGCGTCCCTGTGGATACATCGGTAGATGTTGCATTGGATTCGGGAAATGCCGAAGTTAAAGGCGTGGAAGGCGATGTTTCTGTTTGGGTGGAATCGGGGGATGTGGCGGTGCACGACCTGGCAGGTGAGCTGGATTTGCGGGCCAACAACGGCAGTATCCAGGGGCGAGTGCAAAGCAAAGTGTGTTACGCGGACGCAAATGATGGCAACATTTCACTTCAGTTTGACCGGGTTCCCAAAATGATTGATGTGGTGACTCGTTTGGGAGACATCGATTTGAAGGTTCCCAGTGATTCGTATCGCATCTGGACTCAACAGAAGGGAACGCCTGCGAAAATAGAAAACATTCAGAAAAACAATGACTCCTCCAATGAAATCTTTGCGGAATGCGGTAGTGGTTTCCTTCGCATAATGGGCATATAGATAGCATTCTGCGACCTGAACTCGCCACCTCAGACATTCTCTTAGGCGTTGCCGGTTTCGCGTGTGGTGAAAAGTGTCTTTTATATTAATTGTTAGTGTGCTAAATATTTTGTGATATTGGAACACTATAAGCGGTAAAGGACATGTATGTACTGGGTGGATGCTGTTGTTTTTGGATTGTACTTCGTTGCGATGATTGGTGTCGGAGTTTATTTTCTGACGCGAAATAAAAGTGCGACAGATTATTATGTGGGCGGTCGAGAGATGGGCACAGGTCATGTGGGGCTGTCCATTGTGGCCACCGATGTGGGCGGAGGCTTTTCCATTGGTCTGGGTGGCCTGGGATTTACGATGGGCCTGAGTGGTTCATGGTTGCTTTTTACCGGGTTGATAGGAGCCATTCTCAGTGGGACGTTTCTGGTGCCATACCTGCACCGTCATACCGAATTGCGCACTGCCATGACGTTTCCGGATTTATTTCGGGTACGCTTTGGAAAAGGTGCGGCATTTATCGCCGCCTTTATTTCCGCGGTGGGTTATCTGGGCTTTACCAGCTCCCAGATTCTGGCGGGCGCCAAACTGGCGACGGCCACCTTTCCCGATTTGTCGTTTAATACAATTCTGATACTGATGGGCGCTACCGTTGTGGGGTACACGGCGCTTGGGGGAATCAAGGCCGTTATTTATACAGATACGATTCAATGGGTGGTGCTTTTGTCGGGCCTGGCGTTTGTGGGCATTCCCTTCGGTGTGTCGGCAGTAGGGGGCATCGATGAAATTCGAGCGCTGCTTCCGGCCGAAATGATGTCGATGACAAACGTATCCTGGCAAACGATAGTCAGATGGCTGGTGACTATTGTGCCCATCTGGTTTGTTGGCATGACGCTGTATCAACGGATTTACGCATGCCGGGATGAAAAAAGCGCCAGACGTGCATTTTATATGGCGGGTCTGTTTGAATGGCCGGTGATGGCGTTTCTGGGGGTGGGGATGGGGATGATTGCGCGTGTGGCCGCCATGAAAGGGCTCATTGGGCCCGAAATGGCATCGGGAAATGCCATGGATCCCGAACAGGGATTGCCGCTGATGCTGAATACTGTGTTGCCAGTGGGATTGATGGGATTAATTATGTCGGCGTATTTTTCGGCCATTTTGTCCACCGCCGATTCGTGTCTGATGGCGTCGTCTGCCAATACTCTGGCAGATATTCTGCAGCGCGTTTGGCCGCGTCGGTTTGTTGCGAAGCGAATGCTGCGCCATTCCATTGGGGTCACCTTTTTGCTGGGGGCAATTGCCATTGCATTGGCAACAATTATGACCAGTGTGCTGGACCTGATGTTGATGAGTTACGCATTTATGGTTTCCGGTCTGTTTGTGCCGGTTGTAGCGGCGCTGGTGCAACGGCGGCCCAATCAGGCCGCTGCGGTGGCCGCTATGCTGCTGGGTGGAATGGTTACAATTTCACTTACGCTGCTGAAGATTTCTCCTTTATCCCTGGATGCAAATGTGTTTGGAATTTCCGCATCGGCGCTGGCATATGTGGTGGTAAGCCGTATAACAACCGGAAAGAACGCGGGGCCACTGGAGCGTTCAAATGATGTATAAAATTGGTAAGACGAGAGGCAGTTCCCTTTGATGTATCAATTCTTTTTAAATTTTTGGCCTTACCTCGCAAGTGGCGTTGTATCCGCTTCAATAATTTTAGGCGCATTGTTGTGGCTGCTTCGACGGGCGGAGACGAAACACCGCAATCGAGTGAAGGGTACGGAGACCTCGGTACCCATGGATGCGGAATCTCTGCCGGGGGAGGAATCCAAACACGTTAAGAAAAAAGCGCTTAAAAGCATTCGCATTCGGTACACGGTTATTCGGCATATCGCTACAGCTATGGTGCTTTTGTTTGTGTTGCTGGGAGCGGCGTTTCCATTGCTGGGGACCGTTCCCGCCACATTGCTTTCGGCATTGCTGGCCATGTTTGGAATTATCATCGGGATTGTGGCCAAGCCGGTGCTGGAAAACCTGGTGGCGGGAGTGATGCTTACGTTGTCCCGCTCGGTAAATGTGGCAGATACCGTCCTGGTCAATGATCAGTACGGCACCATCGAAGATATTACCGCGACACATCTGGTGATTAAGCTGTGGGATTGGCGCCGTTATGTTGTTCCCAATGCTAAGGTGTTGGGCACCGATTTTTTAAACCTGACGCTTTTTGACGCGTACCAGTGGGCCAAGGTGGATTTCTGGGTGGCGCCCGACGCGGATTTGGCGGAAGTGGAACAGGAAGTTCTTGGTATTGCCCGAACCTGTGAAAAAATCGCCAACAGCGAAGCGCCCCATTTCTGGGTGGCCGAATTGCATAAAGATGCCATCCAATGCTGGGTGACCGCCTGGGCCGCCAGCCCCTCGGACGCCTGGGAGCTGAAGCACGATTTACGGATGAAAATTGCGAAGAGTCTTAAACAGAAAAACATCCTGCCCCATCGGCACCATCTGGAAATATCGGGCGTTCATTGATTCCGACTGTATATTGGGGAACGCTTTACAGCAGTTGTTACAACTTCAACGCGTCACAGATCATCCAGCCGATGCGGTTGGATGGCGTGAGAACCTGACACCATTCTTTGGTGTCGTTCTTCTTTAGGAAAATCACTTTTGAATCTGAACTGATGCGGCCCAGGGAGGCGCCGTCCACCGGCTCTTCGCGTACATTGACGTTATCCATGGACACGGTCACTTCGCGGCCGTTTTTCCGTTTTCGCTCCAGCATTTGCTGACGCTCCTCCACATCGAAAAAATCCACCGAAAAGAAGATGCGGTATTTTTCGTGCTTGTGGGAAATGCTGGAAAGCGGCAGGCCCGCCAGCTTCTGCCGAACGCAGTTGCCAATCTTTTGCGCATTGGCGATGGTGGATGACGGACCGCTCCAGAAACTGATGGTGTTGTCTGAAAAATCCAGATTCGCCCCCAGACTCAGGAGGCCCAGGTCTTTTTCGCCGGCGTGCTGCTGCCTGCATTCATCCACCACATAGAGGCGTGTGACCATCCGTTTTTCGAGCACCCGAAGACGATCACATTCTTTCGAGCTGCCACTGTCGCTGGATTTGACCCAGCATTTGAAATACAGCGGTGCACCGTCCAACCGTATTCCATCGGGAGTGGCTCCAGGCGGCACTTCCGGTAATCCACCTGATGCGTCCGGTGACATGGTCTCATCTTCTGCCGATGCGGCATCTGACCTCGACTCATCATTGCCTTCGGTTTCAACGTCCGACATAGCAACGGCTTCACTTTGCACGGCGTTGGTTTGGGGTGCGCAGTTGGCAACGTTGCTTTTTACTGTTGGTTTGGGGACGGTGAAATGGACCAGTAGAAAGCCGATGGCAAATGCCAGGATGCCGAGGACAACGACTATAATAGTGGCCGCAACGCCTGCTTTTGCCGGCGGGTTTGCATCCGTTGTATCTGCGGTGCCGTTTGGTTGACTGTTATTGGAGGCTGTATTGTCGGTATTCATTCCCTGTCCGTGTGTTGAAGTTAGATGGGCTGACACTACCCCATGTTGCCAAAAAAATTCAATACCTCAGCGCAAAGGTTCTTGAAAAAATCAACGCAATGCATGTTATAAGGGCCGCGAAAGGGGTGCGCATGACCTGGAAGACACACTTGGCCGCACGAATTGCCACCGCAAAACAACTGGAAAAAACCATTTTGCTCACCGATGCGGAACGGGCCGGTATCGAAGCGTCTGCCGATGGTTTTGCCATGGCCATCCCAGAATACTACGCGCAACTGATGGACCGGACGAATGCCGATTGTCCCATTCGCCGTCAGGCCATTCCCGATGTTCGGGAGAAGGTGCATCACGCGGGCGAATTGGCTGATCCGCTGGGAGAGGAAGCGGATTCGCCGCTAAAGTGCATCACCCACCGTTATCCGGACAGGGCGCTGTTTTTAATCACAAACAGCTGTTTTATGTATTGCCGCCACTGCAATCGCCGGCGCAAAGTGGGTGACGCCGCTCAGCGCATCACCGACAGAGATATTACGGAAGGATTGGCCTTTTTGCGGTCCACCCCCCAAATCGAGGATGTGCTGATTTCGGGAGGTGATCCCCTTTTTTGTACCGATGACAAGCTGGAGTGGATTTTATCCGAATTGCGCGCCATTCCGCATGTTCGGACCATTCGAATAGGCACCCGGGCGCCGGTGGTGATGCCATCGCGGATAACAGATGATCTGGTAAAGGTGTTGAAAAAGGCCCATCCGTTGTGGCTGAATACTCATTTTAATCACCCCGTAGAGCTGACTTTGGAAAGCACCACGGCGCTTGCCCGCCTGGCGGACGCGGGGATTCCCCTTGGAAATCAGACGGTTTTGCTTAAAGGGGTGAACGATTGCCCCCACATCATCCGGGAGTTGTGTCTTAAACTGGTGGAGAATCGGGTCCGCCCATACTATCTCTTTCAATGTGATCTCGCGCAGGGGACCGGGCACTTTCGCACTCGGGTGTCCACGGGGATTGAAATAATGGAATCTCTGATTGGCCATGTGCGGGGATATGCCATTCCCACGTATGCCATTGATCCGCCGGGGGGCGCCGGGAAAATCCCCATACTTCCCAACTATGTGCTGTCCCAGTCCAATACGGCCGTGGTGGTGCGCAACTATGAAGGCATGATTGCCCGCTATGATGAAGCATCGTCCTGTGATACCCACTGTCCTGCAAATTGTGCCCGGTGTGAAACAGGCGACATTGGAAAAACACCCCGGGGGCCCGCTCACGGAGTTGCCGCATTGGTAAGCGGAAGCACCGCAAACGCATTGGTCCCCAAAGAGACGCTTCGTGAACAGCGGCGGCGAACTACAGGATGTTCTGACTCCGATTAATCTCGGACATTTGTGGAAATTGTCAGGAAAGCCGATTGGGCGAAGCGGACGAATTTTCGATTTTACCACTGCCCGATTACGGGTTATATATGCCGTCATGATCACGTTTAGTAATAATCCACAGACCGCAGAAAAGCAGATGCAGGCCGTTATCTTCTATTTGACCACTTTCGGATACATAGATGGTGACTTTGATGAATCGGAGAGGGCCTTTGTTGTTGACTATATCGAGAAGTTGGTGACCCAGCGCGTCAATTCCGCCATTCCCGCGGGGAAGGAAAACCTGAGAGCGGAATTGACCGCCAAGTACACCACTCATTTTAATGAGGAATTTGAGCGAATCGACCGCTACATTCAGGATATGTTTGCGGAAACCACTGCCAACGATGAAGACCAGCAAACGTTCGTTCAGTCCCGTCTGAAACTGCGCTGCTTTGAAATTTTTAAAAGCTTCGACGAAGGTGGCCAGGAAGAGCTCATGGATATTGTGGATGAGCTGCTCATGGCCGACGGCGTCGCTCATCCGTCCGAGGTCCGATTCAGAGCCGAACTGGCGGATCTGCTGGAAGAAGATCTTGGGGTGGAGATTCTCGAAGGGGGTGAGCGACCGTCTTTGATTGTGAGCAATGTGCCGCCGCCACCCATCGCCGAATACAATCACCCGTTTTTCAAGCAATTTGAGTATCACTATTCCAACGAACAGGAACAGTTGTTGCGCCAGTTGGATGCGGACAAAGGGCTCATCGAAAAAACAATGGCGCTGTTCAATTCCCAACGGGTTGCGGGCGCCGGGCGTTTGAACGGTGTGACCAATGTCATGCAGCTGCAGGGGCAGGAGCCGTTTCTCGACGGTCATCTCTATGTTGTTCCGTTCAATCCGGAGAAAACGTACGATATTACCGTGCTGGGCGATTTGCACGGGTGCTACAGCTGTTTGAAGGCGGCAGTGGTGCAGTCGCAGTTTATGCAGAAAGTGGAAGCGTATCACGCTGACCCGGTCAACAATCCCGATCCCAAGCTCATTTTATTGGGGGACTACATCGACAGGGGACTTTTCAGTCTGAACGGCGTACTCAGGGCTGTGATGCAACTGGTGAACGCCGCTCCGGATCACGTGTACATGATCCGGGGCAATCACGAAATGTATTTTGAATACAAGGGCGAAGTGTACGGCGGCGTCAAACCCGCTGAGGCAATCAACACACTGAAGCCCCACGTGCCTTCCGAATCGTTGCGTCATTATATCAATTTCTTTGAACTCATGCCCAATATGGTCTTTTTCGGTGAAACCCTGTTTGTCCACGGCGGTGTGCCCAGGGACTTAACGCTCAAGGAAAAATATACCGATATGGCGAGTCTCAACAGCAAAGAGATTCGGTTTGAAATGATGTGGAGCGATCCCAGTATGACAGACATTGTACCGGCCAAACTTCAGCAGCAATCCGTGCGTTTTCCCTTTGGCAAAATGCAGGCCGCGGCGTTCCTGCAGCGGATGGGATGCCACACCATCGTACGTGGACACGAAAAAGTGCTGGAAGGTTTTGATCACACCTACGACGACGACGCAGTACAGTTGTTTACGCTGTTTTCCTGTGGCGGCATCGACAACGATGATCTGCCGCTCAACTCGGGTTTCCGCCAAATCGTGCCCATGGCCATTTCAATGAAAATGAAAGGGAAGGACGTGGAGCTGTCGCCGTGGAAGATTGATTACAAGCCGTACAACAACTCGGAACGGAACGGGTTTTTCAAAGAAGCCCCTCCGCTCGTCCACATCACCGAGTAGCAGCTATCGTTCTGTTCGTGGTTCAGTATACCACCTGCTATCATTCACATTGTTTTCTGCATAACCGAAATATTGCCGTTGCTTTAAATGCCTGCTGTATTATTCTGTCGACCGCTTAATCACTGTGTTCAGTACAAGGAGTTTCTTTCATGTGGAAGTTGCAACAGGGCATCACCTGGTTTTTAATTGGTCTGATCTTCAGCTTTCCGGCGGTATCTGATGAGAACATCACTGACGTGTCTTCGGCAGCGGATACGTCGGATTCAGGGGCGCCTTTGTCGCCATCGTCTGAAAATTCACACCTGGTGGACGCAGACACCGATACTCACAGCGACGAACATTCTGAATTTGAAGCAGATACTTCAACTGTGGACACCGATACCTCCCGGAGTGACCGGGGCGCACAACCGCCTTTGCCCACCGGTGACGCGGCGGCTTCACGGCAACCCACGCCGTTGTCGATAACCATTCGTGGCGGCTCATCGCTGGGCGCATACGAAGCGGGGTATCTTTACATCCTGACCGAAGCCATAAAACGAAATCCCGAATATTTTTCTCCCAACGTGTTGTCTGGCGCTTCGGCGGGCAGCATTAACGCGGTGCTGTCAGTGGTATCTCTTGGATCCCACTGGGAGGACGATCCGCTCAGTAGCATATATTATCGTATCTGGCGAAAGTTGAACTTTCGGGAACTGCTGGATGTGGGCAGCGATTTGACCCCACCTGGGGCATTGTCATCGAGGCAGTTGATGTGGCGCATTTCTGATGAACTGCGCACGGAATGGCTCAGGGGATTTCGCACCGATTTTTCGGTGTTGATGGGCATCTCCACGACGCGACTTATCCCGGAAACCATTGTGACCAAAGGGGGCGTCGAAATCCCCAATCAACAGGCCAAGTTTGTCTTTCGCGTAGAGGGCAAAGGCGAGGGCAAGCCGCCAATGATGAGTAACCACCAGTGGGTAAAACCCGGGTTGGAGCAGTTGCTGCTGCCGTTTGGCCGTGATGCCAAAACAGATTTCAATGTGATGATGCAGGTGGTGTTTGCTTCCAGTGGTATTCCCATTGCGTTTCCACCTCAGCCGATTGATTACTGCGTTGCCGAAATCAGAGATGACAGCGAATTGTCATGCCCCGATGAAGAGACGTACACAGACAGTTTCGTGGATGGCGGTGTGGTGGACAACAGCCCCATTCATCTCACCTACCAGGTTCACAAGTCACTCCTGGAAGCTGCTGCATCGCAGCAACCGGTGGGGGACGACGCAACCGACGCAACAGGGAAATCCGCCGAAAGAGAAGTGATACTGCTGTATCTGGATCCTGAGCATTTGCGTTATCCGGTGAACAGTCCCCCCACCAGCGTTGGCATTTGGGGTGACGTTGGCGGACACCGCACATACGATCACGGCGTGAATCTGTTTGGTACGTTGCCTGGGTTCGTAAAAGGGTTTGTGAGTTCGTCGCGCTCCAGTGAAATATATTCTCTGCTGAACAATGATCCCGATGTGAATATTCAGCGAACAGAAAACTCCTTTGCGCCCATCTCAGCTCAGGTGTCTGGACAATTTGGGTTTATGGAGCGGGAAATTTTGAAATACGATTTTTATCTGGGCATGCATGATGCCGAGAACTATTTGCGAAAAAATGTGCTGGCGTATCTGCAGCGAACGGTCAATCCCGCAATCGAGCGTACGGACATTCGGTTACCCCAGGATACATACACCGCGGCCACGCAACCCGGATGGCAACCGTATCGATGTATGCGCGCCATGTTTGATGGCGAAGGCGATCCCCGGATGCAGTGCAGTTTCACATTCAACGAGACGGATGCATCTGAGCCTCCGGATGTGGAGAATTTTAAAATACTGATGCAGGTGAGTATTAATCGCGTGTACAGCCACTGTTCTCTTCTGGACAGTACGGAAAAAATAGCCGAAGAGCTGAAGGTTGAAAATGGCATGTGTCAACGCGCATATTCAGCGGGTGTGCATGGAACGCCTCCTCTGGTGCCAGGCGTGAGACCTCTGGAGGACGATTCATGGTATCGCTGCATCGCCCGGCGTCGAGCGATTGGCCCAAAGGAAAAAGCCCGGGCGCAGTTTGCCTGTCATCATCACCGGCGCAATGAGACGGAGTATCAGTATGTGACTCGATTAATGGGAGAATACGGTTACTGGTTCAGGGACCTGGGGCTAACGAGAGACAATGCCGAGGAAATTCGCGCTGTTGTTCAAAACGAACTTTTCGATGTGGTGGATGCATTTGCAAAAAAATACGAAACAATCTCTGTTGAGAATGCCGATGTTGAAGAGGAGGAGCATGACAAAGTATACGCCATCGGTGAGGTCAGTGCCGGGGACCGGGCGCTCATTTTGACACTGGGAAAACCGGCCATCACATTTTTGAATTATTCGCCCCCAAAAAGTATTCTGTCGCTGATGATTGGTCGTGAATCATCTGTTTCGTGGAGTGTGTCAAAATCCGGGTGGCTGCGCCTCACCTGGAATCTCATACAGGTGGGAGGAGTGGATACGCTTATTAACCGCCTGAAAGTATTGAATTTTATTCACGCCGCTGGACTGGAATGGCAACCGCCCTGGTTCAGTACCGCGGTGGTGCAGGCCACAATGATTGGCCGAGTGGGATATCAGCTCAGCTCCAGAGGAAACTTTACAGACGGGTCCTGTGGGCATCGTATGGATGAGTCTGCGTCCCGCTGCAGTCTGCCATTGTTTCAGACGTTGATGAGCGTGGCATTTCTGTCTCGAATCCGGCTTGAATTGGGTATCAATTGGTTTTTGCCATGGCGCAAACTGGGCCTGCCCAACCGAAAACTGAATACGGTGCTGACCGCAGCTGTGGGCTTCCAGTTCCTGAATTGAAAAAAGCAGGCAGCGCCTTTGGATGACGTCTGTCCGCTTTTTCCTTTTTCCCTCCGGTCCGATTATTGATGGCGCTGGTATTGCGCAACTCCCGTTCCATATTGCTTCTGTTACGAATAAGAATGCAATTACAACGGGTTATTGTGGCTACCCCTGTCAGGGGCAGTGTGCCATTGTGTGTCATCCGGCGGTTGGCTGTGAAAAAAATGCGTTACGGGGGGCTGGATGGCATATCCGATAGATTTCAGTCGCCTGCTCGAAAGGAAAGCGCAAAGATCCCTTGACATTGGGCGTTTGCTCGGGAATATCCACCCCATGAGTACGAAGAACAAAAACAATTTCAAATCATGGCCTTTTAAAGAGGCTCAACGGGTAATCAGTTCATTTGGAAAAAATCCTCTGCCACAGCAGGTATTGTTTCAAACCGGATATGGCCCAAGTGGTTTGCCCCACATCGGCACATTTGCAGAAGTTGCACGTACTACCTGGGTGATGAATGCGTATAAGGAATTGTGCGGTGGCGAGGCTAAAATTATCGCATTCAGCGATGATTTGGACGGACTTCGCAAAGTGCCGGGCAATCTGCCCAATAAAGAAATGCTGGCGGAGCATCTTGGAAAACCGCTGTGCGATATTCCAGACCCTTACGGATGCTGCAAGTCCTTTTCGGGACATATGATAGGCAAACTGAAAGAGTTCCTCGATACATTCGGGTTTGAGTACGAGTTGCGCAGTGCGTCATCGGCGTATCGCAGCGGCGACTTTAACGATGGATTAAAAGTGCTGCTGGAGCGAGTGGATCTGGTGCTCGACGTGATTTTGCCCACCATGAAAGAGGAGAACCGCGCGGGGTGGTCTCCCTTTTTGCCCAAATGTGACCAGTGCGGCAAGATTTACACCACCCGGGTGACCGAATATCACAAGGATGCGCTGGAACTGTCGTACACGTGTGACGGCACATTTGGCGATGTGAGCGGGTGTGGCCACAGTGGTCGGACCTCAGTGTTAAATGGCGGCGCCAAAATGGGATGGAAGGTGGACTGGGCGCTGCGCTGGTACAGCTATGGCATCAACTATGAGATGTACGGCAAGGATTTGATTCCGTCGGCAACACTTTCGAGTCAGATTGTAAAAATCATGGGCGGCAGACCCCCTATCGGATTTTTCTACGAGATGTTTCTCGATGAGAAAGGGGAAAAAATATCCAAATCTGTGGGGAACGGTGTCTCCATGGATGAGTGGCTGGCATATGCTCCTGTGGAATCACTGGCCTATTTCATATTTCGCGATCCGCGGGCGGCCAAAAAGCTTTATGTGGATATGATTCCCAGGACCATGGACGAGTATCTGGACCATCTGCGCCGATATCCGGAAGTGCCCGAAGACAAAAAGCCCGATAATCCGCTGTGGCATATTCACAGGCGTGGCAGTGGTGTGCCGGCATACCAGTCCCCGGTGAATTTCACCATGGTAAACAACCTGGTATCCGCACTGGGGATGGAAAAACCGGAGCATGAGAAAATCGCGGAGTTTTTAACAAAGTACGACCCCGATATTTCCAGGTACTCAGATGTGCTGATGACGCTCATCGATAAGGGCGTGGCGTATTATCTGGATCGCATTTTACCCAACAAAGCGTATCGCGAAGCCACTGCCAATGAAAAGGCTGTCTTCTTATCTCTGAAAAGCAGACTGCAGGCGCCGGATGCGTCGAACCTGGAACAGAACGAATTGCAGAGTCTCATTTTTGATGTGGCCAAAAGTCAAAATATGGAGCCGAAGGAATTCTTTGGCGCCATCTACCAGGTGTTGCTCGGCCAGGAGCAGGGCCCTCGATTTGGATCGTTCGCCAAACTCGTCGGAGTCCATCGCGTGATAGAACTCATCGAACAACGCGTTGGTTAATCGCAACGCCGTTCTGTACGCCATTTCATTTTTATTGTCGGCCCAATTCGGTTGCATTTGTATGTCTTGTCGCGGTCATTGCGGCTTAAGATAAAGGCGACGCCCCATGGTGGGGCGTCTATCGGCAGAAGGGGGGGAAAGAAGGGACAATCTGTAAACTGGAACGGAGCTGCAACCCGTGTTCGAGGCTCATTTGGCGGCATGCGATGATGCATCCACAGTTTCGCTTGAGCGAAAATGATGCCAATCCCGCCTGCTATTGCGAAAATTATGAATCATGTGGGTTTTACAGTGTTTGGATCCAAATGCGACTCAAATATGCTGCCTTCATTTCGTGGCGATTTATGCGTTATGGCGCGATTTTTGATATCTTTCAGTAGCAATTTAGAAGGCGTCAGGAGTGAACCGGAAAAAAACATGTGTCAAAGCACAGATTGAGTTGGACAATGAAAAGTATGTACGCATTTCCTTCATATTTTTTTCTTCTTCAGCTAATGTGACGTAAATTCGGCATTGTTGACAAAGCTTTTTTTAAGCACATGTGACATTGATATTGTGAATTGATTTAGGACACTGGCATTGAGTTAAGCGCAATGTGGTTGTGATTTGCATCACCGCAGTCTGCGGTCGGCAGGCGCCTTTCTGATGCAGCACGCTGCAATTCTCGCGTACAGAATGTCATTTCAAGAGGTGAAATTTGTTCGAACCAGATAGACATACCGAAGTTCAGAATGCTCAGGCTGACAATGAAAAACGAAATCGCGTCCCCGCCAGCTGGATTTGCCGTATATTCAACCGGGATGGCACCGAAACCACTGTGCCTATTCCAGCTCGCGGAATAGTGATTGGCGCTGCATCAATGTGCGACCTCGTGGTCGAAGATGCCGCTGTGTCATCCCGTCATGTGCGACTGAGTGTGTCCTCAAGTGGGGTACTGGTTGAAGATTTGCAAAGCACCAACGGTACATTCCTTAGAACGATGCGCATCGACAAGGCGCAGGTGACCTCTCAATCACAGGTCACAATTGGCAAAACCGTGGTTGAGATTTCACCATCGGGGTATATCGACATTCCGCCACATGCCGAGGGGCACTTTGGTGCGTTGGTTGGAAGCAGTATCGTGATGCGTAAATGTTTCGCTGTGATGAATCTCGCCGCCAGGTCCGATGCAACAGTCGTGATAGAAGGCGAATCGGGAACCGGTAAAGAAATTGCCGCCAGAGCCATTCACGAGATGTCTGCTCGGGCCAATCAGCCATTTGTGGTGGTGGATTGTGCCGGGATTCCCGAGCAGCTGATTGAATCACACCTTTTTGGGCACCGTGCCGGTGCGTTTACCGGGGCCGTTGAAAAACGAAAAGGCGCGTTTGTTCTGGCTGATGAAGGGACCATTTTTCTCGACGAGTTGGGAGAATTGCCACTGGCGGCGCAGGCAAAACTGTTGAGAGTTCTGGAGGCCCAGACGGTTCAGCCGCTGGGAGAAGAAAGACCCATTCATGTTAACGTGCGCGTCGTGGCTGCGACAAATCGAAATCTGGAACAGATGGTTGCGGATGAGCGCTTTCGGTTTGACCTGTTTCATCGATTGGCCGTCATTCGATTTCAAATGCCGGCATTGCGTGACCACACCGAGGATATTCCAGATCTGATACGGCATTTTTATTCCAGCAGAAATGCGGATACCGGTCCGGTAATAGGAGAAGGGTTGCAGCAGTTGACTCACTATGACTGGCCAGGGAACGTGCGTGAACTCAGAAATGTGCTGGAGCGTGCCTGGGTGCTTTCCGGTGAAACGGCGCCACCGTTTTCAAAATTGCGGTTTGCGTTTTATCATCGGGTTGACACGAGCGCCACTCACGTTATCGATACCTCCATTCCGTTCAAGGAAGCAAAAGAAAAATGGCTGTCTGTATTTGAAAAGCAGTATGTGAAAAATCTCATTACTGAATCAAATGGAAATATTTCCAAAGCGGCCAATCACGCAGGATTGAATCGCAATCATTTTCGTAAGTTGATGGAAAAATACGATATGATAAAGTAAACCGGCGCCCGCTAAAAACGTGTACTCAGCTGCAAACCAGTGGCAAACGGCGCAATCAAAACAGCGTTTTGGCGATGCAATACCTTGCTGTTTTCGTCGTGGCGCCGGGGCCCGAATAGGCGCAACAGGAGACCGGTGACAATCAATGCACCACCACTGATAAACCCAATGTACGCGGCGTTCTGATATCGGGTGGTATCACTTGTGTATTTCTTGTGGTCCGGATACGAAATTGGATTCTGCTCACCTTTTTTTTGGGCGCGATAGGCCATCACTTGAAAAAATGTTCCTGTGAGCAATCCGGTTGTGCCAATAATGATAAGGGTTGTACCCGCGATTCTTGCGGCAGAGCGGCGTGACACATCAAATGTGGAGAACGCCAGTTTCGGCAGTGGCGCCCGTTTCGAATTATCCAGGGCAGATGCTGTGAAGGATGAATCGGGAGAAGGGGGCATTGGGGGCGTTTCAACTGGTGGTTTTTCATCTGGTGCATCATCGTTCCCCTCGAAGCCTTCTTCTGTGGGGATGCCTTTTTCCGGTTTCGCGGCGTGCGTGACCGCAGATCCCTGCTGTTCTTTTGCCTGCACTGCATTGCATTGCAGTTTGGCCATTTCCTCCTGCACTTTTCGGGTCTTTTCCGTATCGTCGGCGAGGGGCAGGTACTTTGCGTACAGCGTACATGCCTTATTTTTTTCATTTGCCGTTTGGGCCGCCAGTGCAGCGTTGAGCATGGATGCCGGGTGGGGGAACAACTGGTACGAGCAGAGAAACGCCTGGCTGGCGTCCAAAAAATCACCATCGGAAACGAGCCTGCTACCCCGGGTAAACCAGTCACTGGCCAGCTCCTTTGCGTCCTCGTTGTCATTTACCGATTCCGGACAGTCGATGCTGCAGCGCACCTTTGGGGAGATGAGCAGAACAATCAACATCGCCGGAAGGTAAAAATGGCTCACTCTGATCATAGGGATTCGGATGATTTTTTTGTTTCGATGGATTTGTTGAACGGATTGGTTTCAAACGATAGCGATGGCTGCAGTGACGACTTTGTCAGTTGACTATTGTTGCGTTGAGGCGTCCTTGTGGGTTTGTGGTTTCTTTCGGATTTTTGCATGGAGTGCTTGCGGTTTGCAGGAGATGATTTTTTCTTCGTGTTTTTTAAAGGCGGCTGTTCAACGAATATCGAAATATCTTTCGCCGGTATTACTGACACTGTTTTTTTTTCATGGCTGGGGCTTTGAAGTTCAATAATCTTTGGCACAGTCGAACGGGGCAACCGGATGGGCAACGCCTGCGATTTTCCATCGACAAAAAAAGTGGTGTCGGGTGTTGTGCCGTTAAAACTGATGGTGACTGTGTCCGATTTTGCAGAGGGATTGGCCTCAACATTCATTGTCAAACCGTCGACGGGCGTATTATCCGAAGAACTGGTCACCATGGATGACGCGGCGTGACCCTTCTGCAGCTTTGCGTCGGGCGACTTAAACACATGGAAACCGTTCCACCACAGGACGCCAGCGACCAGTACAGCGGTGCATATCGCAAGGAAGATGGGGAGGTTGCGACGGCTGGAACTGCGTTTGGACGCATCAATTGGCTCGGTATTGTATTCCCCCGGAAAAAGAAGGATGTTGTTGGAAGATTGTTGCGACCGATGTGAATTGATTCGCTCTTTCTCCTGCCCAATTTCCTCCTTAAACAGGGATTTCATCAATCTTGAAAGTGATGTTTTATCGCTGGACGCCATCTCCTTTCGGCAATCTTCCAGTGCCGCCTGGAACGCATCCATGGACTGAAATCGCAGACGCGGTTCAGTACTCATCGCCCGCAAGATCACTTTTTCGAGTGAAAAGGAGAGTTGGGGATTGATATGACCTGGCAGTGGAAAATCCCCGGCCAGTGCTTTGGCGATTTGCTGGGCCTCGTTGTCGTAGGGAAACGGATGGCTACCTGTTGCCGCGGTATATAGCACCACTCCCAGCGCATACACGTCAGCGCGCACGTCAATGGATTCTCCTCGGAGTTGTTCCGGGGGCATGTAGCCTACTTTTCCCTTAATCAGTCCATTGGTGGTGTGGGTGAGTCGGCCCTTCGCCCATGCCGCGCCGAAATCAATCAGTTTGGGGTGTCCATTGTACGAGATGATAATATTGCGTGTGGAAACATCCCGGTGAATCAGACTCAGGTGTTCACCATTGGCATCGGTAAGATGATGCGCTTCTCCCAGCCCGGCACAGATTCTCGAGATAATGTCTATAACGATATCCGTTGGAAGCGTCATTTCCAGCTGAATGGTTTTTTCTATCAGCTGTCGGAGGTCTTTGCCCTGCACCAATTCTCCGACCATGTAGTATATGCCATCATCTTCTCCCACCTCGTGAATCTTTACAACATTGGGGTGATCGATGTGTGCAGCGAGTCGGGCTTCGTCGAGGAACATCTGAACAAACGCGGGTTCGCTGGTCAGGTGAGGATGAATGATTTTAATGGCCACCAGGCGCTCGAACCCAGCCATACCCACGAGGCGTCCGGCGTAAACGCTTGCCATCCCACCGGATGCGATGTGGTAGATGAGTTCGTATCGGCCAATCTGTTTGCCCTCCAGAAAAAGTGCAGACCGTGCCCGATTATCCGCAGGCATCGGCTTCGTTGGGCTGTGCGGGTGCGGCAGAATTTGTGTAACTCTTTCGGGTGTGTGTACCATTGGTCTATTCAGCGCGCCAGATCTTCAAATGGCGCGTTTAATCTGCAAGTGTTTGTCATCATTTCAGGTTTACCGATGTCTCCAGGCTCAGTCGTTTTCCTTTTCAGGCGTTTCAACAGAGCAGGACGATTCTGAAACAGTATTCGTTTGATACTGGTATTACAACGTTTATGATTAACTTTTATGTCACCTTTTATGTTAAATTTTGTCAGACTCTTTCTTTTGGGGAACTTGTTCGGTTTTAAATGCTTTGCAGAATTGTATCCGAATGGGGGCGAATATGAAAAACAACAAGCCATATTAATAAAAGGCGAATCGGTCCGAACTATTCTACAGGGACGCAATCTGGAATAGAGCTTCTGGTTGTGTGCTTTCCGGACACGCCAGCATGGTCGCACGTTGTGTGTAGAAAGAAACGAAAAATGTCTGATGTCACTATTGACAGTGAGTATGATGACGAAACAACCACCGAAATGACGCGTGAACAGACTCAACGACTGGTGAAAAAGTCGGTTGCTATGGATGAACGCGCAACGCTTCCCGAAATTCCTTTTAATAAACTTACTGGGATGAGAAAAACGTTGGATGTAAAAGGCAGTATCGAGACGCCTTCCCATGCGAAAGCGGGAGATTCGGCAGCTTCCGATCAGGAGGGAGAGATAAAAACGGATCCAGGGGTTTATATAAAAGTCGGCAGCGAAAAGGTAGTATGGGTGGAAGCGGAGAAAACAAAAAAGGCGCCCGATGAAGATACGGGCATTATCGTTGGTTAGCATTTGAGCAAACCACAACCGCCTTAGTCCACTGGTGGGATTTATCTGCACATGGTATTAGTGGCAACCATGTATAAAATCAGCTCATTTTTGCGAGGAAAAAAAATGATGTTCATGCCCGTTTCGGATAAGCCAGTTCTGATTTTTCGAAACGGATGGCGACGGTGTTGCAATTTTTTTTCAAAGCGGAAAGGCGGTTTGAATGCAACGGATTGCCGCATCTCTCAACAGTTTTGCCACGAACATGGATTCGCTTTATTCGTTGGATGAGGCATCAAAAATAAATCTTGAACCTATCGGGTTTAAATGTTCAAAATCGTTCACTTTGTTGTCAAATATGTTAAAAAAGAACAATTATGAACGACTGTGGTTTTTATTCTCTTCTTCCAGATGCGCCAGATACATTCATCCATCGAGCTCCTTTTGCGGCGGAGATGAAACAGCGGCTCATTGTTTTTATCGACAACAAATATGCTGACGTACTCACTGCAACAGTTGGTGTTTATCCGGGGGTTGAGGGAGTGATCATTTCGATTTCATCTCAGATGGCATTGAAAGAAATTCGGCCAACCCTGTGGCATGTTTCCATTACGGAGGCAATGACGGGTTCCATTCACGAAATGGCGGAGTTGTTTCTTGCGCTGGTTCGAGGACAGGTGAAATCCCGCGCACTGCTGCAAAAGGAAATGGCCCTGACAAGAGATGTCGCCATGGAGCTGCAGAACAAGAATCAACTGCTGCAGGGAATTACTTCCAATTTCCCCGGGACAATATTTCAGTTTTGTGTTCGTAAAGATAAACGCATCGATGTCACTTACATCAGCGATGGAGTTGAGGAGATGCTGGGAATCTCACAGTTGGCGCCGCAAATGTTCGATGAGATTCTCAGCAATATTCATCCCGACGACAAAGATGAGTTTTTTGAGAGTCTTTTGAATTTAAAAGGCGATGGACGAAGATGGCAGCGCGAAATCCGTTATTTTCATCGGAACGGAGACGCGATTCTATTGCGGTGGGTGGCCACGTTAACCTGTCTGGGATCTACAAGGGTCTTCAATGGCGTTGTTCTCGATATCTCACAGGAAGTGAGACTGAATGAGACTGTGGTGCAATCTGAAAAAATGATGTCCATTGGCGGACTGGCTGCAGGAATGGCTCACGAGATCAACAATCCTCTGGCCGGGATGATGCAAAGCATCCATGTCCTTCACAATCGCCTTACGACCATGCATCCCGCCAATCTGGCAGTGGCGCAGGATAATGGGATGACTATGGATATGCTGCTTGGTTACTACCTGCGGGGCAGAAATGTTCTGACCACTGTGTCAATCATGAAAGAAGCATGTGAGCGGGTAAGCACCATCGTTAGAGATATGTTGAGTTTTGCCAGGAGCAGCGGACAGGACTTCTGGGAGCGGGATGTGTGCGAACTGCTGGAACAAACCATCAACATTGTGTCTACCGATTACGATTTAACGCGTAGCTTCGATTTTCGTCGGATTCGATTGAACCGCGTATATGACGATAATTTGCCACTGGTGAGCTGTCTGCCGGGGAAACTGCAGCAGGTGTTCATGAATATCTTAAAGAACGGTGCTGAAGCGATGAATGAGGCTGCACACGATACGGAATACACGCCTGAATTCAGTATTTCGGTGAGATGTGACCGGGTTCGAAAATGGCTGACAGTTCAGATTGCAGACAATGGCCCCGGAATGTCACCGGAAACGCAGCGTAAGATATTCGATCCGTTTTTTACTACCAAGCAGCCGGGTGAAGGAACGGGACTTGGGCTTTCGGTCTCCTATTTTATTATCACGCGGGAGCATGAGGGTGAGCTGTCTGTGGAATCCACTCCAGGGAAAGGCACCTGTTTCACCATCGGGTTGCCCGTTGGCATCGCCAGATGCGCCAGCTCGTTTAGTTGAGGGGGAGGGAAAGCCGCGTTGTTTTACAGCGCATCAAGATCTGATTGAAGCCGTTCCGCCTTGAATCGCGCACCCCATTTCATATAAAGAGATATAGCGTTCTGGTAGTTTCGTTTTGCATTGGCGATATCGCCCTGATGCTTCATGTGCGTTGCGCGATGCGTCAGAATGGCGGCGCGCTGATAACTGAAATCGGACGGTGCAATGGTATCGAGTGCTGCCTGATAACTTTCGTCAATACTTTTTGCTTTCGCGTTTTCAAAACGTTTATATTCTGCATGAGCCAGATGGTATTTGTGCGCAAAGTTATCTGGACATAGACAAGCCCAGTCTCTCAGTCTGGAAAGGTTTAAGGCGAGCGCGTTGTGCGCGTCGAAGTCTATAATGGACAAACCTGCGTCATCCTGAAGACACTTGAGGATGGACAGTGTGTACACAAGAAAATAGTCCGGCAGGTGAAACATGCCTTCCAATGCATACACGTAAGGTAACGTCCGACGACTCCAATACAAAGCGGTCCTGTAATCTTCGTCAAGATATGCAATCCACGCGATCATTTGACCCAGCAGGCCAATATCCACAGCATTGTTGCTGGATTCCACCCGTGCGATGAAAACGTGGTCGTCTTTTAGTCTCTTGTGGGCAATGGCATCGCAACGGCTCTTCAGTTCGGTGATGACCCGATGAGCGATTTCAGGCAAAGCGGTCTGGTTGTGTGTGTTGGCATTTCGTAAAAACTGAGTGATGCGACGGTTGTGCGCTTCGCAATCCTGAAGTGTCTCCCCTGTAAACAGTTTTCTCAGGTTGCAGTGAACGAAAGTATAACTGGTATGCGTCAGATCCCCGGTTTCAAGACCCGCGATGGTTGCACGTTCAAAACATGCGATTGAACTGCTGAAATGCTCTTTCCAATGGGAAATATAAGTGGCGAAAACAAATTCAACGGCGCACAGCAATTCATTTGCGTCGTGCCGTTTCAGCAATTGATAGGCTGCCCGGCCGAATTCGTAACCTTTGTCGTATTGTTGCAGCATGCTGCCCATAATGATCCCACAATCAACAAAGTTTTTGCAGGACACTTTGGTGGTGCCATGTTTTACGGTCATATCGAACAGCATCAGGTCGGCGAGCACAAAAAGGGGCGGATTGATTTGTACCGCAGACGGAATGGCACGATACAGCAGTTCCATTGTCACCTCATGTTTGTCGCTGGTGACCTTTGGAAGGGACAGAAGTGATTCCATCGAACGATGGTTCAACGTATGCGTTGTGCGTTTTATATATTCCTGCAGTTGCTGCGCAATGTGATCCTTGTTTACCGGCAATGGCGTTCCGAGAATGGAAAGTCCGGTGCAAACGGCCTCGAGAGTGTCCTCCCATTTTCCCTGCAGTTCATTCAGTTGAGCCCAAAGACAGTAGGCCCGAGCGCTCTCAACATCATTGCCCGCGAGACTGAAAAGCGATTCACACCATAGCGCAGCTTCCTGAACCTGCCCCGAAGACTCCAGTGCACAGGCCAGATTGAAGATGCGTTCGAAACGCTCCGGGGCGGGGGCAATCCGTTTAAGCGGTCGCGGTTTTGAGGGATTGATGGCGTATTCGGGCGGTTTTACGGGCGCGATGGTATCGTCATATGTTTTTATTCTCAAAACCATACTAATGTACATTACAACGTTAGATGTCGACTTAAAAAATCAGGTGCCATTAAAAACAATCCTTACATAAAAAGCCATCGTCCGATGAAATGCAATATCTCTGTGCGAAAAAAATGGATTGTCATGTGTGTTGGCAGCGTATCGGCATTATCGATATTATGAAAACAATGTCGAATGCAGGTGAATAGTGATTGTATTATGTGGTGATGTAATATTTCGGTCTGCTGTAAAAAAATGTGCTATTCTGATCAGCATTCAGTGGAGGCAGTTTTGATGGAATTACATCTCTTCGATGCAAATTATAGCCTGGTCCCTGGGCATACTTTTGAGTCCGGCTCTCAATATGAATTGATTCATCGTCTGGGAAAAGGAGGGATGGGCGAAGTCTGGCGCGCAAAACGAGTGAGCGCCGCTGGCCATATTCAGAACGTCGCAGTGAAGTTTATGAGTGAACCTGGCGCAGAGGTCGACACTCTGGACACGGAGGCCCTGCGAATGTCCTATCTGGTGCACGATAACATTGTTCCGTTTATTGATTCGGGACAGGACTCTGCCGGCCGCTATTTTGTGGCCATGGCGTTTATTGACGGGATGGATATAAACGGGTTGAGGGAACTGGCCCTCTCCAACACCGTCGGAGACGATGATGGAAAGCAAGTGGCCCGCATTCCAGACAAAATTGTTGGTTTCATTATTTTTATGACGCTGCGTGCGCTGGTTCATGCGCACAACCGCGATTTCGGAGGTGGCCAGGTTGGATTGATACACCGAGACATTTCTCCGGGCAATATTTTACTTGATAAGCACGAAGGGTTTGTAAAAATCACCGATTTTGGGGTTGCGGCGGTGCAGGGGATGGACAGTCCCGGCAGTCAGATTACCGGCAAGATTTCGTATATGGCGCCGGAGGTTCTGGTGGAAGACCCCATTAATTGTCAGGTCGATATTTATTCGCTGGGACTTGTGGCATATGAATTATTAACCGGATTCAACCCCAACATTCGGCCTTCTGCCATGGACAGCGTGCTGGGGGCTATTTCGGAAGTCATGTTGTCTCTGGAGCTTCCGCTGCGCTCTCCCCACGAGGTGGTTTCAGGTGTGGATGAAGGGTTGTCACAGATTATTGTGAGTATGCTGGAGCGGGAGCCCCGGTACCGATACAAAAGTGCGCAGGCCGTGATGATGGATTTGGGTGTTTTTCTGTTTGAACGCGGTTACGGACCCACCACAAACAGTCTTGCAGACTATCTTTGGCTGCTGGAACATCCAAATGAACCCGTTCCTTCCGACATGCGACAGCAATTGCGTTTTTTAAACTGGTATGAAGATAAAGACCCGATTCGCCCCGCATACACCCTATTGCCTGAAGCCCATGCGGATTTCCTGGAAGGTCGAAATCCAGGGAGAGTGCATCAGTGATATGGGGCGCGTCCGCAAATGCGTTATTATTTGTGATTCTGCTGTTTCCGTCTATAATGTGTTTTTTCAGGTCATTCAAAGACAGGCGTTGGATATGAATTCCGTCTGTACCAGGAGTTGATACATGGGGTCACTTGTTCTTCCCAGGAATGCATTGCGGATGATTGCTCGGGCGTTCACTCGCGACATGATTGCCAGCGAACTGGAGCAGGCGCGAATCGTTCCTCCGAAAGACGATGCTGAAATGATCACTGCCTGGGTCGCTCATCTGGCACATGTGTTTGATCCCACTGACAATCCCTTTTCAAGGGATTCCCTGCTGATGGGGTTGACATCGGGAGGCATTGCTTTTCTGCAGGATAACGATTTGCTGTCCGACGCGTTGAAGCGTTCGCTGCTGCTGAATATTCTCACCATCGATGGCGATGCGCTGATGCAGTCACTGTTATCCAGAGTGCTGCGCGAAACACCATCTGTTGCCAATGTAATTGAGAGCAAGTCCATTGATGATATTGAAAAGATCATCAATAACGAACACGTAAAAATTGTGTTTGTGGATGCATATCGTTTCGATATTGAGCAACTGGCACAACTGGTGGAGTATCTGACGGCCAGCCGGGACTATTTGCAGTTTGTTCTGTTTACGGACGTGCAGCGATTTACCGAAACCTATCCGGTATTACCCCCTGCGCTGGCCAATTGCATTACACTGGACAAGAATGTTCCCATAAAAAATTTCAAGGGCGCTGTCCGAGGCACCGTGGAGGCAGTGCGAAACCGTTTTCCGGGGCTGCTTCGGGATGCACGACACGATTCCCGCGATCTGGTTGGACGCATTGTTGGCGATCGCCTCCGGATCATCGAACAGGTGGGTGAAGGCGGACAGGCCACCATATACAGAGCGGACCATCTGCTGATGAATCGTCAGTGCGCCGTCAAGGTGTTGCACGACGATATTATGAGTGATCCGGAAAAAGCGGCCCGGTTCGTGCGCGAAGCCAAACTCGCCAGTGCGGTTCAGCATCCAAACATAGTTTCAGTATTCGATTTTGGGACTGACGCCAGAGGGACCACGTTTATGGCCATGGAGCTGGTGGAGGGGCATCCCCTCGACGAAGAGCTGGAGCAAAGGGGCGGTACTTTGCCGGTCGCCGAAGTGATGCAGTACGCCCGTGGCATTGCCGCCGGTCTTTCTGCGTTGCACGCCATGAATCTGGTGCACCGGGATTTGAAACCCGGCAATGTGTTGCTGCACCACACCGCAGATGGGCGGGTGGTGCCCAAGCTGTCTGATTTCGGGTTCGCCATTGGACCAGAGACCATTGGAGGGCCTCGTTTAACCACCGAAGGGATTGTGGTGGGCACAATTAAGTACATATCCCCGGAACAGGGTCAGGCCAAGCCGGTGGATCACCGGACGGATATTTTCAGTTTTGGCATGATGCTGTATCGATTGATGGTGGGAGATGTTCCCTTTGATGACCCCAACGTGGCCCAGACGCTGATAAAGCGAATCCGCGAGCCCGCCCCGCCCATTCGCAGTTTTAATCCAGCGCTTCCGTTCAATGACAAAGCGGAGCATCTCCTTATGACAATGCTCGCTAAAAAGCCCGAGAATCGACCTGATTCCGCAATGACTGTTATTTCCCAGATGGAAAAGGCGTTGGGCCTGTCACAAAAGTTTTAATGCGTTCCAATCTGGCTTGAACCGTTCAGGTAGTTCTGTTAGTACCTCTCTATGTTTGGGCACAGTAGATTACGAATGATATTGGTTGGGTTTGCCGTTTCCCTGATTTGTATCGTTGGGTGTAAAGAATGTCCCCCTTGCAGCGATAAGGGCGACGTGTCGTCGAGATCCCGGGCGAAGCAGGTGGACACTGAACCGGACGACACTTCTGAAAAAGAGATGAAATCGGCGCCGGTGGGCGGCACTCCCAAAGAAGTGACCACTTTCGATTTGCACGGCAGAGCCGGGTTCGACCGCGTTAGCGTCTGGTCCAAACCCGACATGGAGTCACCGCGTCTGGGATATTTGCGCATGGGACAGCGGATGATGGTGGGAAATCCCGATTATGCCACGGAGGCATGCCCCAAAGGCTGGTTTCAACTGGAAAGTGGCGGATTCGTTTGCCAGGGGCGCGGTATGCTGGTGGGAACGAAGCCGCGTTATATCCGCAATGCGCCGCCACCGCCAAGAGTGGATGAACTGGATCCGTATCCCCATGGTTTTATCCGTTTCGATTTTACGCCTTCATACAAACGACTTCCCGCACAGGAAGCCATCTGGCAACCGCCCACACGTTATGTACCAGGGACATATCGGGTAAGCATTCCTGGCGCAGGCGAAAGTGTGGCCGGTGATGATACCGCAACATCAGCACCCGCTAAAACAGTTGAGCTGGTGGTGGACGACAAAGGAAATCTGTTGGTGCCGGAGGGGATGAAATTTGAAAAGGACAAAGATGGAAAGGTTGTGCTGCCGCCAGGAGTTGAAATCCCCAAAGAAGACATTCCCCATGTGGATCCCAACGCACCCAAAGAAGACGGCGCAGAGGATGTGGTTGGAATTGACTATTACCGTTATGCACGTCGCGAATTTCCAGGAATCCGGGAGTTTTTGCTCCGCGGGTTCTGGGTGTCCGTGGCCAATCGGTTTCGGGATGATGCCACGCGGCAATATTATTATCGGACCATCAAGGGGGACTACGTGCCGGGCAATGCGGTGCACATGGTCAAACCACCCGAGTTCCACGGTTATCGTGTGATGGGGGACTCTCCTTTGCCGGCAGCGATTGTAAAAGACCGCTATGCGGCGTTTTACGAGAAACGCAATAATCGATTTCGTGGCGTGGGACCGGTGGATCGATTGAATGTATATCGGGTTTTGGGTGAAGAAAAGTCTTTGGGCACCACGTATTACAAAATTGAAGGCGAGCGCTGGCTCAAATCATCACAGGTGGCCTATTTCAAACTTCGCGACCAATTGCCCGAAGGTGTTGGTGAAAAAGACAAATGGATATGGGTGGACCTTTCCAAACAGACGCTGGAAGCATACCAGGGAACCATGCCCATCTTTGTGACACTGGTGTCCACCGGGCTTCCCGACAGCGAAGAGACAGTTACGCCAACTGGCAAATTTGAAATCGACTTTAAACATCTGACGGATAATATGACGGGGTCAGTGGGAGACGGTGAAGAAGTTTATTCCGTGGCGGATGTGCCCTGGGTACAATACCTTCATCGCAACATTGCTTTACATGCGTCATTCTGGCACTCTAAATACGGGCAACCCAAAAGCCATGGTTGCATCAATCTTTCACCCGCTGACGCAAGATATCTGTTTGACTGGAGCGGACCAGTGCTGCCCAAAGGATGGCACGGTGTGGCTGCAACTGAAGACAATCCTGGCACAAAGGTGATCATTGTCGGGAAGACACCGGAGTGAGCGAGGTAAGTGTGACAAATATTTTTACGCCAATAAATACCTGGAGGCTGAGCGTACCCACGTACGGCCGCACACCCAAAGTGTGCACCGATACATTGGGACGCAGCTGGGTGGTCATGATCGGCTACCGGAATGATCAGGAATGTCTTTGGGCGTCGTATTATATCCCGGGGCAGACCTGGTGTCCGGTGTTTCAGATTAGTGACGACAAAGACTATATCCTCGATTTCGACATCGCGCCCTTTGAAGATGGCATTGTCCTTACCTGGATTGACGGCGGAGACGCGGAGAGCGACGGGCTTCAGCTGCGCAAGGTCTGGGATGTACAGGGCATGTCCGCACCGAAACTGATTCTTCCCAGACGACGCTGTCCCGCCAGCGTTTGCATTGCATCAGAGGATAATCGATTTTTTCTGGCGTATGGACTTCGGCGACCCGGGGGGCAGGAAATTCTGGGATTCATCTCCGAGTCTGTTGATGTGCTGCCTGACCCCATGCAATTGTCGTCCCGCAAACGAATGAATCTGGAACCCGCCGTTGAAATGTCGGGCGGTGATGCCTGGGTGGCCTGGCAGTATATGACGTTTCGCGGGGGCAGCCGCGTATTTGTTCGTCGCATTGCAGATTGCAAAACGTTGTGTGACCCCCTGGAACTGGTTGGCCCTGACGGCAGTATCAACGCCATGTGCACGTTGCGACGTGGCAATCAGGGCGTATGGATTGCCTGGCAATCGGATATGGATCCGTTGTCCGGACCAGGACTGGTTCGGTGGATTGAAGTTGGTTTTTTGGACGATCAGGGCCGGTTTCATCGCCCCTCACATAAAATGAGAGATGTGCAGCGGCAGGCCGATGGCGAAGATCAGGGATTCGAATTCCCGTCTTTGGTGGCCTGTGATGATGGCCGTCTGGTGCTGTTTGGGCGCGGGTCTCAGAGTCTGAGGCGCCAGGATTTGATGTCCGATGGATGGACCGAACGTGGACAGGTGGACCCCCCGGGATGGCAGTGTCGTGGCGTCTATTCTGCTGCGATGGCCACTGAAGGGATACTGGTGGCGGGTCGTGAAAAATCGGATATTGTGTTGCGCCTTTTGCCCGTCGGTGAACAGAAAAACGCCAGCAGTGTGGTCTCTATCGCGGATCGGTTGGATTTTTCCCGCAGCGCCAAAGGCGTACATGTGCTTGGTCGACGCGTTTTGTTCGGCGATATTCATCAACACACCAGCGCATCGGATGGCACAGGAACTCTGGCTGAAACTTTTAACAGGGCACGGTATCGTTATGGCGATGATATTGTTGCGGTGTCTGATCACGAGAGCTTTCTGGGACGCAGAACCACCCCTGGCGACTGGGTGAAATATTGTGCCGTAACCGATGATTTTTATGAGCCGGGCGAATTTGTCACGTTGTATGCGTACGAATGGACCGGCGCCATGCATCCGGGGCCGGGGCACAAGGTTGTGTATCCCCCGGGATCCGGTTTTGATATGGTGTTTTCAAGGGACAATGATCTCACCCAAACATCGGTGGGTCTGATTGCGGAAGCAAAACGAATTGGCGCATTGGTATTTCCTCATCATGTGGGATGGACCGGCGCCGATATGGAAAACCACGACGACGATGTACAGACCTGTTTCGAAATCGTCTCCTGTCACGGCGCCTACGAACGAATGGGCGCCGACATAATTGGGACAAGAGGGGACGATAAGGAGGGGCAGTTCGTGGCCGATGCCCTGGATCGCGGTTTGCGTTTTGGATTGGTGGGCGGTTCGGATGGCCATGGTCTCAACTGGCATCATGGCATCTGTCGCATGGAAGATTCTCACCGCAGTGGTCTAACCGCGGTTATTACGGACGATGTGACCCGAGAAGGCGTACTTGATGCATTGAGTCAGCGACTTTGCTATGCCACGTCGGGCGCGCGCATCGGATTGTGGTTCGAGATTGACGGCAGATCAATGGGGGCCGTTGTGCGTCCGGGGGGCATTTCCGCATTTCGTGTTGTGGTCAATGGCACGGAGCAATTACAGTCAGTATCGCTGGTATCCAACAGGGGCAAGGAAATTCCATTGAAAATAGACACCACCACGCGGGATGCCGATGTGCACGGAACATTGCCCCCCCCAGCGGAGGGCGGGTGGTCCTATTACTTTGTTCGCGTGGTTCAAAGTGACGGTCATATGGCGTGGAGTTCTCCTATCTGGGTAGAATCCTACTTTAGTCCGGTGGATGACCGAATGATTGGATAAACCACTGAATCTGCCATCATATTCGCCGATTTCTTGACCCTCAAATTCCGTTCAAATAATGATGGTAATTATGAAACGTCTACTAATGATCTTTTCGATATTGTGTTTGTGCGGAACTGCCGGGTGCATTAATACGCCCGATGAGGCGGAGGATTGCTTTTCAATGGAGCAGCGTCGATGCGAAATGCGTGGTCGATGTTACGATGGCTTTGATGTGGAAGGCTGTAAGTACTATTACAAAGAGCAGTGTCGGGCGCGGCGCATCGTGCCGTCGTATACGGAAAATGAACTTACGGCGTGTCTGACTCAACTCGATCATTTTGGGGAAAACGATGATGTCGAATGCAACGCGCTGATAAAGCTGGATAAGGCATTGAAACCTGAACTGTGTGAACTGAGCGCGCTGGATGCCTGTCGCCCTCTGGCGTGCCCGGAGGCATATGAAGACAGCGAAGAGTCCAGCGACGACGACTCGGACAGCGGAATTCCGCAAGGTCTTGATCCCTGAGCACACAGGGCTTCAGACTGCTCTGATCAACCTCTGTGTACCTGCAGCACCGATTAAAATGCCATCCATGAGTGACTAATGCTTGCACGTCCGGTGGGTTGTGATTAAAACCCTCCATATGCACTGTAAAATCAATATTTTAATACTGGTTCTGGTGGGAACCGTGCACTTGAGTTGCGGTGGCTCCCGTCCATATAGAAAGATAATCTCCGAAAAAAAAGTAGAGGTGGCGCCAGATAAAGCCATTTTCGATGATGCGTGGCGGGTGACCGGAAAGCTCGCTGTCCCAAAGGTATTTCAGAACGCGGATGAAGTGAGCGCACGATGCCAGGAAGGCATGGATGCGGCGCGTGCGATGAGAGATAACCTCGTAAATGCGACAGCTAAAAATCCGTTGGGCGTCATGACGCAGATGAACCGGTTGGATGGCTCGCTGGATGCATTGTTACCGTTCATGGAGTTAATGGCAAACGTTCACCCTCAAAAGCCCATTCGGGATGCCGCGGAACAATGTCGTCAGGAAGCCATGGCTTTGATGACTGAACTTTCCCTGGATACGGAAATTTACAGGGTCCTGGCGTCTATTGACGCTGATGCGTTATCCCCGCTTGCGCAACGTTCCTTGAAAAAGCAGTTGCGTGCATACCAACGGTCCGGGGTCGACAAGGATGAACCCACTCGAAAACGGATTGAAGAAATTCAAAAGCAAATGGTGCAGGCAACAATCGAGTTTTCCAGGGAAATTCGAGAGGGGACCCGGTATGTTCATTTCTCCGAAAGCGAACTGGCGGGGTTGCCATCGGATTTTATTGCGGCGCATCCGAAATCCGAAGATGGAAAAATAAAAATTTCGACCGATTATCCAGACTTTTTCCCGGTGGTGAATTATGCAACCGCCGAGGAAACGCGCCGGCAGGTATATCGTGCATTTTTACAGCGAGCATGGCCTGCCAACGAAAAGAATCTCATGACCATTCTGACGCTTAGGGCGGAATTTGCAAAACTTTTGGGCTTTGAGACCTGGGCGGATTACGCGGCGGAAATGGAAATGGCGAAAAACGCCTCCAATATCGCGACATTCATTGACGAGGTGGCAAAAATTGCCAGACCGCGTATGGAGAAGGATTTGGCGGAGCTGCTGGCGCGAAAACAGCAGGATATTCCAGACGCAACCACGGTAAATGTCTGGGACCGATTCTATTATGTGAATCAAATTAAATCCGAACGTTTTGGCATCGATGCAGAAGCGTTGCGACAGTATTTTCCATTCCGCCAGGTGTTGGATGGCGTTCTCAAGATAAACCAGATACTGTTTGGCGTGCGTTTTGAAGTGGTTGCGGACGCCGAAGTGTGGGCAGATGACGTGGTGGCGTACGATGTGTTTAGCGGTGATCAGCACATGGGGCGTTTTTATCTGGATATGCATCCACGGGATGGCAAGTACAAGCATATGGCGATGTTCCATATGGTCGAAGGAATTCGCGACGAACAATTGCCGGTAGGCGCGCTGGTGTGTAATTTCCCAACGCCCGATGATAAATCCACAGCATTGATGGAACATTCAGACGTAGTGACGCTGTTTCACGAATTCGGACATCTGATGCATCATATTCTGGCGGGGGGATATCCATACCTCAACATGACTGGAATTTCATGTGAATCCGAATTTGTCGAGGCGCCATCCCAACTGCTTGAAGAATGGGCGTATGATGCAAGTGTGCTTTCCCAGTTCGCCCACCACGTGATGACGGGAAATCCGATTCCCAATGCCATGGTGGAGAAACTGAATGAAGCCAGGCAGTTCGGAAAGGGAATTCACGTGATGAGACAAATGTTTTATGCCGCCATGTCCCTGCAGTATCACGTTGTCCCGCCGAGTGAACTTCGTTTACAGGAATTGACCCGCAAACTGCAGCAACAGTACAACCCGTATCCCTTTGAGGAAGATACCTATGTTTACGCCAGTTTCGGTCATTTGACCGGTTACACTTCGGAGTACTATTCATATATGTGGTCGCTCAAGCTGGCCAAAGATCTGTTAACGAGGTTCCACCGCGAAGGAATGCTCAATCCGGCCACCGCTGCAGATTACAGGAAATTTGTGATTCGTAAGGGGGGCGCGGTGGATGCAACGGAGATGGTGGAACAGTTTCTGGGCAGAAAAACCAGTTTTGACGCGTTTAGAGATTATCTCGAAAATTGAATCTGATTAATGCCCATCAGTTATGTGGGGGAGGCAGCTCGTTGCCGCCGCCGGGGGGCGTTTGGGGGCAGACCGAGGGTGTGACCACTCCGTCTTCATTTGTTATGTCGGATGCGCGTTTTTTGTGCAGCGAATGGCGACCGGTTTTATATTCGGTTTTGTGATCGTACATGCATTTGTCAGCGCGGGCGATCATCTGTTCCGGAGTATCATTGGGTTCTCTGACTGTGTATCCCCAGCTCATGGTCCACGGTTCGCCCGTTGTGCTCAAGCCCGTTTTTTCGAGGGTTTTTTCCACGCGCTTCATGACTGTAACAGCCAGAGATGTAGTGCAGTCCACCAGTCCCATCACGAATTCGTCGCCTCCCAGTCGTCCGACAATGTCGCTTTTTCGCAAAGCCTGCTGCATGGCATGGGCGGCGCACTGAATTAGACGGTCGCCCATTTCGTGCCCCATTTTATCGTTGAAAATCTTCAGGTCATTAATATCTACAAAAATCAGTACCACCGGACGGTCGTGCATATTGGCTTCTTCTATCACCGGCGTCAGCTTTCTCATGACCCCACGGTGGTTTAATACACCGGTTAAATCATCGGTAACGGAGGTCGCGGCCAGTTCTTCGATATACCATTGCTGGAAGACCCTATAGCGCCCGTTTCGCCAACCGAGAAATGTAATTACAGGCAGCAGCAGCAGGGCGCCAATAACCAGACCAAAGGTCACCAGACGCTCCTGTGCGGCACGAATTTCCTCGGGTATGTGAATGACTACCACCCAGGCATCTTCCGGGCTGATACTGTTTTCGATGGAACGGACTTCTATCGGCTGAAAGAAAAAAATTCCGGACTTGCTTTCGATGACACAGCTGGCGTGATTGTTGAAAGCGTCCCATTCTCGAGGATAGTCGGAAAAAAAGCCCATTGGCGGAATACCTGGAAACATAAACGAAAACTCGGATTCAGAATTGATTCCTTTTAGATAAAACCCATCTGCATTCAGCAGATATAAACGACCATCAGATATGGTTATGGATCTGCCAATATCCTGTAGTATTGAGGTGACTCGATAATTGGCGATAGCAATTCCCAGCGGTTTTTCGTTCGCTGAACGGATAGATTTTCCCAGACGCAGTATTGGTTTGCGCGGTTCTTCCACTTTTCCGTTTTCCATATTGAGTTCCAGTTTGGAGATGTAAACCTGTTCTCCCTGAGTTTTCAACGCATCGAAAAAGTAGGGACGATGTTTCTTTGATTGCAGCTGACTTCGCTCTATCGCCATCACCTCCCCTTTTGAGTTTCGATTGACTCTCACGATTTCGAAACCTCGCAGGTCGATTAGGCGTATGTGGTCCATATTTTCGTTATTTTCTGTCATGGTTTTCATCAGCGAGCTGGCGTCCTCGCAATAGCGGCTATTGATGTCCGTTAGACATTTATTCGCAACCTCGGAGTTGGCCAGTATCTGGAATTCCGTTTTCAGCTGACTTAACAATGATTCAAAGCGATAGGCCAGCTGGGTAACCTGAAACCGATGTTTCTGGTCGCTTTCCTGATGAATCCGATTGCACAGAACGAAATAAATGGAAAGTTCGACAGCGAGAAAAAGCGACACCAGGATTAGGGCGTGAGCAACCCCTCTGTACCAGGATTTTCGCCTCACGGCCAGAGGCAGTTCTCGATATTTGGGACGTTGCACCACTATTCTCCTCCAAACCTGGAGCGGTCATTAATATTGTCGGCAGTCGAAAGTAAAAGTTTAATCGTACCTTCGCCAGGCGTTTATTTGGTGGGTAGAAGGTGGTAGTATGTGGGATGTGCGCTGATGATGATTAACCCAGTTGCGCTTCAATTACTGCCGGAGACTGAGGGCCTATGAGAATCTCTTTTATAATCCCCTCGCGAACGACTACGAGGGTAGGCGTCGCCATCACTCCGAATTTTCTGGCGGTGTCCATATCTTTGGAAATATCAACGGCTACGACATTCTCTGTCTGTAACGCCAGTTTCTTTACGGCAGGTGTCATTGACGCACATGCGCCACACGATGGAGAATAGAAATAAAATAGCGCCGCCGGGTGCCGTTTTAATATTTTTCCGGGTTTTCCGGCCAGCTCAGGTGCGCTCCTGCCTTTCATTGCCGATGATTTGAATTGAATAAAAAATCGCATGCCGAGCATCAAAACAACGAATCCAGCAATAATTCCAGCCACCACGTAGATAAAGCCCATATTCTGTCCTTTCGGTTGGTACACGTTTATGAGGCTCTAAACCGCATAGAGGTGGCGCATTTTCATCAAACATGTGCGGATTTTCATAGCGGGTTCGCGGGTGTTGTGGTCTCCAGCGACGTTTTGGCCTGTGTTTGACACGGGCCTGCACATGTGTTTAATTCCCTGCGACACATTTGTCGTCTGCGTTCATGTATCGCAGGGGATGATAACTCTCACAGTACAACAGGAATGAATATGGGTAAGAATCTATACAACAAAGTGTTTGAGCGGCACGCCGTGGAGCAGCTGCAAAGTGGCCAGTATCAGTTGTTGATCGGATTGCATATGGTGCACGAGGTCACGTCACCCCAGGCATTTGCCATGCTGCGGGAGGCGGGACTGAAGGTGGCCTTTCCCGAAAGAACGTTTGCAACGGTGGATCATATTATTCCGACGACGGCAAGTGATCGTGTGCGCCCGCTGTCTGATGCGATGGCCGAGGAGATGCTCGTTCATATCGAAAAGAATACCAGCGATTATGGTATTCGATTCTTCTCCCCCGAAAATGGCGAGCAGGGCGTGGTCCACGTGGTTGGACCGGAACAGGGGATTACGCAACCGGGCATGACCATTGCCTGTGGGGATTCTCATACGTCAACCCATGGCGCATTTGGCGCTCTGGCGTTTGGGATAGGAACTTCTCAGGTGGCCGATGTCCTTGCGACACAATCACTCGCGATGGCCAAATTGAAAGTCCGCCGAATCAATTTTACCGGCAAATTGAAACCAGGGGTGTATGCCAAAGACGTGGCACTGGCCTATATTCATCAACTCGGCGTGAATGGTGGCGTCGGCTATGCCTACGAGTTTGCCGGTGAAATCATCGACCAAATGAGTATGGATGAGCGCATGACCCTATGCAATATGGCCATTGAGGGGGGCGCAAGGTGTGGTTATGTGAATCCCGATGAGACCACATTTGCGTTTCTCAAGGGCTTGCCGTATGCACCAAAGGGCACGGCCTTTGACAAAGCCGTTTTGGACTGGCAGGCAATAGCGTCCGATTCTGATGCTGAGTTTGACGATGTGGTGGAAATCCGTGGTGAAGATATTGAACCTTTCGTCACATGGGGAATAACACCGGCGCAAAGCGTGAAAGTGAGCGAGACCTTACCGAAATCCAGTGCGTATAAAGGCAGTGAGCGTCAGGTGATTGAGGAGGCATATGAATACATGGATTTCGAGTCGGGACAGGCCATCAAAGGAGTTGCTGTGAATGTCTGCTTTATTGGCAGCTGCACCAACGGTCGCGTTTCGGATTTTGAAATTGCCGCAGATGTGATTAAGGGCAAGCATGTGGCTGCTGGAGTCCGGGCATTGGCAGTTCCGGGTTCCATGAAAGTAAAAAACGAGCTGGAAGCACGGGGAATCGACAAAATTTTCAAAGACGCCGGTTTTGAGTGGCGTGAGGCGGGATGCTCCATGTGTCTGGCCATGAATCCCGATAAGCTGAAGGGCAGGGAGATCTGTGCCAGCACTTCCAACCGAAATTTTAAAGGCAGACAGGGCAGCCCGTCCGGCAGAACCCTTTTAATGAGCCCGGCGATGGTGGCCGCAGCGGCCATTTTTGGCAAAGTCGTAGATGTCCGAGAGGTGATATCATGAAGAGTGCGATAATCGATCAAATATCGGGGACGGGGGTTCCTGTGCGTGGAAATGATATTGACACTGATAGAATTATTCCCGCCAGATTTCTAAAGCGAGTTACTTTTGACGGGCTGGGTGCCCACGCATTCGAAGACGATATTGCCGCAGTGGCTGCCAAAGGGGGACGTCATCCCTTTAGAGACGACAAATACAGCGGGGCTGCAGTGCTGGTTTCCAACTCGAATTTTGGCTGTGGCTCGTCCAGGGAGCATGCGCCTCAGGCATTGAATCGCTTTGGGATACGCGCCATCATCGCTGAAAGTTATTCAGAGATTTTCTTCGGTAATTGTGTGTCGTTGGGAATTCCATGCTTCTCGGTATCCCACGATGTGGCGGATTATATTCTCAGTTCAATTGAGGAAAACAGCTCAATGGTACTGGAGATTAGTGTGGAGAACGAGGCATTGAAAATTGGTGATGAAGTGATTGCCGTGTCGCTCCCCAAAGGGGCCAAGGGGCAATTTCTTGATGGCACCTGGAATGCGAGAGCACAGTTGTTGGCGAATCTCGAAAAAGTGCGCATCATGGCGAAGTCAATTCCTTATTTTTCTGAATATCAAAGCCTGTTCTGAAAATAATTCTGTATAGACCTGAAAATTGCAGCGGACATGTGCGACAGCGGGACATGTACCGACCGACAAATCCACCGTTCCTCGTGCCTTGCGGGTCCGACGCTGCGAATACAAATCTGGTAATTTTATTTCGATAACTGTCCCAAAAGATTTTGCTCAAAAGGTGTTTCCGGACCTTTTCTTTTGGCAATGGTATCTGAATTCAGCAGACTGTATTGACCGGCAGTTTAATACTGGCAGGAAATGGTTTTGTGTTGCTGCTTTTCCTGCGCATAATGAAGAATGTTGTCTCTAAAATTCCAGGTGACGCCGGCAAGGTGATCCCGTTTTATCTGATTGCCGTTGTCGTCGAAGTAGCTGGCAATCTCTGTGGCGGTCGCAACAATATTTGCATCGCCATCTTTATTGAGGAGCACAAAATTTATACGTTTTGAGATGCGTGACGACAATATTTATCCTTTAGTAATTCTAAACATAATCTGGAATAGTGCTGCGGAACTTTTCATTTCTTTTTGAGGTAAACGGTTCAAATTGTTTCTTAAGCATTCCACAAATTGTAAATTCAATTTTGTATTCTTGCTATCTGCCCAGCTGGTTTCCATAACACTAAATTTTCCATCCGTGTTAATCTTTACCCTTAAAAGAAGTTCATTGTTATTAATCCATCTGGAATCATCAACATGTTGCAAACAAAAGCCAATACCATGCTTATTTAATGCCTCTTGCCAAATTCTATCTGAAATTTTCTTCGGAGGAGACCCTATTATATTGTCCACAGTGATATAGAAAGTTTTTTTCCCAATGGTCAGAGCTGTACAATCATCGCCAGAAGAAGGACATGGAGCTGCAACAACGTAATCTTTGTGTTTCGTTTTTAAATAATTTCCTTTTCTTGATTCATCAATACTCTTTGATAACGTATCATTGGCTAAGCTTGAACCATCTTCTTTGTTTTTTTTGTTGGAGGGGTCTATACATCCGCCAACGAAAAAAATGACACCGACACATCTCAAAATGAATTTAACATATTTCAGTCTATTCTTTTTCATGGGTATACGACATCCGCTTTTTCTGTCTTCCTGTTTTTTCAACTGTCGAAATCTTCTTTATTCTATCTGTTGTTAATCTTTCCGGTAAATTCAATCCCGATGCGTGATTTTCAAGTTTTTTGGAAAACTGTTCCACATCTAAGATACCAAACGGATGCGCGTATATTTTTCCATTCCCTAAATATGTGGCGTTTTCTCCTCTATAGCCATCATCCGTCGGTATCGTGGGGTTTGTTATATATATCCAATCACCAACATCTAGTCCTTTAGATTCTCCATCATTTGAACTGTCGAGTAAGAACGTTTCACTGCTTTGCTCTGATTTATAGCCTGGAAGTTCAATGTTTGTATAGTCTGGACCAGATGTGACTGGTCCCGTAGTGGAGAATACTTTTTCGTGAGAGGAGTCTGTTTCCGTCATGCGCCACGGTGCATCACATGATGCCACGCTCCGGGAAAATCATCTCGTGTTTTTCGTAACATGAACCAAAACCTGACATATCCCTACACATACGTGAAGTGAGAACGTCTGACCCCTAATCTTACTTTTCAAAAGGGAGTTCCGAAGACGTCAATCCATTTTTTTATCGATAATAACGCGATTCAACCGGGCACAGGCATCGATATAATTCGCATCGGGGTAACGCCGTCCCCTGCAATCCTCACCACCGGCGGCTGAGCGCTCGCGAATCGCCTTTACTCTCACAGGGAAGAGTGATAGCTAACTCATATTGCCCAAAACCAGGTCCGTCTGAAAAACGTGGATACGATACCGCCCATGGGGGCGAAAACCCCGTATCCAAAGGAGGAGGATTCATGAATTTGTCTCAGATTTCCCGAGTCATACTGTTTCTTTCAACCGGCGTGTTCGCCCACAGTGCACTGGGTCATGCAGCGCATCCGGTTGAATGGTCGTGTCGTCTGGAAGCAGCGACGCTTCAGGACATTCCTTTTTTCGAAGATGCCATTCTGTCCAGCTGGTCCGGCGGTGACGTGTATGCTCCGGATTCCGTCATCCCCGTGGATTACGAAGAAACCTTTCATGGGTTGCCATCCATCCGGGTGGATGTCGGAGATAAAATTGAGGGGTGGTGGGATGTCCATATCGCTTCCAATGAAGAATGGCGGTCCATTGATGTGACACCGTATGTGGAAAACGGAAGACTGGAATTCAATGTGAAAGGCGCAGCCGGTGGGGAACAGTTCCGTATTGTATTCCTCGATGCGGACAACGGGCGAACACCGCAGGAAAGCAAATTGTTTTTTAGCAACGAGCTGTTTTTCACCATGACCGATGATTGGCAACATGTATCCATTCCCCTTGCCGAACTGTTTTCCGGTGAAATCATACCGTTGCCGGATGGCTTCAACCTGGCCCAGATTACCAAGTTTGGACTGATGGATGGATATGGATCCGCGCCCTACAAAAAAACATTCTGGATAAACAATATTCGGCTGACATCCCCCGATAGGGAGCAGCGACCTTCTGAAATTCGATTGAATCAAGTGGGCTATCTGCCAGATGGGGAAAAGTATGCATTGGTTGCCGGCTTTCCCGATACGCTGCCGGTATGCCCCGGTGCGCGCTTTGCCGTGCGACGCAACGAAGACGATTCAGTGGCTTACCGGGGCCGTCTGGAACTGGTGCGCCGTTTCGATGGGTCTGTTTCCGGTGAAAAGGTACTCCGGGCCGATTTCAGTCGTCTCATTCAACCGGGAAAATATTATCTCGACGTTCCGGGCACTGAGCAGTTGACCTCATCTGTTTTTGAGATTGGTGCGGATGTATTCGCTTCGGCCCTGCGCGATGCCGGCCGATACTTTTACTATCAGCGTCAGGGCATGGCCATTGAGGATGCGTTTGCCGAAGGATTTCCCCGCGGCGTCGGTCATCCCGGTGATGAAACAGCGCAGTTACGATCGAGTGGCGCCATACACGACGTTTCAACGGGCTGGTACGATGGGGGTGGATTCGCCAGGTCCACGCGGGTGGCTGCGCTGACCATTGCGGATATTGTCAACACACATGTTCTGTTTCCCATCACGCGTACCGACCATCTGAACATTCCGGAAAGTGGAAATGCCATTGCAGACCTGGTCGACGAAGCCAGATGGGGATTGAACGGTTTGCTTAAAATGCAGGATTCAACCTCCGGTGGTTTTTATGAGCGGGTTTCTCCCGACCGTTGTCCGAAGAATGCGTCCTGCCGCCCCGAAGACAATGTCGAACAACGGTATATTGAAGACGTCATCAATGGCCAGGAAAATGTCCGTCCCACTGCGACCACCGCAGTGGCCATCGCTGCGCTCGCCACCGCCACCCGCGTTTTTGCAGAAACCGACAACCATTTTGCAGACACACTGCTGCGGGCCGCATCCGCCGGTTGGGCCTATCTGGAAAACCACCCGCTGGCGATATCTTCCGAAAGCCCGGACGATGCGATGTCTGATTCGGCAACCCGTCTCTGGGCGGCGGCCGAACTGTTTCGCACCACTGGTTCATCTGTCTATGATGCGTACTTCCGCGTCCACTACCGACACACTGATTTCGACTGGCATTCCGCATACTGCAACGCAAACGACGCTGAGTTCCGGGCGTTTGTCGCCTATAGCGATTCAGCGCAGGCCCAACCCCGGATTCAACGATGGTTCCGCAGGCAGTTCATCCCGTGGCGCAACCGGCAATTGAGAAGGTCCGCCTCCACCTGGCGCAATTTCCTCAACAGTGGTGACGACGGGTTCGCATCGGACTATGAAACCTTCAGCAACGCCATAACCCTCCAGATGATTACCGCCATTGCCCTGGGGGACCACGCCCTGGGCCAGACGCCGGATGCCAGACTGATTACCGCCGCCAGAGCGCAGCTGAATTATCTGCTGGGGGCGAATCCGCTGGGCAGAAGCTATATCACCGGACTGGGCGTGACCCCTCCTGAAATCATCTATTCAAATATTTACAGCAACGACAGTTTTACCGGGCTGCCTCCCGGAATTCTGGTGGGCGGCCCCAACGAATTCGAAGGCTGGAGTTATTCCCGTTACGCTGGCAAATGCTACTCCGACACCAACACCGACTGGCGCGTCTCCAACCACCGCATCGACACCAACGCCACCCTGGTATTCGTGCTCTCCATGGTGAACGCAACAAGATCGCTTCTTTGATAAAATTGCTCGCGAAAAAATTGATTCCTGATAAACAATGTTTCCCAAAGCATCTATTTCTCTTTCGCCAACTTCCCGTTGTGTCCGCTGCGTATATTTCCGCAACGCTGCAACGGCAAACCGTCTGGCAGAATTCGCCCCCTGACCCCTTGCCGCAAGTTCCAGATCTGTTCTGCTGCAACCCGCAATTTTAATGATATTTTCAATCACTTCGTCCGGCCGGCGCAACTCAATGCCACTCATTCCTGCCGCACGCTGCTCAGAAACACTATTTTGATTTGCCCCAAACACACCCCATTCAAAATCACGCAGTTCCGGCCAGTCCCGTATGCCGCAATGCAATTCCAGCATGTATGTCTGCAGATTGGCAGGCGGTTTAAACAGGTCGAGAAAAATTTGTGGTGGAGACCCATTGAAGGGCATCCTTGCGGCCCAGATAACTTCCGTGCCTGTCCAGCACTCTGAATCAATTCGGGTTACCAGATGCGCTTTTAATGGATTCAAATGAATATATGCCGGCACGTATGGTAAACGGCTTTCATCCGATATCAGTTCACTGCGAAATCGCCCCCGAAACACCGGGCCATCCCGGCGATGCAGGCGATTGACCCGCTGCGTATACTCTCCATTGACAAATTGCATCACTCTTTACAGATTGCCCAGCTTTGAACGCACCAACAGGTGATAATGATTTGGCATAAGCGATGCCCATACACTTCAGTCCCAAACCGTGCAATCGCCTCACTAATCAACTGCAAAAACAGAAAGCAATGTTCTTCATTATTGAATATCGATTTCCGTCGTGCGCCACGGTGCATCACATGATGCCACGCTCCGGGAAAATCATCTCGTTTTTTTTCGTGCCATGAATCAAAACCTGACAAATCTCTACACATATGTGAAGTGAGAACGTCCAACCCCTGATCTTCCCTGATCTTCTTTCAAAAATGTTGTTGCGATTCACGCCAATGGCGTGTTCAGACGTGCATTCAGGACTGTGTTTTGGGCAGAATGATAATCATCAGGGGGCGACGCACAAACCCGGATCGGTGCTGCCGTTGTTAGAAATTGAGATGGCAGCAGCATCCGGTAATGCACCGACGCCCGCCACAAACAGGTCAATCGCACATAGAGGCAGACTGGTATTGTTCAAAATACCAAGATATACACCAATACTGGCGATTCCTTCCAGTCCATCGAGGGTTGTCAGCGAGTCATTGCTCACAATCGTCAGCCTCTGTTCGATGACGGAGACACCCTCCAGCCCCACAAGATTGGTAAGTGCGCTGTTGCCACTGATTGTCACGCTGCCGCCAATGCTGGAGAGCCCCGCCAATCCTTCGAGGTTTTCAAGCGCGCTGTTTTCCGACAGGTTTAGATCGGTACCAACACTGACGATGCTTTCCATCCCGGCAAGATCCAACAAAGCAACGTTATTCAACAAATTAAGGTTTCCATCAATCTGTTTAAGACCTTCCAACCCGGTCAGATCAATCAGCTGTGTGGTATCGTGAATTGAAAGCGCACCGGTTATTTCCAAAAGTGTTTCGAGACCGGCCAAAGACGAAACGGTTCCACCAATTGTTAAGGATCCTTCCATGCGGGTACATTTCTGAGCAGCGAATGCCGCTACGGCGTTATCGGTATTGAGTGATGTACCAGAACACACAACAGGATTGCAGCGGGTGGAAGTACTGACAATTTCAGATGCGTCAAGCTTTTCGTTGCCGTCAAGGTCGTATCCAACCTCTGTGAAAACGCCGCCGCTGGGGCAATCGGATGAAACGGGGAGATTCGTTGTCCTGATAATCAGCGGTGTCGGTTCACTGCCAATATCCGCTGAAGTACCGTCGGTGCATTTGATCGTCGCGGTTCCATCCTCATTGTCAATCACCGTGCAGGAAGTGCCGTCTTCACCGTCCTGACCGTCTTCACCATCCTGACCGTCTTCACCATCCTGACCGTCTTCACCATCCTGACCGTCTTCACCATCCTGACCGTCTTCACCATCCTGACCGTCCTGTCCGTCTTTACCGTCCGTACCGTTCGTTACAGTAAAAGACGTGCCATCATCACATGCGATAGTGGCAGTCCCATCGTTATTGTCAGTCACCGAACACGAACTGCCGTCCACACCGTCCTGCCCATCGGCTCCATCGACGCCGTTCGTACCATCAACACCATCAGCTCCGTCAACGCCGTTCATACCATCAATACCATTGATACCATCAACACCGTCAGCTCCGTCAACACCGTTAGTACCATCAGCGCCATCAACGCCGTTGCATACAAATTCGATCGACGCGACTTCATCCGCAGCCAGAATGGCATCTCCATTGGTATCAGGTCCAACACTCAACTGAATTCCACCCGCCGCACAGCTGGCACTGGGCGCAGCAGATGTTGAAACAAGCCACCCGATACCATCCGCGCCAGGGGCGCCCTGCACATCCAGCTGAGTAAATTCATGGCCATTGCAGTAATAAAATTCGCTGGTCGACACCACATAATATATCTCACCGTTAAACGCAGGCGCGCAATCCGGCAGTTGCGTCGGCTGGCCAACCCGGTTCAGCGTGCTGTGTTGCGTTGCAGCAACATTCTTTTCGACAGATACTGAGCCGCCGCCATTGTTTTCACTCTTGCATCCCATTGCGAAAACAAAAACAACACCAAGGACACATCCAATACAACAACTAAGATTAAATCTGCGCATTTGCGCTCCTTTCTGTAAAGCGGCATCATGCGATGCGCTCCCACGGGACCAACTCCCGGCAAACCTTCGTACAGGTGATTGGTTATCGATTTAAGACGATAGTACGGATTATGATTATAAATTCAAGCAATTCCGACTATTAGTCAGTTCTCACATTCTCCAACGCAATTTCCTTACCCTCCAATGGACACCATTGCATTTCTCTGAAGAAATCTGCATGAGAAAATGCGACGCGTGTTTGGTTCATTGAAAAATTTTACTTCGTACCCACCTGAACGCGCAACAATGCACCAATTTGAGATTTGGAAGCCTCAAAAAAAACCTGAATCAACTCAGGCGCCTTCATCTGAACGAAATATGTCGTTTTGTTTCAAAGCCTATGATTTTCGAATGATGCAGCACCCCCTGCTGCGGCTCGCGGCGGGACGGAGTCTTGCAAAAAATTCATACCGACAGTAATCATTGAAAAATTGAGGCAACAAAATGCACAGGCGGCGACGCAGGGGAAAGCTCGGTTTATATCATCGCCTTTTTAAATGCCTCGATGCCATCATCCATTGCCCTTCTTGATATCTCTGAGTCAATCAACAAGTCAAAGCCGTGAACCGTGCCCGGATAGTTGTGCAGCTCGACAGGGACGCCGGCCGTCAGCAATTTCGTGGCATACAGAATTCCTTCATCACGAAAAACATCGTGTTCACAGGTCATGATATATGCAGGGGGCAGATGAGACATATCCTCGGCTCTGATGGGCGCGGCATAAGGGGAAATATTTGCGCGGTCGGCTCCGAGATAGTGTTTCCACATGTCCGACGTGTTTTGAGTGTTCCAAATATATGCCTCGCCGCCGTTTTTCATTGACCACGTGCTGCACGTATCGTCCAGCACCGGGTAGAACAGCATTTGATAGGCGATTTTCGGTCCATTATTATCTCGTGCCATCAATGCAACAGCAGCGGTCAGGTTTCCACCCGCGCTGCCTCCCCCCACTGCAATCCTGGATGCGTCAACCTTGAGCTCTTTTGCGTTTTTCCACACCCAATTTAATACGTCATAGCAATCCTCCACACCGGCCGGAAAAGGGTGTTCAGGGGCCAAACGATAGTCTACGCCAATCGCTACGGCGCCGCCTCTGGCGGCCATGTTGAGCGCACGAACATGCTCCATCTCCAGATCACCCAGAATAAAGCCCCCCATATGAAAGTTGATAAAGCACGGCCCCGCATCCCGTCTGTCCTTCGGCATATATATTCGAATCGGTATGTTGGAGCCATCTTGCCTCGATACCGATTGACTTATCTCTTCTACCCTGTCGTCCTCAGGTCTCTTCACACCTATTGCCGCCAGGTGCTGGTAAAAAGCGTTTAATTGTTCCCTGGCTACATCAGGATTGGAGACATCAAACAACGGAATCATTGATGCTTGATTTTGAATTGCCGGGTCGTAAATCCGTTTGATCTTCATAGTGTTCCTCCCGTAGGCGTTTCGCCACAAAATGCGTCCAATCGCAAAAACGGTTTATTCTACACAACATGTATTTTAAAGGCAGACACCAGCGTCAACAGCACTCGACCTGCCTCTGCCAGACTCGTTCGTTCTGTGTCTTTTTTTTTTCGATACCAGGCCGACGCTTCCCTGCGCATCCAAATCAATAATCAACACGGAGTGTTCTTTTTTGCCAGCGCATCCGCCAGATTCACTGTGCGGCTCGTTTTTCCTGAACCGTATCCAACACCGGCTGCCATAGTTGTATTCCTCATGGTTTATTCCTGTTGGCCAAAACTAACGCAGTGAACTATAGCAGCAAAAAATAACCGCGCTATATTGCAGGGGCAGGTTGCAAAAAAAAGTTCGTGGCAACGCGTGGCAACGGGGACCGCGTGGCAACGGGGACAGTTCTTTTGGCGGTGCAGTTGGCTTTGGGTCCATTCCTGTTGGTTGCGACGTCTTTGTTCACCAAACTCACATTCGTCAATTCAACATCATTGCCACCCCAGTCTCCTTTTGCCACTGTGACTGAAGTGCAGGGGGGGTCAGAAATTTTTTTTCATTCGATTTCAGGTGATTGAATTTTGACCTGGGGCGAAGTGATCAAAAGCCCAGTCTTATCTGCGGGTTGCAGGTTAATGTATGAAAATGTAGGTCATTTGCTGCAGACTGGGTACCCGCTGATTCAGTTGATTCAAAAAAATGCATCAATATATTTGTACCAGGTTCTGTTCCTGTTTTCAGGAGAGAGCCAGCCTTCAGAAGGAAGGCGTTGTCAAACAGATGACCTGTCCGTCGACAGTCTGAGAAGCGCTGGCCACGATTCTCTTACTGCCCGCAGATACGTCGGAAATCAGGTCGACAATACTACAGCGTATATAAGCCGCCACGCTGCAATCGTGCAGATCGGCGCTGTTGTATGCGCGGAAAGCAGAGGTATCCATGGAAGATTTTCATTCGTCAACGCAGACCATGCCGGGTTGCGTGATTTGGCGCCTGTCAATAGTAATGATTTTAATTCTCATGGCGGTTGGGTGTGCTTTTGAGAATGACAAAACTGTCTGAAGGCGATTACTACTTTCAGGTAACCGACCCCAGTGGAAAGGTGCTTCTGTCCACCGATCACATTTCAGCACGCAGAGTGCATGTTAATGACGCGGGCGTCATCGACAAATATCTGGGGAGGAATTATGAATGCATTCATTCGGGCCCCCTTTGGGCATGGGAAGCGGTTGACAATGTTGGAGTGCACGAAGTGGGCGTTGATGTTGATCATAGTAAGCTTGGCGCGATTACGGTTCAGCTCTATCCGTTTGATGATACCCCCAACCCGGGAGGCGTGTACAAAGTATGGATGACCCCTGTTGAAATGTACAACCCTGTTAATCCTGTTCTGGAACCTGTTCCTGGAAACAGCTGCAAAGGCCTGAGTGTAAACGGTGAAGGATATGTCCCCGGAAATTACCATGGATTCATCCCTGCATGGTCAAAAACAGATAATTTCAAGGTTAAGGATAAACATATCAACGTGGAACCGCCCGAAATAACCGTACGAAAATTTCATGACAAGAATATGAACTGTGTCTGGGACGAAGGAGAGGAAGAAGAAGTGATCGGATGGACGGTGAACTATGTAACGACCGTTGATGGGGGATCTGATTATACCCCGTTTACTATCGTGGCTGCCGAACCGGGCGACTTTATTTTTACAGAAGATATACCTGTTGGAGTGATTCAGACGGTAGCCATTCTTGATGGTCAGAATGCTTCCTGCCGGTTGGAAGATGTTACTGCTTCTCCTGACGTCAATGTTTCGATAACAGCCGATTTCTCAAGAAAAGCAACACAGGAGCTTCATGAGCTAATCTATGGAAATTTCGGGACGGGATCTGTAACTGTTAAGAAGGTGTACGACAGAAACGCCAATGGTATTGACGATGAAGGTGAGCCGGGCGTTCCAGGATGGAAATTCACGCTTAAGCGTATAGCTCCGGATGAAGCAGTTGTATGGTCTACAGAACTGACAGCCGGTTCGGACGGTGTTGCAGTATATAACGGGTTACTGCCCGGAAGCTATACAGTAACCGAAATCATACCTGAGGTCGGCGGATGGATTGCAACCGGAGAAACAAGCCAGAGTTTTGATGTCGTCTCCACGCTCACCTACACGGATGACGGCCCGGTTATAGCAGGCTCTTCATCTGAAGTTGTCTTCACGAACTATCTGTTGTCCCATGCTGATTTTGGAACAAAGGGATACTGGCACAACAGGAATGGCCTGGGAGAAATCACGGACGTATATATCAATCATGTAAATAAACTTGTACCTTATAGTTCACCAACGTCCTACTTCGACGCTGGAGATGAGCCCTTTGACGGGGTGTATTCTGACGGCACCCCTGTGGATGCTGCCTATAATAATGAAAAAATCACTGACGGAATTGCGGCTGGTGAAGGAGAGGCCGGTGCGGAGATCTCGCATTTCCTCACTGATTCCAATGGCGGCGGGGACCCGGCAGAGCAACTGGCGCAACAGCTGCTTGCTTTCCTGTTTAACGTTCAGTACAGACTTGGCGAGGCAGGTACAACATTTATGTTTAATGGAACGTTATACACTGCCGACGACCTTATCAGCGACGCTATCCATATATGGTTATATGGAACGGATACTGAGAAGAATGATATGAAGGATCTGCTGGATAGCATGAACAATACTGACGATCTTGTGTTCATACCCCACACGCCCTCGACGCCCGTTTATACACCTTGACCCCCCCTTCCAGGGTAAGCCCAATGAACCGTGACGTTGCGCCGGATTTGGTTTCGAAAGTGGATGTGCGGTGTGCACATCAAATGATGAATGACAACATCATGCAAAAGCCAAATCCTGCCATTGTAAATTGGTTTTATCAAACGATAGGGACACGTCGCCCGATGAAGCCCTGGAAGAACTTTCCTTTGCACTGCCCGAACATGGTGCGGGGTCATGGATACCCGAGGGGAGCGAGACAGAAGTGCGTCGCACCCGTTACTGCATCGAGAGATCTCACACGGATAGGTGGATGTATCGTATCGCAGGCAGCGCAGTAGAGTATCGCGCTGGTGCAGCATTCAGTCCCTGCGGTGAATAAAGCTAATCGGTGTTCGCTGAACACCATCGGGAAAGAGCCAGACGAGGGCGCCTTCGGCGTTGACAACTTCATTCATGCCAGGTGCGTTTCATTCCTGCATTGTGATATTTCATTTGCGAATGGTGAAAAAGAAACGTCGTTCTGCGGTATTTGGGTGCGTCGAATCGTGTGTAAGGTTCAAGGGGGGGTAAATCGATTTTGGAAACATTGTATTTTTGTAATAATATTGTCACGTCTTTTGCAATAGCCACCGCGATTGAGTCGCCGTACATGTGATTCGGCAGAGAAAAAATTGTTGGCTGGCGCGTTGTGCCACATACAGAGACACACATTTGTGTCCATATTTCAGGAGGTGTTTTTTTGATTCCTCAAATTATCGTTCTAACAGGTATTGCGTTGCTGGTGTTTACAAATGGTACTGGCTGCTCTTCGAATGCTTCTTTGGACCACAAAGGTTTGGACTCAACGTCTGTTATCCCCGTTTCAACCGATTCCATTTATGGTGACACGTCGGTTTCAATTTCAACGGATTCTGGCACGTCTTCAATGGCGCCGGATACCCTGTCTCCATCGTCGGATTCCCGGATTGATACAGATACGGCGACAATCCCCAATGTTGGTACTGACTCGCTGGGAATCGAACCATCGGGATGTGGCAATGGCGTCGTTGAAGCGTCTGAGGTCTGCGATGACGGCAACACCACATCTTCCGATGGCTGTTCGGCACTGTGCGATGCGGTTGAAGATGGTTTCATATGCCGGCAGCCTGGACAACCGTGTGAGTTCATATCCACGCCAATCGGTCCTGCAACGCCGTGGCAGCCTTCGCTCGATCGCGCGCTGGTTGCGCTGCCCCATGACCGCGGAGTGTTTTTAAGCTGGCGGCTGCAGGCCGACGACGACGTGTCCATTGCGTTTCATGTGTATTCGGTGACGGGTGACGCGTCGCCTGTACGCCTGACGACCGAACCATTGGCGGGGCGCACCAACTTCGTTGCCGAAGGCGCCACACTCGATCAGACGTTTTACGTGCGCGCGGTCATACACGGCGTGGAACAACCGAACTCTGCGCCGGCATGGAAATCGATTTCTGACGCAATACCGGTGTTGGCGCTTATAACAGGTGGCCGTGGCGGACATGCGCGCTGGCCGGCGTTTGGAGACCTTCAGGGTAACGGACGGCTGGACTACGCGTTTCGGTACTCAACGGTAACTGTCGACCCTGCCACGAGTAACTGGTATCTGGTGGACGAAACCTACAAGGTAAGTGCGTTCGACGACAAGGGTCAGGCGCTGTGGACGTACGACATGGGGTGGTCCATCGAAACCGGAATGTGGTATGCGCCATATTTAATCCACGACCTCGACCAGGATGGCCGCGCGGAACTGATTGTCAAGGCGGGCGACGATTCGTTGAGCAAGGAAGCGCTTCGTGATGATACCGGCCGTGTGGTCAACGGTCCCGAGTATCTGCGCATCGTCGATGGCCTCGACGGCACAACCATCCTGGCAGAGGCGGATTGGCCCGATCGAACGGGATATCGCGTACCTGACCCGCCAGGCACACCCGCGGAGGAGCGCGAATACTCCGACTACAACCGGTACTCGCGCAATCAATTGGCCATCGCGCACCTGGATGGCAAGACGCCTCATGTGATTGTATCGCGCGGCACATACGGCAAGCACAAGGTTGCCGCGTATCGATACGCCAATGGACGGCTCACCCTGGCCTGGTACTACGAAAACGAAGATCCCTTCCTGCTTGAGAAGGTTGAGCCCGGCGAAGATGGCTTTGCAGAGTACGACGCCCACTATCGAGAGCTGCACCGCTACTGGGGGCAGGGGGCGCATTCGCTGCGCGCCGGCGACGTCGATGGCGATGGCAAAGAGGAAGTGGTGCTGGGCGCAATGGTGCTTGATGACGATGGATCGGTACTGTGGACGCTCGGGCGTGGCGACCTGGACCACGTGTATCTGGGCGACCTGGACCCCAACCACCCCGGGCTCGAAATCTACTACGGCAGTGAACGCGGACATGACGCCGGTGGCATGGGTATGGTCGACGCCGCCACGGGCAGTGTGCTGTGGATAAATGACTGGAAAACGTCGCATATCCACAAGCAGGGGTTGTGTGCCGACATGTATGCGCATACGCCAGGCACCGAGTGCTACAGCGGCGAAGCCGACCTCTCGGGTTACTGGCTGTTTGACAGCATGGGCGACGTACTGTTGGAAGAATCTTTCTTTGACATGTTGAGTCCATTTGCTGCCTACTGGGATGGCGATCCTCAGCGCGAACTACTGGATCCATTGTCAGGCGAGCCGTCGACTGCTTTTTATCAGCCAGGGGATCCCGACACAAATGAGCAATTTCCAGTGCTCACTTTACCGGATGACATCGTCGGTGACGACGTGGATTATGTGCGGCTGCTGGCGATTGCCGATGTGGTTGGCGATTTTCGCGAGGAAATCATCGCCGCTGATCGCGGACGGATACTCATCTATTCGAGTAACATCGAAGCGGATACGCGTCGCATCTGGCTGATGCAGGACCCGTTTTACCGCGCCGGCGTTTCCGCACAGTCCATGGGCTATTACCAGATACCCCAGCTGGGCTACGACATGGCAACCACACCCGCGCCGTAATTGATTCAACATTTTTCAACCATGGGTATGATTGAACGTGACGCAGCAGCGAACGGTTATTCAAACGTTACCGTTGCATCAGCAGTCCCTTCGCTCTGATAACCTTCGACCAGCAGCGAGACCCCATCTAACGGAGTCCGGGGTAATCCCTGCGCCGCCCAGTGTTGCAAATCTGCCCCGTTGCTGTATCGCACTCTGCATTGGTTTCGGAGTCGGCATCCAAACTGGTGTCCGTGTCTGTATCTGCAGCTGTACCGGTGTTCGCCTCCGTGTCGGCGGCCGCATGTGTATGAGTAGAGTCTGTAACGGTGTCTATATCTGTATTTGAACCGGTATCATCGTCACCTGTTGCGTGCGTGCAACAAACGTCGGACCGCAACCCATATGAATAAATAGTCACCATGGTTCCATCGCATTATATTGGGAAAAACAACGTCACAAATGTTTTAATGACAGCCCCCCCCGAACAGCAGCCCCGAATTGGTTTATTTCGGTTTCGCGACATTGGTTTTTTGCTGTAGCAAGGGAGGCGTGGCACTTGTTTAGCAGTAATATGTATTGTTGGTGTTTGTTTCAAAAATGAATGTGGGGAGGCAACATGACAACCGAGGTATCTGAGGATAGAGTGAGATGGATTGAATACAAAGGGCAGCGCATATTGAAAGTGGATTTCAGTGGACTTTCGAAGGATGAGGGAATTCCTCTGTTGTACAGAGAAGCGGAAATGATGCAACACGTTTCTGGCAAAGTGAAAACTCTTGTGGATGTACGCAACGGCAAAGCGGGTTCTGAATACATGAAGCATGCAAGAAAACTGGGCAAAGAGGTTTTTTTTGCAAAAACTGAGAAGCAGGCGATGATTGGCGTGGGACCGGCGCAGATGGTTTTGTTGCGCGCATACAATTTTTTTACTGGCGCAGGACGGTATCAGGAGATTTTCAACACTGAAGCAGAAGCACTTGAATGGTTGGTAAGCTCATGACGGAGGTTGGGGAAGGGGAAATGACCGCACACCGACGTGCATCGTTTCAGCAGCCGTCATACACATAGTTGCCGCTGGACGGTGTGCTGACGTCCAGGTTGCGCAGCACAATGGAAAGCTCGGGAAAGGCACTGCAGCCTTTATCGAAATCCTGGGTTCGGTATTCCACAATAAAGAGCAAATCTCCATATGCATCCTGAAAATCGCCGCATTCGTTCCAGCGATTGCACTCCTCAACAACGGCAAAGTCGGTTTTCATTTTGTCGATGTCATTTAGGAACGCGGCCGCGTTTTTTTGCGACGACGCCAGTCCGTTGGCGTGGGCGATGTCGGACAGCATTCCCATAAAGGCGATGTTGTCATTGGAGTCGATGAGGCCATTCGAGCGGTCACAGCTGTCCAGATTGTCGATTTCCACCGCGTCAAATCCATCCGTGGCGCATTGCGCTATCCAACCGCCAACAATAACGGCCAGGGCCTCTCTTTTTTGTTCGGTGCGCACGTCCAGCAGCATCTCGTCCCAATCCTCATCAACCACCGGGTCGCCGTTGCTGTCCCGTAAAATCAAATCCGGGTGATTTGTTTTCCACCAGTTTTCCTCATGGGGCTGAATCTGAAACCCGTTCACGTAGCAAATATTGTAAAGTCCCGGCGCCGGCGAGTCCTCCCGGTCGCGACTGACAACCTGTACTCCTGAAGGTGGCGTATACCCGCCGCCAATCTGGTAATCCCAGGGCGCATTGGCCGGTGGCAAACGGACAGTGGCGGCATCGGTAGCGGTGTCCCCTGTATCTGAACCCGTGTCTGAATTCGAATCTGTATTGGTATCGCTTTGTGTATCTGCAACAGATTCTGTTTCAGTGCCCACAGTGGTGTCCCCTCCGGTATCCCCAGCCTGTTGCGAATCGCTGTCCGTTGCGGTGGTGTCGATATTGGCCGTACTGCTATCGGCATCTGTATCGGACCCGTTGTTGTTCACAGAATCTGAACTGCTGTCCGCACCGATGGTGGAATCTGTTTCGGAATCGGCATTCGTATTTGAATCCGAATGGGTATCTGTATCCGCCGAATTCGTACTTGAATCGCCACACCCGGTCAGATACATCATCAACGAGGCTACCAGAAAAATACGCGTTAAATTCATTTTTATCTCCTTTGTTGCATCCTTCACAATACCCGAACGCACGCCCAAAAACAAAGCGGAATTGCGTTGGGATGACGCTTCACTTTTTGCGTTTGACACAGGCGGGCACAACAGCTTAACGGGCACTTTCGGCGGCCGCATGCGATAGCTGTCCGATTTCATTGAAAAAAATGCCGACTTCCATGGCATTGACGTTGCGTGAGAGGATAGGGACCACGAAAGGAAGGAAGAGGTAATCTGCATTTTTTTTTTCATTACTATTCGGCAACGAATCGTTTTTCTCGCGATCTGTGCCAAATGGTGACGGCCCTGTAAAAGTGATTCGTCCCTTAAGGCATCCGATGGCGCGACGGGTGCCGGTGATGCCGATGCCGACGCGGATTCAGATGCCGACTCTGATATCGCCAATTGGACAGCATCAGCGTATTTATAGCTTCTTGCAGCGTTTTTGTGACTTCTCGCAGGGCGTACATCGCTTCTCGCAGGGCGTACATCGCTTCTCGCACGGGCGTACATCGCTTCTCGCAGGGCGTACATCGCTTCTCGCAGGGCGTACATCGCTTCTCGCAGGGCGTACATCGCTTCTCGCACGGGTACCGCGTGTTCTCGCATATGTTTTTGTGTCTTTGGGCATTGTTTTCAAGAGTTCTCGCATTGGTTTCAGGGCCACCGGATATGCGAGAAAAGCCCAAATCGGTGTGATGGGAAGATGATCTGGCGATGTTTGTAATGTATACCCCAAATGTAGGGTCCGGGGTCTATCCCCTTCAGAGGGCGTTAATGCATCATTTGCGCCTTGACCCTCCATGTGTCCCCGGTTTACGAATGCGGGTTATGAAAGAACAGATTTTACAGACATTATCGGCAAAGGCAGAGGACGTCTTTTACGTTGTAGATGTTTCTTCCTTTATTTTCAGGGCGTATTACTCCACGGGATATCTCTCCACGTCGGATGGGACGCCCACAGGCGCGGTGTTTGGAGTGGCCAATATGATGGTTTCGCTGCTCAAGGAGTTTGAGCCGGCCCATATTGCCATTGCCATGGATTCTAAAACACCTACGTTTCGAAAAGCGTTTTTTCCCGAATACAAGGCCAACAGGCCGCCGCCACCGGATGACCTGGTGGTGCAGTTTCCGTTTGTGGAGGAGCTGGTAAACGCCTTTGGGTTCACGGTGCTGCAAAAGGATGGATTTGAAGCGGACGACATCATTGCCACATCCGTGAAGGCCGCGGTGGATTCCGGGTTGAAAGCGGTTATCGTTTCGGGTGACAAGGATCTTTTGCAGCTGGTATCAAAAAACGTGGTCATGTTGGATACCATGAAAAAGAAGGTATGGGACGCGGCGGCAGTGGAGGAAAAATGGATGGTGCCCCCGTCGCTGGTGGGGGATTTGCTGGCGCTGGCGGGGGACAGTTCGGACAACATTCCCGGTGTGCCCCGTGTGGGCCCCAAAACGGCCGCGCCCCTGCTGGTGGAGTTGGGCGGATTGGATGGCATGTATGCCAATCTGGAAAAAATCAAATCCAAAGCCATGCAGAAGCGACTGGCGGAGCACGAATCCGACGCGCGGATTTCGCGAAAGCTGGTGGCGCTGAAAGACGATGTGCCGCTGGAATGGCAACTGGATGATTGTTCTAAAAATGATATTTGCGCCGACCGGATGGTTCCGTTGCTGGAGCGATTTGAATTTCACCAGTTACGGGACAGGTTGTTTAAGGATTATGTGTCGGATGGTGAGGGAAAACCGTCGGTTGCCGTGACTTACTATACTGTGGAGACGCTGGCAAAACTGGAAGAAATAGCGCAACAGATTCGCGAAAAGAAACGGTTTGCAGTGGATTTGGAAACCACCAGTGTGGACGCGGTGGTGGCGGAGATTGTGGGGCTGGCGCTGTGTGTGGAACCGTATGTGGGGTACTACGTGCCCATCGCCCATAAAACCGGTGTATCGGTACCGCTTGAAGATGTGTTGAAGATTGTAAAGCCGCTGCTTGAAGACTCGGATATTGAAGTGATTGTGCAGAACATCAAGTACGAGGATACCATTTTCAGGCGGCACGGCATTGTCATTCAGAATGTGCCCATTGACCCCATGCTGGCCTCCTATCTGCTTAGGGCCCAGGAGCGGTCGCATTCGCTGGATGCGATGGCCAAAGGGTTGCTTGGGCGAACGCTTAAATCCTACGATGAGGTGACGCAAAAAGGGCGGGGCACCCAGTTGCTGTTCAATGAGGTGGCCATCGACAGCGCCACGGAATACGCCGCCGAAGACGCCGAGGTGGCGTTTGATTTGGCCCGGACTTTGGAAAAACAGGTGGCCGAGGCGGGAATGTCTTCGCTGCTCAAAGACATGGAGATTCCATTGGCCCGGGTGCTGTGTAAAATGGAACTGGCCGGTGTCCAGGTCGATACTGCCAAATTAATGGAAATGTCCACGGAGTTTGGTCATCTAATCGATGGCCTTGAAGCGGCCGCCGTTGAGTTGGTGGGACGGCCATTTAATCTGGCGTCGCCCAAACAGCTGCAGGAGATTCTGTTTGACGAATTGAAGCTTCCCACCCAGAAAAAAACAAAAACCGGTTACTCCACCGATTCCGAAGTGCTCGAAACCCTGGCGTTTATGCACGATTTGCCCAAAGTACTTTTGGAACACCGCAACCTGACCAAACTGAAAAGCACATATCTGGATGCGCTTCCCAAACTGGTGAACCCGGCAACCGGACGGATTCATACCAGTTTCAATCAGGCCATCGCGGCCACGGGCCGGCTCTCCAGCTCCAATCCCAATCTGCAGAATATTCCCATCCGCACTGAACGGGGACGCGATATTCGAAAGGCGTTTGTGGCCAAAGCGGGATGTGTTCTGATGTCTGCCGATTATTCTCAGATTGAATTGCGCATACTGGCGCATTTGTCCGGCGATGAAGCGCTGAAAGACGCTTATATTCACGACCGCGATATTCATGAGCGCACCGCCCGGGCGGTGTTTGGACTGGCGGATGATACACCTGTTTCCAGGGAGCAGCGTTCGGTGGCCAAAACCATTAACTTTGGGGTGATTTACGGTAAAACCAGTTTCTCGCTCTCAAAGGAGCTGGGCATTTCAAGACCCGAGGCGCAACGATTTATTGATACGTATTTTGAGCTGTATAAAGGGGTCGCCAAATACATGGCGGATGTGGTGACCCGTGTAAAGGAACAGAAAGCGGTGTTCACACTGCTGGGTCGGAAACGGGATTTAAAGGAAATTGATTCCAAAAATTTCAACATGCGTCAGCACGCGGAACGCATGGCGCGAAACATGCCCATTCAGGGAACAGCCGCGGATTTGATGAAGGTGGCCATGATAAATGTGGATAAAGCGCTGGAGGCGTCGGGGCTTTTGGCGCAGATGCTGCTCACCGTCCACGATGAACTGGTGCTCGAAGTCCCTGAATCGACGGTGGCAGAGGTGAAGGCGCTGGTGGTGCACGAGATGGAAAACGCCATGAAACTGGATGTGCCGCTGAAAGTGGAAGCCGGTGTGGGCCCCAATTGGGATGATGCTCACTGAAACATGTGGTCCTGGAACATCCCGGTCATATCTTTTTAACGTATTGACAATCGACGTTCTTTGGACAACCATACGCTAACGCATCAGAGCAAAAGGGAGACTGGGTGATCACAAAAAAGTAGATTTCTAAAAAATAATTGTAGGGCGGTAGTTTATCTGCCGCCGAATTCAAGGACGGCCGGGGATAAACCCCGGTCCCTGCTTTTTTTGGAGATGCTGGTCGTTTTTGCGATTGCCCTGAAAGAGGAGACTTCATGACTGGAAAACTGGAAAAAGGCCTGGCCAAAGCCAGGAAGACTGTGGAAAACGTGCTCAAAGAGCTGGGCGTCAATGCCGTTGAAAATGAAGTGGAATCCATGGAAGGGGGACACGCATGGCAGGTGGCCCGCGGTTCCGCTGATGTGATGGTCTCATTGGTGCCGGGCAATGACCATACGGCCGGACGGATTCGCGTGGTATCTCCCATTGTAAAAATGGATGGCGGAATCAGCCTCGAGGCTGCTGTGCGTCTGCTGGAACTCAATGGCACCCAGCTGCCAGGGGTTGCATTCGGTTTGATTCAGGGGGATATGGTGGTTTTGGTGGCGGAGCGTACGGTGCTGGACCTGAATCAGCTTGAAGTCCAGGAAATGCTTAACATGGTCGGTTATTATGCCGACATGTACGATGACATTCTGGTGGCGGAGTTCGGCGGCACACGCATATTTGACCTGGATTAGGTGAATGCCTTTCAATTGTAAGTTTTTCCTTTTCGGGGTGTTGCTGGCGGTTGCGATTTTCGCCGCGCCGACGTTTGCGTACGATCAGCAGCTTAACGCCACACTGTCCGCATCCGGATATTCGGTCCGAGCGGCAAACGGCACTCTCATTGATCGCCGAACAATTATGCAGGACCTGTATCTGGGGGCGTGGAATATTTTGCCCGGCAGCGATGCGCTTGATTACAAAGGTCCCAGACTTTCATTGGAAGTGGATTTGCGCATCGGTGGCGATTACGGTGTCAGCAACAGCGAAATGGACGCTCAGCGCATGGACCGATTTGTACCTGGCCTTGAAGCCATGGTTGTGGAAGCGGTGTTCGCGTATGTAAACCTTCAGGGACTGGCGGGCGATCATTTGGATTTGAGCGCCGGGAGGCGAATTCGTTCCGATGTGATTGGCTACGCGGCCTACGATGGTGCAGATGTGACCGTTTATGGTCCCTTGGGAATGCGGGTGGACGGATTCTTTGGGTATGAAGTTAAAAACAGCAAGCCGTTTGGATACGACAATCTGGCATTGGACGGAACCGACAACGTTGGCCGCGATGAGCTGGAGGACGCTTATTTCAACTCTCTGGTGGAGCCCGAAGCCACAATGGTTTTTGGCACTGAATTGTCCATGGCGCCCACCGCCTGGCTGGAAGGGGCAGTGGCGTATCGGCAGGCGGGGCATGGACATAAACTGCAGCAGCGAACCATTGCCGGTCGGATGGCCCTGGGCAATGAACGGGTGCGCACTTTTGCCAGGGTGGTGATGAATCCCCTGCTGGACAGATACGACCGAATTGGCGGTGCGCTGCGCGAAGGGACGCTCGTTTCGGAAGCAACCCTTGAGGCGGGCGCCGCTTTGTTTACCCACGGATGGATGAGTGTGGCATACGAACTGTATCGACCGGTATTTGCGCTGGATTCCATTTTTAACCTGTTTGGTCAGCTGGGCCGCCGCGATGTGGTTTTACGATACGCGCATCGTCCGTCATCACGGATGCAATGGGCTTTATGGTCCAATGTGCGGTTTGTGGACGATAACGCCGTTGGCGATGATGCCGAACAGGAACGGTTGCTCATCGGCGGCGGCGGCGGCGCCGGATGGAATTATGGTGTGTGGTCGAGGCGCGTGTCGTCCCGAGTGAATGTGGACAACGAATTGGGCGCCACCCGGTTGGGCGTTGAACAGGAGTTGGGGCATCGATTTTTTGACGACCATCTGTGGCTGTCCGTGCGCGGCTCTCTATGGTATATGCGGGATAAAATGTACGATACAAAGAAAACCATCGGTGGATACGTTGTCTCCGCCAACTATCAGTTTAACGAAAAAGCCCGCACATTGCTCGAATTCGAAAACTATTATGGGTCGGATATTCCACGTTTTGTGGTGACCGCTCTTTTTCAGCTGGATGTATGGCGATGACGGGCAGGCAAAAACGGATAACAGGTTGTTTGGGGATGCTCATCGCATTCCTGCTAACGTCGATGGTAACTGGCACCCCGGTGGCCAAAAACGTGGGTGGATTGAAAATTCGATTTTCACACAGCGCCCATCAAACACAGCCCTGTGAATCCTGTCATCCGGGAGATGATAAAGGAAATCTGGAAAACATCTCCATGCGGCAGTGTTTTGGCTGTCATCAGAAAGCGAAACGCAAAATTGACACCTGCCGCACCTGTCACCTGGTCCATCCCGATGGTCGGATGAAAACGCATTTGGGCGAGAGGGTATTGATTCCGCCGGCATGGTTGAAAGGGCCTACCCACGGCATCGACTGGGCAGGCAATCACGCGACGGTGGCCGGTTCGGATTCAAAATTCTGCGCCAATTGCCATCGTGAAACCGAGTGCAGCAGTTGCCATACCGGAAGGATGCGTCCCAAAAAGATTCATCCCGCCGATTGGGTGAACACCCATGGCAATCAGTCCAGTATCGACAACCCGCGCTGCACAGGCTGCCACAGACAACAGCAATTCTGTCTCTCCTGTCATCGGCGCACAGGGGTTGCCCCGGATGCCCCAACCAGCCGCAGACAATCCAAACCATCCAAATATCATGGCAACGCCTCCCCCAAAAAAATATGTCGTCGGGCTCGCAGCAACATTAGCGCGTGCGCGTCGTGTCACTCCGAAAGTTCCTGCACCACCTGTCATTCGGTTATTAATCCACACCCCGTTGGGTTCTCGCGCCGATGCAAACCGCTGGTGAAGAAAAACAAGCGTGCCTGTGCCAAATGTCACCACGACGACGTGGAGAAGCGCTGCCGTTAGATGCCGCCCATGAATTTGTGTGTTCCGGCGTACTCCAATTGTGAATTGTCGAGGACGGCGCTGGTGAGAGATGGGGCGGTAGTGAACCCATTGAGCCAGTTTGTTGAATGTGGATAATGTTGGGATTCCCATTGCATCGGCCCACCTCGTGACTATTTTGGACAACGAGGAGTTTATATGAAGTTAATAGTCATTGGTTTGGTTTTCATGCTGCTTTTTCCGGCAACATTGTCGGCAACGGAGACGTACCCCGCATTCAGCAGGGACTACTGGCAGGAGCAGCATTCACTGGCCACGGGAAAAATGCGACGCGGTGCTGGCCTTGCCGCCCTGGGATTGATATCTATCTGGCCCACATCTCTAATGATTTCCAAAGCGGTGGACAATCCCCAAAAGTATACGGCACTGAGTGCTGTATTTGCCATGGCCACGCTTGGCGCCTCGCTGCATGGGTTTGGAAGTGTGGGATTTGGTAAAAAAGAGCGGGACGCTGCAACGTCATTTATGGATGCATATGATGCGAATCCCGCCAATGTCGACCTGGACGCTCAGAAATCTGAATTTGTGCGCGACAAGCAAAAATCCACCAGAAAGATTCTTATTTTTGGGTCATATCTGGCCACGCTCTCCACCGTGCTGCTGAGCAATGCTATTTATCAAACTGTCCGAAAACAGCGGGATGCCGACATGGCTGGAATTCGAATCTGGCCATACTATCTGGCCGGGGGGCTACTGCTGGCAGCGGGTGGGGGAATTATTATCCGTTCCAAAATGAAGCTCGATGATCTGGCATTGCTTAAAGCCTCTGACTCTGAAAATAGTGCCCCCGCTGGTTTATCGCCACAATTCTGGATGGACGATAATGGAAATCCTTCTGTGGCCATCTCATTTGGCAGTCGGTTTTAATTTCTGCAATACTTTAATCCGGGATACGTTTGGATTCTTCATGTATCGGTGGTGGTATCACTGTCCGAGTCAGTGGCTGTTGTATCGGATTGACTGTCTGTTTCTGTGTCAGTGGAGGATGATGAGTCCGCCGTCTCCGTTTCGGTGCCGTCAGAGTCGCTTGTGGCGCTGTCGTTTTCTGTGGCGTCGGTGCTGTATGCCGCGTCGATTGCCTCCTGGGATGAGTAGCAGAGGTGGTCTGTATGGCAGATCCAGTTGGCTGGACATTCCGCCGCACTGTTGCATTCGAACTGTCCCTCCGGTTTGGAAAGGCTGCAGCCGCAAAGAAAAGCCAGTGCACCGATGATGAACAGGTCGTTTTTCATATTATCCCCCTGAGAGCGTTCCAGCGTTTTGTGGAAACTGTCGAATATAATTACTATGGATAGAGAAGCGTTCGTTGCAAGTGATGAGAGAATAAATCAGGCAAAACAGGCTTCTTTTTGCAGTTCGATTGCTTTTCAGCTATCTTAACGATGTATGCGGAAAACATGTGTTTTTTTTACCTGGGTTGTGATGTCCATTGCAATATTTATTGGTGGCGGTTGTCATCCCGCGCCCCCCCCCGCCGCGCCCCCGCCCGCGCCGCCACCACCGGAGCCTGAAGATACTGAAGTGCCGGTTCCCGAGGTGGTGAAGCATGGGATGGATTTGAGCAGCGCCGACTTCGCCGGTTGTTCGCAACATGAAGATGCCGCCAACAGCATTTGGTCGTATTCAATTCAGGCGCGACTCAATCTGGCTGTACAGGTTTACGAAGGAAAAATTGTAGCAGCAGATGCCGAGCGATTGACCACACAACTCAATCAGTTTTCAACGGAGTGGAAGGCGCGGTTCGCTCAATTGTGCAAGTACAACGACATGCAGTACCTTGCGCCTTTGCAATATCAGGATGCCGCGAAATGCCTTTCCGAGCTTTTAAACCTTCAGAAGAATTACGTGAATAATCTGTTTATGCAACAGAACTTCTCGCTGGATGAAACCGCAGACCTGATGTCCCATTTGACAGATTGTGATGCGGTGCTGGAACCGAAAGGCAAGAAGGCCATGAAAGACAATCCATTTTCAGATTAAGTGCATTGGTGAAACCAGGCCGGCATTAAAATGTGACGGACACGCCGGACACGCCAGGTTGAAATCGAACTTTTGCTGACGATGTCGAAGGCGACAACTGATTCGAGGATTGGTTGTGTTTTCGGGAACGAATAAGAAAGATAAGGCCCGTTGTCAGGCCTGCTGCACCAAGCACAAATGACGTCACCGAAAGTGCAGCGAATCCCTGTCGCTGTTTGTCGTAGCGTTCGTAGTCATTGTATGCGTCCGCCGACAGTGCGTTGTCTTTTGCCAACGACGCACCGATGGCGAAACCGATGCCCATTCCCGTAAACACTGTCCCTCCCACAATCAGCAGAATTCCCGTGATACGGCGTTTCTTCACCTGCTGTTCAGTTGGCGCGCTATTGCCTTTGGCAATCGATGGTTCGGGTTCACTCGCCTCTGTTGGGGGGGCCGCTTCCGGTTCTGTCGTTGCGACCATTGCGTCTTCGAACTCGTTTGGCAGGGACTCTTCGGGGGGATCATCAGCGTTAATCGTGTCGTATTCACCCTTTTCCATCTTGGCGATGAGTTGGTCTATTTCATTTGCCGATGGATGTTCAGGGTGATTTTCGCGGAATTTTTTCAACAGGTGCAACGCCGGTTTCTTGTTGTCAATCAATTTGGCAACCTGAGCGATGTTGAACATCGTGTTGGGATGCTCTTTCATTTTTAGCGAGCACAAATATCTTTCCAGTGATTTTTTATAAAATCCCTGAACTGCCATCTTCTGGCCCGCTGCAAAATATTTGCCCGCCTTCTTCACTGCCAGTGATTCCTGGCCGGGAACAGCTGGACATTTGAATTTTTTGGGTCCTCCCAGTGCCGTTGCACTGATGAGAAATATCGTCAATCCAACAATGATAATTCGCATAAGCTGATTAACCTCCAAATGGATTTGTCGCCCAGTCACCGCTTTTCGGTTTCTTTTCTTTCGACTTCTTCTTTGGGGCACCTGTGTTGCTTTTTTGACCCGCTTTGGGTTTCTCCGTTTTTGACGCCTTCTTCACAACCGGTTTGGTCTTTTTGGGGGCCTTGTTATCGATTGTTTTGCCTTGAGTTTCAGTCTCCTTTTTTGGGGCCGCCTTTTTGGCGGTTGTCTCTGGTTTCTTAGGGGGCGCCTCTTCATCGACAGCGTTTGTTCCCCGTCGAATCCCGGCGTTGTATTTGGGATCGGAAATGTCTTCGCCGGACACTTCACTTTTTCGAAGTGACGCCCGCCTTTTATACTTTCGCTCTGCCCGTTTTTTTTCATCCCGCGCCGATGCCCCGGATGTGCCGGTTTCATGAGACTCAGCCTTCGAAATAATCGATTGCCGTCTGGCCTTTTTCCGTCTCTTTTCAGCCTTTTTCATCCGCCGCTTTTTCTTCAAATCGCGCGTTGATTTTTTTTCGACACTGTCGCCTGTAGCCTGGTTGACATCCCCACCGGATTGTTGTTCGCCGTCGAAGAGTTTTGGATCGGATAAAGATTCACTTCCTCCTGCGACGGATTTTTCCAAATCTGACTGTGAACGATTATCGCCGCTGGCGCTGATGCCCAGCGCGATGCCGATTGCCGAAAGTAAAAGGACCATCGCCAGCACACTCAGTGCGATTATTTTTTTCTTCCGTTCCAGTGAATTAAAACGGTGCCAGGATGCCGTCACTCCAACGCTGATTTTTTTTCGGATATGGCCGGATGCAATTTTTCCTTTCCAGAGAGTTGCGACGCGCGTACCCGCCGTTTTCCCGGTACGTCCCACAAAGATTGCAACCAGTGCAAAAATCTGTGCCATTCGTCGCGCCATGGCAGCCATTTTCAGCTGTATACCCGCCCTCGGTCTGGGAATATTGGGGGCGCTCGTCTCCATATTTTCGCCACCATCTGCGGGGGGAGACACCACAGGTGTTGGCCGATGCGAATCCACGGGCGCTTCATCCCGAAACGTTCCGGGTAGCCGTGGCTGCATCGTTGGGTCCACTGGCAATCTGAAATCCGCCATGGAAATGTCATCAAACAACTTGTCGCCAAGAGCGTCCCGGTTGCTATGTGACGCCGGTGATGAAATATCGCTGTTTGCAGTGTTGTCGTCCCGATTCAGCAACCACTGGGCCTGAGCTCTCATGGCATCTGTCAGCGCCTGTGGACTGACTGGAAGGGTTTTTTCTTCTTCCATATCATCGGTCCAGTCGGAATCCGGTATTTCCAATGCACCCGTATCCGGGCGAGAACCGCTGGCATCAGTGGTCACCATTTTGTCAGATACAACGTCGGGAGTTGGATACTGTATCGCGGGCATTCCCAGCATCGTCTGCGATCGGGGACGCCCTGAACGTGGGCGCTTTGCCTGCTCCGTCGGTGTTTCCAGAGCACTGGTATCAATGCCTGCCGTCTGTTGCGTCGGTGCAGCGATATCCACTTGCGGCTTTTCGTCTTTGAGCGATGCAGCCGGTTTTTTCAAGGTTGGGCGTTTCGCTTGAATAGTCCCCGTGCGTTCACGGTTTTTCTGCCCTGCCTTATCCGCTTTCGGTGTGATATCTATAGGCGCTACCGCCTGTCCCCACAGCACCGTGCTTTTCTTTTGCGTGGGTTTCTTTTCCTCCGGTGCTATCGCCGGCTTGTCTTTTTCCGGTTGGCCCTTGGCGTCTGGCGACGATTTTTTTTCCAGCAATCCGTTCTGTTTGCCCGCGGTGGCCGGTGTTTTTTTCTGCGTCTTTTTCTGAATCGATTTTATTGGAATATCGTTTTGGGGTTTGTCGTCAAGCGAACCGCGCGTTTCAGTTATTTGGGCGGATACTGTTTGCGGTTCCTTTTTTGCTGTCGTAGTTTCTTTTTTGGGAGCTGTCCCAGATGCCTGCGTTGTTTTTTTTTCCGGTTTCTTTTTTTGAATCGCCTCATTGCGCGCCTGTTGCCACGGATCGTTGAGCAATGCGGTTGAAGGCTCTTCTGTGCCAAAGGGATCTTTGGCAAAAGCGATAGTCGCTTTTCTTTTGGGAATTTTGCTTTTGCGTGGCTTGTCCTCGGATGTTTTCTGAGTGTCTGTCTTTGGACGGACGTCGACTTTTTTTCCTGTCGCATCCTCTTTTTTGTCCGACGCCTGCGGCTCCGTTTTGGGGATGATCGATCCTTCCCATGTGAGCATGGATCTCGTCGCAGAAGAAGGACTCTTTTGAGGCGCCTTGGATGTACGCGAAGAGGACGCACTCGCAATCGAACGTCTGGAGGCAACTTTTTTTGGGGGCACCTCCGATATGCGCGTTTGAGACAGATGGCCTGCACTTAGCGACGCCAGAGAAAAACGTGCGCTTTTCTCTTTGGGGGAGGGGGCAACCGATATGCGCGCTGCCGGTATGATGGAATCGTGAATCGCTTTTTGCGCTGCTTCACTGCTGACGTTTTTATCTACGGCTCTTTCCTGAAGGAGCAATAAATCTCCACCCAGCTCCTGCATGCTGGCGTAGCGCTTTTGTACATCCTTTGCCAGACATTTTTGGATGATGCGGATGAACGCCGAAGGGACCCTGGCAAATGTGGCAAACTTCAGCGTTTCCTTGTCAATCTGAGCAATGAGTTCATCTTTGGTTTTGCCACTGTAGGGCTTGTGTTTATAGAGGGCCTCGTACATCATGGCCCCAACCGACCAAATATCGCCGGCGACGGTGGGCTTTGGGGCTTTCAGTTGTTCCAGTGGCTGGTAAAGTCGCTGCGTCATCGCACGAGCGGAAAACTGAATGTTGGCATCCAGAAGGTATACCTCCAGTTTTCCCATGAAGTCCTCGCCAATCAGCACGATTTCAGGACAAAGATTCCCCAGCGCGCGTCCGGTTTCGTGAATTGCATGGATGGCGCTTGTCAGTTGCAGCATGGTCGCTATTAGATTTTCCGCGGTGGAATGGAGCCGAATTTTCATCCAGTCTCTCAGGGTGGTTTTTACAAATGACTCCACCACGGCATAACGAGGCAATTTGCCAGGGGCCGATACGGCGACAGGCAGCAGTATATTGGGATGCAGGGGATATTTTTCTTTGGTAGCTGTGATGGTTATGCCACCACTGAACAGTTTGATGATTAAGTCATCTTTTTCCGCATTGGTACATTCATAGAGTCCTCCAAGCGAATCCTGGCACAGTTGATCCCCGATTTTGTATTCTCCATCGATGGTTTTACCGCTATGCAACCCGCGGTTTTCTGTGCCTGTTGATTTGCCGTCCATATCGTCCTCTCGACTCGCTACTCTTGTAACGGCGGATGAAAGAATCACTTAATCTTTCAACCATTTGAAATACTATATCAAATATATTATAATAGCATTCTTCCGTAAGTGTATTTTTTTATCAGCAGCGAAATAAATTCGTTTAAAAATAAATTTTTCCAACATTGTTTAAAAATGGTCATTGTTAAAGGGTATTGGCCGGGACAACAGGCTGGTCATGGGTGAACCATTTGTATTTGTTACCTTTTTTGTCACCGTCTGTATCAGGTTCGCTTTTCACGACAGGAGAGTTGATTAAAGACAATTGCTTGTTATAGTGGTCGCCAGGTTTTTAATGTGATTCAGCAATGAATTCGCTGTACAACATTTTTGCGACAGGAAAGGATATTACCATGTCGACCAAAATTTTAGACGTAGTGAAGCCCGGAGTATTATTCGGTGATGATGTAGCAAAAGTTTTGAAAATTGCGAAAGAAAACCAGTTCGCACTCCCTGCGGTAAACGTGGTGGGAACAGACTCTGTAAATGGTGTACTTGAAGCTGCCGCCGCAGTAAAATCTCCCGTTATCATCCAATTCTCCAATGGTGGCGCCGCTTTCTATGCAGGGAAGGGTGTAAATGCGCCTGCGCTTGGGGCGATTTCCGGCGCAAAACACGTTCATATGATGGCCGAAGCGTATGGTGTACCGGTTATTCTGCACACGGATCACGCGGCTAAAAAGCTGCTTCCCTGGATTGACGCCCTCCTTGAGGCGGGTGAAAAAATGTATAAGGAAGAGGGCCGTCCATTGTTCAGTTCTCACATGCTCGATTTGTCGGAAGAACCCCTCGAAGAAAACATTGAAATTTCCTGCAAGTATCTGGAGCGCATGAGCAAAATCGGAATGACCCTCGAAATCGAACTCGGTGTTACCGGCGGCGAGGAAGACGGCGTGGACAACAGTGATGTGGATGAATCCAAGCTGTACACTCAACCCGAAGATGTGGCCTATGCGTACGAGAAACTGATTGCCATCAGCCCCAATTTCACCATCGCTGCATCATTTGGCAATGTGCACGGTGTGTACAAACCCGGCAATGTTAAATTGACGCCCACCATTTTGCGCGATTCTCAAAAGTATGTTGCGAAGAAATTTGGTACTGCTGAAAAACCCTTGAATTTTGTATTCCACGGTGGTTCCGGTTCTTCTCCCGAAGAAATCAAAGAGTCCATTTCTTATGGTGTTATCAAAATGAACATTGATACAGATACCCAGTGGGCCGCATGGAGTGGTATTTTGAATTTCTATAAAGAAAAAGAAGCCTACCTGCAGGGGCAGTTGGGAAATCCCGAAGGCGAGGACAAACCCAATAAAAAATACTACGACCCGCGTGTATGGCTGCGCAAAGGTCAGGAGTCCATGGTGGCACGCGTCAAACAGGCCTTCGCCGACCTCAATGCCATCAACCGTTGCTAAAAATAAAAAATCAGCGTCCTCTATAGTCCCTGGCGTATCGAGTTTTGCCAAAGAGTAGAAAACAACGTAGGATGGTAGTTTATCTGCCACCTTGCACCGTAAGCGGCCGGGCATAAAGCCCGGTCCCACCATTTTGAGAACTCGATTGCCCTGTCTAAAGTCCTCTTTACTCTTTATTAAAATTAAAAAATGGAAAATCAGGAGTGACAAATCAGGAACGCATTATCCAAAAATCACTTTGCCTTTGCCGGCAGAGCCAAGAACAGTCTCGTTTTTCTCGATAATCATCGCTTTGAGGGCTTCGCGAGCCGGTCCCAGATATTTGCGGGGATCGAATTCCGCGGGTGATTCAGCGAATACCTTGCGGATAACGCCGGTCATGGCCAGACGACCATCAGAGTCGATGTTGATTTTGCATACGGCCGAAGTAGCCGCTTTGCGCAGCTGACTGGCAGGAATGCCCACGGCATCCTTCAGGGCGCCACCATTGCTGTTAATCATGTTGACATATTCGGGCATTACCGAAGATGACCCATGCAGAACGATTGGAAATCCGGGAATGCGTTTTTCGATTTCTTCCAGAATGTCGAAGCGCAGCGGAGGGGGTACCAGCACGCCGTCTTCGTTTTTGGTGCATTGAGCAGGGGTGAACTTGTTGGCGCCATGGGATGTGCCAATGGAGATGGCCAGTGAATCCACACCGGTTTTGCTCACAAATTCTTCAACTTCGCTGGGCCGTGTGTATACGGACTCTGCCGCTACCACGTCATCTTCGATGCCGGCCAACACGCCGAGCTCGCCTTCCACAGTCACATCGCGTTCGTGGGCATATTCGACAACCGATTTGGTCAGTTCGATGTTTTTCTCAAAAGAGTGGTGAGAACCGTCAATCATGACCGAAGAAAAACCGGAATCGATGCAGGATTTGCACAATTCCAAAGTATCGCCGTGATCCAGGTGCAATGCGAATTTCAGGTGGGGATTGAGCTCTTTAAGCAATTCTGCCGCACCCTGCGCCATGTATTGCAGGAGGGTTTGGTTGGCATATTTGCGCGCACCGCTGGAAACCTGAAGAATAAAGGGAGAATCGGACTCCGCACAACCGGTCACGATAGCCTGCAACTGCTCCATGTTGTTGAAGTTGTAAGCGGGAACTGCAAATTTGCCTTCGACGGCGGCTTTGAACATTGCCTTTGTGTTTACCAATCCAAGATCTTTATAACTGACTGCCATTTTTGAATCTCCTTAGTACTGTATGAGTTATCCGTCTTCTCCCAATGAGAGATTTTTCGCCCGCGTTATACCTGCCTTTGGTTCAATTCACAATGCAAAAAGGGCGTGACACAAGCCTTTAAAAAATCATCAATGTATTCCGTTTTTTGATGATTGGGGCGGACACCGTTCCCCTTCGCAAGGGACACACGGCTTAAATACATTGTTATTGTACAAACAAGATGGGGGGGCGGTTACTCCCTATTGTACCGTGTTTTCGAAATGCGCCACAAATGCTCGAAATATCGCCTCGGCTTCATCAATCAGATAGGTATCGTCGTTGAGCCGCCGGCGTTCCTCGGGGTTGGAATAAAACGACGCTTCGGTGAGAATTCCCGGTGCATTGCTGTTGCTGAGGATGCCCAGCTGAAATCCCAGTCGCTCCATGTCGGCGATGGCGTAACTATCGCTGGTTTTCATGACTTTTCCCAGATATTCAGCGGTGGTTTCCGCCCACGTTTTGGCTTCCTTGTGAACCGGGCGATACACGTCGTCCAGGGTGTAAAAGACCATGGTCTGGTTGGTTTCAACGTGATAGGAATAGTTATGATGAATACTGATGACAAAATCGGCCCCCGCGTCGTTGCAGCGATTCGCTTTTTCTTCCGGTGTCATTACAGTTAGATTTTCCCAGAGTACTTCATCCTCGTTTCCCTGATTGGAAAAAAACAGTTCAGTGGGCATCAGATCTTCCACGGCCATTGCTACAGCGTAGCCCGTTTCAACAAGCCGATATTTAAGCAGCCACGCCACCTTGCGATTGATGACGGCTTCGTAGTATTTGTCGCCGTCGTATGACGGATGTCCCGGCGAAAGGCATATCACAGGTTCGTTACGATTTGCCGAGGCATCTGCCTTTCCAATGCCAGTATCCGGCTCTTCGATGGCCTCCGGATGTGGTACATCGGTGATTGATTCGACTTGCGGTGGCAATGGATTTTCTGCCCCCAGTGTGCACAACACCAGCAAAACAAAAATGAATCTGGTCGCTTTTGACGTTGTTCCTTTAGTCGTCTGCTGCAAAGACACCTCGCTTTCATGCCCCCGGCCAGAACTTAAAATATAACATATTTTTCAATAAATAATAGCTTTGTGCTGCCTGCGATTTAAATGCAGGCAGAATGCAGCGAATTTTACGGGCGTCCGGGACACAAAAAATAACATTGAGTCAATCTGGGAAAGCGCTATATGAGTTGTACAAACGACCGGATACTGGAAAGGAAACAAATGAAGCAGCGCGAAAAAGTTGTGTTATGGATGGCCCTGGCTTTTTTGTTTTGGGGGATGGCCGCGTGTGGCGGACCTCGCGCAACTGTTGAAACAGATTGTTCCCGCGCAGATGCAGCGGGCCCCCAAAACAGAGGCGGCATGGGACCAGCGTATGGTTTGATGCGGGAGTTCGCCCTGGCATTGAACGAATACAACGCTGTGGAAAAAGAATCCACCGAGGGAGCGGAATTGCACTTTGCAAGCACGGCTGGCGAAATACTGATGCCGCACAAAGAACTGCTGCATCAGCATGCGCTTTGGTTTTACAATCTGCTGCCTCAGCGTACCGCAATGGATGTTAAAGACTGGTGGGCGCCGCTCCAGGAAACCGAAGATGTCCCACGTGTGGTAGATGAATTGCTTACATTCAAGCGTGCAGGCAACCGGGAGGTGATTCGATTTTTTTATGGATGGGATGCCGCCATGTTGCTGTTGCATGTGCGCGCGACCCTGTACTCAAAAATGTTTTCCTTTCCGGTGAGCAGTTCGGTTTACGTGCTGGGGGGATTTAATGTGTATGGTATCGAACGGTTGAATGACGACGGCGAGAATCCCATATTGGCTATTCAAAGCAAGCATGAGTTTTTCTCCATGAGTTTTCGGTATGATGCGGCAAAGGGCTATTATGTGCCCCAAACGCTGGTGTGGCGGATGAAGGAAGACCAGAGGGATAAGCTGCAGAGCTGGATGCAGGAGGAACACAATTATCCTCAAACGGTGGGGGACAGGAATTCGGATGCGGATGAGTCTAATGACGCGCCTCGGCAGCCAATGGATACCTGGCAATTAGCGTTGTCAGCGAACGATGGGTATCTGAGTACTCTCTTCTCGGACAAGGATGAGACGCGGTACCGAAGATGGCGCCCACAGTCGCGTATCCGAGTGGGGCAGAGTCATTTATCGCAAGCCGCGTTCAGTGCGGATGGAGAATATTTTCTACTAATGAGTGAAAACGAGGCGACAGTTCGCATTTATCAGACCCGCAATCAAACACTGATTGGCAACTGGCGGGTCGAGGGCTTTTCCCCCGGGGCATTTGCGATGGGCGAGGTCGCGTTCTGGCCCAACACCGATGCCGCAACGATGCCTCGCTTTCTGATTGGAAACGAGCAGGGGCTGTATCTGTATTCTGCAACGACAGGTGAACTGGTGCAGCAACTAAACACGCAACCGGTTTGGAAACTTCTCTTCTCTGCAGATGGTCACTATTTGTTGACTGTGGGCTCCAGTCTTGATGCGCAAATATCGTTGGTGTCCGTGTATGAACGGCGTCCGGACGACACGTTGTCGCTCATGGCGCGTGTCCCCACCAAAGAACGCGTGGACAGTATCGCGCTTTCAAAAGATAACCAGTTGCTTGCCATGGGAATGTACCCCTCTGATACCGTCACTGTAATTGATTTGCGAAGCGGAACGGCGAAATGGACAGAAAAATCTCCACAATACGCCGCGTCCCTTGATTTTTCACCAGACGGCACATTGCTGGCGATGGGCGGCGCATTTCTGGTAATTTTTTCAGTAATCGACCCCGCGCTGCAAGCGACATATGATGCTTTTAATAACAACATCAATACGGTTCGTTTTTCTCCCAGCGGAGATGCAGTGGCCGCTTCCGCTTACGATGGCCGTGTGCGCATTGTGAACACCGATATTGCATCCGGGGAATTGAAACTGCTCAAAGCGCTTAAACACCGGGGGAATGCCAATGTGTATCAAATCGAATTCAATAGGACCGGCCAGAGACTTATATCCGCTTCAGGCGATCAGAGTGCCATTATCTGGGGAGAGCAGTGATTGAATTAAATTGGAGCGGCAAAGCGCGCTAATGCTTCAGCCCGGCAGACTGCATGCGCAATTCCACATCCGTCAGAAAGAATAGGCAGAACAGGGCGTCCGTCATGGAGGTATTGCCACTTTGGGATTTGGCAACAATCCCTGAATATCGGACGTAATGGCCACTGGATATGCCCAGTACCAGAAGCGCTTCTTCTAAAGAGCTGTACTTGACACCCGATTCGCTCAGATGGGTTTTCATTAGTTTTTCGACCAGTACAACTGCGTCCCGGTATTTGCCTTTTTGAATATTCAATTCAATTTCCTGGGCTTTCTGGTATCCGGATGTCCACAAATTTGAGAACCGCATGCGTTCCTCGGCTGATGTTGGCGGCGGCGGTGTGGATTTTCTCAGGTGCGCATGCTGAGCCAGCGCGGCTTCCAACGAGCCGGACGATTCTGCCCTGCCAGCGGACGGCGCCGGTGGCTGACTTTTTAAAGCTGCAAAATCCTGCCCCTCTCCATCCGGCGCGAAGCCCGGTACACGTGTATTTCGAACCGCCACAGCAGGCTGCGGTGCAGTATCATCACCAGGGGGAGACGGAACGATGGACATTGTATCATCGCGATAAATGCCTTTGCGCTTCAAGTCGGCCAGGACCAGTTTGGTGATGGCTTTTAATGCTTCAAAAACCCCAAATCCCTTGGTGGCGCTGGTCTCGAAGTAGGGAACCGCCCTGAAGTTCAGTTCCCTGTCCATTTGGTCCAATGGCATAATGTTGGCCAAATCCCGTTTGTTGTATTGAATGACCATCGGCACGGTACTGGGGTCCATTCCATGGTTTTTCAGGTTTTCCTGCAGGTTCTCCATGCTTTCAATGTTGGCATCCTGTCTGGCAGGCTGGGAGTCTGCTACAAAAACCACCCCATCCGCTCCCTGCAGTACCAGTTTGCGGGTGGCGTCGTAGTGAACCTGCCCGGGAACAGTGTAAACCGACATGCGAATGGAGAAATTTTTGATTTTGGGCAGCTGTATGGGCAGAAAATCGAAATATAGTGTTCGGTCAATCCCTGTTGCCAGGGAAATCATGCGTCCGCGGTGTTCGGGTTTCAATACGGTGTGCATGTGTTGTAATGACGAGGTTTTTCCGCCCAGCCCAGGGCCGTAGTACACAATTTTAATACCAATTTCATCGTTATGCAGGTCAATGGATGACATAGTTGAATACTGTTTCCTTTACTGTTGGGTCACTGCAATTCATTACCGGATACACAGGATCGTTTCGGTATACCTCATTATTAAATTTATTTATATGTCGAAATCTGACCAATAATAATTTAATAAAAGTCAACAGAATCCGGTGCGTATCTTGCCTAATGGCTTGCAAATTGGTACTTTTTCTGTCACTGGCGCAATTGGATAAAACTTTGTCAGTCAATTGATTCGGGAGCAAATGGATGAATAAAGCCTCTAAAATACCTGTGTTTTTGTTGTGTTTTTCGATGATGAACATTGGCGCGTCCGCTGCGAGGGCTGGCGAATACACCAATGTGATAGACGCATTTGACAAAGATAACGGAGACCCTTTTGATTTGAATATTCGAATTGGATATGAACGGTTTCAGGAAAAAGGAGATATTACACGGGAAACCCGAAACGGTACTGCCGCGAAGGATGACTACTACCCCACGTATCGATTTGGAACCTACAAGCATGTTCAGAATATCCTGAATCTTGGCATGGATGTGGGCCTGTTTCGCGATGTAATGCTTAAATTCGATGTGCCTGTGATTTTAAGTGATGATCGGTCTGTCAGCAAACGGGTTGGCTTCGCCAGTCATTCCCCCGCCTATTTTGGCGAGAATCTGAAATCGCCCCAGCGCAGTGGCGTGGATCAGCTGGTTACCGGTCTGTGGTGGTCCATCCTGGACCAAAGCCGGGTGGCTGAATATCCGACATTTACCGCCTTTGTGGAGGGACGATTTGCTGTGGGCAAACCTCTCGAGGCAGCCTGTGTTGGCAATTTGCAGCGTAGCAAATGCGACGGCGATGCGGGCGGTATCAGCCGCAACATGAATCAGGTTCGGCTGGGTCTGCGTTTTTCCAAAAGATACGGTCTTATGGAACCATTCATGGGGATTGACGGGATGTTTGGTTTTTACAAGGATACGGATTTAACTCTGGGAAGCAACGCCCTCAATACCATGCCGCCTGTGGAAGGAACCTTCGATTTTGGTCTGGAACTGGTGCCGTGGGAGGTGCCGTCCGACGACCGCAGATTTATTATCGTTGTGGGTGGTGGCGCGACGTATCATTCGGAAGGTCGCACGTATACACCGTTGTTTGATGCATTGGGGACGTCCAATTATTTCCATAACAGAGAAGTGACAGGCGTCGAAGTAAATCCTGCGGATCTCAATGATGATGGCATTACAGACGGCGTTCACAATGATCTTAAGAACAGCCAGGAATTCAGGGCGATGGAAGCCTGGAATGGCATGACCGATATTGAAAATTACGCCGAGCTGTTTGGCCGGTTGGATTTGGCGATTCAGCCTGCGAAGTATGTGAAGTTTAAGATTGGATTTAAAGCGGGACATCAAACGCAGCACTTCATCACCAAGACCGATCAATGCCCTTTGGGCGGCGTAAAAGATGGTGTTTGCGTCAAGTATAATCCCGGACATCGCCCCCAGCTGGATGAACCCGGCACCCGATTTCGCGCGGAAAAAACGTTTGTATGGTCATTGCTTTTTGATGCCATCGCCCAGTTCTAGCAACGCCATTTCGTCCAAAACGGCAGATTTTCATATCTGAGCCGATTACCGCTCGCATTAATCCGGTACCAATAATTCTCACAAAAATGAAACGCTCTATCTCGACGTCGGCGGGTCGTTCTGATATTGTGCCCGGTCGAAAGGAACCCGTGAATCGTCATAGAATAAAAATTGCAGCGCTTTTTTACGGTCTTCTGACTGCCTCAGCAGTAGTGTGGGGAATGGTTCGGGATGACAGTTGCGTAAAACTTTTTTTTCATCCGGATGCGCTGCTGACCAACGCTGACACCTGGTTGTCAATTGGAGTGGGGAGCCTCATCGGCATCGGATTTGGTGCTGGTGTGGCCCGGTTCTCCCGTTATACAGTATCGCGTTATAAGTGGGCGCGCACGATGCATATCGAATTTCGGGGATTGCTTGGTCCACTCGACAACCTGGATGTCCTTGCGTTTGCCCTGTTTTCCGCTGTGGGCGAAGAGCTGTTTTTCAGGGGCGCTCTTCAATCATCATTTGGTATTGTCATCGCCAGTCTTGTATTTGGCGCACTTCATATTGGCTCGGGACGAAAGTTTTTGCCCTGGCCATTTCTGGCAATCATCATCGGTTTTGCATTTGGGGGCATGTTCTTTGTCACAGGCAATCTGGCGGCGTGTATCACGGCGCACTTTGTCATAAACTACCGGAATTTACATTTCATTAACAAATACAATCCTGCTCACCATATTCATGGAGAGGACACTGGGCTTTCTATCCATCAATAATACGATATTTGTCGGTCGGAATAGGCGTTGGGGCGGCGGCAGGGCCTTTCAATATGTATCCGGTCGCGTTAAACGTGCCGCATTTTCGTTGGTTTCGATAAAACCCCCATCGAAAGTACACGCTGTTGTCGTATGACAAAATGGATGGTGGAGGGGGTAAAAATGGCGATGCTCTGTACAGCGTGTCTACCGGCGCCGCATCGAATACCGCCTGACCGGAGGTTTTAATCACGTGAATATCATCTACCGAGCCATCTGCCAGAATGCGGAATTCCAACAGCGTCATCAGTGAAAAATCGTTGAGTGGATGATTGGCGCCCAGTGACACCAGTGATGGTAAAAAGCTCTCGGCAAACAGGGCGTGTATCTGGTCATGTGTGGCTTCCAGGTAACTTCTGAATACGTCCGATTTGGCCCCCAGTGGTTCTTTGGGCGCTCCGGCCACCCAACTTCTGCGGTCCTGAATGGAGCGAGCGACGCGGGCGCTCATTTTTCCAAATTTGAATCCACCACCGCGCTTTCGCATACTTTCGTCCTCGTATGCGATACGCTCTTTTGCAGCCGTTTCGCCCATGGTGCGTTCAAAGGCGCCCCAGTTTAGTTTGGTCTGCAGTTTGGGCGGCGTGGGCGGTGTGGGATTGGGTTCCGTTGCCGGAGGCGACGGCAATTGTGGCCCCACCGGAGGCGTTACCGGCTGTGGTTGAGGCACAGGCGGCTGTGGAACGGGGGGCTTCGGGGGGAGCGGCTCCGGTTTGGGCACGGGTTTAGGCTTTGGAGTGGGTTTTGGTTTTGGCGCTGGTGGTTTGGGTTGGGACGCTGGTTTATCCACCTTTGTTTTTTTTTCTTTGGGCGCTTTTTTGGGCTTTGGTTTGGGTTCTTCCAGCAGGGACACCTTCATTTTTTTTTCTTTTTCCGGTTCGTCAAAAATACCGGCTTTTTGAAGACCAAAAAAAAGCAGCTGGTGCAATAGAAGAGACACCACCAACGCCGCCACTCCAAGTTTCCAGTTTAATTGTCGCTGCTTTTTTTCGTAAGGTGTCATTCGGTTCCCTTTAATAAGATGTAGTTAAAACCAAACCCCCAGGGGGTCAAGAACATTCCTCTAAAGTAATTCTAAATAAATCGGATATGGGTCCAGTGGGGATTGCAACGCCGGGTGCTCAGATGGTAGGATTGCCACCGAATCCGTTCGGGAATAATTAGAGATAGATGGAGGCGTGTTCAATGAATCATCCCGGAAAAAAATGATCATTATCGACGCTGGGGTGGCTGGATTATCGGCCGGGTGTTACTCGCAGATGAACGGATACGATATAACGGTTCGCAAAGCTGATGGCTGTCGATTCGGAACATTCGGTTGAGAAAGTGAATGAGCAATTTATGTTTTTATCAGGTTGTGTATTTCCCCATGAACGCACGTCTTCGGTTTATGCGTTTGTGATTGATATTGGCGACGGGTTTATTCTTGAAGATCAGGCTGTATTGACCCCACGCCCGTTGCGTGATGTTGAACGGATGTTGGGTGCGTCTCAAAGGCTCATACAACAGATGCATTATCTCGGAACATATAACGACACTGATTGTGTCCTGTATGTTATCGACAGACGCGAAGATCCTGGCCGATTTGTAAACGCGTTTACCGCCAATCTGCGAACTTTGTTTGAACTTTGGGATTCGGATGTATGGTTGGTGGCGGGGTACGCCTGGCAGATATTTGAGTGGGGCAGGAATTTCAGGTTTTGTGGAAGGTGCGGCGTGGAGACGGTTATTGTGGATGGCGAGCGCGCGAGGCGGTGTGAACAGTGTGGACTGGTGAATTATCCACGGATTTCGCCTTCGATGATTGTGCGGGTGCAAAAGGGGGACGAGATACTGCTGGCGAAAAATGCGCAGTTTAAACGGCCTTTTTACAGTATATTGGCGGGCTTCATGGAACCTGGGGAAACATTGTACGAATGTGTGACGCGGGAAGTTTGTGAAGAGGTGGGGGTGAAGGTGAAAAACATTCGCTACTTCGACAGTCAGTACTGGCCCATGTCCGGCAGTCTGATGCTGGGGTGCGTGGCCGATTACGATTCAGGGGAAATCAAAATCGACGAAAAGGAAATCGAACATGCCGCGTGGTTCAAAGCCGATGCATTGCCAACTGTGCCTTCGAAAAGAAGCATTGCAGGGGTAATGATAGATGCGTTTGTGATGCGCCACAGTAACCGCAAACCGGAGTGATGGTCGCATCCCCTTCGGAATGGACGGGCATGGTGTGGTATGAACGCTATGGCGCCCGCGAATGATTCGTTATTGGGGGTTGTTTTTTATTTCAGAGAGGTGTTGGCCGCAGGAAATCACAGGTGGCAGCAGACGGTGCCGGAGAGAGAGCAGGTGAGGTTGGCGTAGGTGTCGTCGGTGGGGCATTGAGACGCGTCGACGCAGAAGTAGGGGCATTCTGTTTCAGTGTCTTCAGTATCTGTATCTTCGGTGTCGTCTTCGGTATCTTCGGTATCCTCAGTGTCCTCGGTGTCCTCAGTGTCCTCAGTATCCGCAGTGTCCGGGTCCGCGTCTTCGTTGCAGCAGACCTGGAAGCCTCTTTCGCATTCGCCTTCCACTCTGAATTCCTCATCACATCTTGCTTTGCTCACACAGTCAAACTCACAGGCGGCCGGTTCTTCGGAGTCGGCGGTTTCGGTATCTTCGGTTTCGGTATCTTCGGTGGCAGTATCGTCATTACCGGTATCGTTTGTATCTGGAATGGTGGCGCCCTCACAGCATCGTAAATCGCCCTCACATGCGCCATCATGTTGTGTCCCACTCCAGGAACGGCAGTGGGGCAGACATTCATACGCACATGGCCCTTGCCCATTGGTATCTGCCGTGCCGGCAGTGTCGGGAGTAGCCGTGTCGCCGGTTGTCGCGGAATCGATCACAGAGACCGTGTCCAATGTACTGTCGGTGCTCGGTATAATGGCCGTATCCGTGATTATCGTGCTGTCCGTTCCCAGAGTGAGGGTGTCACTGGCGGAATCAATGACACTGCTGCTGGAATCCAGATTCAGGTTGCTGGTGTCATTAATCAATGTACTGTCCGTATCCGTGTCGTTGGGATTTCCTTTTCCTTTGGAATCATCCTGACAGCCAGCTGCCATTAGCGCGGCACCCAGAATAAGAGCCGGAACCATGGATAGATGAGCGAATTTTTTCATGTTTCTTTTCCTTCCTCAAAAAAGATTCAAACAATCAAAACGGTTGTTTTGTATCGCTTATATGTCTGCCAAGGCTCTCGGGAGAAAACAAAGGGGAAAAGAATTCCATTACGGTTGAAAGAGGAAGTGGCGCCAACGTAATAATGCAATTGTATGGGACGTGTGGAGAGACTAATATCACACGACTATTTGGAAGCCGGCAATGGTGTTTACGTGAAAATTAACGTAATTTCATGAGCTTAACATATTTATTATGGATACAGGACGCTGTTTCGCGCACGGTGCTTGCAGGCGGCGATAATTTCTGCAAAAACTTGCAGTTGCAGGGATGCAGCATTTTGTTGTTGCAGCCGTTTGAGCGCAGTGGGTACAAGTATAATATTGCAGCAGCAACAAACCGTTTGGGATGCGGCGTTGCCATAGAGTTGGTAAAAAATGGATATATCGGGAATTCGCGTGAATATCGTCTGGTTGGTATGGGCAAGTCTTCAGTGTCTCAGTGGCTGTTTTGCCGTTGATTTGGAACCCCTCGATGGCCCCGTCGAGCAGGGTGCGCCGGGCATCGCTGACTCAGATGACAAAACGATACAAAGCGATGATGCTCTTGTAGTGCGGGATTCTGATACGCCTTCGACAGTCGACAGTGGTATGGATTCGGATACTGATACGCTGTTGCATGGGACGGAAACCGGCTCGGGAACAGCTGTGGATTCAAGTGTGTGCACTGAATCCTGTGCCCCGGAAGACACAGATACCGGCATGGAAAAAGGAACGGAAGCCGATGTGGAGGATACGGATTCTGGACCCGTTGGAAAGTGGGTGGGGTGCAGCGTCAAGGAAGCGGATTTTGATTCGAATTTTTTTACGCTGTGGAATCAGGTTTCTCCGGAAAATGCTGGCCTGTGGGGAAATGTGGAGATGGAACAGGATGTGATGACATGGGATACCCTTGATAAAGTGTACTCAGAAGCATCTGCCCACAATGTGACCGTCATTGCGCACACGCTGCTCTGGATAAAAGAACAGCCCACCTGGTTGGCTGAGCTTACCCCGGAGGAGCAGGTCGACGAAGTGTACGAGTGGATTGGGGAGTTTTGTACACGGTATCCGGATGTGAATCGAATAGTTGTAGCCAAAGCGCCATTTCACGATCCGCCAGCGGTCAGTGCGGCATTGGGGGGGGCAGGAGTGACTGGATATGACTGGTTGATTAATGTCTACACGGAGGCACGGAAATTGTGTCCGGGAAAGAAATTGCTGGTGGACGAGTACAATGCTCTGACCTGGGACACCACCAACTACATGGGCTGGATAATTCCGCTGGTGGAGGAGGGATTGATTGACGGGATTGGTTGTGCCGGTCACGATCTCACTGGACTTTCAAGAGAACAGCTCGAACGGAATATTGGTTTTTTTACCCCTTTCAAACTCCCTATATACATCACTGCATTCAATCTGAGATATGCAGATGACAACGAGCAGCTCAAAGCCATGCAAAGACTGTTTCCCGCGCTGTATGAAAATCCGGCCATACGCGGTATTACATTTTGGGGGTACCTTGAGGGCAATATGTGGTCTACGGGAACGCTTGATTTCGCGGACGCATATCTGCAGAGAGAGAACGGCACACCCAGACCCGCACTCGAATGGCTGATGACGTATCTTGGTCGTGGTGAGTGATATCGCATCAGTGATTTGTTGACAACCTGGCTTCGGGGTTCACAGTTTCCAAAAACTTACAGAGCGCAAGTATCACACTGCTGGCATATCCGGGGTGCCATATGGCGACGAATGTTGCCTTTCAGATGTCTTGCACAATCCCCATGGTGATGAATCTCGATAGAGTTGATTTGCCCTGATGGAATGATTGCCTGTTTATTTGGGCGTCGGTCCCAGCAATATTCCGATATGTTTGAGGCTGTGAGAACTCTGACAGGCGATTTTTACAATCATGGTGAGGGGGACCGATAGCAGCATGCCGATGGGGCCCAGCAGCCAGCCCCAGAATACCAGCGATAAAAAGACCACCAGCGTGGAGAGTCCCAGCCCCTCACCCATGATGCGCGGTTCAATCACATTGCCCATAACCACATTAACGATGAGAAAAGTGAGTCCCACTGAGAGTAACGCTTCGGGGCCCAACTGGACTAGACCCACCAGCAACGGGGGAATCGCTGCAATGATGGACCCAATTGTGGGGACAAAGTTAAACGCGAAGGCCAGCATGCCCCACAGGAACGGAAAGTCGATACCCAGAATCCACAGCGTGACTCCGATAATTAATCCGGTGGCCGCGCTGATAAGCGTTTTAATGACGAGATATTTTTTAACGCTGCTGAGGAACTCCTCAAACCCCTGAAATGTTGTTTGGGGATCTTTAAGCACTTTTCCAAGTTTTTTGGGCATCCCTACCGCCTCCAGCAGGATGAATATCACGGTGAGTAGAATCATGAATCCACTGGTCAGCACGTTGCTGATGCTTTTGAGTGCGGTGGTCGCCACTCCCATAGCCTGGGAGGGCTGCACCATATTTGAAATGGAGTCTTTATACTCTGATGTATCCACGTTGTAGGATTCCAGCCACTGGAAGAGATTCGTTGTATGAGTCGTGAGTCTGTCTTTGTACGTTGGCAATTCCTGGCTGATGCCTTTCATGGACGAACCGAGAGTGATTCCCACAATAGTGCCTCCCACCAGCAGCATCACGATGACCAGGGCCACGCTGACACCGTTGGGAACGCCTTTTCTGTTCAGCCAGAACAGCGGTACAGAACACAGCATGGCTACAAAGCCCGCCAGTAAAAAGGGCACAAATACCGGGGCCGCAACGCGTAACCCCGCCAGAATGACGACGATGGCGGCGAGAACCATTACCGGTTTGAATTTGCCCTCGCCAAATCCCTTTTCGGGTGCAGGGGCGCCTGTTTGGGAATCTGAGTGTGATGCGTTAGTCATAGTGGTTTTCATCATACGGAATCCTTTGTTGAAACACAAAAAGGAAGTGAAACCGTTGGAAAACAGCGGTGATTCAAAAGTAGTGATGGGAAATTCGACTATTCGAATCCCGTGTAGGCGTCGTAACTGGTGGCGCCGGCACTGCCGGCGAGGTCGTCCAAATCGATAATCCGGTCAGCGACCGTTTGGATAAACTGGTGGTCATGCGTGGCAAAGAGTGCCGTCCCTTTGTAGCGAATGAGGCCGTCGTTGACCGCGGTAATGCTTTCGAGATCCAGGTGGTTGGTGGGTTCGTCCAAAAGCAGTACATTGGCGCCGGACAGCATCATTCGGGCAAACATGCAGCGCACCCGCTCGCCACCGGAGAGGACATTTACTTTTTTATACACATCGTCTCCGGTGAAAAGCATCTTGCCCAGAAAACCGCGCAGATAGGATTCATATTCGTCGGTGGAATACTGGCGCAGCCAATTCATAATATCCATGTCGCTGCCATCAAAGTATGCCGCATTGTCGCTGGGGATATAAGATTGTGTTGTGGTAACCCCCCATGTGTATTTGCCAAAGTCCGGTTCGGTTTCACCCATCAGAATTTCGAACAGGGTTTTGATGGCCACTGTGTTTTTACACAGCACCACTGCCTTCTCGCCCTTGTTTAACGTAAAGGTGATGTTGTTCAGCAGTTGTTCGCCCGCCACGGTCTTACTGAGTCCCTCCACTCGCAGAATGTCCTTGCCCGCCTCACGGTCCGGCTTGAATTCCACAAACGGGTATTTGCGGCTGGATACGGGCAAATCTTCCAGCTGAAGTTTTTCAAGCTGCTTTTGCCTGGAGGTGGCCTGTTTGGACTTGGCGGCATTGGCGCTGAATCGCTGGATGAATGCCTTGAGCTCTTTGGCTTTTTCCTCGTCCTTCTTTCGCTGGTTGCTTCGAAGGTGCAGGGCCAGTTCCGCGGACTTTCGCCAGAACGCATAGTTTCCCGCATAGGCGGTGATTTTACCGAAATCAATGTCGGCAATATGGGTGCACACCTTATTTAAAAAGTGTCGATCGTGGGAGACCACAATGACCGTGTTGGCAAAGCGATAGAGAAAATTTTCCAGCCAGACAATGGATTTAATATCCAGGTGGTTGGTGGGCTCGTCCAAAAGCAGAATATCCGGATTGCCAAACAGCGCCCGCGCCAGCAGCACCTTCACTTTGTCAGGACCGGCCAGCTCTGCCATCTTTCGCTGATGATACGATTCATCAATATCGAGCCCTGCCAACATGGATGCGGCTTCAGATTCCGCTTCCCAGCCGTTCATTTCGGTAAATTCCTCTTCGAGCTCTGCGGCCCGCATGCCGTCGGCCTCCGAGAAATCAGTACGCGCGTAAATGGCATCTTTTTCCTCTATAATTTCGTACAGGCGCTGGTTGCCGCGCATGACCGTTTCGAGTACGCCCAACTCATCAAAGGCAAAGTGATCCTGTTTGAGCTGGGAAATGCGGCATTTCTTATCCACGTGCACCTGACCACTATCGGGCTCCAGTTCTTTGGAAAGCAATTTCAGGAAAGTGGATTTTCCAGAACCGTTGGCGCCAATGAGGCCGTAGCAGTTTCCCGGTGTGAATTTGACGTTTACTTCTTTGAACAGCAACTGACCCCCAAAGCTCAGGCTGACATCTGTTGTGTGAATCATTAAAAAATCTCCCTCGCGCAATATTCCCCGTTAACGTTGAGGGCGGCATAACAGATGTGGTCCGCTATGGCTACCGATAATGCGGTTCGTATATGGATGCTTCTCGCGCCGCGGAGCGTAAGATGTGCGATGCGGCGCGCGGGATGTCTTTTAACAGGCCGTTACTTTTGCAGTTCCTCAATCATTTTCCTGTATTCGGCTTTTTTATCGTCATCTGCTGTTTTGTCGGCCAACTCCTGAAAAATGCGAAGCGCCTCTTTTTTTTCTTCAAGCGCCATGTGGCAAAGGGCGAGGTTGTACAGTATTTCTTCAAGAGGCAAAAAGCTGTACGCCATGGTAAATCGTTTTGCCGCGGCGTCATACTGGCCAACATTGTAGAGCTCCACGCCCATGGAAAAAAGTTGCTGTGCCTGGTCGGCGCTCTGGGCTTCGGGAACCTGTCGCTGATATTCCTGAAAAAAATCCAGCGCATCTCCCACGTGCCCCGCTTTCAGATGTGCCAGACCCATGTTGTAAATCAAATCGGGATGGGGCGCGTACGTGTACGCCTGGCTGAACGCATCAAGAGCGCCTTCCCATTGCCCATCGGAAAAAAGCTTTTGGCCGAGGATAAAAAAGCGTTTCGCCTCCACGTTGTACTTAGCCTGCTTCGATGTGGAAAAAATGCTCTCTCCTTTTTCGAGCTTTTTAATCATATCCTTTGCGGTTTGCTTTTCTGCATCACTGCACGAAGACTCACACAGCCCGGCGTATCGCTTCATTTTGTCCAGCGCTGCGACGTTTTCTCCGTTCCGTGCATGTGCCCGGGCAGCCTCGTACATGAATCGGGGTTCTTTGGCGCGCTTAAACGCTTTTAAAAACAACGCGGCGGCCTTTTTGTGATTGCCAACCAGTGTGGCCAGCCAGGCCTGTTCTTCCACGGATGCTTTGGTATCGGGTTTGTGCCCATCGGGCATCGCCCTGGGCGGCGGCAAATGGCTCGCCTGGCTGGTGGTGTCCGCGTCCGCAGGTGGCGCCGCCAGAATAATGGTCATCACCAATGCGCCCGGATCCTGATTGGGAACATTTCCCTGATGAACTGCCATGCCAATATACCTGGCACTGGGATCACTGGTGCGCTCCGGCAGACTTAAATCCGCCGACACGGACGCTGTTTGGAATGAAATGGTAATTTTACCCAGTGTCATTTGCTTGCCCGACAACTCGGTGCGAATGGAATCCACCAGCATGTCCTCTCCTGTGCCAGAGGTCATGAACTCCGTGTTCATTCGATTGGCAGCGGCCATGAGATTGGCTTCGTCCTTCAGCGGGGGGGCTTTGATGCGGCTTCTGTTGTGATTGATTCGCGAAAGAAGCGCCGCTGCCAGCTTTTTCTCGTCTACCGATTCCACCAGCCTCGCCATATCCACCACCAGAAAAGTCTTGCCGTTGCCCGTAGCCATCCCAAATCCAATGTGGGAGATGCCGTTGTGTTGCAGTTTGCCCGCATGCAGCGGGTTGGAGAACAACTCGTGATATGCGGCTTCAGCGGAGGATGTCTTTACCACAGTGGAAAGCGCAAAACGGGCGAATACACCGCTTTTCACCAGTCGTTGCAGTGCGTCGGTTTCCTTCTCCTTTGCCCCATTGGCCACCGCCCTCGCTCGTTCAGTGGCGGTGTTGGACAACTGGTCATTTAAAGTGAGTGCCGCCAGCTTCTGTTGGTTTCGCTGCTGATTGGCATCGGCTGTCAGTTGCGCACGGCGGGCGTCTGTGAGCGTGCTGAAAGTGGTGTGCATGCAGGAGACGATGGCAAAAATCAGTATAGCGACACCGGCCCAGAGTGCGCGGGTGCCATTATCGTTATATAGTTTTAAAAGTAGTCTCAACGTGGCGGCTCCTTTAAAGAGGATTTAACAATACAATGACAATTCAATTTTATTCCAAAGTCCTTTTCCACGGTCTATATCGCTGTGCAATTGCAAGTTTAGCTCTTTTCTGCCTGTTTTCAATGAGTTCCACACTCCGGGCGCAAACCGTGGACGGCGTGAGCGCCGACACGCTGCTGACGTCATCCAGCCCAGGAGGCGTTGTGCAATTAAACAGACCACAGACAAAGCGCCATCTGCACTGGACCGCTGGAGGTTTGTTTCACTTTGACCATAAACTGGTCAAGCGCACTGTAACCACGCCTGCAGGCGCTGAATTTGTGGATTACCCACTGTACCAGCGACTTCAGGGGGATTTGAGCTTTGCCATTGGAATCAAACGTATCTGGGAATTTGGACTGGTATTTCCAGTGATTCTGTATCAGTCCGAAAAAGCGGATGGGTACGACGTGGCAACCGGAGGCGTGGGAGACCCCAGATTTGAAGCCAAGATTCATTTAATTGACAAAACGCGGCTGGATGTCGGTGCTGCACTCACCGTATCCCTGCCCATCGGATACGCCACATCGAGCGGAACGGACTTCATGGGCGTCGCCGGGCCAACCGTGCATCCCAAAGTGTTGCTGGGATACGATTTTTTTGGATTCCAATTGCTGGCCAATCTGGGTATCCTGCTGCGCCCAGTTGAAGAAACGGCCGTGTATGATCAGAAAATCGCCGGAACGTGGAGTGTGGGCGCCACCCGGGATATTCGGGATTTCGAAGAGTACGGCGGAATCCAGGTGGGCGTCGAAAATAATGGACAGGTGGCCATGGGACTCGACAGTATCGCGCAGGTGCCCTGGGAGCTTTTGGGTGTGGCAAAATTTCGAGCCCGCTACGACGTTGTTTTTGTTGGAGGCGCTGGTGTGGGGCTCACAGACGCACTGGGAATGCCGTTGTTTCGTATAATGGCGGGTGTGTATTTCGATAAGGTTCTGCATGAGTGCGAGGCGGGCCCTGAGGATTATGACGGTTTCGAGGATGATGACAAATGCATTGACCCGGACAATGATCACGATGGGGTGTTGGACGAGGCAGATAAATGCCGCGATCAGGCCGAGGATTTGGATGGTTTTAAAGATGACGACGGCTGCCCCGAATTCGACAACGACGAAGACGGCGTACCGGATGTGGTAGACAAATGTCCGATGGTTCCGGAGGACAAAGACGATTTTGAGGATGATGACGGTTGCCCGGAAGAAGGACCTGGAAAAGCGACAGTGGAAATAACAGATTCTCAGTTGCTTCTCTCAAGCAAGGTCTATTTTGACTACAATAAATCCGAGATCAATGCCATCAGTTACGAGATATTGGACAAGGTGGCGGAAACGTTAAAGAACAATCCGGACATTACCCATGTGTCAGTGGAGGGTCATACCGACAACGAGGGCACCGAAAGCTACAATGTGCAGCTTTCCGAGTCCCGAGCGAAAGCCGTGGTGGATTATCTGGTTGGCAAATCGGTAGAGCGGGATCGTCTAAGCTACAAGGGGTTCGGCTTCTCCCGGCCCAAAGCCTCCAATACAACGGAGGAAGGCCGTGCAATCAACCGGAGGGTCGAATTCAAGATTCAAAAAGGGGAGATTGAACCATGAGAGCCTACCTGATGACTACCGCACTTGCCACTACTGTTTTGACCGGACTGCTGATGCCAGCCATTGCCTTTGCCGGGTGCCCAGCGCCAATGGATCCCGAGCTGGACTGGGATGGCGATGGCATTGTGAACGGCGATGACGACTGCTGTTTCGTGACATCGCTATGGGAGGATTATTCTGGAAAGATGTGCGGGGATGGTCGATCGGCGGATATGAATGGAAATGGCATATCTGCTGCCAATGAGGGCATGTGCTGTGTGGATGTTTCGATGCAGAGTGACCTGGTGGCCGCCCCGTTGCGTTCATGGTGCTACAGGGCCTCGTATGGCAATCCGGATACCGGGACAGATTCGGACACGGTAAACACAGCGGATACCGCGACGGTTGTGGATACGGAAACTGTTAAGGACACGTCTGAACGTCAGGACACAGCGTCGGTGACCGATGACAGCGAGGTGGATATATCTACTGACAGTACTGCGGGCGGCCCCTACCAGTGTGACGGCTCCACGGTCATTCAGGTGCCATGTGACCAGCTGTTGCTGTACGATGGGATGGCGTTTTTCGATGGCACCGATTCGGGGAGTGTGTCCTGCAGTGAGACCACCTGTATCTGTTACACCATAGGCGACTATGATGAAGACGACAGCTTTGATGAAGGTGGATTTGACGGCCCGTTCGACAACTGTCCTGTGACCTGGAATGCCGCAGCGTCCAATGGCTCGCAGGCAGATGCCGATGGCGATTTTTACGGTGATGCCTGTGACTTATGCCACGACCAAACCGAGTCGGCGCTGGCCAATGCGCTGCAATTGGGGGTGGAGGAGTTCGAGAAAGTGTTTTTGTCTCTGCAGTGCGAAATCGGTGGCGATGACTGCCCTGGAGCGGCCTGCGTGCCCAGAGCGTTTGAAAATCCACTGTATTTCCAGGGGGACGTGACAACTGTATATTCTTCAGACGTGATTTGGGTTGGCAATTTTTGCAGCTCCCCATCGGATGTGGATGGTGACGGCGTAGGGGATGTCTGCGACAATTGTATTGACGAGTGGAACGAGGAACAGGGCGACCGCGATTCGGACAGTGTGGGCAATGTTTGTGATGCCTGTCCGCTGGATCCGCAAATTGGTCCCTGGGTGGAGGGAATGGTGAACAGTGATGAAGACCGAATCATTGACAGTTGTGACAATTGTCCACTGGTGACCAATCCGTGGCAGCTGGATGGTGACAGCGATGGTGTGGGAAATGCCTGCGATTTGTGCCCGTGGGATGGCAGTGTGTTCACCGGCCTTGGCGATATGGATAGCGACGGGAACGCGGATATATGCGATCCGTGTCCCCGGGACGCCGAAGTGAATGGTATGGCGTCCGATTACACAATGAAATATCCCGATGGGGACAGCGATGGATACGCCGATGTGTGCGATAACTGTGCTGCAGCAGGCAACCCGGATCAGGCCGATATAGACAGCGATGGCATTGGCGACGCGTGCGACACCGATTCCGTTTCGCAACCGGCAGATACGGCAACTGATTCCAGCAGTGAGCGCCATGATACGGCCAGCCAGGGCGCCGTGTCGTTTTCGGGCGGTGGCGTGATTTCATGTCAGGTTTTCAGCCCGGGCAAAACGCAGACCGTTTCCCATGACACCATCATCACTCTTTTCGTGTCGTTTTTCGATTTAAACTTTTAGGGAAATCCTTTATATCATTGAGCCGTTTCATGAATATGAATGAAGTGCAGCAGCATTGCGCATTTGGATTTCTGAGTTAATTTGGGACCAGGTAACAACACGAATTGCTGACAGGTGAGGCCGATGAGTGGACGGCCCGGGGCTTTGCAGTATGACCAATTATGGAATTTGCAGTGTTTGGAAAACGCAGTACATCGAGAGACAGTTTTTTTAGAAGGTTGCAGAGTCCCCCCGATCGCATTACGGCGCTTGAGCGGGAAAACCAGCAACTGAAAGCCCATTTGGACATGGCGCTGATGCGTGAACGCCGAATGCTGAACATGCTGGATGCGGCCCCAGGCGGTGTGTTGCTGTGCGACATTGCCGGACGTATCGATTTTGGCAACCGGGCGTTGTTGTCGCTGGTGGGATATACAAGTCAAACTGAGGTGGTGGAAAAGAATTTTCGGGACCTGATTTCCGAAGAAGGGAAGCGTCTTTTAAGCGCTCGAGTAATCCCTGCGCTTCGGGATGAATATCGCTGGAGCGGTGAAATTTCTGTCAAACGGGCCGATGACTCCGAATTTACAGCGTTTGCGGATTTTGTGTATGTCACAGACGACGGACTTATTCCTTCGGCGATGATCATTTCTCTTAAAGATGTATCCATGGAACGGCGGCTGGAGGAACAGTTGTACCAGTCCCAGAAAATGGAAGCCATTGGCACCCTGGCCGGAGGGATAGCCCATGATATGAACAATGTGCTCAGTGCCATTTTTAACCTTGGTTCACTGATGAAAATAAATGCGGCACAATTCTCTGACAGCACCAGGCAGGATATTGAAGATATTATTTATGCCGCCAAACGCGGCCGAGACTTGTCCCGCGATCTGTTGGGATTTGCACGCAAAGGGACATATTTGCGTGAACGGCTGAACTTCAACGAGATCGTTGAGGAGGTTCGCAAACTGGTGGTGCGCACCGTTTCTCATGTGGATGTGCAGCTCCTTCTCGATGACGCCCTGCCCATGATTGAAGGGGATCACGGTCAACTGTCGCATGCATTGATGAACATCTGTCTGAACGCCGCCGATGCCATTCCCGAATCCGGGCTGATTTCAATTTCAACAGAAACGGTGAAGCTGGATGGTCTCGATTTGCTGGCATGGCCGGAATTGAGTACCGGCCGCTACATTAACGTTAATATCATTGATACTGGAGAGGGCATGTCACCGGATGTGCTGGAACATGTATTTGAACCGTTTTTTTCCACTAAGGAAACGGACAAAGGCACGGGACTGGGACTGTCCATGGTGTACGGCACGTTGAAAAGCCATGACGGAGCGGTGCGTATTGAGAGTGTAAAAGGGGCGGGAACCAAAGTGAACCTTCTAATACCCATTTCCAGAAACGCCCGGATGCCCTTGCGCAATACGGGACAGTTTCGTGTGGCGCCACAGCGGTGTTCCGGCAAAATTCTGCTGGTGGATGATGAACACATGATTCGACGCTCCGCTTCCCGATTGCTGGGATCCCTTGGATACAAGGTGTTGGTTGCCGCCAACGGTGTGGAAGCCCTGGAAGTGCTGGAGCAGGAAAACGCCAATCTGTGCCTGGTCATTCTGGATTTGGTGATGCCGGTAATGGACGGTGAGAAAACCTATCATCGAATCCGGGAAATAGACAATACCTTGCCGGTGTTGATTTCGTCCGGATATTCCAAAGGCGAAAAAGTTGAAAATCTGATTAGCGCCGGCGCCGCGGGTTTTGTGCAGAAACCTTTTGATGTCAGTGTTATCGCGGAACAGATATTGGAACATGCACGCACGGTGTCGCCAACCAAGCGCGTCAATCAACTCAAATAGCGGTGCGTGTCGGCTGTCCGTTTTGCGTTAACTCCATAGGTCGATGGCCTCAATTGTCTGCTTGAGACTATACGCATTGGTATATCCCAACTCCTCGCGTGCGCGTTTGTCGTTGACCATGCAAATGTAACGGATATGGTCAATATAAGTGGGGTGGATATCCAGTTTGCCCAGCTTGTTCAGATGACGAAGTACCGGACGTGCCAGCGGGTGCGGAATTTCCACTGTTTCCTTTTTAAGTGCCCGAATAATCTCCTTGAGCGGAATGGCCTCTGGACCGGCCAGATTATAGATGCCGCGGGATTTTTGCTGCAACGCCAGCGTCACCGCTGAAACCAGGTCCTGCTCATGCACCAGTTGAATCATGGGATTGAATCCAAACAGCGTGGGAACCCTGCTGTGGCGCAGGTAGCGACAAAGAACGCCGTTGGAAGTGCCGGTGATGTGCACCGGTCGAAATATAACTGTTTCAATATCGGGGCGTTTCCAGAAAAAGCTTTGGGTCATCATGTCGATTTCACGCAGGGAGGAGAGGTCGGGGCTGAGCAATGGCTCTTTCTCTTCAAGGAACTGTGAGTTTTCGGCTCGGGCGCCATAGAGGTTGGCTGATGAGATGAGAATCAGTTTGCGAACGTCATATGCGTCACAGTATTCCAGGAGTCGGGCGTAATTTTCCACGGCGCGGCTAAATTTGGTGGGCCCGCGGCGCTCTGACGTGGTGTTGGCGCCCACATGGATGACGGTGTCGAAAATGCCTTTTCGAAACAGATTTTTAGTCGAGCGCCGCGTGAGCTCCGCCTGATGATGACGCACATCCGCTGGACAGTTGTCGAACGCTCTCGAGTCTACGGCAATTACATCATGCGTTCGATGCAGCGTGCGCACCAGCACATTTCCAAATTGGCCTGCAGCGCCGCAGATGGCAACGGATTTTTGGGCGGCATCCTTTTTTTGGGCCAGGGCTATCATTTAAAAATTCCCTTTCGCTGCTCTCTGAGCCGATTGATTTCGGCGTCGATTTTGTTTTTCACCTCGACGGCCATTTCATTGATGACCTCATCGTCGTCGTCCGGATCGCCTTTGAATGTCAGCGGTTCGCCAAAGTGGATATAGTAGCGCACCGGCAACGGCAACAGTCCCAAAAAGGGGATGGGCATTTGCAGCCACACCGGAAGAGAGGGCACATTGAGCAGATGCGTGCCACGGCGAACGTTGTACAGTGTGGGATACTGCTCCTCGGAACCCACAATTGCCACAGGAATAACCGGCGTCTGATTTTTCAATGCCAGACGAATGAAGCCCAATCCAAACTTTTGCAGTTCGTAGGCCTTCGAAATCGGCTTTTGGATGCCCGTCACTCCTTCGGGAAAAGTGAGCAGTTTTTGCCCATCGTCCAGTAGGCGCTTTGCGTTGTCCGGTGTTCCCAGCACTACACCCAGGCGGTTGTACCAGTTGGAGATAACCGGCAGAGTCGGTACCAGTTTGTCCATCATGCTGCGGCAAAGCATGGGCGGGTCTGCTTCGAGAAAAAGGGCCGTGTTTACCATCACCGCGTCGATGGGGAGCTGACCCGCGTGATTGGCCGCGAGAATAATGGGCCCAGGTGGTACATTTTCCAGACCACTGGTTTTGCAGCGAAAGTAGTAGGTATAAAAGAAGCTGGTTACCGCAAGAGCGGAACGAATGCTGCCAAAATCCATTCCAAACGGATCTTTGGGGCCATTTATCGCTTTGTCATGGAGCTCCTGAAGTCGTTTCTGCGACGATTCGGGAAGTGTTCGCTCCAGTTTTTCGAGCATTTCCACGGGCATAGTCGCCACACGTTCAAATATGGCGAAAAGTGTGGATATTCGTTTGAGCCAGATGTCAGGATGTGTATTCATAAGTCTGTTTTTATCATATTAAAGCGTTTAATATATATTTGTTTTTACCCGTAGAAATTGACATCGATGCTGGGGGTTCTATAGATTAATTGGTTGTATGTTCGGGGGACACGCTATTCAATTGCTCTTGCAAAAGGATTCATCTGAATATGACCGGGAGAATGAGCGCACTTGAGGCGCGGCGACAATTAAGTTTTCTTAAATCTTTCGATCGCAAGTTTCAGGTTCTTGATCGGGAATGGCAGCGGCTGAACCGTTCAAAGGAATCCAGAACAACGTCCAAAGTTGGATGGCCCACCGATGGACTGGAACGAACCGCCAAAAGTCTCATCGGTGCAGGCGCCGTTTATGGTCTGGGGCAGATTTCAAAATGGGCCGGTGAATTTCTCGATGCGCTCGGTGTTATTCGTGACCGAAAAAGTGCGCCATCCCAACAGGAGATGGATTGGCTGGCGGATAAGATTCGGTTGTTGGAACAAATGCAGCGGGATGCTGTGCAACACGCTGAGGACGTCGTTTCCGGAAAAAAGGTTGCCCCCGTCAACTCGGTGATTGCCGAAGATTCCTGGGCGAGTGCACCATCTGAGAGTCCCAAAGACAGTTCGAAAGCCAACTTAAAAGACAATTCGAAAGACGATTCCAAAGCATCGCCCCGGGCAGCTGCAAATATGTCCGTTGGCAGTAAGGCCGGTTCATCGCCGTCTGTTGATGCCACCAGACAATTTATTACCGACTCCCCAGCTGTTCCACCACCGTTGAAAAAGGTGAAACCCATCTTTGTGGGGTCTGAAAACCCAGGGTGGAAAAAAATAGAAGATACGTCAAAGAATGGAACCCGTTTGGCCCGGACAGCTGCACCGGCCAGTACTGACCTTTTTGCGAAGAACGCTCCACATGTTCTTGTTGCACCCAAATCGGAACCGCGCGAACCATCCGAAGAGATGTTGACGTTTGAGGATGAGGAATTCGAAGAAGAACCGGTAACCATGACGGTGGATCTCTCCGATATCGTGGAGATTGCGCGTATTGATTTGCAGGATAAAGAAAAAGCAAACGGATCAAAAGAAGATATCCCATCTCCTCCACCGGTGCCGCTCACACGGAGCCAACGAGATGTTCGGCGGATTCTGTGGCCTGTCGCGGTTGGTGTGCTTCTTTTACTTTTGGGGGTGTCACTTTATTTCAATCTGTCGGGGGCTGAGCAGAAAGCAGCTTTAACAAAAGATGTAAAGTCCGGCGAGACGGGCCTCTCATCTGCCGCCGACATGGCAGAACCCGGCGATAAAACGTCTGCCGGGAAAGGTGATAAAAGCGCGAGTGAAAAGGACTCGACTGCGTCATCGACGGCAGCAGGGGATGACGACGACTCAGACAAGGCCAACGCCGTGGAATCTGCCCAGAAAGGGAAAACCCGCACAGATGCCAACGAACACGAATCGACACCTAAAGCGACTGCGTCGAAGGCAGGGAACAAAAAAGCGGCGTCCACACGACAACGCAGGCCGAATAACCGTGAAAAAGTAACGGCAAAGCGTCCCGTTTCAAAAAATGTGGTGGAAAACGCGTCTGAGCCGCCATCGCCCAGTGATGCGTCAGGTGATGGCCCGTCCGGCAGGTTGCGCGTTTCTGTTCCCGCAGGCACCACCGGTGACATTCGGATATTTGTAGATGGGGCGAAAAAAGGCAAAGCGCCCAGAATTCTGCGGTTGCCTCCGGGTTTGCACGAGGTCCGATTCGAAATGGATGGCAAAATACAGCTTAAAATGGTGAATATTCGACAGGGGGAGACCAAGGATGTGACACCCAGATTTTAGTGATTAAAACTTGCCTAAAATTATTTGCGGGTGTTTGGTTACCCTGACTGCATTCATTTTGAATCGCGATTACTGAAATGTTAATTTTATGAAGAAGGGTTGAAAACTGTGGATAACTGTTTTGTGTGGGATATTGATCCTGTCATCATGCATCTTGGGCCTTTACAGCTTCGTTATTACGGCTTGATTTTTGCCTCCATGCTATACATCGGTTTTATTATCTGGCGAAAGCAGATGACCAGAGCCGGGTACAGCCTGGCGCTTGCGGAGCGTTTTCTCATATGGGGCGTCCTTGCAGTGCTCATCGGTGCGCGTCTGGGCCACTGTCTCTTTTATGAGCCGGAACGCTATCTGTCGGATCCCATTACCATACTCTATTTCTGGAAAGGCGGACTCGCCAGTCACGGGGCCACGATTGGTCTGGTAGTGGCTATGTTTCTGTTTTGCAAAAAATACAATCTTCGCTATCTGGAAGTTCTTGACCGTATGGCGATGCCTTCCGCTGTGGGGGCCGCCGCGGTGCGTTTTGGCAATTTCTTTAACTCCGAAATTGTTGGTCGTCCCACCGACGTGCCCTGGGCGGTGGATTTTGTCCGTTATGACGCCATGATGGGAGAGCCGGCCACCTGTCGTCATCCCTCTCAGCTGTATGAGTTTTTCATGGGGCTTTTTGTCCTGCTGGCGCTATATCTCGCTGACCGTTTCGGCGGCAAAGAAAAACGTCCGTTGGGGCTCCTGGCGGGGATGTTTCTGGTGCTGTATTTTGCCGGACGATTTATAGTGGAATTCTTCAAGGAATTTCAGACGCTTGAGGAGTCCACTTTGACCATGGGGCAGTATCTGTCCATTATTCCTTTTGCCGCAGGTGTTTTACTTCTGGGCTGGGTTTTCGCCAAACGGGTGCCCACGGATGAAGGAAAAGAAGCGCGACTGGCCAACGCATTCAATCCCCCGCCCAGCGATGCCGAAAAGGCGTCTCCAGCAAGCAAATCCAAATCCAAAGGCGCCCCTTCAAAAAAATCAGGCGCAAAGAATAAAAAGCGCAAGAAGTGATTTTTTGACACCGCCATTCGCTTGGTTCGCTGGGGATCCATTCGGTGGGCTGCATTTAGTCCAGATGGGCGCAGTTGCAGTTGTTGTCGTATGACCAGTTGACGTGCAGTCCCAGCGTTACGTTGGGCCGCCGTGGGCGTTTGCGTCTGGCGGGAAGAGCGGGCAATATGCCGAGCAATAATGCGAGCAGGTTGTTCATCTGCGAGTTCCTCTTGAGATACGGTACGTCAGTGTTATTTGTCCCGGGCAACGCACCGGTGGTTTGGGAGCAAATGTTTTCACGCTGTAAATCCAATGCAAAAATACCTTGATTAGTGGAGATTTTGCAACTCCAAAGGAATTTTCTGATTTTTCTTTTGATATAATTGTAAATTCCGACATTCCATCCACCGACATTGCTTGCCAAATGACACTCTTTTTGAGAGGGTATGCGCAGGATTTACCACCGCTCTTTTCCCGGAGCACTGGATTAAGGCCGACACTCATCATTGCGTTTTTGTGGCGCCAGGAAAAAGAAGGAAACTCGATATGATACAAAGGATGTTCATTGTTCACAAAGCTCTGGCCGGGGCGTTCGGCATGTACGTGCGCCCCGTTTTTATTTTCTCCGCCATATGGCTGCTGCATTTTGTGGTATCGGTCAACATGGCGCTGGATCACATCTTTTTTCCATCACTGCGCAAAAAAAAGATAAAAGAGCCCATTATCATCGTTGGCAATCCGCGCAGTGGCACCACTTTTTTACAGAGGTTTCTGATCAATAACACCTTTGGCACCGGTTCAAGGTTGTGGAAGATGATTTATCCATCGTTAACCATGCAGTTTTTCCTGAAGCCGATTTTGCCCATCCTTGAAAAATTCAGCCCTGCAAAGCATCACGCCGCTGCCGCGCACAAAACCGATTTGAACGGATTTGAAGCCGATGATCCGGGAATTCTCTTTCGATATTTCGATGGATTCTTTTTACTGGGTTTCTTCCTGTCATGGTCAAAAAATGATTACACCGATTTTTTTGATCCCGATATTCGCGACACCGCCAGAAGGGATTTCAACTGGTGGGAAAAACTGTGGCGCCGAATTCTGGTGAGCGAAAAGCAGGATCGCATTGTGGCCAAGCTGTTTTCACTGGGGATTCGATTGCCCAGGTTCCTTGAAAAATTCCCCGATGCGAAAATTTTATATACCGCCAGAGATCCGCTGTCCACTGTGCCTTCCGGACTTAGTCTGGTCACCGGTGTTTTGGATGGGGCGTTTGGATTCTGGAATCTGCCAGAGGAAAAACGCGCGCGATTTATCCAAAAACTCTACAATGCATTACTGGAATTGAGCCTGCGCTTCGAGAAACTGTACCGGGAAAATTTGGAACTGCAGCAAAAGGTTAAAATTGTTACCTTCGATCGAATGATGAATGATTTCGATAATTTGATGCCTGAAATCGTAGAATTCGTTGGCAAAGAGATGACCCCGGAACTGCATCAGACCATCCTGACAACTGCCGAAAAGCAACGCGCATTCAACAGTGGTCATCAATACGATCTCGCCAAATACGGCCTCACCGAAGAACAAATCCGAAAAGACTACGCCCCCTTCTACAAAACCTTCCTCTCCTGATATTTCCCCCTCCTGCCGCATTCCCCCTGCCTGAAACACCCTGGGCAATCCACTCCAAATCCGAATATTTTGCTGCTCAGTTGTGCCAGCCGCATGCGGAAACAGTTGCCGTCCTATTCATTGGGGTCTTGGGTCAAAGACAGTTTTTGCTGTTTTTTCGTTTTCACAGGCCTCGCTTTGAGTATGATGTGCCTATGAATGATGTCAGCAAATTAAAAAATCCTACATGTGGCGATTGCAAGGCGTTTTATAAGGAAGCGAAAGACGAAAACGGCATTGTGCGCGGATTGTGCATGCGTCGCAGGGAGCTTGGAGAAATTCCTTCCGGCATGGAGTACTGTGCCCAGTTTTCGGTGCGGGAATCCCGTCGCGAATTTGTTAAGCCGGTTGCGGTGAAGTTCGCGGCATCCAAAAGAAGAGGTTCCGGGCGTACCATGACGGTATCCGCGCCTTTGCGTGCGACTCTGGATGAGCCGGTCATTGGAGATACCGAAGGAGAAATTACTGTGGATAGAGATGGATTGAAGCAGGTGTTGCGTGAATTGCTCGAAGAAGAAACCATGTTTGGCTATCCCGAAATGGGAGCAAAATGGCAGGGGGGAACCATGGTGCTCAAATCGGGAAGCGACGACAATCAGCCCAAAGAAGTGGATATTGAATCCTTCTTTCACAAGATTGTAATGATTCGCGACAGACTTCGCGTTCTGGAAGCCAAACTCAACGCCAGCGATAATTTAACGGATCAGGAAAAAGTGGATTTGCAAAGCTATATTTCGAAATGCTACGGGACACTGACGACGTTCAATGTTCTCTTTAAAGACAAATCCAACTATTTCAGCTCGAAATAGATTTACTTTTTGCCGGAAGTTTCCGGGATAACTTATCCCATTATGCGGATTTCATCGAGGGTTTCTTTTAATTTGGCAGGATTTACCGGTTTCACCAGATAGCCTTCGGCGCCTTGCCTGAATGACGACATAATGTTTTTGCCATCATCCATACTGGACACCATGATTATTTTTGCTTCGGTTGACCTTGCAGCTGCACCCAATGCATCTTCCCGCTGCCGGATTTCGTTTACCAATTCCTGTCCGCTCATGCCTGGCATATCCACGTCCACAGAAATAAGGTCATATGGCATGTTTTCTTCATGAGCGGCATCAAACAGAGTAAGTGCAATTTCGCCATTTGGGGCGATGTCGCAGTCTCCATAACCCAGTAGTAAAACTTTGATTTGTGTGCGGGATATATAATCATCGTCGACGATTAGTATTCTCATGGGAACCTCCCTCTAATTCTGTTGGCCAGTTCATTGCGCAAGATCTGCCCATTACAGTTGTATTTCCTTAAACTGCTGGTATTTGGACGTCAGCTCCGCCAGCAGTGCCATGGCATCGTTTTGCATTCCATCCCGGGCGGCGTATTCCAGTTGCCTCGCCGCTTCCATTATTACGAACGCGGCAATGCTGCCGGCCCCTCCTTTTATTTTGTGCGCTTCTTTTCGAACCTGCTCCAGATTATTGTTGCTTAACGCCGTTTGCATTTGCGCAAGCTGTTTTGGAACAGCCTGTTTGAAGTGATCAATCATAGTTTGGGCCAGCACCCGGTTTCCGGCAAATTGCTCCATCAGAGTTTTCTCATCAAGTACGAGCGGTGCATCGGTCTGATCAGAGAGTGAGTGGGGTTGTGATGGCGCGGGTTGGGATTCCGTATCCATGAGCGTGTCGATTTCGCTGGCAGAATCATTGCGTTCCGCTATGTTGTTTGCGAGGTGCACGATGCCAATGCCGTTTTCATCCAGGGTCACGGGGGAGAACCACTTGTAAACCGCCCCCAGAAAAAAATCCCGTTTCACCGGTTTGGTAATCACATCATTCATACCGGCTTTCAGGCAGGCGTCTCGCGTTTCCGGTTCTGCACTGGCGGTAAGGGCGAGAATGGGCGTTTTCCTGTTGTGGGTAGACTGGGTTCGGATGAGTTGGGTAGCCTCCACACCATCCATGACTGGCATATTGACATCCATGAGAATCAGACTGTAAACTTCATCCTCACACGCATCCACCGCTTCTTTTCCGCTTTCCACAATCCTGAAATGAAACCCCTCCTGCTCCAGGTGATTGCCAATGACCTTCTGATTGATGGGATAGTCCTCGGCCAAAAGAATTGTTCCCGCCGCCACATCGATGGGACGCAGCATTTTTACCAGACTTGATTTAATTTTCGCCTCTGCATCTGCTATTGCCGGCGTGGGGAACGAAATCGTAAACCAGAAGGTGCTGCCTTTGCTTTCTTCACTTTCAAGACCCATTTCGCCGTTCATCAGCTTCACCAGTTGCAATGAAATGGTGGTACCCAGACCGCTTCCGCCATATTTTCGGGCAGTGCCCGAATCCGCCTGAACAAAACTGTCAAAGATGGCTTTCTGACGTTCTTTGGGAATGCCAATCCCTGTATCCTTTACAGCGAAATACATGGAGCAGTTGCTGTTGTGCTGTGCGTCCACCCGTGCAATGAGATGGATAATGCCTCTATCTGTGAATTTCAGTGCATTGGACACCAGGTTGTTTAGGATTTGCCTCAATCGCAGAGCATCTGCGACGATATATTTTGGCACACCTTTGCCAAGCTGCAAATCGAAATCCAGGCCCTTGCGACGCGCCTGCAAAAACGATGTTCGCGCGATGTCGTCCAGCAATGCGTGGAGGTCAACGATTTCCGGGTTCAGCTCCAGCTTGCCCTCTTCCATCTTTGCATGATCCAGCAATCCGTTTATCAGTCGGAGCAATACTTCCGATTCCCTGACGATGGTGCGTGCGTTATCCTGCGCTTCATCCAACGATTTGGCCGCCATGATAAATTCAGAAAAACCGATAATACCGTTGAGCGGTGTCCGCAATTCGTGAGAGACGTTCGATACAAACCTGGATTTTAGTCTGTTGGCGTCTTCCGCATGCAAAATGGCATTCCGCAGTTCCTGTTCCGCCATTAATCGAGTAATGGCTACTGCAGTCAGCGCAGCAACAGATTCCACCACATCTTTGGTGCTGTCTAAAAAAGACCCCGATGATTTGGAGGCAATACATATCACTGCTTCTATTTCGCCACCATAGCGCAGGGGAATAATCCCGGCAGAGTGAATACCGCAATCCACTGCGGTTTTTCCCATGTATTGTTCCACCCCGTTGGGGCCAAAGTAGACCGCATCCATGTACTCACCCAGATGACGCTGCAAAAAGGCGATGACATGATGCGATATTTCTTCCCAGAATTCCGGCAGCACATTCTGCTGGGCCACGAGATCCAGTTGATTCTCGCCCACAACCAGAAACAATGATGCGCAGTCCACCTCGTCCAGCCAGGTGATCTGGCCAAGGACATCTTCCGCTGCCGCCGACAGACTGGGGCAAACACTGAGCCATGCCGCCAAATCCTTTTGCATCTGCTGTGTTTCCTGGCGCTTGAGCGCTTCTTTTTCCGCCACTTTTTGACTGGTGATGTCTCTGAAAAAGCCGAGCATTTCACCGCCGGGCATCTTTGCAGCGGTAAAGCCCAACCAGGCGAGTATACCGTCTTTGCGCAAAAATATCAGTTCATCGGTACTCTGTTCAGAATCCAGGAGCTTGTGCATATGGCTGTGCAGGTGGCCCCAGTGTTTTTTTGCGAATTCCCGCGTGATATGCGGCTCCATTTCCAGCAACTCCGCCTTGCTGTAACCGGTAAGCCGGGTAAATGCCGAATTCACCTCCACCAGGAATCCAGTGGGATTTAACACCACAATGCCATCTGGCGACTGTTCAATGTAGGTTCGGTATTTTTCCTCGCTGGTTTGCAGGGCGGCATTGGCGCGAATGAGCTTTTCCGAATGACCAATAATCTGGGTTTCCAGATTCTGCTGGTACCGCTCATTTTCCAGGATAAGCCGTTCCTTTTCAAACGCTTTCGAGATGGTATGTTGCAACAGGCGCAAATCCGATAATGGCTTGGCCAGATAATCCCATGCGCCCATGCGGATGGCATCCATTGCGTCGGACACTGCATTGGCGCCGGAAATTACCAGAATTGGCTTGTTGGGCGAAAACTGACGTATTTTTTCAATCAGTGCGGTCCCGCTCATGATCGGCATCTTCAAATCGACCAGTACCATATCCGGCGATATTTCGTAGAATCGGCTCAGTCCCTCCTGACCATTTGTCGCGGTGTATACCTCGTACTCCAGATCTTCAAGGTACCCCGAAATACTCAGAAGAACAGCCGGGTCATCATCCACCGTCAGAATTTTTTTGCGTGTTTGTGCCATTGTTTCTTTTATCTCGTCGGCCCGGGGGGCATACCTGTGTGAAAGAATCGGTCAAATGACAAAAAAATTAAGAGGTTGCGCCAACGTCCATCAGGCCTTGCCAAAGATGAAAATCCGAGGCCGATATAAATGCGATGTCACCATATTGTTGAAAGGATGCAGTTGCCATGTGACTGGGACGGATTAACTTTTCATCCAGAAGACTGGTGCAACCTCATCTCGAAAATGAGAATCACCCAAAACGACTAGTGATAGGGAAATGAAAAATGACAGATAGACGAAAGAAGATAGCGCAATCCAGGCTGGTTCGACGCAAGGGAAAGAGATAGTTCCAAATTCATTCCGGGGCATCCACATTAAACGCATATTTGAAAATGCCGGTTTTGCGGGCCAAATCGATGAAGTGAATAATTCGACCGTGGGAGACCTTTTTATCGGCTTCGATGATCATCGTCAGTTCCTTTTGCGCCAGTAATGTGGCCTGATTGTCACTGAGGCGACGGCCTTCGGCCTGTGCGGTGGCGCGCTTTTCGGATTTGTATTCTTCAAACATCTGCCGGAACTGGGCAGGCGCCTGCGTGTCGGAAATTCGCTTTTCACCAATGGCGATAGACCCGTCTTCGCCCAAAAGCAAAGAGAATTGATTGCGTTCCTTGCGCTCTGCGGTATCGGCTTTGGGCAGCTCCATGTCGATAGCCGGCTTGGCCATAAAGTTGGCGGTCACCATAAAGATAATGAGCAGTACCAGTACGATGTCCACCAGCGGTACCACGTTGATTTCGGTAATCGGTTCGTCCTGAAAATTTGCTTTGGCAGCCATGATGGCACTCCTTTTATTTGTTACGCCGCTTTTTTACCAATGACGGACAGTTTTTTGTCGGCAATGAACGCCAGCAGTGTGTTTTCCAGCCTTGATACGTTGGTCATGATTTGCTTTTGACGATTTTTAAAATAGTTGAAGAACACCACCGCCGGAATGGCCACAATTAATCCAATGGCAGTGGCCACCAGCGCTTCGGCGATACCGGCCATCACCACCGACGCGCCGCCTTCCGAGTTGAAAGCGAGATCATTGAACGCTTTAATAATACCGAGCACTGTACCCAGCAAACCCACAAACGGTGCATTGGAGCCAATGGTGCCCAGAATGTTCAGTCGTTTGTCCAGTCGCTGCTGCTGCGCCAGTTCCGATGCGCTCATCAGTTCGCTCACCACCGATTTCTTTTTATCAAAATTGAGCAGCCCCTCGGTTATCACAATCGCTTCGGCGTTTTTCTGGGATTTGGTATATTCAATCGCCTCGTCCATCTTTTCATCATTCAAAAGCCCCACCAGTTTTGAGGTAAACTGTGCCACATCCAGTCTATTGCGCGCATAGGTAATTGCCCGCTCCAGGACCACAACAATTGAAAGAACACTTAATACGATAAGCAGATACAAAATAGGTTCTCCACCGAGCAATGCCATATTTAATAATTTGTCGACCATGATGACTCTCCTTCGTGAGTTTTTCCCAATGGGTTATGTTTGGTTTCGCTGTCTGTTGTTCTGTTGAACACACACCGCCCCCAAATGTGTCACCACTTTTTTGAGGAAATAATTATTCCAGCATTCGAAAGATTGGCGCGACTGGCACGGTGCCAAACGCTTCAGGCAGCGGTCATTAAGGGAGTTGCACAAAAAAAACGCAGATGATACCGCGTATTCTCCCTGTAGGGGCGTTTCGCGAAATGGCTCCGGGCAAACACGCAATAATAGCGGTTTGTGTACGAACGGTGTCTGCCGCGCCCCTCGTGGGCGCGGGGAGGACGGTTAGTGCCAAACGAGAGCATACGCGGGAATACTTTGGCACATCGTAACCGCGCTTCTCGTGGGCGCGGGAAGAGCAGGTAGCTCCCTGTTCAGAACTGCTCAAACCTCAGAGACAATCAAGTCTGCTTGAACCTCCGCCGATGCAGTCTTACTGGCCGTCATGGGTCTTGCGCCACACTGGAAGCGAAAGCGAAAGGTCGTTTAGCTGCGGTGCCAGCCGCGCCCACGAGGGGCGCGGTTACGATGATGCGGAGCGGGTGTGCTGCGGTGTTCCGCCGCGCTCACGAGGAGCGCGGTTACGATGACAGGGGAGCCGTTGTCCCGCCTGCACTGCCGCGCCCACGAGGGGCGCGGTCATGATGATGCGTCCGGTTCCCAGTTGGGGACGAGAGCGTTGATGGAGTGATGATGTTTTTGGTTCTGTATGTAGTGTCTGAGAGGATCGCAGTGAAATGGGTCCACGGTTGCGGCGAATACGCCGTCGGCCAGAGCGAATGGCTTGTCGGGCCATTGGCCGTGCCACATCCAGGTGGAAAACCCTTTGAGTTGGCCATAGAGTTGCGACAGAGCCAGGTTGGGATTGGTGCGTATAAGGACATGAATATGATCATACCAGCAACCAAACGTATCAATCCAGCTATCGAGTTCATGCGCTTTTCGTTTGAAACAGGCGTACAAAAATGCTTCTGCTTCGGCATCTGTAATCAGATGCGCTCTGTTTTTCGTGGGCATCACCACGTGATAATAGAGCTTTGTGTACGAGTGACGTTGTTTCATGGGCGGAGCATAAGGCACTTGCGTTGGATGCTCAATAGTTGAAAGCACATGTTGTGGAGCGGGGAGAAGGGAAGAAGCGCATCGTAACCGCGCCCCTTGTGGGCGCGGGAAGGGCGGTTAGCGCCAACCGAGAGCATACGCGGGAATACTTTGGCACATCGTAACCGCGCCCCTCGTGGGCGCGGGAAGAACGGTCAGGGCCAACCGAG
>JAFGQN010000042.1 GCA_016935665.1 Deltaproteobacteria bacterium | reverse complement strand
ATTTTTTTGCCAAACAATACCAATTCGAGGGGCGTGTAGGCTTTCGTGAGGTACAAAGGAAGCCCGTTCATTTCTTTTTCATGAACAGACCCGATGGCAAACTCCTGCCCCAGTATATCGTGTAGGTATGCCTCTAATTCTTTGAGCCAATCCATCATTTGCCCCTTGAATAAACCATGGAATGCACGATAAACCAAAAAGGTATAATGTGCAAGTTTTTGTTTACTATCGACCAGGCTGCTATTTGAAATGCCGTTGTTCCCCATGATATCACGCCGAACATCGCCATTGCTGTTAACCCCAGACGCCAAGCTGTTAACCGAGACCGCTGCTCTCTGAGAGTGGTCTGGGCCGTTCTCAGAGCAAGATTGCCAAGAATCGTCTGCGAGAGGGATCGTTTGGTGGTCTGAGAAAATTCTGAGAAGGACTGCCAAGGTGTGCTTCGACGGGTGGCGAGATTCGCCAACTAAGCCGGTTTCCGCCATGACGTTTTGAACAGTCAACAGTTCCGAAGGGTTTTCTTCATTGGCGTTTTTGGAATTTTCATTCGGGTCGCTGGCGCCAAATGCGAGGCATTTTCATGGTGGTTCCCTCCCGACATGCTAATATCTGCTAATAAATTATAAATTAGCAGATATTACAACATGACCCATAGAAAGATAAAACCTGCTAATAATGCAATCATCATCACATTTTCACACGATAATACTCTGTGCCCCCAATTAATGCTGAACATAAGTATCGTTGTTTGGGCAAATCTGATATTCAAGCAACCTTGTACAAGATTCCTTGATGCCCCGAAAATGACTCCCAGCCTCATGATTGGTCATATCCTCAAATCACTTGCGCAAACCTGTTCCCCGCGGGCTGAAAGCCCTCGGTCAGGATGCCCAACCGTCTTACACCAGATTATCCTGAACAACGGGCAAGCCCTTGGGCTAAAAATTAGGTAGTCCGAAGGCCTTACGGCGTAAGCCGTATCCTGACCGCGGATTTTAATCCGCGGTGGGCTACACAAGATTGCAACTGCTGGTCCAAAAGATGTGATCAATGATCAGACTCCCAGCGATTTGGAGGGGGGAAAATACAAAGTTTTCTTCCTAAGAAGCCATTTTTTATAAGCATAGGAAAATTAAACTGGTCCATTCCGTCACGTTACACTTTGTTGCGTAGATTCCGGAAAAATGATTTTCAGCATTTGAAGGGGGATTGGAGTGCCGGGGCGTCCATTGTACTTTCGTTGACTGGATTATTGGATGCCCTTATTCTTCTTCTATGAAACAGCCGACCCCAACCCATGATGCGCTATTGAAAATGGTTGCGGCGGTTGATCCGTTACTTGTGGAAGCCGTCAATGATGTTGACACCACGCTGCTGGACGAATTTCAGAAGCTATCCTTTGCCCAAAAGATCGAGTGGGCCTCCCAATCCGCCGAAGCCCTTTCCCGATTTAAAAAGCAATGACAGCGAGTCTGATCACCATACTGCAACAACTCAATGCACAGAACATCGAGTACATTCTTGTTGGCGGCATGGCAGCGGTCCTTCATGGGGCGCCAATGACCACGCAGGATATTGATATTGTTCATCGGCGGACCGAGGAAAACATTGACCGGCTGGTTGGATTTTTAGAAAATGTGCATGCCCGTTACCGGGGGCAACCGAAAAACCAAGTGCTGTTCCCAACATCTGCAGCCCTATTGGGGACAGGTCACAACAATTTGATGACCGACTTTGGACCCCTGGATCTGCTTTGCGAACTGGCATCTGGACAGGGATATGATCAGCTGCTTCCCTTCACCGAATCCATGGAAGATGGGACCGGCACCTCGGTTCGGGTGATCACTTTGGAAAAACTGATCGAAATCAAAGTGAACACCGCGCGTCCCAAAGACCAACTCATGATCCCTATCCTTCTAAAAATTCATGAACGCTCCTGACCCTCCCCGAAAAATGACCCCCAGGGATTCGGAGGGTAGGCGAATCAGTCAAAAACAGAGGTTGGTGCTGGGATGGACTGCCATCGTGGTGCTAGCTGGCGCCGTGGCCATACTGTTCTGGCTCGCATATCACTTCTGGGGTCCTTTCAGCGTTGGATTTTCATTCGCCGTCGTATGGTTGCCAATGATGTGGCTCGGTACAGCGAGTCGTGTGGTGACACCGCGTTTGCCGGCGAGCTATCACAACTTGCGTGCCTGGGAACGGGACGGTCGTGTGTACGAATGGGTAGGGATACGGCTGTTCAAGCGTCTGCTTCGCCGCGGGCCCATGTCCGTATTCAACCCTCATTTGCGGCTACCGGAGAAGCAAACACCGGATCGAATTGCGTTTCTCCGTCAGCGAATGTGCGATGCGGAAGCCAGTCACGCCATTCTATTTGTCCTCACCAACGGTTATGCCGTGTATGTCGCCCTCATTGGAGTCTGGTTATCGACCCTGTCGGTTCTGCTGTTCAACTTATTTGTGAATGGCTATCCGGTCATGCTGCAGCGATACAATCGTGCCCTTCTGGCCAAGCAATTTGGAAAGACCCCCAAATAAAACGCTCCAATCAAATTTCTAGCGCAAGGAGGCAATCGCCGTCACTGTCCGTTGGACCCGATTCATCCACCCAAATTTGCGATGGGAAGGCCACTGCCTAGAGTAAAAACTCGAAATTGACGGAGAAAGGCTATTCCAATGAGACGACTTGTTATCTCGTTTATTATCCTTTGGGGGGTGGGCGCTTGCACCAGCCCCGCCAGTGAAGAAACCGATTCGGAAACTGGCTCCCAAGACACATCCGGAACGGACTCGAATACCGACGTCGACACAGACTCCGACACAGACTCTGACACAAACTCCGACACAGATTCCGACACGGACTCCGATATCGAGGGACAGCCCATCGGCGAGGTCATCTTTGCCGACGATGTGTTGCGATCCTACTATATCACCATCTCCGACAGCGAGTACGAGCGATTGATGGACATGAGCACCCTGGTGCAGAATTGGACCGTTAACAAGGATCGGTACGTGGAAGTGGGCATTCAGGTGGAGGACATGGAACTACCGTCCGTGGGCATGCGTTTCAAGGGGGACTGGTCTTTGATATCTTGCGTGATCAACGGCGTGCGCCAGTCCCGTGTGGAGCCGGTTTTCGGCAACATCGACGTTTGCCAGCAATTTTCGCTCAAACTCGATTTCAACATGTACGACGAAAACTCCCGCCTGGACGGCCTCAAAAAGCTGAACCTCCACTCCATGTCCTCCGATCCAACCAAGATGCACGAGCGCCTGGGATACGACCTCTTCCGGGAGATGGATATCCTTGCGCCTCGGGCCGTTCACGCCAAGGTATACATCAACGGCGAATATCATGGTCTGTTTGTCGCGGTGGAGCAAGTGGACGGTCGATTTACCGCCAACCGCTTTCCCGAGTACGGCGACGGCAACCTCTATAAAGAAATCTGGCCCGGTCCGTATCAGACCGAAGCCGCCGCTGTGGAGGCCCTGAAGACCAACGACGATCCAGACACCTTGGATGTTTCCGATTTCCTCGCGTTCGGTGACGCAGTGACGGCGGCAGGAACCGGCGATTTTGCGACGACGATGGCGCCGTTTCTCGATTTCGACTATCTGGCCAGATACCTGGTGGTGGATCGGGCCATCACCAACTTCGACGGTATCCTGGCGTTCTACGAGGATTTCGGGAGCACCAACCACAACTATTACTGGTACAGGGAACAAGCCAGCGGACGGTTCACGCTCATTCCCTGGGATCTGGACAAGACGTTCATTGTACCCGAGCCCAATTTCTGGTTCAACAACTCTAGCGAGGCGACCAGCGACTTGATCCCCGCGTGCACCCCGGCCAATATGCCCAACTGGAACGTGATGTCGAGGGGCTGCGCCGGGAACGTCTGCTCCTTTGACTGCCTGGGCTACCAGTATCGCATGCTGCCCCTCGATTGCGACACCCTTCTCGGTTCGCTGCGGAGCGAGATCTACGCACGCCAGGAGCAAATCGCTGAGGAATTTATTGGGGGCCTATTCTCCGAGGCCAGCGTCAGCGAAAAGCTGGATCGCTGGGAGCAACAGATAAGCGAGGCACTGGAGGAGGACGACAAAGTGGATCGGGCAGCGGTGGGCGAAGCCATCGGGAAGCTCAAAGATGACCTTCCGGCGCTCCAGAACAACCTATCTCTCGTTATGGGCGGTTTGGTTGAAGAATAGGGTTTGTCACTTCAAGGGTCAGATTCCCCTTGCACCGCCTGTCAATAAATTGGGTTTCGTTTTGTTATTGGGTCGATTATACTGATATTCATGCAATGCCAATTATGTCTCGGAGAAATGGGCAGTGGTGCGCCCAGGGAAATGGCCGGTGTGACCATCTGTGCGTCTTGCAACTCTGACGCATTTGCGCCGACCAGCGTTACAAATCGAGGAATGCATCTGGGATTTTGGTCCCGATCAAAAGACGGCTCTGTCAGTTCCAATTTGAATGAGATGGCCCAGGAAACCGAGTTCACCATCACCGCGCTGGTGGAAATTCCCGGTTCATCTGGAATTTTTGCCAAATTGCAGTAAGAAGGATTTAGCGCCAAACTGCATAAGATCTTTGAGCACGAAATTCAAATTGGGGACAAAGTCTTTGATGATTTGGTTTGGATTCGAACCAATACCCGTAAAACAACCAGGGAGTTCCTCTCTTTGGTGGGGGTTCAGAGTGCGGTTTCCGAACTGATTGGGATGAAATCGGTGATCGACATTGACGAGGCCAAAGTCTACGTGAAGGCAGAGAGCAGCGGAACGATGATTCCCAAGGATTTTGTGCTGAACGCGGCAATCCTTGGGCACTATCTGAGTGTGTTCGTGAATATGAACAAATAAACTACAAGGGTCAGACGCCCCGAAAAATGACTCCTCCAGGGATTCGGAATTCGTCGGGGGGCCGGTCAACGGGTTACATGCAGTCCGCTTCGCCGTCGACACAACCCAAAGCGCAGTCTCGAATTAATCGGGGTAAACCGTCTGACCAGCAACCCAGAACAATATTATTTAAACAGAATACGTCTTCGGGGGTACACTCAATTTCAGGAAACGAACAAAGTCCGTCCTGACAGATTGATTCATCGTAGTCATCACAGTCGTGCATTGTTCGCGGCGCATAACTATAAGTGCCTTCCCAAGAGACATCTTCATAGCACATCATTTCGATATTATCCTCACACCATATATCTCCATCTTCTTGGTATCCTTCGGGACAGTGGTTTGCGCTTTCGGAATCCGCACCACATCCGACAATTGTAGCGAGTACGCAAAATTGTACGATCCCCTTGATTTGTTTCCGTCTATTTTTCACTGTGCAAAATCCCCCTTCTCCAAATCTGATCAAAAAGACCCCCACTGTAATTGATGAATTTTGAGCTGTTTAGATCATCTGCGTTGAATTAATTTGGTTTTTGCAGATTTTATTCGTAATAAAAATTGGTTTCATAAATTGAACAATTGCTCAGACAAAACAGCACGAGGGAATATGTTTCAACGCAATTTGAAGGAAAGTCAAAATAAGGACGAAAAATTCGGCACGTTCAAAGGGGTGTTCACTCCTTCCATTCTGACCATTCTTGGCGTCATTATGTATCTTCGGTTTGGATGGGTGGTCGGGCACGGCGGCATCATAGGCGCTATCGTGGTGGTGCTTCTGGCGCATGTTATTTCGTATACGACTGGGCTGAGTGTCAGTTCAATCGCCACCAATCGCACGGTGAAAACCGGGGGCGATTATTATATGATATCCAGGAGTCTGGGATTGCCGATTGGCGGTGCAATCGGTTTGGCGCTTTTTTTTGCGTTGGCGCTGTCTACCAGCCTT
>JAFGQN010000041.1 GCA_016935665.1 Deltaproteobacteria bacterium | reverse complement strand
TCTGCCGCCGCAACCAGTTTTCGGCCGGGGATAAACCCCGGGCCCTACATTATTTTGCTGCAGCGACGACTTTGCGATTGCCCTACAAAGGGCTGTCTGGAACGCAACAATTTTGACAATGTTATTTCCACAGCACGTCGATGCTGTTTTTTGAAAAGGGCAATATTGATGCTGGCAGGAGCAATCGATAAACCCGGATGTGTATGGTCACATCGCAATTCGCGTTTCAGGACGAGGATGCGGACTTCAGGTCCGATTGAATTCGCAGCATTGTGGCTTCGTTCAGTTTGTAAAAGCGAACTGCTATTGCCACCATTGCAAATACGATGGCAGGATACACCGTAAATGACATTCGGATGCCAAACTGTGCAAATGCATTTTGGGGGACGTCGGGCTGGTAGTTATACGCCGCCAGCAGCCATGCCGCCACGGCGCCACCGCTGGCGAGTCCAAGTTTAATGAATAGAATCAACGACGAATGGACGGTTGCGGTCAGGCGGGCGCCGGTTTTCCATGCCCCATAGTCCACCGTATCCGCCATTTTGGCCCACAAAATGGGGGTGGTCATTTGGAGAAAGAAACCCCATAGAACATGGGCGGTCAACGCAGGATAGAATTGCGATTGGTCTATAAAAAAACTCGCACCGCTGATGACTGCCGCTATCCAGAGCAATACCGTGTATGAGTTGATTTTCCCATACCGCTTTACAATTTTCCCAGAGACCGTGCACCCCAGCAAATTGCCAATCATCCCCGCTGTTACAAACAGGGTAATCAGATCCTCTCGGTTAAGAAAATACTTCACATAGTACACAGCAAGAGTCGACCGCATGACACCGCCCAGCAGAATCAGAAAAGATACCACGCATAGAACCCGCCACTGATCATTTTGCCACAGAGATGCAATATTTTTCCGAAAGCCGGCATTCTGTTTGGGCTTTAGCGAAATGCGTTCTTTTGTTCCGGCAAAACAAATCAGAAACAGGATCACTCCCACTATGCTCAGCAGAATCATTGTTCGCTGATACCCCATCGCCTTGTCGTCGCCACCAAACCATTGCGTGAGCGGCAGCGTCAGAGAAGAAACGATGAGTCCGCCTGTCATACCGCCCACAAAACGGTATGTCTGTACGGACACGCGTTGCGCAGGGTCGTCGGTGAGAACCGCTCCCAGCGCAGAAAATGGAATATTCATGGCCGTATACACGAGCATTAAAAGCGAATACGTAATGAACGCGTAGATTACTTTTTGCTGCGGCGCAAAATCCGGCGTTGTGAATGCGAGAACACTGACAATGCCAAACGGAAGAGAAAGCCAAAGAAGATACGGGCGAAACTTTCCCCACCGGGTGTGCGTTCTGTCAGCGATTGTTCCCATCAGTGGGTCGGTGATGGTTTCAAAAAGTCGAACCACTAAAAACATTGTCGCAACGGTTTGAGGGGGAATGCCGTAAATATCCGTGTAAAAAAAGGTAATAAATAAAACAATTGTCTGAAAGACAATGTTGGTGGCGGTATCACCGAGGCCATATGCAATTTTCTCAATTCTTGAAAGCATCGATTGGTTCTCCAGCGGGAACTTACATGTACTGAACCGTTAAATCATTACAAAACAGCACAAACGAAGTGGTCTGATGTGTTACCTTCTGAAATATTTCAAGGTACTGACACAAAAACCAGGCAAGATATTGCCCAAAGGGAAATTTGGCGGACGGGCAATCCTGGATGAGCACACAAATGGTGTTAAAATTGACTATCAATTCCAATAGTTGATATATTTTACACAAAATGTGCTATTTTTAAGTTAATGAAAAATTGAACGTGAACTAAAAATCGGCCATGTCGCCAGAAGGAAAAGTAAAGGCAAAATCGCTCCAATTCGGTTCGAGCATTTATCGAGAACAGAATGACCGTAACAACTTCACCTTAAACATCCAAATCAATTGTTGGCTATGTGCTACCTCGAAAGGAGATACTGTGAACCTGAAAAAATACTCCACCCCTGGCTGTTTCGCTGCTTCCCGTTTGCGCAAGCGCAGAGCGCGCAAAAATCATATATTGGCCGGTATTGCCACTTTATCGCTGATATTGTTTAAAACGAATTTATTGTTCGCTGCTGAGCCCATTGTCGTTGATACAGATGCCCTGTATCCGCTTTCCATTGTCAAACTGGTGCTGCAACCCGGTGTGAAAAGCAAGGCATATGTGGGCACCGACGAGCTGTTGGATGAAATCGCAGCGGAATTCAAAAAATACCACTATGACGCTCGTGGGGTTGAGGACGAGAGCATCTTTGGCAAGACCAAAAAAGAAGGCACGCGAATGGTGTTGGGCGGAAAGATCAATCTTTTGGATTGCACCCGCATCCTTGACTACCGCGACATGTACGATTGCAACATGGCGGTGCGCTGGGAGGTGTTCGACTCGAAAAAAGAACAGGTCACCTATCGTGTCACCACCAGAAGTCGCAAAGAATTTTACCTCACCCCCGACAGCACGCTGCAGGAGTTGCATGTGATGTTGCTCGCCAATATCCATTCGTTGATGAGTCGCCCAAAATTCGTTGATTCGCTCGCCAAAGACGATACCGGCGAAGAATCCGATGCGAAGGTTGACCCCGGACATTTTGCATCATGTGACGTCCAGATGACTCTTCCCGCTGACCTGCAGAAGGCCATTTCTGCAACTGTTGTTATTAAAACCAAAGAAGGCACCGGTTCGGGGTTTTTTATTTCACCGGATGGTCTGTTGCTAACCGCTGCCCATGTGGTCGATGGACACAACAAGGTAAAAATGGTGGATAATAATGGCAACGAACTGGACGCCACTGTGATACGCCGGGATGATAAAGTTGATGTGGCGCTTTTAAAAGCGCAACGCAGGGATACGCCCTGCTTGCCCCTCGCGGTGGCGACGCCTGGTGTGGGGGAAGACATTTACGGCATTGGCGCGCCGGCGGGTGAAGAGTTGTCGTTTTCGGTGGCACGCGGCATCGTGAGCGGGGTGCGCAATCTGGATGGCCGCGCCATGATACAAACCGATGCCTCCATCAATCCCGGTAACAGTGGTGGACCTATGCTGTCCAATGACGGTCAGGTTATCGCCCTTGTGGTACAGAAACTGACCGGTGACGGACTCGAAGGATTGGGTTTTGGGGTTACTGCTCCAGAAACCCTGCTGGCGCTGAATATTTCAGCGGGCGTTGAAACATCCGCGTTTTTGTTGCGGGACGCAGATACATTGGCAAAGGAGAAAACGCGGGAGAACGAGACAATTACAGACGATGACGACCCGGACTTTTCCTCGCTGGCACTGGTGCCGTCCAATTACCCACACCTGGGATATTACAGCTTCAAGCAAAAGAAACTGTACGGGCCGGGGCGTGTCGTGCTGCTTGTATCGGCCAATGCGCTATTGGTGGGCGGCGCCGTTCTTGGGACAATGGGATTTGTCAAATATAAAAACACCGTTTCACAAAACAGTGTGGGCGATGATGTTTACCCTTCCGAATCCGAGTTTAATAAGGCCAAACTGATGAACATCGCCGGATGGGCTGCAGCCGGTGCGGGCCTGGGACTAAACCTTTTATTTTTAGCCACGGGAAAAAGTCAGGAAAAACTGGATGCGGAGTCCATTGCCAGGCACGCTCGCATGAGAGGCCCCAAACGACTCAAACTGAAACTCAATGTGTTTGCAACAGGCATGACGTTAAACGGAAGTTTTTAAATATATGTTGAAAACGATAAAAAAAATATCAACGATTCAAATTGCATTGCTACTGAGTGCCGCTCTGATGTCAGGGTGTTTATTGACCAAAGACCCCATTTTTTCCGATGAACAATGCGGTGAAATCGAATGCGGTGAAATCAATATAGACGGTGATACATACAACTGCGGCGTCTGTCCCGGCGCCTCCCAATATTGTTCAGAAGACGGCAAATGTATCGACGACTGCGAAAGCCGCCAATGCGGTGTCAGTCCTCTGGGGTATTCCTGCGGAACATGCAGCGCTTCGGAATACTGCAGCCCGGATTTTCATTGCGAAAATGGTTGCGCCCAACGGGAGTGTGGCCCATCTATCGCGGACAGCACCCTTTCCTGCGGCGTCTGTCCCGGTGCATTTGATGTGTGCAACACCGGCGGACAATGCGAAGTCTCGTGTCCCAACCATTGGGAAGGGGTTCATTGCGATGTTTGTCCCGGCAATTTTGACGCGCAAAAAGAGTGTAATCAATGTGCAGGATACTGGCAGGGAGCACAATGTGATACCTGTCCCGAAAATGGGGATATTATCGGCGGTTGTCTGTCCTGTCTGACCCATTGGGAGGGTGACGCCTGCGATGTTTGCCCCGGGAATTGGGATGCAACCCAAAATTGTGATGTATGTCGCAACCACTGGAGCGGACCGGATTGCACGGTGTGCCCCGAAACAATCGATGCCAACAGTGATTGTTCCAAATGCCAGGAAGGATGGACGGGTAGCCAATGCACACTGAAACAGGATCGATATCCTGTGCCCTGTGCTTCGTGGACCGCGTTGAAAATGACAGCAGACTGGGAATCGGGGAAGGTGGCTGTTATTTATTCCACCAACAGTAAGTTCATGTACTTTCATTGCGTCGACGACAATTGCACCTCATTGAAACAAGAGGTTCTTGCCACCGGTACGTATGAGGATATCGACATTGCGTTTACCAACGATGGCCTCCCAGTGATGTCCTACACCCACGGATGGTACGATGCGGGAATTATCCTGATGACATGTGATGACGTCGCCTGTTCTGCGCCTGTGGAAACAGAATTAAGGAACGCCTACGCCTCGGACGGTACCGCCATCGCCATCGGAGCGAATGGTTTTCCGGTGATTGCCACCAACGCCTACAACTACGATGTGGCCGGTCTCGTGCTTTGCGAGGATGCCACGTGTTCGAGTTCATCTATATATATCCTGGAAGAATGCGGCGACTATGGATGCGGCGATTTCAGCGACATGGTGATTGACGGCAACGGCAACCCGGCGGTGTTGTTCGAATACAGCGACTGGGGCCCGGATTTCACATACGATCATCACGCCGCCATTTGCGCTGAACCCTCTTGCGAAGAGAGGACCGTTCTAAACGTCCTGCCTTCATCAACCTCGTTTCCCGCATCCATTGCGCTAAATGCGGAAGGAAACCCAATGTTTGTCATTAAAGATGGTGATTCTGGCGTTGCTCTAATGACATGTGACAAAGGCGTTTGCGATAAGACGCAGGTGTCTCCTCTGCCGCGCATGACCCAACCCCATGTCATACTACTGGGCGCCGATGGAAATCCCATCATTGCATATGGAAACAAGGTGGTGGACTGCAAGGATACGCGATGCACATCATACGACGAGGTAGAAGGCACCTCGCTGAAAGTAACCCGCGACATCGCTGCTGCGGCATCCAGGCTGGGAACCCATTGGGCACATATCACCAAAGGAGATGATTCCACCTGTTATCTGGAGATACTGCTGTGCCCCGATGATGTGTGCAGGTGATAGCGCTGCATAACCCGTTGCGCGCGCCGGCGTCAGGCGCCATTTCACTCACTCCCCTTTTTTAACCGTTCATCCTGTCAATTTTACCGCTGGTCCAAAGGCCCTTGTTAAAGGGAGGTATGCCTATATCATGAAGTCAATTGCCGATGAATATCGGTAATTATTACAGATTTTACCTATCCGTTTACCATCGAAAAATCAGCGGATTCAATTGAACAGCAGGTAACGGAGCCCCCGGCGAGCACCAATTCCACAAATACTGACGAAGTCGCATCACCACAGAGCGCCACCATCGCGAAGACAGCTGGCATCGCCGGTACTGTTAAGAATATGGATGATGCGGGTATCCCTGAGGCGTCTGTCTTTTTAACCCTGCTCGACTCTGCTGCACCGGAAAGTGACACAGTCACAAATGTGGACGCAGATGCAAACGGTCATTTTCGTTTTGACGGGCTGTTGCCAGGCCGTTATCAAATGGAGGTTGTGGCGGCGGATTATTCGTCCTTCGCCGTGCTTGAAACTCTGGAGCCTGGGGAATTGCTCGAAGTGGTGTATCGGTTGGAACGGGCTACCAGAGATTTGGAAGTGGTTGTTCGTACCAGACGCCCCATGCGGGAAGTGGCGCGGCATTCGCTCAGTGCAGAGGAAATACAAAAAATACCGGGCACCCGGGGAGATGCGTTGCGATCGGTGCAAAATATGCCAGGCATGGCGCAACACGCACATATTGGCGGCGGCAAAACCAGCTTTGGCAGCGAGCTTATCATTCGTGGCAGTTCTCACGGGGAGTCGGCGTTTTCGTTTAACGATATAAACGTGCCAATGCTGTACCACTTTCAGGGCATGACGTCGATTATCAACTCCGATTTGATTGACAAAATTGACTATTATCCCGGCAATTTTTCGGTGCGCTATGGCCGAGCCACCGGCGGTGTGGTCAACCATATCCATTGAGCAGATGCATGTGGACGACGGATCCCTTTTACCCAAAAGTGATCCATCGTTTCACCCAATGGAATTGGAATGCCCGCATGCCGACACGTGTCAATTCGAGGTTACGCTCTGCGCGACCCTTACCACAAACAGTCTGCAACGCATAGATCCATCAAAGGAGATGAACGCAACGTCCGCGACAGAATTTGTTTACATCTCGTGGTATGGCCACCGATGGCAAACTCTCGCCCAAAGAAACGCCGGTCAAGTCGGTATCTGATTGTGCCGCACCCACCTGGCGGATAAAACAACCTGGGAATTACACATTATGGGCCGTTGTCAGAGACGTGCGTGGCGGCGCCAGCTGGCAGGAATATGAGCTGACAGTGCATCCAATGCGCTAACCTTTCGAAATGACAGCGCATCGCCGGCAGCATCAGAACATCAGAATTGCAATTTGTTGTGAAACCGCATAATGAGTATTTGGAGCCGTTTACCGAGAGTGTCGAAACATAGGGGCACTTCTTTAGAACGGTGCGACGTTCGCCGTTGCTTTGACGCCGAATACAATACGGGTAAGTTGCGATTTTGATATTTGATTCCAAAAAGAAAATCAGGCGGTTGAAGGATTTGACACTTATTTTTTCGGATAAGAAGGTAAATCTTTTTTTGAACCCCAAGGTTGCCACATCCACAATTAAAATCATGTGTCTGGCCAACATGGCGGTTCACCTGTTCGATGACTTGTCATCCCTCGATATACACGACGAGACACGCCACTTGCCCAACCATGGTTCTCAATTTGGCACCAGTCAATTTTTTGGGCATTTAAATGCACCGGGCGTGCGCAATTTTCTGTTTGTCAGAAACCCCTATACGCGGCTGACGTCGGCGTATCTCGACAAAATTGCCGCGCCAAAGCGTGGATGTCATCTTTATGAGGGCAAGCAAGGCGCGATATTTCATTTTGCCCAAAAACATCACCTGGTTGTTGAAAACGAGCTGGGACATTTACCTTTTGAAACGTTTGTTCGATGGGTGATTAAGACACCGAATCATAAATTGAACATTCATTGGGCATTGCAATCCGATCTCAGCATGTTTGGCAAGGTTCGTTACTCCGATATAGCAAAACTCGAAGACAATTTTCAGTCGGGCCTGGAAAATCTCATGCAGGCGCTGGATTTCAAGTTCAATAAACATATCCCTCAAAAAGCAAACGCCGGCAGTATCAAACCGTCGAAATCACTCTATACTGCCGAAACTGCGGCTTTGGTGTACAAAAAATTCAAGCCGGACTTTAAAATCTTCAACTACGACGTTGACTCATGGCGCTAACCGAGGCGCACAGGTAGCCAAGGGAGGCCATTAATTCGCAGCGCGACCGCTGACCGAGAATATGGTTCATTTTCATGTCGCTCAATTCGATTCCGGCGTCTGAAAGTTTCGACATCGTTAGATTGATTCCCTGGTCAAGCACCTCCCGATATCCGGGTATCTGGCGTTTCAGCGACTCCACTGTTACTTTTTTTCGTTTATAAGTTTCCAGACGCGTTCCCAGAATATTGTCCAACCGGTGGAAAAAAAGACGCTTGTATCGGTCCAGTTTTTCGGTCAACACGAGTTTTCGAAGCGGGTAGCCAAATCTGCTGGTAACGGGCATGGCGGACAATTTCGGGTGGTGCGCATGAAAATATTCTCGTTGCAGCTTGCCGTTTTTGCGTTCGTCTGTGTTGATTGAAAAGATGGCCTGCAGAACCTGGGAATCTTCAAACAAAAAACAATACGGATTATCGAGTGTTTGCAATGTGAATCGAACTCTAAACTGCCGCTGTGTCATATCGAGAAATTCAAGCCAGGTGAGCATCTCCGGTTTTTTTGTTTTTGAAAAAAGACACTGCAGGCGCTGAGCGGGATTGTAACCTTTTGGCAATGCAATTGCGGGATTCCGGTTCATCGAATAGGTGCTGCAAAAAACATCACAGGCCTTCTTTAAATCGGTCGAATCACCGGACCACTTTCCAAAAAAAACACGATCGCCTAAAAAACCCGACCATACAGGAAGCGTATTGTCAACCCCCAGCCGCCTCAGCGCCAGTTGGGACGCCTTTTGGGTAACCATGTAACCGACCAGGTTGTGGGCAGGGGTACTGTGAATGCTATATCCGACAGAGCGAATGTCATCCGGTGCAATGGTAATTTCGTCATATGAAACTTGCGTGAAATGAATCCCCACTGATTTGGCAATAAACGGAGGAATGTCAAAATCAAGTTGACCGGGGGTGCCATAATTGAACGCATGAATTCGTTTTGGCGGCAACAGTTCCAATAGACAGGCGAGAACGAGACGAGAGTCAAGTCCTCCCGAAAGTGGAAGCACAACGTCGGTATCGTTTCCCAGCCTGCGAGAACAAACGTCCAGCAAACACTGTTTGAGTTGAGGCAGTGAAACAGAATGGTTCTGACGGGAAACAAATTCCCATTGGGTATCCACTTCACGCAACGGATAGCCAAAATGCAGAATATCGCAAAGATTTTCCTTATGTACCATTTTTGATGAACACCCATTTACCGAAGAAAAGTGACACTAACGGGCGGCACGACTGACACAGCGGTTGAATTATGTGTTCCCCTGGACTGCTTGAATCATGCGGCCGTCCAGTTATACGATTGTAAAAAAGAATAGCAACCTTTTCAGGAAGTGTCATAAAAAATTTAAGTGAATAAAGGCAGGCTCAATGTGCGTTTTCAATTCCGCATTCAGGCGTGTGCATTCCTGAATACGTCTGTATCAATGACTGCCGCTGTTTCGCTTCAGGTTTATTTGGCGGCAACAAACGCGGCATTATTCATGCTGGAGGGACAACCGGTGCAGAGGGTGGGGGTTTCGGAGATGGTGACCACCGGCACATCGCGATTGCCTTTTTGGGCATCGCCGCGCTTGAATTCGGTGTAAATGGTTTGGGGTTGAATCACATCCCCTTTGATTTTCAGGCGCATCTCCCAACCCAGGGCAATGAGTTTTGCCGCCTGGCGCAACATGGCGTACTTAAAACTCGGCTTGCCAACCAGTTCAATCACTTTCTTTTCGAGCGCAACGGCGCGCTGTTTCGCCAGCGGATTCACGGCAGTGGCTTTGATGGCGGGAAGCATCACGCTGTATTTTTTGACCCGCTGACGCAAGGTCTCCATACGGGTTTCAAGATTTGGGGAGCGATTGGGGGTGCTCTGCAGCTTCTCGTATCCTTTGGTAGCTGTTTCAATGACCCTGTAGAGTGTGCTGGAATTGACTTCGTATTCCTGTTTAAACGCACCCTTTAAAAACCGCTCCGCCATATCGCCGGGGAACGCGGGATGGTTCCAGTTGAGCATCTTCTGGCCGTGCCATTCTTCAAAGGGCAGGTCCATTTTAATCAGACCCTTCTTCTGCAGACGCTTGTAAAGTCCGGTCACCGGCAGGGGTGTAAACAGCATGAACTGTACCGTGTCCGCTTCAATGTCTATCATGAAATCGATGTCTTCCTGGATATTCTCGGGTGTATGATGCTCCATGCATAAAATGCCCGATCCCAAAACGGAAATGCCGTTGCTGCGAAGCTGGCGCACCAGGTCTTTGGGTGTAATGCCATCGTTTTTCTCAAATTCCCCCTGTCCGGTTTTGGACTCAAACCCAATCCAGCTGAACGACACGCCCAGACGCACCATATTGTCGATGCCAAACGCCATGATGGCCTCTGACGATGAGAACACATGAAACGTGAAGTAGCGATTGTGGGTTTCCATCTCATCGATGAGCGCCAGCGCACGTTCTCTATCTTTAAGAAAGTTTTCATCCATAATGAAAAAGGAGTCGGTTCCTCTGGCGTCGGCGATGGCACAACAGGTATTGAAAAGCTCTTTTCCCGTGCGGATGTAGGGGGTGTACTCCTTGCCAAAAAAGTGAGAGGTGCTGCAAAAGGAACAGGCATTCACGCAGCCCACTCCGGGCACCAGCAAACTCGAGGTCACTCCGGGCAGCGAGACTCCGTGAATGGAACGCCGCTCGGTGGATGGCAATGCGGGATGCACGATGGGGTCGGATACATTCTGCCCCACATACCGTCGCATCCACATGATGCCTTCACCTTTGACCACGTGATCGCAACTGATGATGTCTTCCACCCCTTCGATGGCGGCGCCGTGGCCCCCCAGAATAATCTCCGCATTGGGCAGCTTTTTTCGCACCATTCGTGACATCTCCTGCGCTTTTTTAGCGTTGGGAGCGATAAAGGAAATCCCCACGGCGTCGTACGCTTTATCCAGCTCCTTTTCGAATCGGGCTTTGCTGGGAAAATCCAGAATTGTCACATCGGCATCCAGATTGGCCGCAATAAAGTACAGCCCAAAGGACCGATGGTGATGCCGGAACGAGGCGCCCCCCTGGGCTTTGGTGACCTGATTGTGGAAGAGTTCCATGACATTTTCTTTGCGTCCATATTCATCATCCACGCCATAGGGTCCGAAGACGCCGGCGAGCAGGATTTTTTTGGTGGTTTTTGCCGAGTGTGCGGTATTGTTCATAATATTTCCCTTTTTTCCTGTTGCGAACGACCTGGCATACTGCCAGAGGAATGTCAGGGACTTGTCATGAGAACAAAGAAATAGGGTTCCCTGTTGAATCGGGGTCTGACTCTTTTGTGTGGGGTTGTTTATTTGGCTGTATATTTTGCGGGCCAGCGGAGTCATTGCGCCCTCGACTGGGAAACCAGTGAGCGCCATCATGCGATTCTTATCCTTTTTTAAAACCGTACGCTTTTTTTTATGATGCGCGCGCCGTTTTTAGAATTAGGCTCTAATAAAGTACAAATTCCAGAATTGGTTATGTCATGAGAGGCAAAGAATTTTATTCGTTGAAAGATAAGGCTGCGGAGTATGTGCAGCGACAGAAGTTTGATAAAGCGATTCAAATATATCGCAGTCTGATGCAGGATGACCCCGAAGATGACGCGTTGTTGCTGAAACTGGCGCATACCTACCAGCTCATTGGCAAGGAGGGCAGCGCCATCCGGATGTTTGAGCGGGTACTCGACACTTATCTTGAGAGGAAAACCTTTTTGCAGGCCATTGCGGTGTGTCGCATGATTCTGGCCATGGATCCGCTGCATATTCGCGCGCAGCAACAGCTGGTGGCCCTGTACACTGAAGTATATGGCGGTTTGCCAGGGAAACGGGGAGACACCATTATGCCCCCTGGATTCATTCGGGACGACACTGCCGGCTTTGAAACAGTGGAGGATACCCAGCGGGGCCCATCAGAAACCGGTGTTGAACAGAAACGGAGCGACAGCTGGTCGCCGGTGGACATTATTTTTTCAAATACCGATGTATATTCTCCTCGTTGGACAATAGAGGATGAGGGAGACGAATTTGGTGTGGATATCACCGACGAATTCAAAGCGCTGACCGACACTGGAGAGGTGGCCATCGAAACTGAGTCTGCCGAAGATATGCCGTTGGTGGAGCGGCTGGCCATGGTGCCGATGTTTTCTTCGGTCAAAAAGGAGGATTTGAAAAAAATAGTTGAGCTATCGCAAATGGTGGAATTTGCATCAAATGATTTCATTTTAAAAGAAGGTGAACACGGCGATTCCTTTTTTGTGATTTACAAAGGCGCGGTCCAGATTCTCAAAGGGGAGCTGATGAAGCCGGTGGCAAACCTGGGCGCAGGCGCCTGTTTTGGCGAAATGGCGCTGTTCAACCGAAAGGCGCGACGGGCCACCGTGACCGCAATGGAGCCCACCACACTTTTGGAAATTGAACGGATGCGCATTGACGATTTGCAGCGACGGTATCCCGATGTGAGACGGCGGTTGCGTCGCTGCGTTCGGGAGCGGTTGCTCGACAATCTGCTGATGACCAGTGCCTTGTTCGCACCTTTTGCGAAGGAGCTGCACGCTCGATTGCGGGCCAGTTTTCATCCGGAGGAGTTTATTCCATTTGAGACCATCTTTGCCAAAAACGACCCGGTGGGCAATCTGTACCTGATTGTGGACGGACGCGCCGAGATGCTGCTGGATGTACCGGAGCGCGGTCGTCAACTTATCAGCACTCTGGGAATCGGGGAGACATTTGGGGAAATCCCTCTGCTCACCGACGCCCCGTCCACCGTCACCGTCAGGGCCAAAGGCCGGCTATCCACCCTGTGTTTGTCGCGGGAGAAGTTCAAAAGCGCTATGGAAGGTCATCCGGACATCCATCATCTGGTGGAGCAATTCACCCGCAGCACTCCGGGCGCAGAGGATGTTCTTCTGTAATCGGCCCGCTTTTCCTCCAGGTCTGTCTGGCAATTCCAATTTATCTGAAATAACGGGTTGGCGTTTTCGTAAGGGAACCAGCAGGGGCTCGACAAACGGAATTTGAAGTATCGACATGTGGAGCATAAATTGACGGACGGGCGAATTTCAATTAAACCCGCGTGACAAAGTAAACGCAATCCAGTATTCCCTGGCTGTGATTGTTTTGGGGAAATAGCAATTTTCCAATCTAAGGAGTTTTAAATGACGTTCAAGATAGCAGTTCTTCCCGGTGATGGGATTGGTCCTGAAGTAATGAAAGAAGCCATCAAAGTACTGGATGCGGCCCAGCAGAAGTTTGGATTTTCTCTCGCGTACACCCATGCGGATGTAGGGGGTGCCGGTATCGATAATCAGGGCAAGGCGCTGCCGGAGAGCACGCTTAAAATCTGTGAAGAGAGCGATGCTGTTTTGTTCGGGTCGGTGGGCGGTCCCAAATGGGAGCATCTGCCCCCTGAAGAGCAGCCGGAACGGGGCGCTTTGCTGCCGCTCCGAGGTCATTTTAAACTGTTTGCCAATTTGCGCCCGGCCAAAGTGTTTCCCGCTCTGGCAAAGGCCTGCCCGCTGCGCAGCGACATAGTGGGAGATGGGTTTGACATTCTGTGTGTGCGCGAGCTGACCGGCGGCATTTATTTTGGCCGGCCCAAAGGACGCGAAGGGGAAGGCGCAACGGAAAAAGCATTCGATACGATGGTATATACCCGTGGCGAAATTGAGCGCATTGCCAGAGTGGCGTTTGAAGCCGCCATGACGCGCAATAAAAAAGTTTGCTCCATCGACAAGGCCAATGTGCTCACCACCATGGTGCTGTGGCGTGAAACCGTTGAAAAAGTGGCCAGGGAGTACCCCGAAGTGACTCTGGAGCATCTGTATATCGATAACGCCACCATGCAGTTACTGGTGCGGCCACGGTCGTTCGACGTGCTTTTGGCGGGCAATATGTTTGGGGATATTATTTCCGACGAGTGTGCCATGTTGACGGGATCCATGGGCATGCTGTCTTCGGCATCTCTGTCGGAGGGAACGTTTGGCCTGTATGAGCCCGCCGGTGGTTCGGCGCCCGATATCGCCGGTAAAGGCATTGCCAATCCCACGGCGCAGATTCTGTCGGCAGCGCTGATGCTGCGACACAGTTTACATCTGGGCGAAGCGGCAAACGCCATTGAAGCGGCCATCGACAAAACTCTGGCAGACGGAATTTTTACAGGAGACATTGCGCCGGCCGGCGCCGCCAAAGTCAACACCGAAGCAATGGGCGACGCCATTGTGAAACGGCTTTTGGGCTGACAAACCCGTGACCAACCGAGTACCACCCCTTGAATATCAATTCTTTCGAGTAGTTACAGATACGGAATACCAATGGCAGTCAGTGGAAATCTTGCAGGCTTGAAACCCAATCAGTTGGATGCGCTGGAGCGCCTGAGTCAGCGACGGGTCCCCTCGTGGCAGGTGATTAGCCCGGAATTGGGCAGTCATCTCGCCCTCCTGTCCAGAGAACTGGGACGACAGATTGGAATTTTTATCGACCGGCGCGGGCAAATCACCGATGTGGCGGTGGGGGATGCCAATCGCATCATGCTGCCGGATTTTGGCCGTGTGCGCGGTGGCGAAGGGCGGTTTAGAGGGCTTCGTTTTATACATACGCACTTGCGGCAGGAGCCCCTCAGTCGCGATGATATGACCGACCTGACCAAGCTGCGGCTGGACATGATGGTGGCCATTGGCGTGGGACCCGAAGGGGTGCCCGGCGCCGTGTTTGTGGCGCATCTGCTGCCGCCCTCCAAAGGCGGAGAGCTGCATCGGGTGATTGGTCCCGTCAATATGGGCACCCTTCCCGATGATTTTCTGGCACTCATCGAATCGGTGGAAGCCGAATTTTCCAGGCAGATTCGCGGCCGCAAGGTGACGGCCAAAGATGGTCGCGCGGTCATTGCCCATGTGGCCACCACCAAACAGGGAACCATGGCCGGCAGACGATCGCTGGATGAGTTGGCGGAACTGGCGCGTTCCGCCGGAGTGGACGTGGTCGATCGCATTTTGCAGATACGCCCCAAACCCGACCCTCGCTACGTGGTGGGATTGGGCAAACTGGAAGATATTATGGTGCGCGCCATGCAAAAAGATGCGGAGCTGCTGATTATGGACTGTAATCTCTCTGGAAATCAGAGTCGCGCCATCGCCGAAAAAACCGAGCTCAAGGTGATTGACCGCACCCAGCTCATTTTGGATATTTTCGCTCAGCGGGCCAATTCCGCTGACGGAAAACTGAAAGTGGAGCTGGCTCAGCTGAAGTATCTGCTGCCCCGGCTGGGCGCCAAAGACGATGCACTTTCCAGACTGACCGGCGGAATCGGCGGTCGCGGTCCGGGTGAAACCAAGCTGGAAATCGGTCGCCGCCGTGCCAGAGAGCGTATTGCGCAACTGCAGCGCCGTCTCGATAAGCTGAGTACGGGCCGCGCCCAACGTCGTTGGCGTCGTCAGCGCAACGATGTACCGGTGGTGTCCATTGTGGGCTATACCAACGCCGGCAAATCCACGCTGCTCAACACCCTGACTCAGTCCGACGTGTATGCGGAAGATTTGCTGTTCGCCACCCTGGAAACGTCCAGTCGCCGACTGCGCATGCCCAGAGAGCGCGAAATTATCGTTACCGACACCGTGGGATTTATCCGCGATTTGCCCAAAGATCTGGTGGACGCGTTCAAAGCCACGCTCGAAGAACTGGAAGACGCCCATCTGCTGTTGCACGTGGTGGACATCGCCGATCCCATGCGCCGGGAGCAGATGCAGGCCGTTGAAAAAATTCTAATGGATTTGGGCCTCGAAAAAATCCCCCGGCTCATTGTCCTCAATAAAACCGATCTGGTGGATCCTGAAGAGGCCCGCGTGGAAGCCACTGCGCTCAAAGCGGTCCTCACCTGCGCCAACGACAAGCGCTCCCTCACCGATTTACTGCAAAAAGTGGAAGATTACATCTGGCACAAAACCAAACCAGAACCGGATTACTACTGAGTTTTTAGAAAATCCCCTTTGCCCCTTTCCCAAACGGTCTCTTATTGTCCGTCATATGTCTTCCGTGTGCATTTTGCCCATTCTTTTCAGACTGTTTTTGAGAGTAATCATCATCCCATTCCGGAAGGACATTTGGGAGGAGTCTACTCCTCATGTGGAAGTAGCAGCGAGATCAGAGGGAGTTCCAGAGATATTAAAAGAGGGGAACATTTGCGGGAACGGAAATCTCCTGGCGATTAATGGCGAGGATCAATTCCTGAACTACCGGCTGCATATCGGATGACGGGCGACGACGAAGCAACTCCTGCAACTGAACCGAGTCTTCCATCGTCCACTCGCCCTTTTCAATCGCACTTGCTACGAGGTTTTTGCCAAGGCTGATGGAAACAGCGCTTTGTTCACTATCCTCATCAACCGCTTCATCTGCTTTTTCTTTCTCGGAAAGGTTGCCCGACATTTCATTATGAGTTGATTCCCTGGAAACAGCGGCGGATGGTGACAGTCCTTTTCTCAACTCTGATGAAACCGCGACTCGGACAATGTGATCGATATGTCCGAAAGTCCCTTCTCCTGGGATTGACGGTGTGGCTTCCTGCGATTTGTTTTCTATTTGTTTCAGTAGCAAAGCGTATTGTTCAATTAATTTCTGCTGTGTTAATCGATTCAGGTAAAAACTTATCCCTGCACCGCCAATGAACCCCGCCAGTATACCAATAAGTACAATTTTGGTTGAATTCATGACTCACCCATTCCACTTTCAGCCGGAAACAACAACGTTTGAGCCTTTGACCGCAGTTTATCAGTCAAGATATTTGGAACCGTTCAATAGTGACATCGCATCGCATTTTCCATCGCTGTTCCAGTGAAACCAGATTCGTGAGGCAGGGTTGATGGACATTACTACCTGAACGAATTGATCATAGTTCGCATCACCGGGAGACGCATAGCAGGATTTCGATGTGCCTGAAGAATTTCGAGCATAGCAATTCAGCCAACCGTCGGTTCCTACCCCGCAGTAAATGGTTTGTGTGGAATCAGAACTGTAACGTGCATAGGAAATACCACCATATGCTGTGTTGGTTGAGACAACAACCGGTGCGGATACGGCCTCACCCGCGCCAGCCTGCACGGAAAACAGCAACGCTGAAACGACAATAAAATTCATGAAAACAAAAGATACTTTTTTTGACATACAACTCTCCATTTCCTTGTTAGTTAAATTCCGACAACTTTTCCCGATGGTTCGTTTATAAGTTGACTCCCTTGAAAACGCAATCGATTTTGCTTCTCCGACGAACAGGTATTACCAGAGGCATTGCGTCCTTTTCTCCAACCCTGAACAGTTATCTTTTCCCAGACGATTCACATCTTACTTCCGAATCAGTGCTGACAGTGACTATTTTGGGCGCGCCTTATGGAGCAGACCTTTCGCGATTAGTCACATAGTAACAAAAGGGGTCAGAACAAAAAGGGGTGAATGGGTATGGGTTCATGGGAAAAGTTCCTGTTTATGAAATATATTATATCGCTATTGCAAAGGAATATCTGGATTAATGATCACAATACGCTCTACAATAATTACCCAAAATATATAAAATGGCGATAAGTAAACAGAGGATTGGAGACACCCCATGCAAGATCCCGATTCCGCAGCAAAACCACTGGCTCATCGCGAAGCGTCTGTTTCTGGCGCACTCTCTGAAAGTGAGCGCAGGTATCAGACACTTTTCTCGAACAATGTGGCCGGTATTTTTTATCAGCGGGCAGACGGACGGCTCATCGATGTGAACGAGAGAGCGCTGGAACTGTTTGGGCTAACGCGGGACCAGTTTCTGGGGCAAACATCCATGCATCCGGAATGGCGGGTACTGGATGACGACGGCCTGGAACTGAATTGGCAGAAACATCCTTCAATACTCGCAATGCGCACCGGACGCGAAGTGCGGAACGCTCGTCTGGCGGTATACAATCCGATACGCCGACATTTCGTCTGGCTGAAAGTGGATGCGGTGCCGGAATTCCGGGATGGAGAAAATCAACCGCATCAGGCTTTTGTCACCGTTACGGACGTCACGGAACAGCGAGAGGCGGAAATTGCCCTTAAGGCGAGTGAAGCCAGGTACCGCTCTTTATTTCAGAACATGATAAACGGATTTGCGCTTCACCAAATCGTGGTTGATAATGACGGCGCTCCTGTGGACTACGTTTTTCTTGAAGCCAACGAGGCCTTTGAAACCATTACGGGGCTCAAGTCCGATGCCATCATCGGTCGAAAGGTCACCGAAGTGTTGCCTGGCATCGAAAAAGACCCGGCGGACTGGATTGGCCGCTATGGCAGAGTGGCGCTCGGGGGTGGGGAAATTCGCTTCGATCAGGAATCGGCGTCCTTGAAACAGTGGTTCTCGGTTTCGGCGTATTCGCCGCAAAAAGGACAATTCGCCACCATCTTTGAAGACATTACTGAAAGGAAACAAACAGAACTCGCTTTAAAGCAGAGCGAAGATAAATTCCACACCCTTTTTAGAACATCTCCGTTTGGTCTCACTTTAAGCACGATTGATGAGGGCCGGTTTGTTGAAGCCAACGATGCCTTTTGTCATATGTTAAAATATTCGAAGAGCGATTTAGTTGGCAGGTCTTCGCTGGATCTTGATTTGTGGGAAAACCTGGCGGACCGAAATGAAATGGTCTCCCGACTCCAACATCAGACGGATGGGAAACCGGCTAAAGGTGAATATCGTTTAGTGTGTAAAACGGGCAAATGTGTGGATGTCATATACGAGGCCCAAATTATCCGGCTGGGCCAGGATGCGTATATTTTTTCGTGCTTCAATGACATCACCGAAACGCGGAAGCTGGAAGAACAGCTGCGGCAATCCCAAAAACTGGAATCCGTCGGTCGCCTGGCCGGGGGTGTTGCCCACGATTTCAACAATATGCTCGGCATTATTATTGGTCACAGCGAGATGATACTGGATACCCTTGAACCTGCCGACGAGATTTATGACAGTCTGATGGAAATTCAGGACGCCGCCGATCGCTCAGCGAGACTGACAAGGCAGCTTTTGGCTTTTGCCCGAAAACAGGCGATTACCCCCAAAAACATCGATCTCAACGAAGAAATATCCGCAACGATGGGCATGTTGACGCGGCTTATTGGAGAAACTATCGTGCTGGAATGGGCCCCGGCGGACACCCCTTGCATTATAAAAATGGACCCGACCCAAATTGTTCAGATTCTCACCAATCTGACAATCAATGCGCGGGATGCCATCGATAACAGTGGAACGATCAAATTGCGCACAGAGCGAATCTCAATCGACAATACATCCGTTGCAGATCACGAAGGGTGCGCCACTGGAAATTATATTCTCCTGACCGCGACGGATGATGGCTGCGGCATGGACAGCGATACATTAGAACAGATTTTCGAACCCTTTTTTACCACAAAGGACGTTGGCGAAGGAACGGGCCTTGGGCTATCGACCATTTATGGAATCGTAAAACAAAACAACGGTGTCATAAACGTTCACAGCAGTCCGGGGGCCGGTTCGACCTTTTACATTTATTTTCCCGAAACGCGCATCCAGGCCACTGAGACTGATCCAGGCCATTCGCAAAGAAACAACACGTCGGGCAGGCACACCATTCTTCTGGTGGAGGACGATAAAGCGGTACTCCACATGACACGGCTCATACTCGAAAAAAACGGCTATCAAATTATTTCAACCCACGAACCTGAAAAGGCGCTGCAACTGGCATCCGATTTCAATGGCGAAATCGATTTGGTGATAACAGATGTCATCATGCCTGAATTGAATGGCAAAGAACTGGTGGAACAGTTAAAGCCCATCTGCCCCGGTGCTATACACCTGTTTGCGTCCGGCTATACCGCCGATGTACTTTCCCCAAAAGGTATTGTTGCAGAGGATGTTCACTTTATCCAGAAACCCTATACAAAACGTACGCTGCTAAAAAAAATACAGGCGCTGCTTTCGAAATCCAAACCCGACTCAAATTGAGGCATCTGCTTCAACACGATGTTTCGAATTAATGACAAAGCTGGCTGCAATCGTTTTCGCATGTCCTTCGAGGATTGATGGTGCGACCGGAATGCTGATATGGGTCATCGGTGTTTTCATTGGGCGCACTGTCGCAGCGCTGGAGGCAATTGTTGATTTTGGACTGGCATTCAGCGGAAACGGGACGAGGCGGTTTGCAACCTGTAACAAATAACGCGACACCAGAAATAATTACAATAATTGCCAATTTGTAAAAAAACAAATGCATGGTTCTTCTCCATTACAAACCGTAAACTGTGGAATCCAACGGTTTCGTCCGCAAAATACAAACCAGTTTTGCATATTTATTTCAAGTACTTCATCAGATAAAACACGTTTCACCGGGCACCATTTATCGCTTTTTTAAAAACAGAATTGTTGAAATTCCAGCCAAGCACCATGGCACGTCTGTTCATTTCCCTTCATACTGAATAATTGCACAAATGACGGCATTCGTACCTGCGTTGCCGTCTTCGACCCCACACCGGAGGTTTGGTATGCGACAAGTTGAAACCCAATATCCACCAACGCGTCTTTTATGGTTGGTTCCGTTTATGCTGATTATGCTGTTCGGCGCATCTTCGGCGGCTCAGACGCTGCTGCCATTGAATACGGAGGTGAGCGGTGCGGTGGCATCCAGCGACACTGTCAGCTATCTGTTGGAATTACCCACACCCGGAGAAATAAATCTGCATATTACCGGCTGGGTGGCCACATTGAATTGGGGAATTGATTACGACCGAGTGTACATGACCAACGCGTCGGGGGACCCGGTATGGATAGAGGAATTCGGTTCTGAAACCGATCCGTTCCTGTCCCACATGCTGTCTGACCCGGATGACATTGTTATCCGGATAGGCCAGGCGGGAAACTACGTTCTGGATTTACACAGCGGCGATTATCGAAACACCTCCGGTGATCCCCTCACACAGCAGTTCACCATCACTGCCGCATTTGTATCCACTGCGGACGTCCACGAAGTGAACGACACCCCCGAGGCGGCACGGTCACTTGAGATTGGCGCAACCACCAGCGGATATCAATGGCGCGTCACCCCCACCTCCGAGGTATGGAACGACGAGGAATATTTCACGTTCAATGTCCCCACACCGGGAGTGTTCACATGGCATTTGAGCAACTGGACCGCCACGCTGAACTGGAGTGCGGATTTTGATCGCATGTATTTATATGATACCAGTGGGGCGGCCATCTTTGGCGGCACGTCGACGGGCTCACAGACGGACCCCTATTTACGGCACATGCTTTACAGCGATACACAGACCGAAGAATGCACCATCACCGCCAATTTGACCGGTCCGGGAATTTACTATGCGCGATTTCACAGCGGTTCGGGGTACAGCATCGACCCGTGGTCTCTCTCAACGGAATTTCTGCAGGTGGACGATGATCACGAACCCAATGACAGCGTTGAAACCGCCACGATTACCGAAAATGGCGTGGAGATGGAAGCATGGCAATGGAAATCCGTTGGGCAAACCATCGAGGCACAGGGCGATGACGATTTTTATGCATTTACCGCGTTGGGCGCTGGAGTGCTGACCGTTTCAATGACCGAGTGGATTTCCACGTACAACTGGGGAGCAGACTACGACCGACTGCAACTGTGATCCCTGAGAATTAAGCAGTGTTTTCAGACTGAAGTATCCGTAAATGTCGTTGCTTTGACGGGAAGTGTATCTCGGTCATTT
>JAFGQN010000040.1 GCA_016935665.1 Deltaproteobacteria bacterium | reverse complement strand
TTTAGAAAACATTTCATTCTTGCGATTGCCCTGGTGACTCCCGGCGGCTGGGTCATACGGCTGTTCATCAACGGCGACGGAATCGGAGTCGTTGGGTGGAAAGGGCGCCGGTTCGGTGTCCGCGGGGGGAGCGGTCTCATCGGTTGCGCCGGTATCGGATTCGGGTGCGGCGGTATCCATTTCATTTTGTGTGACGGCGTTGGTGCCAACACCTGCCGGTTCATCGCTACCTTTTGTATCGGTGTCGCTGCTGTCTTTGGGGTACCAGCGCAGGGGTTCGTTTGAGGCGGTTTGGCGGGCTTGCCAGTCGCCGGGTTTCATGTTTTTTAATGTGCGGGAGAAGACCCATTTTCGGTTGCACGCGGCGACGCCCACTTCGGTGGGGTGGTAGTATTCCTTTTTAATGAGCACAAACTCGTAGGGGCCATCGCAATTGTGTTCGAATCGCAAGCGGGCGCCCAGTTCCTGTGTGGTTTCGTTCCACTGCTTTTCGTGAATGTCGATGCCGTCCACGTTGATGGTGACCCGGCCCGATGCACAGCAAGGCAGACCTGCGCAAAGGGCCATCCATATTGGAAACAGAATGAATCGTTGCATACAGCCAATATAGATGACATTTCAGGGGCAGCCAGGATTTTTAAAAAGGGAATGTGGAACAATGACGGGGGCCGAGACAGATTGTGAGGCAAAACGCATCAGGTGTTTTTGTAAATCAGTTTCCACACCAGAATCACACCCGCGATGCCGCCAATGGCGCTCAGCAGCAGCGGAATGCCGAATTCACCAAACAGCGCGCCCAGATACCAGCCGCCATAGCTGCCCACCGTGCCGCCGACCATGATTGCAAATTTTTTCATCAAATCTCTCCTGATGGTCCTATCGAAGATGTCGAATTCTCGACTTCGATATAAACGTATACGTCGGTCGCGGGTATTGCAAGTGAACGGCGTGGTTTTCACGCAACCGGCGTATCGCACCGCTTTGAATTCTTTTTTGTTCCCTGCAAAGAAATGAGATAAGGTACCGGCATATTTTTGCAAATGGAGATGATGATGAAAAACCCATTGAAGATTTCTGTTTTACTTGGTTGTTTTTGGCTGATGTCCTGCGGGGGAGCAACGGAAGCGGCGCCGGAAACCATGAATGAGGCCCCGTTTGAAGTGACCGAACCCGAGCCGCCACCGCCGCCACCGGTCCGCAAAAAGGAACCGCCACCACAGCAGGAACCCATCAAACGGGTGGCGCCGGTGGACCAGGACAAATGCGCTGTGTTTGATCAGGAGGACGGCACCCAGATGGTCATGTCCCATGAAAACGACTGGTTTCTGTATGTCAGCGCCGAGGCAAAGGTGGAATGCGGCACGTTTGGCGGCAATGTCACCATTACTGAAGGCGTCCTTGAAATTACAGTAAAACCGCTGATTCCCCAGGGTGTGAGCGGCAAAGAGGCCGAGGAAACCCTGCGCGACCAGTCGGTGCGCTTTATTCGTTCCGGTTTGCAGTCGGAATACGGCAGCGGTCGTGATTTGGCGTTTGAAAAGGTAAAACTGGGCAAGCACAAACGCCCGGCGCTGTGTGCGGACGCTGAGCTGAATATGAAAGGAATGCCCGGACGTGTGGTGGCCTGTGTGACCAGCAAGACCAATATCAGCGATGAGGTAGTGGTTCACCGGGCGGTCTGGGTATCCGATGCCTCTGCCTATGATGCATCGGCCACACCCAAACGGGTGAAGGAAGCAGCCGCCAACTGGTTCCGTTACAGCGACACCGACGGCTTTGGTAAAATCCTGCGCAAGTGGTAAGACTCACAGCCAGGGCCGTCGCTCCTTTTTCGCCGTGGCGCGATAGCAACGATTACGGGCAGCTGTGATTGGCAGTGCCGTTCCATCCGGCCAGACGGGCCATCATCCACCAGAAGGCTTTTCCTTTTTGTTTGCAGTTGAAGCCATGGCTGTGGGCACAGGACGACGGGAGATTGACGCAGTCCTCCGGGTGCGCGTCGCACCATGTGTCGCACCAGGCGCAGGCGTCTGTGGTATTGTTTTGATACTCGCCATCGGGGGTCCAGCTTTCAATATCCGCAAAATCGAACAGAATTTTCCCCTGGGCTTTCGCATAAGAGCGCACCATGTTGTTGTTGCGTCCAAGGGCGGAGTCGGCGTCGTCCTGCGAGCCATCGGTGTGACCGGTCATGTAAATAAACCGCATCGTTGGATATTCGGTTTCCAATTGCGCCAGATTGGCCAGATATCGATTGACGGTCTCTTCGGAGTTACTGGACTGCTGCCCGCACCACGACCACATGGAGTAGTTGTAGTTGCCGGTGTCGGCCACGTCCCGGGTCATGTCCATGCCCGACTCGCCATCCCAGTAGAGATCCGGTGTAATGTAGGTGTCGGGGGGATTGCCGTCGTACATGCGCAGCGCCGGCGGGTTTTCTGCGGCCGGCAATCCTTCGGAGCCACCCGCACGAACGGCGATTGAGTAACGCGTGTCGTCGACCTCACTTTCCAGATACTCCGCCCCGCTGATCAGCTGCGAACCGTGGGAGGTGTGTGCGTAATGAATGGTCACTGTTTCCCTGGTACGGTTCAACCAGCACTCCGGGATGCTCTCAAACGCGGCAACCGCATTGTGGTCGGCAATAATCGTTGCCTCATTAATGGACCCGGACGCTGAATCCTGAACCGAATTCGAGCCTGTGTCGATGTCGCTGTTGCTGTCGGATGTCGCACTGTCGTCATCATTCTGTTGACAGGCCATAAGCGCCCACCCCGTGACGAGACACACAATAATGATAAATGAAGTGTTGCTGCGCATTACCATCTCCCTTTGGTCCTTGAAGTTTTCGACTCGTTTTGATTTCCCACCCAATGGACCGGCTGAAGTTGTTTTTTTGCCCGCGCGGATAACAGATACCTGATGGAGCAGTACCAGCAATCCATGTGCCGTTTTTTTTCGGCGGGGCGTGCAGGCGCGCCATGTGCTTGATTGTATTCAATTAATGCGCAGTGTTTCGGTTGATGTTCGACGATGGACAACCCCATGGCCGTCTGTTGTCTGTATGCTTCACCGCACAGAGTGGGGGGTATACCCAACAGTTTTTTATTGGGAAGATGCGATATTTTCGATAGCTCCAACAGATGACTGAAAATGGCAAAAAAGCGCTGACGTCCGCTGCTGTTGAATTTGAACAAATTTATCGACAACATTACAGCCGCCTATACACACGACTACGCGGATACCCACGCGTTGTCACTGAAGGCGGTGTATGACCATATCGGCGGATTTGGTAACGTGGAGGATGAAGTGCTGGTGGGGCGGGTTCGGGAACGCTGCCTGCAGATGTTTATGAATTGTATGCCGGCGAAATACCGCACGGTGACACAACAGCCGAATATGCTTTGACGTCGCCCCCCATCCCCCACTATGCTCCTGGCATGGACACCACTTTTGACAATCTGCGTCACATCATTCATTACGGATGCCACTTTGGAGTACCGTTCATTTTTGCCCGGTTGCTGTGGAAAGAACACTGGTGGCAAACAGGCCTCATCATGCTATGCACCATGGCAATTGACGCGGACCACCTTCTGGCCACCCCCATCTACGATGCCAACCGTTGCAGCATTGGATTTCACCCACTGCACACTGGGTGGGCCGCTTTGGGATATGTGGCGATGCTGGCAATTCCATCCCGAAAATGGCGCGCCGCATCGCTGGGATGTCTGTGGCATCTTTGCACCGATTTTATTGACTGTCTGCTCAGGTAAGAGGTGGTTTCCTGGCTACCGAGAATGCGCCGATTCAGTCTCTGTACGGCAAGGAGGTCTGATTCATCGCAAGAGGGTTCACTCAGGGAAGACGGCAACAGGTTACCCTGGTTATTTCTGCGCCTCCGCCACGTATCCTTCCTGCAGATGGGCCTCGAAATCTGTAATGTAATCTGCCAGAATATCTCTCAGGTCAGCCACTGCGGATTGCCATCGTTTAGCGGTCAGATACGGGTCGTCTGCCACCACGGGGGCAATCAGCTGCTCCCATCGGTCCAAATCGGCGTTCATTTTGTCTGCTGTAAACAGACCTGTCAGCAATTCATTGCCCAGGGTGGCAAACTCATCCCAGCCGGTGGCTGCCAGCAGATTGATGAGCGGGTCACAGCCCACTGGCGGTACGCCGAATTCATCCCACACAGTGATCAATTCGCATGTGGCGGGCTTCACATTCCAGTTGGGAATGGGTCGCTCAGCTTCAAGTCCGTCAACATCCATATAGGGATCATGTTCCCAGAATGTGTTGTCGAGGTCCCATGGAATAAGCCATATCCTGCCGGTGTTTTCCACATCGTGATACCAGTAGAAATTGTGCGGGCGCTCGGGCCAGTAAAACACCGTAATGCCATCCCAGTTTTTGATGGCGCGGTCCACTGCCATGTAGCGCAGTAAATGCGTCACATCCGTGTAGGCGCCAACAGTCTCCACAAAATTGCGCTGTGTGGCGGCAGACACGGCTGCGCCAAAATCTAAAAACGCGCTGACATCGGCCGCGTCTTCGGGATCTTCGTTGGTCTTCAGCGCATCGCGCACCGCCGATTCGGTCAGCGTATCTCTGGGCCACACCTCCTTGTACAGGTTGCCATCCCCATTGGGATAATAGTGGCGGGCCGTATATCGGCCATCCAAATGCTCCACCGCCAGCACGAGAAACGGCGGTTCATCGTTTATCTGCATGCGCACGTAGGCGGTGCGGGCGGTATCCACTCCGAAGTCGCGGTACAGCCCATAGGCCAGCATTTCGCGCATTTTGGATTCATCTGCGCCCATGCCATGAAGATTGATGCGTTTGAGACCATCAAAACGGGCGTTTTCAATGTACTGGTCAAACTTAATTTTCATGGAGAGCTTCGCGCAATCCCCGGAAAAGAGCCGTCGGCCGCTGCTGCTCCAGCAATGGCTCAGGGAGTAATCCCCTTTATATCGAAATCCCACTTTGGGGATGGTCAAATCAACGCCGTCTCCGGTGATCTGCAATGCGGCCTCGCGGTATTCCTCGTCGATGCCCTCCTCAATCATTTCTTCGAGCAGCGCCTCGTTCATGGTGATGTGATAATCAAGTATACGGTCCTGTGCAAAGGCCACATTCCCTATGTGTTCCACGTCCCGGTCCGTATCCCAAAACGGTTCGCCGGCAGTATCTGTTACAGTGTCGCTCGATGTGTTCGCCGAATCGGATTCCTCCAGCTGCCGGGCACTGTCCAGCCCGGTATCCGAATCGGATGAGGTGTTACTGTCTTTGGACTGGGTGTCGCTGCGACAGGCCGTTGTCAGCGGTAGAAAAATCAGCAATGCGATGACCAGCGACCACTGGGTCAGGAATCGTCGGGGCGTTAAACAGACTTGTTTCATGCAAATAGTCCTTTTTCAATGCGAACCAGGCGCGCGTTCAAGTGCCAATACAGTGATGCCATCTGTGGAATCCGGGTCAAATTTGTAAGAAGGAAATCAATCCGTCTATACGCGCCATTATCACATCCGGCTATTTCTTTCGTTTAAAAACAGCAGCTCTTTGTAAAGCATTGCCACCGATGGCATCGGATAGCCCGAAGCGCTCGCAGCATCAAGGGGATTTTTAAAGATGTATTCTGTTTCAAGTTCGCGGCCCTGTTCAAAGTCCACTTTCATACTGGGGCGATAGTCTGTCATGGCGCTGGTGGCTGCAAGCATTTCGTCGACAAATGTCCTCTCCAGATTAAAGCCGCACGCATTTGCGCCGCCAACCACCTCCTCCATTATTGTTTTAGCAAGAGAAGCTGTGACACTGCTGTTCATAAGCGCTTTGGTGCTTGCGTTGAGAGCAACCGATAAGCCGTTGAAGGGGATATTCCAAACCAGTTTTTTCCATCGGGCCAGCCCAAGGTTGGTTTCGGGTTTCACAGTGACGCCTGCACAGATAAAATCATCGGCAATCCGCCGCACAGCGGCGGTGATGCCTGCCCCGTCGGAGTTGCGGCAAAATTGCCCCAGCATGAAATGACCATAATCCATATGGCGGATAGTCCCCGGCGCAATTTTCTCTGCACAGATAAAACAAAGAGCCCCCATTACCCGATGTTCTCCAACAATGGCAGCAACTTCGTCTTCCACGCCAAGGCCGTTCTGCATAACAATCACCGTGCCGGAATCCTTGATAACGTGTGGCAATATTCTGGAAAGTACACTGTTGTGTGTCGTTTTCAGCGCAACAAGAACCACATCGCATTTGGGCATGTGGGAAACATTGTTGTAAACGTTCTCTCCATTTACCGAAAAGTTGCCGTTTACCGACTCTATTGAAATGCCGTTTTGCAAAACGTGCTCATAATCACTTTTAACTAAAAAATGAACATCTTTCCCGCTGCGTCTCAGCATTGCCCCGTAATAGCCCCCAAGGGCGCCTGTGCCAATAACGGCATATGAAATGGTAGACATAGGGTTCACCGCTGTTCCTTTAATATAGTACCTGCAAATATTAGGCAGGTATGTACACTGCCGCAATATATGTTCGCGAGAAATTTTTGTGACAATTATGGCGCGCAGGTGATGTGTAACTTTCGTTTTTTTTGAAGGTTAATTTGATAAGGCGGCATTACATGTCGCATTGGAGTCTTCAGGCAAACGACAAGATAATTGAACAGCCGCCTCACAGCAGGAATCCGGGAATGCGGCGGGTGAGGCGTCACCACCACAGGATGTCAGCCAGGCGGCCTTATCAGGGGTAACTTCATTATGGCTCTCATCAAGGAACTGACAGTTTCCCTTTTCATCCACCGCCATGGGGCAACAATTGGGATCCGCGTTCCGTGCCCCTTTTTCGGGATGGTGCGCTGCCAGGATTTGGCCGTTTTCATATTCGTGTTTGCTGTAGCTCCAGCAGTCAAACGCGCCATTGCCGTCGTTATCTTCGCCATCATTGCAGGATGCAAAGGTGGTTTCCGTGCAGTTGGGATCTTCGAAACGATACGTTTGCAAACACACAATGTTCGCATCTGAGGCATCGTTCATTGCACGCAATGCGCCGGGGGTTAGAGACACATTGTAGGGGCAGTCACTTTTGCATTGGGTCATATCATTACCACTGCAGTACATGCAGCTGTCGTCCGCTTCGTCAATGAGTCCATCGCGATCGTTGTCGATGTTGTCAGAGCAGGCAACCCTGTTATCTTCACCGGGGTTCTCGCAATAATACCAGCCAAATGAATCAATGTCAGAGTATGCGAACTGAGCCTCGGAAGACAGGCTCTGACAGTGGATTGGCGCAGGCCGTTTTTTTACCGCGCATGACCGTACCCAATAGGCATGTGAAGTGCCATCACTTGATTGTCTGGATGTTTTAGAGAGCTCACCCTCATCACTTTCCCAAACCTGACCCTGGTCCGTGGGACATTTGGGGGCCGTGGCATATTCGTCCACCCTGTATTCATAGTCAAAAACCAAATCACAATCTGCGGTTTCCGTCTTTGGGTCCCACGCCAACCGTTTGGCGTAACACGTTCCGTCCAATTCTTTGGCAATAAGCGTCGCAATATCTTCCATTGCCGGAGTCCAGTCATTGTGACAAATGGAGTATATATAACCGTTGTCACCGTATTTCCTGGCCAGGTCCACGTAACGCATCCCTGGATATGCTTTGGTGACATCAACACCCATTTCTGTTCGAGTACAGGCGTACTCATAGTACGTCTGCGTCTGAGTCGCGCTCACCGCCCTCTCCACTTCATCCGGATCTGCCATCGTACCCCCACCGTTTACATTCGGTTGAATATCGGCGCACCCACCAAGGCCACTGCCAACGCCTTCACATTCTGTCAACGCACCATTTTCATTATACGGTACACCTACAATCGCCGCGAACACCACACCTTGTGACGTGCCGGTGGCTTCTTTTCTGACAGCGTCAATTCTGTCTTTGATTTCGCTGATTTTAAAAAGGAGATCCGGATGTCGACCACACGCAACGTTGGCAGTCGTATTCGATAGCTCCTCAAGTTGATGCCACTCATTCGATTTCAGCGAGCAGTCCTCTTCGTCAGATACAATAATAATGGCAGTGACCGCAGATTTTCGCATGAAGCTTGAGCCGTCCTGGGTAAGGGTTTTCTCCAGCCCCTGAACGCCGGCCATCAGCTGCTGCTCATAATTGCATCCTGTTGTTCCTGTCTGCGCCAGACAGGCTATCACTGTCGCTTTGTCGTCAACAGTGCTCTCAATAAAAGAAATGTCGCTCTCACCGGGGGATCGTGGACACAGTACCGTTAATTCGCCTCCAGGCGCCGTACAGGTACCAACGCCATGGGCATCAACGTTCTCACACGTCCAACCGGATGGACACTGGTTATCGCCATCACGGGTACCGCAGGGAATGCCCCCATCGCGAATCTGTATATCATTTCCAATTCTGTATTGACTGACAAACTCAGCGCCATCGCCATCGTCGAAACATCTCACTCGTTCATTGGCGAAAAGCGTTTCATTGTCGGCCCCGGCGTAAATTTTGCCATCGTAGGAAACCCCAAGATCGGAGGTCGTTACAGCAATACGGATATTGCTGTTGGCGTCATAAGGCCACCCAGGAAGTGGATTCGTCAAAGAGTTTATCAGAGGGAAAAGGGATGTGGAGAGCATCTGTTGTTCTTCCGACATGGACCCTGAGTTATCAATAACAAGGAGAATATCCACACCGTCGTACTTGCCCACAGCAGGGTCGCTCTTTTTGAGTTCAGTAGGAACAGGACACACAGGGGTCGCGCCATCTGAAGCCGTTGAACTGTCAGATGTCGCCGAACTGTCGGATTCCGTACCAACGGATACCTGTTTTCTGCAGGCGGATGCAGATAACATCAGCACCCCACATATGAAAAATCGAATTAAAAAATTAAATTTCATTTCGTGTTACTCCTGGTTGCCTCGGCAGCAGCAGATAAATTTCAATTGTAAGTAATCCTGGTTCAACAATATACGATAATCTATCATTTAAATCCTAACGCTGACATCAAAGAAATGACCTAAACCAGAGTCATTGAAAAGAAGCGGGAATCGCCTTTGATTCGTTATCAGCAGGTTCTTCCCGCACGTACGGCATCCGTCGCAGCGATGGAGGGGTGCAATATTGTGGATGGGAGCCCGACGATGAATCCACTGCACTATCGGCAATGGCATAAATAAAACACTATAACGACGGGTTTTTCGAATACATGGGGTATCCGCAGCAATGATGGCACGGCTCAGTGTTGGAAAAACAACGACGAAGGTCAAATCATTGCGCCTGCGAATGTCTCCTTTGATTTATTTGCTGCCGGAGGGGACTTACACATGAGGTTTGCAATCTGCCGGGAATGACGTTTGCCGGGGAGGAAAAGCGCGAACCCTGTATCCAGGTTTGTGTATTCCTGTGGCGGGCAAAATACGCCGCACACTCAATCATGCACGACTTCACTCGATGAGTGTCTGATACGGCAGCCGCAATATAAATTTTGTGCCCAGGCCCGGGTTCGATTCAACTTCAATTTCTCCTTTGTGATTTTCAACAACGATAAAATACGAAACACTCAATCCCAGTCCCGTACCAACGCCCGGTGCTTTGGTTGAAAAGAAAGGTTCAAACACTCTTTTTCGAGTGTCTTCGTTCATACCGGGGCCGTTGTCCTCGATTTCCACACAGCTCATGCGCCTGTCGCTGTCATTATATATTTTTATCCTGAATTCGGGATTATTAATCGCCGCCTCCTGCATTGCCTGTGAACCGTTTCGCAACAGATTTAAAAGAACCTGTTGAATCTTCACCTCTTCACAGGGGACCAATGCGACATCTGAGGTGTAGTCTTTGACAATTTTGATTCCCTTGAAGTCCCAGCTTTTCTGTAAATCATAATCCGTTTTTGCCAGTTCCAGTGATTGATCCATCAGAACTCTTAAATCGTGGGAGGACACAATCGTCTCACTTTTTCTGGAGAAATTGAGCATATTTCTAATGATATCTGAAACGCGCTTTCCCGAATCCGTTATCAGTTGCAGCATTCGAGGCACATCGCGCAGCTTCATGTACTCTTGAATATCACTCATGCGAATACCGACTTTTTCAGCTGCTTTTTGATTCGCCGAAATGTTGGAATTATCAGAAAGCCGAATGGAAAGAGTTGACGCCGTTTGCAGTATTCCGGCCAGCGGATTATTAATTTCGTGGGCCATTCCTGCCGCCAGGCCCCCTACAGAAAGCATTTTTTCGCTTTGGACCAACATCTCCTGCATGCGAATTTTATCAGAGACATCGTCGATTTGAATAACGGCACCTTTCATTCCATGGCGGTATCCGATAAGCGGATAAACTGTCATAGCTTCAAATATCGCCTGTTTGTCAATTGTTGTGGAGCGCTTTTGCTCCTGAATGATCCGCTTTGATTTTATACTCGAAAGGATTTTTTCAATCTCAGGCGCCAACTGCGGCAGTATCGTTGCAAGCGGCTTTCCATATGTGGCGACAGCGGAAATACCTGTCTTTTCTTCGGCTGTTTTGTTCCACTGGGTAATGCATCCACCGGCATCTATACCCACTAAAACAGAAGGCATCGAATCAATAATGTTTGAAAGATAATTTCTAAGATGCTCCAGCTCTTCGTCTGCTTTTCGTTTTTCGGTCACATCAATTGCAAGCGCATTCACTCCGCCGACGTTTCCATTTTCATCATAAATGGGCGTCAATACCTGGTGCAAATATATGCCATTAATTTCTGACTCAAATTCGCTGGGTTTGCCATTTAGGCTTTGCGTCAAACTTTCAATAAAGTCTGGATAGTCTTTATAGACTTCAAATGCCGACGTACCGACTATTTCTCCTGGTTTGAGTCCGAATTTTTTAAGGACGTTACCTTCTGACAGGACAAAAATTCCTTTTGCATCAGTTGCCCAAACAACAATGGGCAGGGTATTGTAGATGGTCTGAAGTCGCAAAATGTTATCGTTCAGTTCTTTTTCGGCTTCTTTTCTTTTTGAAATGTCTTTTGAAAATGCAATCGAAAATATCTTCCCGTCGTATTCAAGAAGATTGGCGTAAATCTCCACAGGAAGAAGCGTACCGTCTTTTTTTCGATGTAAAGATTCAAAAAAATTTGCCCCATTGTCGGCAAGAACCTGCCATATCGCATCATAGTTTTCATGGGTTACTGTTGGATCTATATCAAACAGACACAGGGATTCCAATTCTTCTTTGGTGTATCCGAGCATGCGGGCAGCTTCATCATTTACGTTGTAAATATTTCCCGCCGGATTCAGGCAATAGGCGCCGATTGCCGCTTTGTCCAGACTGAACTGAGTTATGCGCAGCGACTCTTCGACCTTTTTTCGGTCTGTAATATCTCTGGCAACTGAAAGAATTATTTTTTTTCCGCCAAGGGTAATAACGGATGCATTTATTTCGACAGGAAACGTTTCTCCTGATTTGGTAACGTGAATGGTTTCAAATATGAGATTCTTTTTTTTCTTCAACCGTTTTCTGTTCTCATACGGGTTGCTTTGCTTGATTTGAGTCGCATCTGTAATATCAACAGCGGTTAAAGACAAAAACTCGTCTCTGCGGTATCCGTATCTTTTACAGGCGGTATCATTAACTTCGATAAATGGCGCGAAGCCGTCATCACATAAAGGATGCAAAAGCACCGCATCGGTAATGGCATTGAAAGTAGAGCTGACTCGCTCCTCATTTTCAACCAGCATCTGTTCATATTTTTTTTGTTCTGTGATGTCCAGAAGCACGCCATGAAAATGAGTCACTTCGCCCGTTTCGCTTCGCTGGATATACGTTGTGTCATTCACCCATTTTACCTCACCCTGTTTGGTGTGTATTCGATAGGGTGCGTGGGTAAATTCGCTGCAGCTTTTATCGCCACTGTATTGAGTGACTTCATGCAGCACACGCTTCAAATCGTCGGCATAAATTATTTGGTCATACTTCAATTTACCTGTCAGAAATTCAACCGGCGTATATCCAAACATTTTTTCAACATTTGCTGTCACAAACTCAACGGGCCATCCCGATGTGTTTCGCCAGACGAATGTGACCAGAGGACCGTTTTCAATAATTCGAAGTGTTTCTTTCCGTTCTTTCGAAAGGGCATACTGGACAGAGGCGCCCTGCAGTATTGCCAGTTGCTCACGCGCGTTTTGCAATTCACTGATGAGCTGCTGCCTGGATTTATTTTCATCTTTCATATGTTGTCCAGTATTTACCCGCCAGGTTCCATCTAATCGCACCAACACCCGAGCCCAAACGCTGCTTTGAAATAGCCGCGCGCAACACTTTGCCTTATTCAGTCTGCCAACCGTTGTGTTCTCCTGAGAAAATCTCCAAATGCATTAATAATCGGTTGCCGGGTTAATATCTTATAATCCAGATTTGCCCCGTGACAAGCCTCTGGTCAGGCGGCGCCTACGCCAAATTACCTCTCCAAACGAACGCGCAATATCCATTGCATCAGTGCGGTAACCTATCGGGAAGCGTCTAAGAAACAACCGCCTGTCAAAAGGCGGGCTGGTTTGTCCTGTTTCTATTCTTTATTCGGTTATCAGAGCAACACATTTTCCCGCCGCACAGATTCATGCGCTCAAATGTAGCCATGGTGGTGTGCTTCAGACAACAAATCTGTGGAAATAAACAAAGAAGTGATCCCTGAGAATTAAGCAGTGTTTTCAGACTGAAGTATCCGTAAATGTCGTTGCTTTGACGGGAAGTGTATCTCGGTCATTT
>JAFGQN010000039.1 GCA_016935665.1 Deltaproteobacteria bacterium | reverse complement strand
TTGTAAAAGAAGGAAGCACCGTAGACCATAAATTCAATAAAATCAATCACCTGCTTTTGCTTTCTTGATAAAAGTCTGCCAGACATCGTAAAAAGGATACAGACATATGGGGCAAAAAAAACGATAATGGACAAATAGAAATGCCTGAAACCACACCAGAATCACCAGATTTTCCGCGTTTGTCATCATCTCTGGAGGCGTATCTGAAAGCCATCTGGCAGGTGCTGCATCGCTCCTCTCCGGACAGCCATTTTGCTCGGGTTAAAGATATTGCCGCCATTCGAGGGGTAAAACCGGGATCGGTGTCTCCGGCCATGGGAAAGCTGGCAAAGCTGGGATTAATCGTCTACGAACGCAGAAATTCCATATCATTGACCGATAACGGCAAAGCGATCGCAGAAAAACTGGCCCATCGAGAACAGCTGCTGAACGAATTCTTCGAAGACATTCTGCAAATCCCCGGGCCACAGGCCAGGGACCAGGCGATTGCGGTTCAGCACTGCCTGTCCGACGCATCCACGCTCCGCCTTGAAAGACTCATCAAACACATTCGCCAGCAAAGCGAAGCGGACATCTTTTTGCCCTCTCCAACAACCTCGGTCGAAGTGACGATTTCAGAGATGGTCCCCGGCCAAAGAGGGATTGTTCGCCACATTCGGGCTCACGGAGAACTGAATCATCAACTCATCGATATGGGGTTGCTGCCCGATTCCAACATACGGCTGATTTCCGGTTCCATGGAATCATCCACCACGTTTGTTGTCGCACTTCAGGGATTCGAAATCACGCTCACCAATGATCAGGCATCGGCAGTCGTTGTGACGCTTTTGTTGTGAGTCCAGAATTGAAATATTCGTTAAAATGAACAAATCCAACGCCGCACCAAGAGCATTTTCGGGGAGGCCTGTCACACACCAGAATACACGTTCGATTTTTTACTTGCGTCTGCGTCCCGAAAGCTCGGTCTGCAGTTTTTCCACCACTTCTCCCAGCTGAGAGCTCAACTGAGTCGCGCCCTGCAAGTCGGATTGCGTTCTTTTCTTCTCGTCTTCGAGGCGCGCCAGTTGCAGGCTGATGTCTCTTTTTTCATCCATTTGAGAAGTGACCAGCAATCGCAGAGTCTGCATGCGTTTAACAAACGAAATCATGGAATCCGAAAGAAACAGATACTGGACACTTTTTCCATTTTTACTTAATCGGTACAGCATGCTCGTACGTTGAACCAGGCGGGCATCGACCGTTTTCATCTCCTGTTTCAGATTCAGAATCTCGTGCTGTTGCGCACTCAGCTGCTGCTGCAACTCTTCCACGCGATTCTGTGTCCGTTCAAGGTCATCACGCCTGGCATTCAGTTCCATTTTCAGCTCGTCGCTTTCCACCCAGGAATATTCTTCACCCAGCACCTGCGCGCTTATCACCATCAACAGCAGAATCAGGTCGAATCGAAATCGCATCCGGTCTATGCCTCCTCCAGTTTTCGAAGCGACAGTCTGGCGCCAATGAGTCCGGCCATAAATCCGCCCAAAATCAGCAGCAGCACAATCGAAGACGTTAATCGCATAATGTTGCCGCCGCCAAGCAATGGCATAATGCTTCCCAACACGCTGTCTACATGATTCATCATGTAATGCAGCGCGAGCAGTGCCAGCAACATGGCCACGGTGGCCTCAAACGCGCCTTCAATTAAAAAAGGCAATCTCACGTACGTTTGGGTTGCGCCCACAAATCGCATCACCGAAATCTCCCTGCGACGGGCACTTACCCCCGTGCGCACCGTTGCCGCCACCACGAGAATAGCGACCACTGCCGCGAGAATTCCCAGCCCCCACGCGGCGGTTCGCCCCATGGTGCTCATTGCCGACAACCGCTCAAACCAATCGTCATAGAGTTCCACTTCTTCTATCATGTTTACTTTCGATAATCGTGCGGCCAGCTGATGCCGAGCGTCGCTGCTGTGGGTCAGTGCGTCCGACAAAAAAATGTCCAGTGACGCGGGAAACGCCGATTTGGGCAACGTGGCGCCAATGTCGCCGTAGGCGCCCAAATCCCGGGCAAACTGCGCGCGGGCCGCTTCCCGACTGGTAACCGATACCTTATCAATGCCGTCGATGGCCAAAACCGCGTTTTGAAGTTGCGTCATCTCTTCCCGGGAGGTGCCCTCCTTGAGATATACGGTCATTTCCGAATTGCCAATCCAACCGCTAATCAATTGATTTAAGTTCAATGCCACAGTGAGTGTTGCGGTAAAACTGAGAAATGCGGCTGCCAGTGTAAACATCGAAAAGAAATGAAGCCAGGGACGTCTGCGAAAACCACTAACGGCCCTCAGCAGAATATGCGCCACCCGATACACTGTTTTTCCCTCTGAAACGTCCATTTAAATCGCCTCCACCGTCAAATTTAACTTTGCATCTTTGGACCTGAAAGCGCCCTTCCGCGAGAAACCCACCAGCTTTCCATTTTCAAGAGCCAGAGTACGATGGGGACGCGCCGCCATCAGCATGCGATCATGCGTGGCCACAATCACGGTGGCCCCTCTTTGATGAATGGACTCCAGCATATCGAGAACAAAGTTGGCACTGTAGGTATCGAGGCTGCCGGTGGGCTCGTCAGCGAGAATCAGCTGAGGATTGGGCGCCAGCGCCCTGGCAATGGCTACTCGTTGCTGCTCCCCCCCCGATAGACATCCGGCCAGCTCATTTTCAATTCCCGCCAGCCCCACTTCTTCAAGCACCTCTCCCACGCGCTGGTGAATCGCCGACGGTGATACACCAATCACCTCCAGGGCGAGCCCGATATTGGCCGTCACGCTCAAATCATCGATTAATTTGAAGTCCTGAAAAATAATTCCCATGGAACGACGCAAAACAGATACGGCAGACGGCTTTAAGCTCGAAACGTCGTGACCATTGAATTGTATCGTGCCTGTATCAGGATGTTCACTCAAATGCAGCAGATTGAGCAACGTGCTTTTTCCGGCGCCAGATGCCCCGGCGATATACAGAAATTCCCCCTGATCAATATCCAAAGAAACATCAAACAAGGCCGGATTCTCCGGTTTATAAAATTTACTGACGCGAAACAGTCGAATCATTGGGTGTTCATCGGCCATTCCCTTCACTTGAATTGATGGATTCGTGTATAATGTTTTCATAAAAAGACTTATAAAAATTTTCACTGCGATTTTGCAAAAAAATGGCAAAATTTAATGCTATCCTCACTGAACAATTTGCATCGTTCCTGAACGGGCGAACACTATACGTGAACAACCTGTGGATGACTTGTTTATTTATCGGGGATAACCTGTGGAAAAGACACAAAATTCAGAAGCTTTTCCACAAGATGTAGGTGCAATGATTAAAAAAACCACTAGATGTTGTGTCAAATTTCTTGACATTCACTAACCCAAAAGGTATCCCGGGTGCTGCGGACAACACTGAACAAATTGCCTTTTTTTGTTAATTCCTGCGTTTGGAAAAGATTAAATGCGGGGATAAATTTGTCTGTTTTTTCGTCGTTTCGGAGTTTTGATATTACTGTAGTAAAACTCTTTCAGCAGGAGTCAGGGGTCTAATGAGCACAATAGAGCAAAATAAAAAAAGAGAATCCAAAAAGGACTCAATGCCCAGTGTTTCGCATACCGGCACAGGGCTGAAATTTTCAAGAAAACTGACACGAGTGGGCGTCCACCCGTATGATCTCATTCAATGGGACTATCGTACCGCATGCATCACCAACGACAAAGGGGAAAAAATCCTCGAAATGAACGATGTGGAAGTGCCCACTTTCTGGAGCCAATTGGCCACCAATGTGGTCGTCTCGAAATATTTCCGAAGTAAATCCGACACTCAGGATAGAGAAACATCTGTTCGCGAAATCATCGACCGTGTGGTCAACTGCATCAGTGCCTGGGGCCGCAAGGACGGTTATTTCGCATCCGAGCACGATGCAGAAACATTTGAGCACGAATTAGTACACATTCTCGTCCATCAGATGGCCACATTCAACAGTCCGGTGTGGTTTAACGTGGGCATTGATGTGCGCCCTCAGGCGTCTGCCTGCTTTATTAACTCCGTTGACGATACCATGGAATCCATCATGGAACTGGCGGGAACCGAAGCCCATCTCTTTAAAGGCGGGTCCGGTTCGGGCACCAATCTGTCGAGCATCCGCTCTTCGAGAGAATCATTGTCCACGGGCGGCAAGGCATCGGGACCGGTATCCTTCATGCGTGGTTTCGACGCCTTCGCCGGTGTAATTAAAAGTGGTGGAAAAACACGCCGCGCAGCCAAAATGGTTATTCTCAACGCGCATCATCCCGACATTCGCGAATTCGTAGACTGCAAGGTGCACGAGGAAAAGAAAGCCTGGGCACTCATTGATGCCGGTTATGGTGGTGATATTAATGGCGAGGCGTACAACTCCGTCTTTTTCCAAAACTCCAACAACTCGGTTCGTGCCAAAGATTCCTTTATGCAGGCTGTTGTCAGCGATTCAGAATATGAGACCATAGCCGTCAAAAGCGGCAAGCCGGTGGAAAAACTGCGTGCCCGCGACATCATGCAACAGATTGCCGAAGCGACACACGTATGCGGTGATCCCGGAATGCAGTTCGACGACGCCTGCAATCGATGGCACACCTGCAAAGCCTCCGGGCGTATCAACGCGTCCAACCCCTGCTCTGAATACATGTTCCTCGACAATTCCGCCTGCAATCTGGCGTCACTTAACCTGATGCGATTTGTAAACGAAGACTGCGAATTCGATATTGATCTGTTCAAACACGCCGTGGACATCATGATCACCGCGCAGGACATCTTTGTGGATAACGCCCAGTACCCCACTGACAAAATTGCCCACAACAGCCATTTGTATCGTCCCCTGGGACTGGGATATGCCAATCTGGGCGCACTCCTGATGCGACGCGGTATTCCGTACGACAGTGATGCGGGGCGGGCCTACGCTGCGGGTATTACCGCCCTGATGACCGGCGAGGCGTACGCACAGTCCAGTCGCATGGCCGCATCCATTGGCGCCTTTGAACACTACACTCAGAATGCAGAGTCCATGCTGGAAGTGATGCAGATGCACCGAAACGCAGTGGACGACATCGATGAAGAACTGGCATCCCCCTGGATAGTGGAAGCGGCCAGGGAAGCGTGGAACGACGCCGTTGCTGTGGGCTCCAAAAAAGGATTCCGCAACGCCCAGACCACCGTGCTCGCCCCCACTGGCACCATTGCCTTCATGATGGATTGCGACACCACAGGCGTGGAGCCGGACATTGCCCTTGTGAAGTACAAAAACCTCATTGGTGGCGGTATTTTGAAGATAGTCAACAATTCGGTTTACAGCGCCCTTGAACGCCTTGGTTATGATGCCGCCGTCGCTCAGGCAATCGTGGACTTTATCGACCAGAAAGGCACCATCGAAGGGGCGCCTGGAATGCGGGACGAGCATCTCCCGGTATTTAACTGCGCCTTTAAAGCTGAAAAGGGCACTCGCAGCATCGATCCTCGTGGTCACATCCGCATGATGGCCGCTGTACAGCCGTTCCTTTCCGGCGCCATTTCCAAAACCGTAAATATGCCCGCCAACGCCACTGCGCAGGATATTTTTGATGCATACGTGGAAGCGTGGCAGCTGGGACTCAAAGCCGTGGCCATTTATCGAGATGGCTCCAAACGCACCCAGCCTCTGCAGCTCAAGGATAATAGCAGCTCGACGCAGGATGCAGCGCCCATCGCCGATTACGATACCACCCGTTCCAGACGGCATTTGCCGGATGAACGTCAGAGTATCACCCATAAATTCGACATTTCCGGCCACGAGGGATACATCACCGCCGGACTTTACGACGACGGCAAAGTGGGCGAAATTTTCATCCGCATGGCTAAAGAAGGTTCCGTGGTTTCAGGTCTGATGGATTCGTTCGCCACTGCTATTTCTCTGGCGCTGCAATACGGAGTTCCGCTGGAGGTGCTGGTAGACAAGTTCAGCCACACTCGATTTGAACCATCGGGCATCACGCGCAATCCGGAAATTCCAATTGCCAAATCCATCATGGACTATATTTTCCGCTGGATGAACCTGCGTTTTTTAACACCCAAAAACGCGAATGACTCCATCATTCCGGGACTCACCAGCATGCCACCGGCACCCGCGGCCGATACCAACGACAGTCTGGCCCCGCCGGCGCCGCCATCCATGATTGGTTTTCAGGCCGAAGTGGACGCCCCTCCCTGCCCGGAATGCGGTTCCATCATGGTTCGCAATGGTTCATGTCACCGTTGCATCAATTGCGGCTCCACATCCGGCTGTTCCTGATTCCCGCGTTGAAAATCCCGCCAAAATCCATTGACGTCGCTTCGCATTTCTGATTTTCCGTTAATAACTTTGTCATCAATTGCCCGAAAACATCGAAGACGAAGTCCTGCTGTTTTCCAATGAACGCCGGGAGCCCATGGCCATTGTATGTGCGGTTCCCTATCTGCGCGATCGGGATTTGCGCCGGGCCGAAGCGGGCGATACCGCAGAACAGAGACATCAGAAAGTCACAATGGGCATCACCGAACACTACAACGCAGTTTTGCAGGCGGCCCTTGCCAAATGCGATGATGCACAAAAACTGCCCATGATCGCCACCAGCCATTTGTTGACCACCGGAGGTCAAAGAATTGATGGCGACGGAGTCCGGGATTTGTATGTGGGCACGCTGGCCCATTTGAGTGCGGCAGCGTTCCCGCAGCGATTTGACTTTGTGGCACTGGGACATCTGCACATACCCCAGGTGGTGGGCCAGACATCACGTCTCCGCTACTGCGGTGCGCCCATCCCCATGGGTTTTGGCGAAGCGACCAAACCCAAAGAGGTCGTTCTCGTAGAGTGGCAGGGCCTGTCGTCAACGGTAACCTCCATTCCCATTCCGGTATTTCAAAAACTGCAGCGCATCGAGGGCGATATGGATGCCATTGAGCAAGCGATAATCCCCCTTTTGGAAAACGACTACACCGGCCATCAGATTTTACCGGAACTGAAGGAGCGCATCGGTCAGTTGACTGAGAACTCAGCGGTCGAAGTGTTGCGTATTCGAAACCGTCAGGTTTTTAATCAGGTGATGCAACGCATCGAAGCATTGGAAGAGTTGAGTGATCTCGATGCAAAGGAAGTCTTTCGACGTCGACTGGATGCCCAAAACGTTCCCGATGAGCAGCGCGCCGAACTGTTTGAATGTCATGAGGAAATACGGCGCACCATTCTGGAAACGGACACACAGGCGGAGTGACAGAGGCTGAAAATTCTGAATCTCAAATTGCGAAATCTAAAGTCTCTGGTTGGACCATGGGAAGTGAATTTTACAAATAACCGCTTTGCCGCCGCCGGAATTTTTGCCATCATTGGCCCCGCTGGTTCAGGGAAATCCACACTGCTCGACGCTATTTGTCTCGCTCTGTATGGCGCAACCCCCAGACTCGGCAAAATCACACAAAAGGACAACGACGTCATGTCGCGTCACACCGGGGAATGCGACGCAGAAGTAACATTTTCGTACAACAGTGGCGTATACACGTGCAAGTGGCATCAACACCGGGCGCAGCGCAACCCCACCGGTCGACTGACGGCGCAATTCGAGCAGCAACGGGACACGATGGCGAATCTGCGCGAATCACTGGGCGCCGTTAAGGAAAAGCTGAACGAAGACACCCGAGTGCGCAAGCAAACCGAGTCTTTAAGGAAGAAAATTGGCGCACAGCTGACCGAAAGCCGAAAGTGGCAGCGCCTGCATGAATTAATTGGTTCCGCAGACGTGAAAAAATACCGAAATTTTGCCAGGGGGCTCACGTTTGAACGACTCATCGCCCACGCCAATCGGCAACTGGTGCACATGACCGACTGCTACCTGCTGCTCAGAAACGAAAACGAGCCGCTAAACCTGGACGTCATGGATAATCATCAGGCTGGAGAAATCCGCACCACGCGAAATCTTTCCGGTGGCGAAAGTTTTGTTGTCAGTCTGGCCCTTGGGCTGGGGCAGGTGAGAATGGCAAGTCAAAACGTTCAGATTGATTCGCTCTTCCTGGATGAAGGGTTTGGTACGCTGGACGATGCCGCCCTGGATTTGGCACTGGATACCTTGAACAACCTGCAGCAGGACGGTAAACTCATCGACGTCATCTCCCAGGCTCCGGCGCTTAAAGAGCGCATCGGTTGCCAAATCCGCGTACTGCCTCAACCCGGAGGTATCAGCAGGCCAGGCGGCACAGGATGTTACAAGGGAGGACTATCTTAAAAAATGAGCAAACAGCATAAAAATGTGAAAATCGTCAGTTACGGCATCTACAGCGGCTTTGAGGCAAAAGCCCGCGAACTGCCTAAAATCGCCTATTTTTGCGAGGAAATTCCAGCGCGTCTGGACATTGAATTCGGAATGATCGTGAATATCAAACAGGCGAAGGGGAAATCCATTGAATGGTGCATCGAGCACCCCCATATTCCCGGCGATGATGGAAAGGTGTTGCCCCCATTTCGCGGCACGATGCGCGTTAAAAGCGCAGACTGGAAATTCTTTTTGGGGGATACCATCTGGGCGCCCCCGGAAAATAAAATGGGTGCGTGGCACATGTGGGTCAAACTGGATGGTGAACGCGTGGCAGATAAAACATTTCATGTGGTTGCTGAAAACTGGTCGCACCTCATACTGTAGTGTTTTTGCAACAAAACCAGGGCGCTACCTTGTCACACACTGTCACACTTGTGTCAGAAATGCATGTCTCAAAAATCACTCCTGTCTCAAGTGTATTTGGGCCCATCCCAACTCCTAAATCGCTGCCGATGACAGAGCACCGTACAAGCTATCCAATGCACACAGTCGATGTTACATAAATGTGGCTATTTAAAGTCAAAATGCAAAAAGGGAATCTCTTTAAACAGTGCGAAAAGATACGGATATTTCAATTCGGGCGAAGGCGGTACGAGTCAACCCGGTCAAAGCAGCGCCCTGTCATGCAGGGAAAACCGTCAGGCGTATGACCGAGGGCGTCACTATCTACGCTTTTAATTCGCGAATTCTATCTGAAGGAAACAGGCCGTTTGCCGGCATAAGCTGGCCTATCAACAGTTTTCTCAGTTCCTTGATTCTTTCTTCATTTCTGTCAGTCACCTCAACAGGCACGAGTTGAAGTTCTTTTTCCAACTGATATTGCATCCATAGTTCTTTTACGTTTTTCATGTTGATCCCCTTCTCCAAAAGTCACATTCACTCGTATTGCAGTGCAATCACCGTGCCGGTGTCTTCAGCTAACATCTAATTCGGCAAAACACAGAAAATCTGCATATATTTTTTAACATTCATGAAAATTTTTCCAAATGCAGCAAAGCTGTTTTTTCAAAGCTGAAATTTGCTTTCCCTGGGGTGCAATATATACCTTCCCAAAGGCACCTGGTTTAAATCACTTTTTTTATCCGATGCTGGCTAAATTGAGCTGGTAATGATAGCACCTTGAACGGTCGATTCGCCTTTCAGGTGACGTGCAGCCCTGGCGACCTTTTTGGAAAGGAAAGCAATCCATGACGACAAAAATCAAACTTCTGTATCTTTGCACGGGAAATTCCTGCCGCAGCCAGATGGCCGAAGGATGGACCAGAACTCTGAAATCAGATCAAATAGACGTATATTCCGCTGGAATTGAAACCCATGGATTAAATCCCGATGCGGTCCTGGTCATGAAGGAGTCGGGGGTAGATATTTCCGGGCATACTTCCGACCTCATCGACAAATATCTGGATGTTCCCATTGATTACGTAGTGACCGTGTGCGACCGCGCGGCCGAAACATGTCCTGTATTTCCTGGCGCTGCCAAAGTCATCCATCACAGTTTTGATGATCCCCCCGCTCTTGCCAGAAATGCATCCACTGCCGAAGAAGCGTTGGATGCGTATCGCCGTGTGCGGGATGAAATCAAGGCGTTTGTGGAAACGTTGCCAGAGGCGCTTTACTGAAGGATTAACTCTATCGCCTCGAGTTCCTTTGAGGACAGTGTCAGGTTTTCCATGGTGCGATGACACTCTTCAATCTGCGCCAACCGACTGGCGCCAATTATCACCGATGACACAGATGAATGCCGCAGCACAAATGCCAGAGCCAACTGCGTCACCGTCTGTCCTCTTGCGGCGGCCAGTTTCGACAGCGCCACTACTTTTTGCATCATCTCGTTGGAAACGTCATCCCGCTTAAGAAACACACTATTGCCACCCGCGCGGGAATCCTGGGGCACACCATTCAAATACCGATTGGTTAAAAGCCCCTGTGCCAGCGGCGAATAGATAAGTAAACCAATCCCCAATACTTCCGCTGTCTGAACCATTTCCAACTCAGCGGCCCGATCAAACATGTTGTATTTCACCTGGTTTACCACGAACGGCGTTTTTTGCTCTTTTAAAACCGCGCGTGCCGCCTTCAACTGCGTTGCATTGTAGTTGGAAAGTCCTGCATAAAGTGCCTTTCCACTGCGCACTGCGGCATCCAGCGCCCCCATGGTTTCCTCAATGGGCGTCTGCGGATCGGGGCGATGGTGATAAAAAATATCCACGTAGTCCAGGCCCATCCGCTTAAGACTGTCATCCAGACTGGAAAGCAGATATTTGCGGGAACCAAAATCGCCGTAAGGGCCGGGCCACATGTCATATCCGGCCTTCGTGGCGATAAGCAGCTCGTTTCGATAGGATTTCAAGTCCGACGCCAGAATTTTACCAAACATCGTTTCTGCAGAACCCGGGGGCGGACCATAATTGTTTGCCAAATCAAAATGCGTGACGCCGAGATTAAAGGCGCCAGTTACCATTTCACGACAATTTTCAAATGCCGCGGCGCCGCCGAAATTGTGCCAAAGCCCAAGTGAAATTGGGGCAACCATTAAACCGCTGTAGCCGAGTCGATCATATGGCAGCTTCTCGTACCTTTTGCTGTCTGCTTTAAACATTTTGCGCGCTCCTTCAGGATGAAATAATTCGTTTTTAAAATACAATACAGCGTTTCACCGATGCGTTTGAGTTATAAGCATTTCGCAGTGTCAGGTCAGCTCAAATTTTCATCATTGGCAAGGAACGCGCTTCTCAGACAGCCAGATATTGACCCCCAACTAAAACACCGCTACACTCCCCGCGATGAAGACGTACCAAATCACCATCGACCGGGAAACATTTCCGATAAAATCGGATGCCAGTGAAGAGCATGTCAAAGCGCTTGCCCAAACCATCCAGAAGCGATTTGACGACATGAATCCCCGCAGAGGTCCCAGGGCATCACAGTCGTTTCGCGCCATGACCATGGTGGCACTGGTTTTGCTCGATGAGCTGCAGGAACTGCAGGCGCAGCACGCCGCATTGAAAAAAGATGCGATAGACACGGCAACTCGCCTCAATGACCGAATTAACGAAATACTGGAAGGCAAGCTTTAGTTTTTCCTGACTGAACAGTGAAGATTACTGTTTCAAACAATTCCTGTTGTTTTCAACTGATTCATGTTTAGATCCTCGCAATTGGGCCGTTAAGTAGTCTGGAAATTATTCTCCAATGTAAATTTGCGAGGTGCATAATGACTCCCGACTGCCCATGGTCACGTGTGAAACACTTACCCCCGTCAAAATCTGCCAGAATGCCTGGCGCAGCCGTCATCGCGCTAGTGATATTTGTGCTTATTCCTCCGACCGCGGCTGCCAAACCGGGCTCCCATGGCTGGGCAGTATCCACATGGGACACCACCCGTTCCACAATCGTTTTTCAATATGAACGCGGGTTCCTGCCAGAAGAAGGCTCCTCCAGCATTCTGGGGTACAATGCCAATTTTACGTCCACCACAGGCCGGCTTAGTGCGCAGTTTGGCATGCAATACATGAATTTGACACCCTCTGGAGTCACCTGGACCATGCATGGCGGCTCCGGTTCAGTGGTTGCCCTTTACGGAATTCCCATTGGCAGTCGATATTCAAACGGCATGCCCAAAGCGGCGTTTTCGTTCTACGGGGGCGCGGTGCCCACCATCATGTCCAACGGACAATTTACGTACGTGAATATCCCCTTTGTACTGGGACTCGGAATGGAAATGAATCCCATCCGGCACTTGTCCATCGTGCCCTGGGTGGAAGGCGCACCGAGTTTCAGTCTGGACACCGTTGTTCGCTATGAGGAATTTCAAAGCCGGATTGAAGATCTCTTTTCCGCCGAAGAGCTGCAGGATTACGTGATTATCGAGTACAACGAAACAACTGGCGTCCCCGAAAATATTATGATCGACGAATCCGTACTGGATAATCTGCTCAATGAAGTTATCGAGTACGAGATGCAGGCGGCATTTCGCCTGCGTGGCGGCCTGTCCCTTGTTCTGAATCTGGGCGACAGGGTGGATATTCAACTGAACGGCACAGTGGCGCAAATCGGTTCAGACTTCGACGCGCCTCCGTCCTGGTATGTTGGAACGGCACTGGTTTGGGCATGGGATGATACGCCGCTGGGAATCCTGCCCGAAGAAGCGCGCATCAAAGATGTCTCGTGCGGCACGGTTCAGACAAAATTCGAAAGCTGTGCGGAATATCACAAACTGGTGGAACGCATCCGCGCCGAAGAAGTGGCCAAACTCAAGGACCTGAAAAACAAAACTATTGTAGTTCACGAAGAACCTAAATTAAAAAGGCAAAAGCCCGACTCACCGCCACCGGTTGTTCCCCCAAAAACACCGATTAACTCCAAAGAAGTCGCACCCCAGCCAACGCCTGTGCCGCCTCCCGCCACAAAAGATCCGGCGGTAACACCAGAAGAACCGCAAACGGAAGCGCCTGAAGAACCACCATCAGCCGCTGCCCCCCCGGCGCCGGCACCGCCACCGAAAAAACCGGCGACACCACCTGCCGCCGCAAAAAAAGAGGGCGATGGAAAACTTAAACTGCCCTCTCTGTCTCAACCAATACAGTAGGCACTCGAATCACACAAATCTGTTTTCTCACATTCCCGGCATCTGATTCCAGGACATGGTTAGCACCAAAAGTGCAATGGCGGCAAATGCAGCGAGTATCACCAGGAAGAGGGTCCCAATCTGAATCCAGCCAGTCACCCGCGACGCGCTCAAGCGATTTGAAACCGTGGTTTTTGTGTCTTCATCGGATTCGTCCGCTATTTCATCAATATCATCGGCGTCGTCCAGTATCATTTGGGTCAATTGTCTTTGCTTCCGGGATGACTGTACCGCAATAACTGCTATCAGGATGGCCACCGCAGCGCCCAGCAATAAAATGGCCACCATCAACCCGGTCTGAAAGTTCTTTTTAAACGTGTTCAGGGCCGCATCGTCTTCCTTGCGACTGCTCACCAGTAGAGGCAGGTTATTGTGCCCTTTGTAAAGCCTCGATAATGCGAACGCCGCCAATAGCGATACCCGACCGCCGTCCTTTTCTGATGCCAGTTGCTGCACCGCGTGAGTCAGCCATTTTTTTTGACCATTGTTTTTTTGAGCCGCAACAATCTGTTTCAATGCGGCCAAATCATCCTCACCCGCCTTTTTCACATACACATGGCGAACGATTACATTTCGCGTAAACTGCAGCGGAGAACTGGTTATCTGAATCCGCAGAATACCGCTGGCAGGGGGCGAAACGTCAAATTGAGCACGCCCATCGTCTCCCACCCAGTCGGTTTCTGAATACAACCATTGTGCGCCTTTGAAAATATCGAGATACACCGGCTCGCCACCGGATATCTGCTGAAGCGATAAAATTATCGGTTTATCCGCGTCAATCAGTGGTGACTGCATGTCCATTTTCATTCCACTATATACAACCGGCGGCGTCAGAGTTGTCGGTGTGACGGCCACATCTGATTCGGAATCCGTTTCGATGGAATCCGCGTCTGAAATCCCCCCTGCCCCCTTCGAAGGTGTTGAAAGAGGAATATCTGGACCTTTCGGTGGGGGATTTGAGTTTGCATCAGCCGCCAGTCCGGAATCGCCCCTGTCAGCGACGTTCAGTACCTTCATCGGATAATGCAAATCAGTTGGCCGTATCACAAATGCATCCAGTCCAAACATATCGGTCTGGCCGGAAATTTCTTTGGGCGACTCGCCTTTTTTAAAAACAGGCAACTCGAAGCGATATGGAGCGGAAACGGGTTGTTCGTTCTCGTTGGAGGTCTGCACGAACAGCAACGACGTCAGCCCCGCAGGTGCGCCTCTTCCCTCTGGAAACACCCGCATAATTGTGTTCCCAACCATCGCTTTGGCCACCACCACATCCGATTTTGTATCCGAAGGATACACCAGCTTCCCAGCGGGATAACGTGGCGCCAGCTTTACCTTTTTCTCGATTCGACGGCGCTGACCGTCGAAGTACACATCGATCTCAAGAACACCATCGGTTGCATTCAGACTGGGAAGTGAAAAATTGCGCGCCACAGCGTAACCCGTATCCACGACTTCGCCATCAAACAGGGGTATAGTTTTTTTCCAAAGACGAAGTCGCGCCGCCACCCGCTGTGGCAGAAAAAAGCCCGAGTTGTCGTCAATCAGAGTAATTCTCATGGCACCTTGTGAATTCGGCACCAGTGTCCCTGGACAAAGCACGACTATTGTATGATCAATCCCATACTGCGAGACCCGTATCCCAGCGGAAATTAAAATAAAAATAGCTCCCGGCACCAATAAAAACAGGAGCAGTTTCACCCAGCGTTTTTCAAAAAGATCCATATACCCAAACCCAATCTCAGTTATTTGTCACGATACACATGAACAGTTCTGACATTCCACGCGGCCCATTGTTCCCAGGGCACATCCACCGCGGGCAACTGGTCAGGCACGCAAAATCCTCACATAATTAAAAGTAAAACACTACAGAGATATTTGTCATTGCCGATATCCCGGATAACGACAGTCATCAAAGCAATCAAAGTCATGAAAAAAGTCACCACGCCCACAACCTGTCCCTATACAGGACTCAAAATTGTCCAGCATCCAAAATGGAAAGATTTTCCAACAGGAAGCAGCTATTCGTCCAGTTTGGCCCGCATTGGCAACCATATCTATCTCAGCATTGGCAAAGGAGATTTAGCCACCATCGACAATCGTCTGCTGAATGCCTACCAGCAGTTCCTTGATGAGGAATTTTCGGAATATCCGGTGGTGGAAATCAAAAATCTGGGCAACGCCAAAGGCATCATTGGCAAAAAGGTCCGCAACGACACAAAAAAGTTCTACGAGCGAAACCATGATAAACTCGCTGCGGTTATTTATTTTAATGGTTCACTGCAAATGAAGATGCTGCTCAAAGCATTGAACACCATTTATTCCGGTCCCATCGAAACGTATATATGCAATGATTATAGAGATGCGCTCCACAAGGCGCGTGAAGTCATCAAAGATAAAAAGAAAAAAATCCGGGATCCTGCCAAAACCAGTTTCGCTGCGCATGCTGTTGAACACGGGCACACTGACGATTCAAAAAACGCGGATGCGGTAAGCATCTCGAAAAAGGATATTCAGCAGGTCATTGATTACATACTGAGTTTCATCTGGGATAGGGAAGAAAAAACCGGACACCAGCACGATACGCTCCCAGTATCCGAGGGACATCCACTGGAAAAAATATTTGAAACACTGGTGATATTCAAAAGCGATCTTATCGCTGCCCAGGACAAGCTGCGATTGCAGGCGAAAGATGCGCAGGCACTGGCGCAAAAGGCCGAGGAGGCCAATCGCTCCAAATCCAGTTTTCTGGCCAATATGTCTCACGAAATTCGAACCCCCATGAATGGTGTGCTGGGGATGAACGCGCTTTTGCTTCAAACCGAACTCAACGATGAACAGCGAGAATACGCCCTTACCGTGCATAGCAGTGCGGAAGCGCTGCTGACCATTATCAATGATATTCTCGATTTCTCCAAAATCGAAGCGGGACGTTTGGAACTTGAGGATGTGGATTTCAACTTTCACCTGATGATGTCCGACCTTGGGAAAATAATGACGTTCCGCGCCGAAGAAAAAAACATCCAGTTTATCAGCACAATAAATCCCGAGATTCCCGCGCAATTTATAGGTGATCCGGGCAGATTGCGGCAGATTCTGATAAATATTATCGGAAACGCCATTAAATTTACTCAGGTGGGTGAAGTCCGCGTCACGTGTGAAGCGGTGGAAAAAGCCGACGCCGACACCCTGCTCCGATTCGACGTATCCGATACCGGAATAGGCATTCCCGAGGATAAACAGTCACTGCTGTTCCAAAGCTTCTCCCAGGCCGATGCCTCCACCACGCGAAAATTCGGCGGCACCGGGCTGGGACTGACCATTGCGCGACAGCTTACCAATATGCTGGGTGGCGAAATCGGTTTCGAAAGTCGACAGGGCGAAGGCTCCAATTTCTGGTTCACCGTCCGACTCAAAAACACATCACAACAGGAAACTTCTCGCAGTACTGTTGAGATCGGTGGCAAGCGTATTTTGTACATCGACAACAACGAAGCCAATCGCAGATTTGTAACTCGACAACTGAAAAGCTGGGACATTAAAGTGACTACAGTGGATTCGGCGCCGGATGGTCTGCATCAGCTCTACACTGCCCACGAGGAAAAAAAACCTTTCGACGCGCTCATTGCCGACATGATGATGCAAGGCATGGAAGGCCCCACATTGGCGCGCATTGTCCTGCAGGATGAGCGGCTGAAACACACCCGTGTCGTCATGATGTCGTCCCTTGGCAAACGCGGAGATGCGGCCGAGATGAAACGTCTGGGCGTATCCGCATACCTCACCAAACCTGTCGCGGCGTTCGAACTGTATGAATGCCTGCAGGAAGTGTTTGGAGCCGGACAACAGAATCAGAGCGACACACCGTTAATTACCCGGCACAGCCTCACCGAAAAGAGACTCTCCAGACAGCGCATTCTGGTGGCCGAAGACAACATCATCAATCAAAAGGTCGCTGTGGGCATCCTCTCTAAAATGGGATACAAGGTGGCCACCGTCAATAACGGCAAAGACGCGGTGGAAGCACTGCAGCGCGGGTGGTACGACCTCGTATTCATGGACATCCAGATGCCGGTAATGGACGGATTCGAAGCCACGCGGGAAATTCGCGCACAGCAGACGGGCATGCTGAATAAAAAAGTGCCCATTATCGCCATGACCGCCCACGCCATGTCGGGATATCGCGAAAAATGCCTTGCCGCAGGAATGGACGACTATGTCTCCAAGCCCATTGGCGTGCAGGCCCTCAGCACGGTTCTTGAAAAATGGCTGAGTCATTCAAACAGCCTGGGCAACGGCTCCATCGACGCTGGCCCAGTTCCCAAAGCGAGCTTTACACCCAACATCCCCGTGCCGTTCGATCGCGACGCATTCATAAAGCGTATGATGTACGACGAACCTTTAGCCCATCGAATAATAGATGAGTTTTTAAAAGACATGCCCAACCAGGTGGAGATACTGCTCAAAGGCATGGACGACAAAGACTTTAAACTGGTGGAAGCCCAGGCTCACAAAATCAAAGGCTCCGCGGCCAACATCTGCGCCTTCCCACTCAGTGAAGCCGCCTACCGCATCGAAAAGGCGCCCTCGAATAAACTCACCGACGACGAATTTATCGCCCTGATGGAAAACCTCAAAATGGCCTGGAAAGATTTATCGTTTAACCTGACCGGGCAGGTGTGATGCATATGGGACATATCATCAGAATTTGGAAATTTCTTTTGCTGTATTCTGACCGTATTGGCAATATTGATTGATCGTAAGCACACGCAGTGGACGCGAAAAGTCCTGAAGCTATATTACACCCATTTTCCCCGATGCGATGATTGATGAGAACAAAATATATATACCATCTCCCAAGTGTTAAGGGGTTTTCTGATGAACAAATTTGTAGTGTCCATTTTTAAAGAACCCAAAGTGTGGGCATCAATGATTACCGGAACTTTTAGTCATCTCTTCAGAATGATGATGTTTCATCTGTTCATTGCAGGAACGGGGATTTTTTTTCTTATTAGCGCTTTCGCGAATCGCGATATGGAGCGCTTTGCAATCATTGACCGGCAATTGCTTTGGAGTGGCATTGTTCCTCTTTGTGTTGGTGGAGTGGTGGTTCCATTTCTATATCTCTATGCTCTGTACAGAATTCTTAATGACAAAGATACGGATTGAACGCAAATGTTTTTCGAGGTGCTTAGATGGGCTGGTGTCACTTGTATTACATCGTCCTGCATCGGATTATCTGTTATTGGAGTGCGACGTTCCTATTTGTTCTATGGGATCAGTGCGAGAACGAAAGGGAAGTTTGATTCTATTGACATAAAGATACTTAGATATTCATCAGTATTGGGGTTTGTTGGTATTGTGGCATTTTTTATCGGACTGTTGTCAGAATTGATATAAGTCGGCAGTGTCATAATTCCCTATCGGCCGTTTTGGGAATCTGTTGCAAAAAAAAAATGAAACGACTGCGAAATCGAAATGAATTTTCAGAAAATCCTTGCCCCTCTGAAATATCTGTCATATCCCGAATGTACATTACAGCATTAGTGAAACGGAATTTGTGCAACCGAGCGTGTGCCCAGGGTTACTGGGGGAGCCCGAAAGGTGGCGTTCTTGTAATTTATTTTCCAACGGAAAGGGGAGTCTTATGAATGAGCAATTCAATGTACCTTTGTCGGAGCTGATGGCCCTGGTGGATAAGGTTCGCGATGTGGCGGAAGGGCTGACGCCCGATGCCATTGCCAGGCCGCATATGCCGGTGATGGTGATGATTGATGAGCTGAGCAACACGGTGCTGGCTGCCAAAGAGCACCGGGACGCGCTTTTTGCAGTGGGGGTTACCGATGAAATGGTGGCGCGGCTTAAGATGGTTGCCGATGCGTTGCGGGCGGCGCAGGCGATTTTTATTGCGGAGAAAGCGCGCGGGCGCAGCGATGAGAATCTGGCGCAGATTGCAGCGGCCGAAGCGTTCAGGGAAGACGTGCTGGCCGGGGCGGCACTGGCGCTGCGAAACGATACCGATGGCCAACGCCGCGTGGCTGAAATAAAAGAAGGCGAAGGGCTGGCGGATTTAATGGACGATTTGCGCAATCTGGCGGTGCTGGTCACCGATAAGCGATCCTTTTTTGAGGCCATTCGAGTGGATGTGGATGCTGTGTCCGCAGAGGCACTGGCAAAAAGTGAGGGTCTGCAAACCATGTTGTCCGAAGAAGACGTGGCCCGCTCAATGACCAACAGCAAAGAGATGCGGGACCGGGTGTTCACGCTGGCCAAAGACGCACTCAGGGAAATCCGCCTGTTTGCCGCATATGCGTTTCGCAAGGACAAATCCAACAACCGCCGCCTGATATTCACGTCGGCCTACATGCGTCGTCGCAACCGCAAATACCGCGGGGGTACCGATACAGCAGCAGTTGGTGACACCCAGGTCTGATCCCCCCGTCATCCCCGTGAATGCGGGGACCTCGACAGTACCCACAGGATTCCCGCCTTCGCGGGAACGACTGAAATGTACGTATGTCTCCATCCGGAAGCACTCCGCGTTGCAGCAGACGGTGTCCGTTTTATGAGCGCACCCCTGGTTTGCAGTGATTTTTCATTCCGTCTCAAGAAAAACCCCATCTTTGCGGCAGAAGAAGGCATCTTTGGTGCCGCGGCACCCCTGGTTTGCGGTGATTTTTCATTCCGTCTCAAGAAAAACCCCATCTTTGCGGCAGAAGAAGGCATGTTTGCGAGGCGGTGGGCGGTTCCGCCACGGGAATTAGCACCCCGTCTCAGCGGAAAAGCAGTCCGTTTTGCGGGAAAATGAGTTTGTCTCAAGGGGACAGTGTATGCGGTTCTGTTTTTTTTAATCTGTATCAAAGGAAAAGCAATCTGTATCAACAGGGGAGTGGTTCTGCATCATGTACATTGGAATAGTTACAGATTTGAACAAAACGAATTGGGAAAATTAACAAAGCAAAAACTCATTTGGGCAGGAGCCGCCGCAGCAGCAGGGGCGGTGATTGGTTTTATTGTTGGAATGCTCGCATCACAACTGTTGTGGGGATATTTTCTGGTCAGACCATCCACGCCGCCAATGCTGGATGAGGCGCATCAGATTCACGCCATTGCGTTTGTAAAGCCATCTCATATCGATGAAGATTGTCAACTGATGGTTGATGTTGAAAACAGTGTTCAAACCGCTGCGCATGTGCAGATTGTGTGATTGCGTCTCGAACAATGGACGGGGTGGCAATGCCAGTCCGGGTTTGATTCGATTTAATTATCGAGGGCGCCTTCGTTGATCCATTGGCGCATGGCGGCGATTCCCTGGGTGGGCATATCGCCGGCGAAAGAGGGGGGCATGTGGGGTTCTTTGGTGCGTTCCACTGAACCTATAATCTGGCTTTCGTCTGCGTTTCCTGGAATGACCGAAGCACCGGTTGCGCCCCCTTTCATGAGTCCTTCGTAAGATGAAAGGTTCAAGCCACCTTTGGCCCGTTTTGCGCTGTGACAGCCGCCACAGCTATCGGTCAGTACCGGCTGGATGGTTTGGCGGTACGACACTTTTCCATCGGCGGTTTTTATCACGGTGACAGGCGTTGACGCGGACCCGCCGCATCCAAAGATACCGCAAAGCAGCACTGCACAAATCAATACACAATATGATTGCCTCATCTGTTATTCCTTTCGTTGAAAATAGTATTAACACCATACTTCTGATTTCACAAAAGTCCCTTCTTTCAAAAAAATCACAATGAAAAACCACTGCGCCCTCACAAATTGGCGGAATTCAACTGGCGCCAATTCTTTCTCATTTAAAATCCGCCCACTATTGACGGCGGCGCCCCACAATCCTGAAGAAAGTGCATGGTGTGCCGTATCAGCACAGTTTGGTTTCGTTTGGCAGGAAACAGAGACATTGCCACTGTTTAAAAAAAAAGAAAGGTAATAAAAATGAAGTTGTCTGGAAGATTTGTGTTGTGTTTTGCCACGTTTTTCCTGGGTCTGCTGGTTTTGTCATGCGGCGAATCGGCAGATAAAAACAGCGACAGCGATACCGGAAATGGCGATGGGGATTCAGATGGGGACTCCGATTCAGACTCGGACAGTGATACCGATGGGGATTCAGACACGGACGGCGATTCGGATTCGGATGGGGATTCGGACACGGATGGCGACACGGATACGGATGGCGATACGGATGCCGACACGGACACGGATAGTGACACGGATGGGGATACCGACACGGATGGCGACACGGATAAAGGCGCTGACACGAACGGCGACACGGATAGCGACACCTCTGAACAAAATTCTGGAGATGCCGTGCCCAGTGCCGGCTGTGGCAAGCCCACATCTTTGAGCGGCGAAGGCCGATTTACGATTAATGTCACCGAAGCCGGCGCGGGGAACCGCGAGTATATTCTTCGTCTCCCCGATGATTACGACCCCAATCATCCCTATGCGTTATGGTTTGCAAATCACTGTCGCAGCGGGAGCGCCGAGAACGTCGCCCATAGCGAGCCGGACAACAGAGCGAACTATGAGTATTTTGGAATGTGGAAGCTTGCCAACCCAAAAGGCGGCGAGGCGACCACCATTTTTGTTGCGCCGGAGGGGATCAATGCCCAATGGGGTCAGGGCGAAAAAGATCTCGCGTTCTTCCGTGCGATGATGGAAAAGTTTGAGAGCGAGCTTTGCATTGATACATCACGCATCTTCGCATCGGGATTCAGCATGGGGGGGTCCATGTCATACGCTCTCGCCTGCGCCATGCCTGAGAAGATGCGGGCCATCGCCATGTACTCCGGTGGAAACATGAGCGGCTGCAACCCGTCGAACCGTGGGCCGGTGCCGATTTTCATTTCCCACGGCACCGAGGACGGCGTATGCACATGGCCCAACTTCGGCGAACCCCAAATCAATGATCTCGCGGAGCGAAACGGCTGCCAGACCGAAGATTTGGCTGGTCAGTGCCATCCCACCAGTCTCATGGAGCCCGTCTGTGTCGATTACAAAGGATGCGATGAGGGTTATCCCGCACGGGCATGTATTTTTAAAGGTGACCACATTGGGTCGCCGGGGACCGAGGGGACCTATGGCAAGAACAACACCTGGGTGCCACAGGCCAACTGGGACTTTTTCAAGCAGTTCTATTGAGATGACGCACGCGATATTCCCTTCACAACTCCGAATTCGTCGTTTGGCCTGGTGATCAATTTTTGTCAGTTTCTGGCATTAGTAAGCCGTCCGAAATGAAAATTTCCATTTATAGAGCGAATATATGTGACATATTGTGCCAAATTTGGTTAAGGTCATTAACGAAGTGCCAAGGTACTTGAGCCACAACGGCATTCGCCGGTTGACGCATTGTATACCAACAAGTCGTTTTAATGGGAGCTGACTTATTGGGAAAAAAAGGAGAGCCAATGATGGGAACAAAAATAAATGTTGCAGTGATGATCTTTCTTCTGTTGGGCGCGGTCATGTCAGCGTGTTCCGGAGAGGACGACAAATCGGACGGTGATTCCGATTCGGACGGAGATAGCGATACGGACGGTGATTCCGATTCGGACGGAGATAGCGATACCGATGGTGATTCCGATTCGGATGGTGATAGCGATACGGATGGAGATAGCGATACGGACGGTGATTCCGATTCGGACGGAGATAGCGATACCGATGGTGATAGCGATACGGACGGAGATAGCGATACCGATGGGGATTCCGATTCGGATGGGGACGGCGATAGCGATGGGGATTCGGACAGTGATTCCGAGGCATCCGGCGAAATTGTGTTAAAAATGGATTTCGAAGCCAAATCGCCCAATAACACATTTTACCTTGCTATGGGAGACGCCGAAGGGTTTACTGACAACAATAAAGTGGATGACTACAACGACGATGGTCAGCTGGCATTGATGATTCACGCCGCTGCGGTGGATGATGATCAGGATACCGATGACGATGAACCCCTGGTCGCCGTTGAGGCCCAATGGAATTTGTATCAACTCACTGACATGTCTGGCGAAGATTACACCGTCACATTTGACATATATGTGCCGGAATCAATGGCCGCGTCGAAATGCGCGTTTCAGTGGTCTCTTTGGTATGTGGGTGACGATGAGGCGTATACGCCCATTTACTCGGGCTGGTACTCCGGTGAGGACGTGACTGTGGCCAAATGGTCCACGATTTCTGAAATCGTTGCAACCAATACCATCACGTATTCGGCGTTTGATGATGCGGATAATCCATCGGCCTGGCAGTTTGACAAATTCCGCATCAAAGCAAACTGCACGGGAAACGATGTGAAAGAGGGGGATGAAATTATGTTCCTCCTGGACAATGTTATCATTTCAAACTGAGTCACGCCGTTGTTGCCTTGTTAAAACCATGCAGCCAGCTGGGCTGGAAACAATCCCCGGCAGTCCACCATTCGCCGCGATGATGCCCCCTGGTATATGGCCATTTGGTTCAGTGCGGTGTTGATTGCAGCAATTGCCATTTATGCATTGTGGTATCTGCGACCATAGATTCAATTGAAGGATCCTGTTTTTTTACATTCAACCCGATTACCGGTTGTCGCCCCGACGTTTCAATGCGTGGTGGGCTGGCTATCTGACGCGTCTTCGGATGTTTGGCCAGGCTGTTGGAAGGAGGGGCGGACTCGCCTTGCCAGTTCTGCTTCGCCGGAGATTTCCAGCAGGGTGCTCACCAGATTGGCGGTGCGGGAAAATTCCTGGTCGTATCTGGAAATGGCTTCCCGTTTGGCCAGCAGGGTGGCTTCCGCCTCTCTGGATTCATTGGCCTCGCTGTAGAGTGCTTCCTTCAGTGCAATCAGGTATTCGGTCAACGGTTTCTTCCATATATTGGCATCGAACACATAGCCGGGAATTAGCGGCACGGGCGCTAAAGTGGTGTTCAGTTTATGCTGCACCACTTCGGCCAGCCGCGTCAGCGCCACCGGATCCCGTGGCGTATCCCCTCTGAATCCCAGCTCGGCCACGAATTCGGGGCCGCAGATAATGGTTACCTGATCGCGGGTGGTCGTTAACTGGCTGTACAGCTTTTCAGCCGCTTCGTCGCGATTGCGCCTAACGCCGTCATCGTCCTGCAACTCCGCCTCGTTGGCAGTGTCCGCTTCAATCATGCGCCGGGTGCATTCGCTCAACGACGCAGTCAGGCCATTAATAAGTATGCTCGAAGCGACACCCATGTCCGGGGTGTAGATATGTCCCAGTGCCAACTGAATTTTATTGGCGTGGGTGGTGCAGGCTGCAATCACTCGTTCAGAAGATCGCTGCCTGTAAATGGTTGCTTTCGATGCCATGGGTTTCCTCCATTAAAGTCAATTGACCCCGCTGCCTGTCTGCCCCCAAACCGCAGAACACCGAGTCCGTTTGAAAAAAAAATAACTTGAAAATGTATTCGATTCGCAAAACCTACCATTCCCTGCCAGGAAGCGTCAAGGTGCGTAATGTAAATTTTTGGTGACAGGGTTGTGGGATGGAGGATTCTGGCAGTGAGCGTCTAATCCACGGTTATTTACCTGTTGAAAGAAGTAATAATTATATTGAAGAGGAGTCGTCAAACCATTCACAATGACGGGCTGTCTGGCACTGCTTTTTTCCCATTTTTTCACACGGGAGCAGGTTGCCCTCACATACTTTCTCACATACAACGCCTGTTTGTGGAGTCTCACTTTCAGACTCGGACTCGGAATCATTTGTCATCTCCGAATCGACTACCATCGTTGTCTCACTGTCGCTATGGCTATCACTGTCACTATCCGCAGTGTTGGCAGTGGTGTCAGTGATGGCAGAATAGTCCGTGCAGTGCTCAACCACTTCACAACCTGGAAGATTTGGATAATAATCTTCTGAATGACAGCTCAATAACATATGGCTGTAATCGGCACATGTTTTTACTTCCAAGGGACCATAGCACGCTTCATCACCATCACATCCCATAAAAAAAACAGCCACGACTCCCCACATCGCCATCAAAAGACAAATTTTCATTTTTGATATCCTTTTTTGTTACAGATTATTTTTCATGTACTATTCCACCTGAATAAGGCAACCGGACGTTGCTTCACAAAAAAGCAGGGTACGTGCAATCTGCTGCTTTAATCAGTTTCGCTCCCATGTGCAATGGAAAGCGCTTTGGCATTCAGCTTTACTTAATTCATCGCAATCGGCGAGTTCTCCTTCGCACTTTTTTATGCACACTCTTTTGGCATCCGTTCCAAAAGTGGTATCGGTGTCTGTGTTACTGTTGGAAACTGTTGTGGTGGTGTCTGTGCCCACTTGATAATCGGTGCCAAATCATTGCTTCTTCCCTGCGGTTGATGGATGGTAATCAATACCATATGACGCCAGAAAAATTCAACATTCCAATATCTGGTGGTACAAGGAATTGAATCGGTGATGTCAATCCCGTCGCTGCCGGACGGACTGAGGATGAAACGGAGAACACATGGAGATGCATGAGAAATTGAAAGAGACAACAACCTATTTGCGCAACGTCGGGGTGGTGGCGCCGCAGACGGGGATTGTTTTGGGCACCGGGCTGGGGAGTCTTGTGAATGAAATTGAGATTATTACATCCGTTGATTATGCCAGTATCCCGCATTTTCCGCTTTCCACCGTGGAGAGTCACGAGGGGCGTTTGATATACGGGACGTTGGCCAATAAAACCGTGCTGGTAATGCAGGGGCGGTTTCATTACTACGAAGGGTACCGCTTTTTAGACATCACGTTTCCGGTGCGGGTGATGAAGGCGCTGGGGGTATCACAACTGCTGCTTTCCAATGCGGCGGGATCCATGACGCCGGAATTACCCAAAGGGTCTCTGATGCTCATTGATGACCACATCAATTTTTTACCGGGCAATCCGTTGCGCGGCGTCAATGACCCGAAGATGGGAGACCGTTTCCCGGACATGAGCCGTCCCTATTCGCCAGAAATCAACGCGTTGTTCAAACAGGTGGCCGCCGAGTTGTCGATATCGTTAAAAGAGGGGATATATCTCGCCGTTATGGGCCCCAATCTGGAGACGCGGGCGGAGTATCGCATGTTTCGCACATTTGCCAATGCGGTGGGGATGTCCACGGTACCTGAAGTGATTGTGGCCAATCAGATAAAACTGCCCTGTGCGGCGGTCTCGGTGCTGACCGATGAATGCGACCCCGACCATTTGAAACCGGTGGATATTGCCGATATTTTAAAAACAGCCGCCGAGGCGGAACCCCATTTGACGCGTCTTTTTAAGGAAGTTGTAGCGCGGTTGCCATAGCGGGGATGATACGGCACTGTCTTTGCGCCGAGCGTAATCATGGAATATAGTGAGAAAATGATGGCGTTTTTGCAGATGAGCATTAAATAGGTGGCATGATTTACATGAATTCATCGAAACACTGGCGCGCCACAGGTGTTGCTTTGGCTTTGGGTTTATTGATTCTGGTGTTTTCCCAGGGGGGGCACAGCACTACCAAAACCGTTACGGTACTTGGTGGGGGCGAAGTCTGGCTGTATCCCGAAAATGGCGGACATGGCATTGTGCTGGCGGCGCTCGATGTGGGGGAGCTGCCGCGGTCGGCCAAGCTGAGTCTGTCGTTTAATACCGACACACTGCGCATTCGATACGACAATCTGTCTTTTGCTGACGGCGTGTTTCAATTGGGTTTTATGGGCACGGGCGAAGCGGTGTTTTCGGGATTGCTGCCCGATTATTATCGATTGGGTAAGCTGGACGAAACCCGGGGATTCAACGCGCATTACGTGATGCTGGGCGGCTACTTTAAACTGAACCTGCCCAAACGGCAGTCGCTCACTTTGGAATACGGCGCGCGAAAGTGGTTTTTTTCAGAAGGAAAGAAAACGGCGGATGCATTCGTTCTGCCGGAGCAGGCCTGGGTATTTGAACCGCGGTTGCGATATACGTTCTGGCGATTGGGCGGCGGCAAAGGAGGGCGGCAGCGTCTGTTTCGCAGGGCATCGGGCATTGCATTTGGAGTAGAGGGCGGAGTGGATTTGCGCAACACCCATCAGCGCTGGGGAGCATTTGATGCCGGCGCATTTGAAACACCGGATACGCGAAACAATCCCAAGAAGCTGGCGCTCATGGGATATCAGTGGCTGCAATGGGGATGGCAGTTTCATTCCCGCGTGCGGGTGCAGTTTAAAGAGGCTGCTGCTTTGGGAAGTGGCATGGATGACCTGAATCGGTATCGGATAGGAGGCATGACGCCTTATGTGATTCCCATTTCCGGGGCGCAGTGGGCGGCGTTTTTATCGGAGAACCTTGTTTCGGCGCAGACCAGTATTCATTTTTTGATTTTTGGGGAAACGGAAATCGGAATGGTGGCCGATGGGGTGTATTTCGATGACGAATGGCGCACCGGTCGCAGCAGCGCCGGTTTTCAGATGGGCGTGGGCGCGTTTTACGACATGGCGTTTGGCCCCAACCAGCTGGATGTTCGCGCCGGATGGAGTCCCACCATGGATTGGCAAAGCGACGCGGGTCAGTTTTCGGTGTTTGTGTCCTACGGCCGAAACTGGTCCTTTGGGCAGAGTGAGATACCTTGATAGGTGTTGCTTTTGCCCCGTGTCATTGGGTTTTTTTAGGTTCCCACCATTGACCTGAGTTGACGCCTGGCTCCTTCGTCCCTATTATTTTAGGCGTATGAGACGAAATGAATCCACAATCAGATATATTAAGCACATCATTGTCTGGAGTGCGTTGCTCCTGTATCTGGGAGTGGCAGCCGTCGTCCAGGGCACAGACCTCACCTGGCCGCAGGTGTTGAAAGAAGTGCGTCAGAAATATCCGGATGTCACCCAACTATCCGGGGCACAGCTGGATAGCTGGCTGTCATCATCAAAGCGTTCTGCGCCTGTTTTATTGGATGCTCGCACTTCGGACGAATACAACGTGAGCAATTTGAAAGGGGCCCATCGCGCGCTCTCCAAAGAAGAGGCGTTAAAGGTACTGGCCAAAGCGCCAAAGGACAGGTCTGTAGTGGTGTATTGTTCGGTGGGATACCGTTCGTCCAAACTGGCCAGTCAGTTGCAAAAGTCCGGTTTTACAAAAGTGTACAATCTGGAAGGCGGCATTTTTGCCTGGAAGAACGCCGGCCGTACCGTATACAAAAACAACCAGCCCACCAGTGCAGTGCATCCTTACTCTAAAGAGTGGGGCGTATTGCTGAATCGGTAATCGCCTTAATCACAGCGCTACAGCCCCGAACACGATGTCTGGTTGGCAAAGCAGGTGTAGCAGCGATGATGCATCAGGGTGATGGTGGCGGCCTGGGTGTCGGTGAGGGAGCCATTGAGTGCAAAGCGGTCGTCGTCGTCCACCAGGGTGCAGGGCAAAAGGGTGATTTGTCCCCTCTTTTTCACTGCCATGCGGCTTGTTTGGCACATAAATCCGGGGGATGGTCCAAGCGTGCGCAGGCAATC
>JAFGQN010000038.1 GCA_016935665.1 Deltaproteobacteria bacterium | reverse complement strand
ATTAAATGTAGTTGCGGGGTTTATCCCCGCTTGAAAAGCGCGATTGAACAATAAAAAGCGGGCATAAAGCCCGCAACTACATTTTTTTCCTTATGAATCAGCTGTTTTTCATCTGTATTTTGGCACCACCTTGAAAGGGGTGGGGTTCAAGGGTTCAAGGATCAAGGGATCGACCTCGCCGGACGAAAGCCGAGAAAGACGTAGCGGAAGTCTGGGCGCCTGCCGCCGCGGTATGCCGACCGACAATACCTGGCATCATAGTTCCACGAGCCACCGCGGTATACTCGGAAATCGGCCCTCGATTCATTCACCCTCGCCCTCCCATCCACAGGCGCGCCGTTATAATTGTCGTGCCAGTCATCCTCTATCCATTCCCACACGTTTCCGTGCATATCGTACAGTCCAAATCGATTTGGTTCCTTTTCCCCCACTGAATGCGTACTTTTCCCCGAGTTTTGGGCGAACCAGCCTGCCCGTTCCAGGTCGGATTCACTATCCCCATTACAGTATTGAGTTGTACTTCCGGCACGACACGCATATTCCCACTCCGCTTCAGATGGCAATCGCATTCCTGCCCATTCGCAGTATTGTCTGGCGTCCTCAAAGCTGATTCCCACGACGGGCTGTTGCGGATGATTGAACTTGCGGTGACCCCAGAAATCCGGTTCGTGCACCCCTGGATTCGCCGTCATAAATCTTTTGTATTGCTCATTTGTGACAGGGTATTTTCCAAGACAAAAACCCTTGATATGTACGTTGTGAACAGGACTTTCATCGTTGCTTTCCTTACTCCCCATCTGGAATTCTCCCCCCGGTATCCAGAGCAGTTCATATCCTGTATGGCGCGTCAGTCGCTGGGCGTATATTAATCCCATAAATGGGGTGATGTGCAGTTTATGCATATCATCGGATATTTCACCCTCAGCCAAAGCTCTGGCGACCAGGAACTCCTGAATGGTGTAGTGCGCAAACCGAAAATTCCCTTCTGAGGTCCGGTTTAAAAGAGAGCGTCCGCTTATGTCTAAAAACTCCAGCTTTTTAATAACCGGGGTTTCATCACACAGGCGAAGCAGCGCCTCCCTTGATAACACACGACGTCCTGTCCGCTGAAGGGCCGCGGCAATGACCACGGATGATGTTTTGAGCTCATTGGCGGTTATCCGGTCTTTTCGCCGTCGAGACTTTATCTCCTCCCTGTCCAGCCATTGTTGAATCAGCATATCGTACATATCATATTCGGTTTCGCACTCGCGATTGCCCTCCAGAATGCTTTCGATGTGGGAAAGCAGCATGGGACGGCATTTGAGCGATCGCATCTTTTCCACGGCCCGCTTTGATTTCTCATACTTTGGATGGGATTTCAGACTTAGGGCATGCCAGATGGTTTTGGGAAACCGTTTGTGAAGATATTCGTCAATCTGTTTGTCACTGAACAACGAGAGATAAATGGAAGGACACGCATATCCGCCAACTTTCACATATCCCGGTCGTTCGAACACATCGGTCTCAGTGGTGGGAAAAAACTGTGTTCTGCATGTAATAATCACGCGCCTGAAATGCCTTGTCGCGTCGAGCAATGAAATGAGACGTGTTTTTACATCAGCCCACGCGGTCGGGTCTTCATCCAGAGAATCGAGCAAAAGAACGGTTTGCTGCTTTCCTTCTATCTGTTCGATTTCCGCCAGCGTATCTTCGCCTATTTTCAAAAGCGCACACCGCACGCTGCCGGGCCAGAATTCGCTCATATGGGTCAGCTTCAACATAATCAAAAGCGAGGTTTTACCCATGCCGGCGTCGGATAAAACAAACATGTGTCTATCTCCCTGCTGGGCGGCGATTTCACCACTTAAAAAGCTGCTGATGGTTTCCAGAACCGGACTTCGTACATAGGACACTGCCTGATCTTCATCTTTGTCCGCGGGATTGAGCTGCTGGCAATTGGGCTGAATGTAAAAATGGGCTATCTCACTGGGAGGACCAAATAAATCGCCCAACCTGTTGAGGTCATCCTGATGCTTCTTTTTCAATTGACCATACATTTTCGCAAGCCCAGCTATCCAGCCAACTGCAACCTCATATGAAATAACGGATTGTCCCTTTTGCTCATCGACGAAGGCGCCATCGCCGGGGACTGCCGTCTGCCATCTTCAATGAAGGCCTCAAAGAACCTGGTGGCCGCGCTTTTTGCCCTTGAAAATGCGGTCGAAAAACATGCTATACTCACCGTGGTTGAAGAGATGCTGCATTGGCTCAAACTGCCCGAGCAGCAGTCTCTTTCGCGGGCACTGGCGGGATGGTTTGACAGAGTGCTGCGCCCTGCGAAAAAAAATATAGATGATATTCCCGCATTTGCGGATTTAACGGAGGTCAGTACGATGCTTCGAGAAACAGTTCAGGGATGGTACGAAGAAGCCGAACTGAAAGGACGGGCCGCTGGAATGGAGAAGGGGCTTGCTGAAGGAATGGAGAAAGGTCTCGTAGAAGGAAGAGAGGAAGGAAGGGAGGAAGGAAGGGAGGAAGGAATAGTGCAAATTGCCCGCACTATGAAAGCCAATGGGGAGCCTGTCGCAAAAATTTCGCAGTACACCGGACTTTCCGAAGAAGAAATCGAAAAACTCTAAACGGGCACCCTAAACCATACCACCCAACCGCAAATTTCGGCTCCACATTATCCAAATATGTGCTGGATACAAATACCTTGTAGGTCATCGTTTTCCCTTGCTGGCAAATTGTTCGAAATGCGTATCATGGCCCGTAATTGTCTTTTGTGCAAGATCAGGAATCCAATGCGAAATAAGGGATCAATTATTCAGGACACTTTGGGTTCCTGGATAAAAAAGTGCGTCATTTCCGTGAATGAAGGAATCCTTTAAGCGCTCACAGGGTCCCCGCATTCGCGGGGATGACGGACTAGGCTGGTCGATTTTACAAGCAAAGGATTTCGCTCCTTGCCCCACCCCCTAAACCGGTTTTACAATTATTTTACAAACGTTTTGCAAACAGGCGAACAACTTTGGGCCGGGTCGTACGTACTATTGAAGAGCACGCACCGAAGAAGGTGGATGCACCAACCAGGAGAGGGTAAAATGACACAGTGTTCTTCAAAAAAAGAGGCGAAAACAAGGGCAACAGTCACAATGAGAGCATTCTTAATAACGATAACCGTCGCAGTCATCTGCGCCACTGGCAACACAACACTGGCCGCTACTCAGGCGGAACTGGATGTGGCGCTCAGCACACCGGTGATGTTGCGCAGCGATGGGCAGACGGCATTTTTAAAGGTGAGTCTGACCGGATTTCCCATCGCAGGCAAAAGCAACCGCACACCGGTCAATGTGGCAATTGTCATTGATCAGTCCGGCTCCATGTTCGGCGAGAAGATGGCCCGGGCAAAGGATGCGGCCATTATGGCCATTGAGCGACTCAGTCCCAACGACATTGTATCGGTAATTTCATACAACGACACCGTCCATGTGGTGGTGCCCGCCACCAAAGTGGATGACCGCCAAAGCATTTTCAACGCCATTCGCCACCTTGGCGCAGATGGGAGTACGGCACTGTTTGCCGGGGTGAGCAAAGGGGCAAGGCAGGTGCGCAAATTTAAAAGCCAAAACCGAGTGAATCGTATTATTCTTGTTTCGGACGGTCTGGCCAACGTGGGACCCGACAGTCCCGAAGAGCTGGGCAATCTGGGGCGATCACTGGCCAAAGAGGGCATTTCGGTTACCACCATTGGCCTTGGCGAAGGGTACAACGAAGACCTGATGGTGGCTCTGGCAGGCACCAGTGACGGTAATCATGCCTTTGCGGAGAACGCCACGGATTTGGCCACCATATTCAATCACGAGTTTGGCGACCTTTTGTCGGTGGTGGCGCAGAATATTCGATTCAAAATTCGTTTCGATGCCAGGGTCACGCCACTTCGGGTGCTGGGACGCACGGCGCGTATCAGTGGTCAGACGGTTTCTTCGAGACTTTCTCAACTCTATGCCAATCAGGAAAAGTTTTTATTGGTGGAAGTGAAGGTAAATCCGGGCGCATCAGCAGAAAAAACGGAAATTGCGGCAGTGGATATCACCTATAACAACACTGTGGAGAATGTTACCGATGTACTGAGCAAAAACGTGTATGCTGCATTTACCGACTCCTGGGCCACGGTTGAAGAAAACCGAAACGACGACGTGATGGTGGCGGGAATCGAGCTCATCGCCGCCGATGCGCAGAAAAGCGCCATCGCCCTGCGGGATCAGGGCCAAACCAAAGAGGCCGAAAAAGCCCTGGAGCAAAATGCGGTGTATCTTGAAAACGCGGGAAAAAAATACAGTTCCAAAAAACTGGAACAGCGCGCCAGCCAAAACCGCAGCGCCAAAAAGAACCTGGCGCCATCAAAATGGCGAAAACAGCGCAAGGCCATGTTTGACGATAACTTTGCCATTGAAAACCAGCAAAACTGGTAACTATCGAGGATTGTCTGTTTGACTAAGAAACTCGCCATCGTTCTCCTTTTCATTGTGCTGCTGCCACTCATTGGTATTGGTGTGCTGAGCCTGAAGATAACCCGGGACGACAGCCGATTGATTGCGCAGCAGTATCAAACCAATATGGAAAGCGAGCTGCAAAACGCCAACAGTACGCTGGAGAACGTGTTGCAGGAACGGACAGCGGCGTTTGAGCAGCTTTGTCTCTCGGCGCCAAATTCCGTAGATGCGTTAAGAGACCACGCGGATGAAACCCCCTTTGTCAGGCAGTTTTTTATGCTGAATCGCGCTGGGCAGTTGGTGTGGCCGCTTCAGTCGTCGACCATTACCGCAACGGAAGACGCCTTTTTCACCCGAACGGCTCACCTGTGGAGGCACCGTCACCCCTTTCGCAGCGATGATGAATCAACACCCCTAAGGGGTTCCGGATTTCACTCCTATTACTGGCAGCGCGGCTTACACCTGATTTACTGGTGCACCACCAAAGACGGTAAGGTCGCCGGTTTCGATGTGGAGACCACTCGCCTCGTCTCGGATTTGGTGGCCGCGCTGCCGCAGACGCCTCTCGACGCGCCCCCCTCCCGTCTGATTCGACTCGTTTCGGAAAACGGTGATACGGTTTATCAATTCGGCGGATTTGCACCTGCGAAGAACACAACGCCCAGGGCCACCCTGTCACTGCCATCGCCTTTCGCCTCGTGGCACCTGGCCTATTTCGCACCCAAACCGAAAGGCGCCACCGCACTCACCCGGCAAACCATCACCACCCTTCTGTTGATTGGAACGCTGCTGCTCCTGGCCATGGCGTTGTTAAGCTACTTTGTGGTGGCCTCAGGGCGTGAACGAAAGCTGGCGTTGCAGCAGGTGAACTTTGTAAATCAGGTATCCCATGAACTCAAAACCCCGCTCACCAATATCCGCATGTACGCCGAACTGCTGGCCGACAGGCTCGATGAAGAAGACGAGGTGTCAAGCCGCTATTTAAACAACATTACCACGGAGAGTCGGCGCCTTACCCGGCTCATTCAAAACGTGCTTTCATTCGCCCGCAGCAACAACAACAAACTGGTACTGCGCCCTGCGAACGGCATCGTGGACGATGTGATTATCGACACGGTGGATTCATTCCGCCCTTCCCTTGCGCGTCTGGGGATTGAACTGGAATTGCAGCTGGATGCGGGAGACACGGTGCTTTTCGATGGCGATGTGGCGGGACAGGTGCTTACCAACCTGATTGGCAATGTTGAAAAATACGCCAGAGAGGGTAGATGGATGCGAATTGAAAGCGCGCTTCTGGAAACCGACGTCCGCATCCGTGTCCGCGACAGAGGACCGGGCATTCCCCACGGACGCGAGAAAACGATTTTTGCGCCGTTTTCGCGAATCCACAATCAAATCACAGAAGGCGCCACCGGAACCGGCATCGGTTTAACCATTGCCCGAAATCTGGCCCGGCTCCATGAGGGTGATTTGACGGTATTGCCATCGGCCGAAGGCGCCGTCTTTGAATTTCGATTTAAAGTAAAAAGGGTGAACCAATGAGCACATTGAAAGTACTCGTCGCTGAAGATGATCAATTGATTCGCGAAGGTCTGGTGGACATTTTAAGACAGGAAGGCTATCACACCGTTGAAGCGGCCGACGGCAAAGATGCGCTGCTTCAGTACGAGGCCTCAACGCCGGATTTTATTTGCCTCGACATCATGATGCCCGCCCTGAGTGGATACGATGTGTGCAAAGCCATTCGTCAAAAAGACGCACAGGTGCCCATCATTTTTATCAGCGCCAAATCGGAAGAAATAGACAAAGTGCTCGGTTTGGAACTGGGCGCAGACGACTTTATCGTGAAACCATTTGGCGTTAAAGAAGTGGTGGCCCGCATCCGTGCGGTAACCCGGCGCTGTTTTGCCCGGATTCCTGCCAATGAAGCCAATGAATCCGTCACACCGTTTGAATTTGGCCCCTGGCAAGTCTTCCCAAAACAACTGCGTGCTGCGCACGGTGAAACGCAAATCGAACTCTCCATGCGAGAGGTGTCTCTGCTCAACTACTTCTCCGCCAACGAAGGATGCGTACTCAGTCGAGACGCCATCTTCACTGCCTGCTGGGACGAATCGTTCTTTCCTTCGAGCCGCACCCTGGATCAGCACATTGTTAAACTGCGCAAAAAGGTGGAAACCGATCCCAAAAATCCAACCCTCATCCACACGGTGCACGGTATTGGGTATCGGTATGAACCGCCATCCGACGAGGCATCGGACAAAAAGGGGTAAGGACTGTTTCGAAACGCCTGCGCCTGCCGTTCAAATTCGCTGAAATCGTCTTTACCAGGCGCACGGGCAATCGCAAAGTCGTCGCTGCAGCAAAATAATGTCGGGCCCGAGGTTTATCCCCGGCCGAAAACGGGTTGCGGTGGCAGATAAACTACAATATTTTTCTATCAATTGCGACTTTGCGATTGCCCTGCATCATCACGACTATGAGTTCACATACCCCTTCCTCGTTCTCGAATGACAATATTGGCAGTCCTTTCACCGGCGGCTATCACGCCGGCAATTCCCCCCGCCAGTGTGCCCGCGCCAGTGGCGTACAACCCTTTAATTGGCGTCCAGGGGCTCATGCGATAGGGTGGAAACTGATTGGGGGTCTGTTCGAATCCGTATACGGCGCCTTGCGTTACCGAACAGTAGCGTTCCATGGTGGCCGCCGTGAATGACAGTTTGTATTGCAATGCGTCCTTGAGGCCCGGCAGGAAATGCGCTTCCACAATATCTATCATTTGCATCACGGTTTTTTCCTTGAGCGCTTTATACGCCGGTTTGTCGCTTTGCCTGAGAATCGCCAACTTCTCGTACGACGGGCATTTCATGGATAAATCCATCCGCAGATATTTGTTCAGTGGTTGACCGTCCAGCGTGGAAACGTGGGGCGCCTGGGGCCGCACCAATCCAGGGAAGGAGACGATGATATTGTACTTTTTGGGGAACTCCTTCGACTGCTCAATTTCGAGGGCCGAAGGTGACGATACCACCATGGTGGTGCCATATACCCCGTGACTGTCATTCAACGGCAATTTGTCCCGCTCCACCACCATGTGCACTGTTAAGAACGATGTGGCCATCTTCATGCGGCTTAACTTTTGCACGTATTTTTTAGGCAGTCTGTCGGCAAGTGGCAACAGTATTTTTTTCATGTCCCCGGCCACCACCACCGTGGATGCGACAAGAAACCGCAGTTCCGTACCGCGCCGATACGCCTGAATCGAAACCCCTTTAACGCGATTTTTTTCAACGGTGATGTCGATGGCTTTGGTACCCAGATGCACCGTGCCTCCATGTTTTTCCACCAGTACCCTGGCCAGTTCATTGTGCAACGTCTGGTATGAACTGCGCTTCGGCACCGAGGGCCCGCCGTGTTTCCAGAATGACAACACCACAAGGCACATCATCAGCCCCGACGCTCTGGAGGGCGGCAAGCCCATGTAGTCGGCGATAAGGGAAAGATGGGTTTTAAGCTGGTCGTCTTTGAAAAATGCATCCACCAACTGCTGCTGGGTGTGCTTGTGCCATTTTACAAAGTGTGGTTTGGTCAGCAATGACAGCATGGCGTTGAGAGGCAAGTATTTTTCGCAACCAGGCGCCAGAAGCGTTTCCAGAGTTCGCTGCCAGCCGGGACGACGATGCGGTGGCGCCTGAAACTGTTCATCAATATTGTCGAGCAATTGAAAATACCGGTCAATATTGACCGATTCACGGGGATACAGTTGTTTCAACTGCGCACGACTTTCTTCAAATCCGTTCAGAATTTCAAAGAATTCCCCACTCGGCGCTCTGAGACACGCGATTTTGGAAGTGGGGATAAAAGCGCCAACCGTTTCCCAGTCCACTCCCAAAGACGTGTACAGTTCATAAAAATGTTCACCAGGCAGGAACTGCGACATCAGATGGGTCAAATCAAACGTTGCCCTCACCCGCTCGCCATTGGCCAGCCGAATCTTTCGCTCCCACCCCTGCGACAGGCCTCCCACCTTGTTGTTTTGCTCGATGAGACTGACTCCAAAACCCGCTTTTGCCAGTATGGTCGCACATACCAGTCCACCGACGCCGGCGCCAATTACAACAATTGAATCTCTACGGGTCATCTGTTTATTGTAGCCAGAAAACACACGGGGGAAAACAACGGCGTTAAAAAATATATGCCATCTGGACATGGCACACCGCACCCATTCGATCCCTCAAGGGTTCGAATTTCCGAAGATTTCAGTAATCGACACCACGCATCCGTGCCAATGCGTGAATACAAGGTTTGAATTGTATCGCGCTCCGCTTTCAAGTATTCTTAAAAAAGACACGCAACCGGTTCATTTAGAATAAAGGCTTATGCAATGATTAAACCTTCTATAGCAAATTCCGAAAATCACAAATCGCGCAATAAAATGGACGCCACGACAACCCTTTGTGCAATCGCCATCCTATTGCTTTTGGCGCTGACATCTGCAGGATGTTCCCAGACTGGTACGATGGCACTGGACACTGAAATGGGCACGGGGGATATCATCACCTCCACAGCGTCGGACAAAGACAGTGAGTCGGCGTCTTCAGACGGCGACTCCGACATTGATACCGATGCGGATTCAGATATGGATACGGACTCGGACGCAGATGGCGACGCCGATGGCGACTTGGACACTGACGGCGACGCCGATGGCGACTCGGACGCCGATGGCGACAGCGATACGGATTCGGATTCAGACACAGACGCCTGCACCAACGTCACCTGTGGTGGCAGGGGCGCCTGCCTCATCGGCGACAACGGTCTGGCCGACTGTCAGTGTAGCAACGGCATGTCCGGGTTGCATTGCAATCAACAATGGAAAACCATTCAGGTGCCGCCATTTATACGGGATGTGGCGTTTGACCAAAACGGCAACGGCTGGTTCAGCACGACACAGGGCATTTTGTACTGGGATTTGAACGATACTCCCGAAAATATTGATGACGACCGCTGGCAGCGCTTTTTGGAAATTACCGCAAGGGTGCACGGAATTGCGGTGGACTCCACGGATGTCAAATGGATGGCCAGTGACTCATGGTTTTATCGACTGGACGACAATCAAACCCCCAGGACCAAATCCGATGACAAATGGGACCGCTTTCCTGCTCCGGTAAGCGAAGATGATGTACGTCGCGTCAGACGCTTCCGGGTGGACAGCGCAGACAGACTGTGGCTGCTGACGGACGACACCAAAGGGGTGCGCATGCTGGCCAACGTCAACGAACTCTCCGAAGATGCGCCCAGGTGGTGGTCGCTGTTTGAAGGGGAAATGATTTACGATATTGCTCCAGTGGACGATGGCGCCTGGTTGGCCGCTGAATCGGGCGTGTACTACGTGGGTTTTGATGGTTCTCCATTTGATGAATCAGATGATGTATGGCTCGATATGTCGGACGCGCCAGAATTGGATGGTCGTCCTGTATTGAGCATGGTCACCTTTGATGCGGACGGTTCGGTGTGGTTCAATACCGACGAAACCACAGTAAAACTGGAAGTGGCGGCCAATGTGCTGGACACAGACGGGCATACATGGTTGAGCCCCACATCTGGCACCGGCGGAAATAACGCCACCGGGCCAGTAATAGGCGTTTCAAAGGATGGCGCCCAGTGGCAGCGAATCCCCACCGGCGCCGCCCTGAGGCGGGAAGATCTGTTATCACCATCTGGAAGCCGAACCGAATATCCCCCCCTTTCCTGCCCAATTTATTCTGAAAATCCCACCTTGCTGGCAGTGCGCAACATTGCACTCGACACCGAAGGCAACAAATGGGTGGCCGCCAACGGCGACGTGTATTATTTCGATGACAGGGGAACGCCCCTCAACACAAACGGAGATGTGTGGGTTTACCTTGGCAGACCTCAAAAGGCCATGGCTGTCGCTTATTTTTACGCGGGATCCAACGATGACCTGTGGATAAAAACAGTGGGCCCGACTATCGGTACGGCCACCTGCAACACCGACTTTTACTCCCTCAATATGGGCCGGCCTCTTAACGGTTTCGACGATAAATGGCAATCATACGCCAGCGAGAGTCAGAGGAAATTGTGCATCAACCTGTATGGGCCGGACGCCAATGACCACATATGGTCAAGGTTCCGCGATCCTGTTACCGGGAGAGTACCCGGTTTCGAGGTCCTGGATTTTAACGGCACCACTCACAATCTCAGTGACGACATATGGCAATCCTACAACAGAGAGCTGTTTAACGACTCCTATTTTATCACCATGGATCCCGAAGGAGGCATATGGTCCGGAGGCGTTTATCTAAACTACGGCGCATCCCTGCAGGCGGAGGACGATGATGCGCTGATCAAGCTGGATAAATTTGATGCGCGCACTATGGCGATGGATGACGCGGGCGGTCGCTGGTTTGGATATTACAGCGACGACAGCATCAATCCGGGTATGTTTGGCACTCTTCGGTATCTGCACAATGGTGGAACCATGTGGGATGACAGTGATGACAAGTGGGTGGTCTTCTCGCAGGATGACGGTCTGATGTTCCAGGATGTTTTCGACATCAAAATAGATGGTCGGGGAGAAAAATGGATTGTGAGCCACAACCTTGATTTCGAACCCCAACTGTGCAGTCTCGATGACAACAACACCCCGGGCACAAAATCCGATGACGTATGGACCTATTACTCCACCAACGACGGCCTGGCTGGTCCCGATATTTTCGGTATCGAAATCGACGAAAATTCAGATCTGTGGATTGCCACCAATCGTGGTATCAGCTACCTCCATGTAAGGAAATAACGCGCCCCTTAATCCCCCATGTAGCCAAGGGCTTTGAGCTGCTTGCGGGTTTCCGCGTCGATGTTGGCATTTTCGCGCTGATGCACCTTTGGGGGCTTATTCGCAGGACTGGTGCCTGATTTCCCCGAGGTCCTGGAACTGCCGGCATTCAGTTCGCCAGTGGGCGCAAAGCCGCCCATATGCACTCCCAGCATATCTCGGAGCAGCACAAACGCCTCGGGGCGTTCCGCGGTCAGGTCCGCGGTTTCCAGCGGATCGGTTTCAAGGTCAAACACGGTGGTGCTCAATCCACGGTAAATCAGCTTATAGCGAATGGTCCGCACAGTGAGCTGGCCTTCCATGAATTCGGAAAAGGCCACATTGGGCCAGTCGATCTCAGATCCGTTCAACTGCGGCGCCAGACTCTTTCCCTCGACACCTTCGGGCACGGTCACGCCCGTCATTTCACACACCGTGGGCGCCACATCCACCAACTCCACCATTTCGGTAAATCGCGCACCGCTTTCGGGTTTTGCACCGGGCAGTCGAACGAACAAAGGCACATGCAGCAATTCCTCATACAGAGAATGCCCGTGGCCCACACTGCCATGCTCAAAAAATTCCTCGCCATGATCCGCCGTGACCACCAGCACCGTGTTTTCAAGGAGCCCCTGCTCTTTCAGTTCGTCATATACCTTTACGATGTGGTCGTCATGGTAAGATATTTCACCGTCATACAGGGCTTCCAAACGAAATTTATCCCTATCGTTCAGGCGCGCAGCACCGATTTTCACCTTGCCCAGCAAATCAGCGGTTTTTGTGGCTTCAACGATGCCATTGTACGGCTCGTTGTCGTACAATGCCCGATATTTTGCTGGGGGAATATACGGCACATGGGGGTCAATAGTGTGCACATATAAAAAGAAAGGTTTCGATTCATTTCGTTTTTTCAGCCACGCCACCGCTTCTTCCGCCACGAACTGGGCCCGGTTTCGCTTTCCTTCGCGCACATAATTGGTCCAGGTATCCCAACCACGTTTGAATCCAAATTTGTCCGAAATGTATCCGTTGGCCACAAAACCGGCGGTTTCAAAACCCAGCTTCTGTAAATGTTCCTGAATCATCACCACCGATGAAGGCACTTTGTTTTGCTCGGTCTTGTTCTGATGTGTCGCTGAATAGAGTCCCGACAACAGAGAGGTTATCGAGGGCTTGGTCCAGTTTTCCTGCGCCCAGGCATTTTCAAACACCATCGATTCTTTGGCCAGCGCGTCCAGGAAGGGCGTCTGCACCCGAGTCTCTCGATTATAACTGGACAGATGATCGGCGCGCAGCGTATCGATAAGTATCAGCACCACATTGGTGGCCGCGCGCTTGCCCGACGCCTCATTCTTAGGCAGACTGGGCAGTCGCATCTGCAGTTTTTCGAAAAACACTTCTCCCTTGTGCACTTCCACATCCACAGCGCAAACATCATCATCGCACTCCTGCAACGGGACTGATGCAATATCACCTTTCTGATCCACCGTTTGCCGCAACAGCTCTTTTGAGGGCAACCCGCGTTGGGATACAGACAATGTGACCACACCGCTTTTGCTTTCGCCAACGGCGCGCAACTTTATCGTCACAAATGCCATCTTTGGCACTGGCAAGTACCATGTGAGACGATCGCCCGCCGTGAGTCGAAGTGCGCTGTCGACGCCGCCGTTGCTGCTGGACAGCACCGAGGACACCGACGCCGCGGCCTGAACCTCGCTGGCGCCTTCGGGAATAACCCGAATATAATCCACCGCCAGTCGGGCCAGCTTCCCATCCGCCGCCCGCTCCGCCGGATTCACTCGTAACAGCAGTTCATTATTCCCGGCCTTCAGTTTCCCCTGTGTATCGACGGCAACATGCGAAAACCGCGATTCAAATACCACGGGCCCCAGCCCTTCCCCATTTAGATACAACCGACCTGTGGCCTTTTTCCCAATGCCTCGGGCGCGAATAATCAAACGGCCGTTGCCTGCCTCCGCCTCCCCAAGGAAAAAGAATACACGAGCTGCTTTGTCCTCTATATAGGAGAGGGTGGTTCCATCAAGTGTGTAGTTGCCACGCCAGCCGGTTTTCCAGTCTCCCACCGTGTATTTATTTCGGGATGTTGTGCCGAAATCCAGCAGGAGACCACCGGATCGCAGATGGGCCAAATCCATATTCGCTGCAAAATCAAAGCGCAATTCACTGGGCGGTAACGGCGTGGTATCCTTTGGTTGCGACGCCAACCGGGATGAGCCTGATTTGGATTTCAAGGACGTAACCACAGGCATGCCAGCCACCTTTTCGGTGGAAGACATCATCGAATCTGTCGCATGAGAACCGTTGTTCCCATTGGCACAACCGCACAGCCACAGTCCGATGGCGGCGTATCCCAACCGTTCGATGAATTTCAAATTCTGTTTTGTCATATGATGTTGAATCGTCATGGCGTTCTTATAAACGGCTTTGAACAGAAGACCAAGTGATTCATACCAGCGGTTTTTTTACAGCTTATCTGTTAAAAGCCCCATGTCCCGAAGGGAACGATAGCTATTGCGCCCCACCACCAGATGATCGAGGACGGGAATCCCCAACAGAATGCCCACCTCTGCAAGCCGCGAAGTAAGTTCGACATCATCGGGACTGGGCGTGGGATCGCCGGAAGGATGGTTGTGCAGCAACAGTACCCGCGCCACCGCCTCCAAAATCATGGGCCGAAACACTTCTCTGGGATTGACCCGGCACTCGTCTACTGTTCCCATGGCCACCACCTGCTCGGTGAGCACCTCATTCTTATTGTTCAATCCCACAGCCAGAAACACTTCCTGCCGAAGGGCACTCAACCGGCCGTGGTATCGCTGAAAAATGTCGCGACTGCAGGTAAACCGATTTAACCCGGCTTTGATATTCCGTTTTTCGATGACGCGCGCCCCCAATTCCATGGCAGCCAGCAGCCTCGCGGCTTTGGCTATTCCCATCCCCGGCAGTTCGCACAAAGATCCCAGCCCCTGCGCATTCAACCCCACAACGCCGCCGATGTGCTGCAACAATTGGGTGGCCAAAGCGACGCTTCCCAGGCCACGCGTACCCGTACCGATGAGTATGGCCACAAGTTCGGCATCCCCAAGGTAAGCGACGCCTTTATCCCGCAAACGTTCTCTTGGTTTTTCCTGATTGCTGTTTGACAAATTCATACATACGGAACAAAGCAACCGGCATGCCAGACAAGTATTTAAATACTTTCAACAGGTTGGCAAAAATGCAAGCGACGGTTTGATTTTTTTCGGCCACGCCAATGCCGGCGAACTGGCCAACCTCAAGCGGTCAATTCTTCAACTGCTCCCAACAATTCGTCAAAATCCACGGGTTTTTCAAACGTCCGCTGGGCGCCCAGCTCCCTGGCAATTTCGAGATAGGATTCCGGCCCCACCCGACCGCCGCCGGAGATGGCGATAATTTTCACGTCCGGATGCCTTGACCGCAATTCCATCACGGTTTCAATGCCTTCCTTCTCTGGCATCACCAAATCCGTAATCACCAGATTTGTTTTCTCCGGATGAAATTTTGTAATTCCCTGAAATCCATCATACGCCACATCCACTTCATATCCCTTGCGGGCAAAGAAGCGCTCCAGCATGGTACAAACCTGAACATCATCATCGATTACTAAAATGCGTGTCATTGAACACTCTCTCCCTGTACCTGATTCGAACAGTAGGGAAGAAGCAACTTGAATATTGTCCCCTTCCCGGGTTGACTTTCCACTTCAACAGCGCCACCGGCGGCATTCACCATACCATAAACAATGGCAAGCCCAAGCCCTGTTCCATCTCCCGCCTGTTTCGTGGTGTAAAACGGTTCAAATATGCGGGAAATGGTGTTTCTATCCATCCCACATCCCTCATCCCGAATAAGCACCCGTCCATAATATCCCGTCTTTACCGTGCCGCAGGCCGCAGGTCGATTATCTTCCGCAAACACGATGTCGGTGCGAATATCGAGCGTGCCGCCGGACTTCTCCATCGCTGCAATCCCATTATCAATAATATTGCAAAGCCCCTCCACCAGAATGGCCTCGTTCACGTATACACGGACAGCACCTTCGGAAGGCAACGCCGTGCGCACATTTATGTTTTCGTAGACGGGAGCGGTCTTCACCGCCATATCGATGGCCCTGTCCAAATCCACTATAGCGATTCCATGTCGACCACTATGGCTAAAGGCCTGTATCTTTTTAATCAATCGAACCGCCCGCTGATTGCTGATTTCCATTTCCCCCACACAATCGGCCAGCTCGGTCATATCCAGAGTGGTTACATCCGTCAGCATCTCCTTCACCAGACCGAGATAGCCCGCCATTGAGTAGAGAATATTGTTGAACTCATGTGCAATCCCACCGGCAATGCTGCGAATGGATTCCATTTTTCGTGCGTTTCGCAGATTGTCTTCATGGGCCATCCGTTCGGTAATGTCCTGAACCACACCCGACAGCATTTCCCGGTTGACATTGTCGGTTTGCACTGGAAAGGATTCCAGCCACCGCTCCACTCCGTCCGCGCATATCGCTCTGAACGAGTACTTACGACCGGGTGGCGATATTTGATAATCGCGAACGAACCAGTTATCCTCGGGATGAATGTACTTTGAACAAAAAACATCGTGGGGCAGCATCAGTTCCGCGGATGATGGAATTCGAAGCAATCGACAGTATTCCTGGGACAGCGTGATGGTGCCTGAGGTTCTTTGAAGCCGCCAGCTCCCCAGAAGCGCGCTGCGACAAACCAGTGCAAGCGTTGCCATATCGTTCAGCTCCATCTGTTCCTGTTCCAACACAGCTTCTCCCATTATCCGCTCCCGCTTGGTGGAAAATTAAAACACTTTATCTACCACTACGGTTTTTGCATTGGAAAATTAAGCAACCAGTTAATATTCAGACGGCCCCCTTGCACTCAACCATTTGAAAATATTGCCACTACAAACGATGTTACTTTGAAATAAATCGAACAGTGTTATCGAAAATATTATTTTAAATATTGTGTTTTAAAGCAACGTTTTTTACAAATCGAAAATAAAATAAATCCGCACGCATCATCAACGACACTGCGATACGAGGTAAAGCCCCATATGAGACCAATCAATTGGCAATCAGCCATGTCCTTTGAAGACGTGGTGTACGAAAAAGCAGAAGGCATCGCGAAAGTGACCATTAATCGCCCCGAAGTGCACAATGCGTTCCGCCCAGGAACCGTTATGGAACTGTCTTTGGCGTTTGACGACGCCCGAAACGATCCGGAGGTCGGAGTGATCATCCTGACTGGCATGGGCGACAAGGCATTCTGCTCGGGAGGCGATCAAAAAATCAGAAAAGAAGCCGGGTATGAGGGCGCTGATGGCGTGCAAAGACTGAACGTACTGGATTTGCAACGGCAGATTCGCACACTTCCCAAGCCCGTGGTGGCCATGGTGGCCGGTTATGCCATTGGCGGGGGACATGTGCTTCATCTGATGTGCGACCTCACCATTGCAGCTGAAAACGCTGTATTTGGGCAGACAGGTCCCAGGGTGGGCAGTTTCGATGGCGGATACGGCGCATCTTACATGGCACGCATCGTTGGCCAGAAAAAGGCCAGGGAAATATGGTTTTTGTGCCGCCAGTACAGTGCCAGAGAAGCGCTGGACATGGGATTGGTCAACACGGTTGTTCCTCTTGCAGAACTGGAATCCGAAACCGTGCAATGGTGTCGCGAAATGCTCGCCAACAGTCCCATGGCGCTGCGCTGTCTAAAGGCGGCGTTGAATGCGGATTGCGACGGGCAGGCGGGATTGCAGGAACTGGCCGGCAACGCCACCATGCTTTTTTATATGACCGAAGAGGGACAGGAAGGGAAAAACGCCTTCCTTGAAAAAAGGTCCCCGGATTTCAGCAAATTCAAAAGGCGTCCATGAGTCGTCCCTCCGCTTTGCCTCTTCCGCGTCCCAATTCCATGGGGGCCTGGATTCTCGCAGCGCGCCCCAAAACGTTGCCGGTGGGAATCGCGCCAATCATCGTGGGCATCGCGGTGGCGTACACATCCTCAGCTGAACCAATTCAGTACCCTATCGCGGCAGTTTGTCTGGTGACGGCCCTTCTCCTGCAAATCCTCTCAAACCTGGCCAATGATTTTTACGATTTTAAAAAGGGCGCAGACAACGACGACAGATTGGGCCCCCCCCGCGCCATGCAGCAGGGACTGATCACCCATTTCCGTATGCGGGTTGCACTTGTGGTGGTTTCCTTTCTGGCAATGGCAACGGGCAGCGTTCTGGTCTGGCACGGCGGCTGGCCATACGTGGTTCTGGGGATTATGGCTGTTCTTTGTGCCATTGTATATACCGGTGGCCCGTTTCCACTGGGCTACAATGGCCTGGGAGACATTTTCGTGTTTGTTTTCTTTGGACTGGTGGCCGTGGTGGGAACAACGCAACTGTGCGGCAAAAGCGTATCCGCCCCCTTTGGGATTCCCGTCATTGCCTGGCCCGCCGCCTGCGCCATGGGACTTCTGGCAATGAATCTGCTGGTGGTCAACAATGTCCGAGACGAACTCCAGGACCGTCAGCACGGCAAAAAAACCGTGGTGGCCCGATGGGGCAAACGGTTTGGCATTGCCCAATATGCGTTCGGATTGTTTTTTGCGTACGTCTGTGTTGGGCTTATTGCATCGCTCACACAAAACCACTGGGTGTTCCTGACCGGCGCCATTGCTCCCATCGGCATTCATAACTTCAGGCGCCTGACCGTACTCGAGGGAAAAATGCTCAATGATGTGCTGGCAAAAACGGCGATGTTTACATTTCTTTTTGGTGGAGTGCTGGCACTCGCACTGGTTGTGCCCAGGGTGTAATGGCAATCATCATCAAACAATGGAAGGTCATTGAGCGCGCCCTGCGAATTCCATTCGCAGTGGGAAACGCGGCAAAAAGCTGGCAGCAGTTTTGCCGTGTCTACGTTTTTGTCAGCGATGGCGACAGAAATACCGGAACAGGAGAAGCATCACCCCTTCCCGGGCATTCTCCAGACACGCTGCTGCAGTGCCATCAGGCATTGTCTCGATTCCTGCCACGGATAGTCAATAACGTTATCGAAACAGTTCAGGACGTGGAGGCGGTATCCCGCGCCTTCACCGACAAGACCCCGGCAGCACGTTTTGCCCTGGAAACCGCGCTGCTGGACTTGCTGGCAAAGGCGCATCGCATTCCCCTTTGGCGATTGTTTGTACGCCAAATCTCCCCCGTGAAGGCGAATGCACTGCTGCCCAGCACCGACTACAGGGACATTGCCACCCAATTTTACGACGATGGAATTCGCGTTTTTAAAATAAAGGTGGGCGCCCGCAACAGTGCTCGCACAGAGATGCAACAGCTGCACTGGCTCAGAGAGACGTTTGGCGACACCATCGACATTCGTTTGGATGCCAATGGCACATTGGCCGGCCAAAGGATGTCCCATAAACTGGCTGCATTTGCCCCTTTCTGCCCGGAATTCATCGAAGAGCCGGCGCCGTTCGAAACGATGATTCCCAGCCCATTGCCCATTCCATTCGCGTTTGATGAAAGTCTGGTGCATCTCAAAAATATACATGCCATCACTATGCATCCGTCCTGCAATGCTCTGGTGCTCAAGCCTTCTTTGCTGGGCGGTTTCTTTAAAATCCATCGGTTGGCACAGTTTGCACGGCAACACCGCTTGAAAATCATCGTGACCCATATGTACGAATCTCTGCCCGGTTACCTGGCCGCTGTTCATCTGGCGGCATCCATTCGAACGGAAAGTGCATGTGGCCTGTTTCCGCACCCGGCCCTGGGACCCATCCATCTGGACGGTTATATCCAGCGGCAAGGCGAAATGCTCCGTCTGAAGGAATGTCACGGTCTGGGAATTTCAGCGTCGACTCTGACGCACCTGATTGGAGCCAGCGAGTGAATCGCCTCAGCATATTTACCTGTGCAAAAAAATTCAAAGATGCGCTTCTGCTCCAATTTGCCAATCAGAGCTATTCGTTTAATGAGCTCGCCGCGCACTGTGCACCGGTGTGTGATCATATTCACCAAATACCCGAAGAGCGAACAATTGTCCTCAAGGCCCACAACCATCCATCCACAGTGATAATTGTGCTGGCCGCGTGGCATTGCCGGCGAAAAATTGCGTTGCTCCACGGAAAAAGCACACTGGCAGAAAAGCATCAATTCAAAACGAAACTTGCAGACGCCTATTTCATCGACGACTGTTCGCAATTCGTTCAACAGTCCAGGGCCTCCGTCTTCACAGGCCAAAGCAAAACAAACGCTCGCGCAACCGCGCCAGGAGTACTGTCGCAAAGTGAAAGCATTCTGTTTACATCCGGTTCCAGCGGCATTGCCAAAGGCGTGATTCTGCCCGAAACAACTCTTGCAGCGGCTGCCATGGCCAGTGAAACGCATCTTGGATGGGCCAAAGACGACAAGTGGATTCTAAATCTCCCCCTGGCGCACGTGGGCGGTCTCTCCATTCTCATTCGCTGTTTGCTTGCGGGCAAATGCGCCATTCTGCATCCGCGTTTTGACCTGCCGCTCATATTCGATGACATTGCAATGCAGGGCGCGAGCATGATTTCGCTGGTCCCCACCACTCTGCACCGTCTCATGGCATCGGATGAGTGGAAACGACTCCGGTCGCTCCGCGTGATTCTGCTGGGTGGCGCCGCCGCGTCGGATACGCTTCGAGACCAATGGCAACGCCGTCAATTACCGGTCTTTGAAACCTATGGCATGACCGAAACGGCCTCGCAGGTGGCCACTGTTCCCGCATCAGCAATCACTGATGCTACTCGCCCGGGTCTCAAACCACTGCAAGGCGTACAGGTGGACATCGTGGATAAAAACGGTGTGTCGATGCCCGCTCTCACCCATGGCCGAATACGCATTTTGGGTCCAACGGTCATGCGGGGATATTTGGGGCACCCCCCGGTGGATGGCGTTTTTGTCTCGGCCGACGTGGGGTATCTCGACGAAAACGCATATCTCCATGTTCTTGGGCGCGCGGATGACATCATCATCACCGGCGGAGAAAACGTGTATCCCGCAACTGTGGAGAACAGCTTAAAGACGGTCGATGGCATTCGTGAGGCCGTGGTATTTGGTGTCAGTGACGACGAATACGGTCAACTGATTGCCGCGGCATTGTACGTAGATACAGAGATTTTCTCTATGGATGTGTTGTCCGCCAGTCTTGAAGCGCATTTCCCGTCGCATCAGAAACCGCGTTGCGTGTATATCGCGCCCATTCAAACCATTCCCCTGCTGGAAAACAAAAAAATTCACAGAGCCCGAATTATCGACGCCGCCGTTGCCCATCTGATACGGGTTTAACGCGCTGGTTCGCCCACCTTTCCGTTCAATTATTCCATTTTCAGCACCCGAACAATTTCCATGGGCACTTCCTTGAGGGGAGCGAATGACGTTCTCGAAATAGCGGCGTGCACGGTTTGCGCGACACAGCATAACGTTCGCTGCGCGTCGTTTTTGCGAACAGAATAATTCACGCGATAACTGGATTTTTTTTTTATCGCGTTGTCTATCGTTACAATAATCTCATCGCCAAATCGCAGCGGCCCCTTGAAATCCGCTTCCGCGTGCACCAGCGGCAGAATGTACTCCCCAGAGGGGATGGAGGTGGGTAAATCAATGCCTGACTTCATCAGATACTCGAAATAGGCATCATGGCAATACTCCAGAAATTTGGGAAAAAAAACAATTCCCGCCGCGTCAATATCCTGAAGTTTCACTATTCTGGTTACGGAGTAAATAAACATAGAGCCCCAATATCATAATTTACCTGCAAAATAAAAATGCATTTTCGATCCGGAGATGGAACGTCCTTTGGACAATTTTCCAATTTATTTTCAAAACGGCTATGCTATATAGCAGCGATGTTCGAAGGGAAATCCATTGCCGTTGTGATTCCGGCATACAACGAAGCGCTTTTAATAAAACAAACCCTGTTATCCATCCCTGAATTTGTGGACTATATTTGCGTGGTGGACGACGCCAGCTCCGACCAGACGGTTTTGGAAATTGAACAGATTTCAACCCCCAAAATCCGATTGATTCAACACAAATCAAACGCCGGGGTGGGTGCTGCCATCATCAGTGGGTATCGGGAATGTCTGCGTTTGGATGTCGATGTGGTGGCGGTCATGGGAGCCGACGCACAAATGGATCCGGCAGATCTCCAAAGGGTGGTCACACCGGTTGTCCAAAACCGCGCCGACTACTGTAAAGGGGATCGCCTCTCCTGGAAAGGGGTGCAAAAAGTGATGCCCATCGCACGCTTTCTGGCCAACCATGTCCTGAGTGTGTTCACGCGCCTCACTTCGGGCTACGGCGATGTCCGTGACTCACAATGCGGGTATACGGCAATCTCCAAAGAAGTCCTGGGCCGGTTGCAGCTTTCCAGAATTTATCCAAGATACGGATTTCCAAACGATATTCTGGCCCACCTCTTCACCATTCGCGCGAGACTGGCGCAAGTAACGGTAAGGCCATTATACGGCGCCGAAACATCCGGTATCACTTTTGGAACCGCAATGTTTAAAGTTCCACTGGTTCTGCTTCGGTCCCTCATTTACAGGCTTCGCAACAAACCCCCTCGCCTGCCATCGGTATCCTCCACAACCGCAGAACGCGCATGATTTACAGACAGCGACGCATTGGTTTTGTTACCACGTCATTTCCGCGTTATGCTGGAGATTTCTCCGGTAATTTTGTGTTTCACATGGCCGAAGCGCTGGCCAAACAGGGTTTCCAAATTGACGTGATTGTGCCCGCCGCCGCACCGAGCACCACTCCAAAGGGCGCACGCCTTGTGGATAATTGCCGCGATTGGCTCCGTGTTTTTCCTATCCAATATATGTATCCAGGCTCGCTGCAAAAAGTGTGTTTTGGCCAGGGCGCCCCTGAAAATCTGAGTCGTTCACCCTTGACGGCGCTGCTGATACCCGCGCTGGTGCACCAGATGTGGCGTCGAATAGAACAGCTGGCCGGTCAGTGGGATGGTGTCGTCAGCCATTGGCTGCTGCCCTCGGCGCTCATTGCTCCCCGCATTCCCGGGTCCACCATCCCTCATCTGGCCATCGCGCATTCCGGCGACATTCATCTATTGAGGCGCCTTCCTGCTAAATCACTTATTGCTGCAACGGTGGCAAAGCGCTGCAGGCACATCAATTTTGTATCGCGTCAGCTCAGATCAGAATTCATTCATTGCCTGCCAGGGCATCTGCAAACGCATACACAAAACAAAACGTCCGTCGCCCCAATGGGCGTATTGCCCAATACCTGCGTTCTTACCAGGCACGCAGCGCGAGAAAAACTGAACTGGCGACGATTTACCGTCCTGTACATGGGTCGGCTCAGTCCCATTAAAGGCGTAGCTTACCTGATTGCCGGTATGGAGCACTGCGAGGGGCAACTCGTGATAGCCGGCGGCGGCGAATTGCGCCCCGTTCTGGAACAGCAGGCAAAACAACTGAATATCGATGTTCAATTTATGGGTTCCGTTTCTCGCGAAACCAGGGATTTGCTGTTTACCGCCGCCGATGCCCTTGTTGTGCCATCAATTCAGCTGCCCAATGGTCGCCATGAAGGGGCGCCGACGGTCATTCTGGAAGCAATGCAGGCGAAACTGCCGGTTATCGCAACGCATACCGGTGGCATTCCAGAATATATTCGACATCATTCGACGGGGTTGCTTGTCCCCGAGAAAAACCCGAGGCAAATCGCCAAAGCAATTAATATGATTAAAGAAAATCCTGATCTGCGGCAGCGGTTGGTAGATAGCGCAGCATCGATGGCGGCCCAAAGGGGCTGGGATGTCGTTATTAATAATTTTACGCGAATGTTATTTGAATGATAATATGACCATTGAAATGTTGACGGAATGCTCATTCATCATTATGAAATGCAAACTGAACGCAGCTTACAAAAAGAACTGAAAGCGAGACGATCATGAAAGAAAAACGTAGACTGTTTGACAAACGTGTCATTGAACGAAACCTCGACAAAGGTCTTTTGACCCAGACCGAGATAATGGAATACATGGCAAACCTTCCTGATATGGAAAGTGAAAGCGAACTATTACTGCTGGATACCGAAGAAAATGACAACGACGTGGATGTCGAAGCGACGGAAACAGAAAAAGAGTCCTACAATTTTGAAAATCCGGAAAATGACGGCCCCAGGAACGTATACGATTTTTAAAGGAAGGACCCACTGATGAGCTGCAATTGTGAAAACGACCAGGTCACCGATAACGAACAAAACGATTCGGAACCTGATTTCCCAATCGATTTCAATACATTCATTCTCTCGCTGAGCTCATCGGCAGCTTTCCATCTGGGGTTGACGCCCCGGCCTGAAAAGAACAACTGCTGTACCAATCTCCCTATGGCGAAGCAAACCATCGATATTTTGCATCTGCTCCAGGAGAAAACAAAAAATAATCTCACCGGCGAAGAAGAGCGCTTGCTCGAGGACATAATCGATAGCCTTCAGCAAAAATACGATAAAATCAAAAAGCAATGCGGCTGTCTTTAGGTGTGGTCTTAAACCCGACTGTCGCGCTCGCCGGACTTCTACTTTTGTCGCTTGTGGCCTGCAGACCTATTGCGACCAGTGATGATCCAACTGCCCCCCGTCCATCCCCTCTGTCAGGCACATCTGGTCAAAACGAAAACGTGAAGGTTGTTTATCCCAACGTACCGGGTTCCTTTGTCGCCACCACCAAAAAAGTGAAGCCGTCTGTGGTGAACATATTCACAGCGGCGGTAGTCAGCGATCAGCCGCGCAGCGGTTTCTCACTATTCGAAGATCTGTTCGGTCGTCCGCACCGGGAGCGGATACAGCGTTCGTTGGGGTCTGGGTTCATCATCGACGCGCAGGGCTATATTTTTACCAATTACCATGTCATCCGCGGCGCGCAACAAATTGTGGTACAACTGGCGGACAAGCGCCAGATACCCGCTATACCGGTGGGTATAGAACCAGGCATTGACGCTGCCCTGCTTCACATTGATGCCGACAAACTGGCGCCCATCGAAATGGGAGACTCCGATTTACTCGAAGTGGGCGAATGGGTAATGGCAATCGGAAATCCGTTTGGACTGTCCCATACCGTGACCGCTGGCATTGTCAGTGCAAAAGGACGCAACTGGCACGATATTGGAAACCAATCCAACGCCGATGACGGCGGATATCAGAATTTCATCCAGACCGATGCCTCCATTAACCCGGGAAATTCGGGTGGCCCTCTCGTTAATGTATCCGGTGAAGTGGTTGGGATGAACACTGCCATTTCCGCAGAGGGACAGGGAATCGGATTTGCCGTCCCTATTAACATGTTAAAAACGATTCTGCCTCAGTTAAAGCGTTCTGGCCGCGTTTTGCCGGCGTGGCTGGGGGTGGGAATTCGAGATTTGGACGAACGGATTTCACAGCTCACCAATGCGCCCAACGGTGTTGTTATCACGGAGCTGTACAAAGATGGTCCCGCATCAAAATCAGGACTGCAGGTGGGCGATGTCATCGTAAAATTCAATGGTCAGGAAATAACAGATTCTTCCATGCTCGCCTGGCTAACCGCAACAGCCGGAATCGGAAACACTGTTCTTCTCGAAATCAAACGAGATCGAAATACTCAAAAAATTGAAGTGGAAGTACAGGCCAAACCGTTTTTGTAGATAAACGCTTTGATCGTCAACCCGCCCGAGCCAGTAGAGATTCGCGCAACTGTGCCCGGCTGCGCTTCAATCGCGATTTGACGGCATCTTCTGTCATATTGTACCGTTCCGCCAGCGTCACAATCGGCTCTTCGTGCATGTCGTGACCGAGAAGCAGACTTCGGTTGGGTTCTCCCAGCGAATCCACTTCTTCAAGAACCTGTTGAAAACTCTGCGCCATCATCAGCGACCATTCCTGCCCCGGATCATCGGCTTTAAATGTATTATCTCCCCCACCTGCATCAAAAGATGCGTTAATGGAAGGGTCATTTTTTTTACCCCGACGCAACCGTGAACAGGAGGTTACAACAATACGACGAAGCCAGGGTTCAATTGGCGCATCCCCGCGAAATGTATCCAGCTTGGAAAATGCAGTGAGCATCGCTTCCTGAAACGCATCTTTTCCCAACGTGCTATCGCGGCAGTAGGCCACCGCGAAATCTGACAATCGCTGGGAAAAACAGTTGGCAATCTGGATAAAAAGGGAATCGTCAGGAGTACTGGTGCGAATAATCTCAGCAAAATCGGGGCACCGCGTGTTCCCGGATTTCTTTATCTCATATTCAAGTTTCTTTTTTTCGTTATCTTCATTCACAGACATGGCCTCAAGTTAAATCATTGTCACCATTCTGTCTACCAAACGTACTGTAATTTACGGATACTGTTTCTCAAATAATCCACCACGTTATATCGAAACACGTAAAACAAAAATGTATTTTGCCAGATAAAATCTATACGAAAATGTATCGACACATTCTGTGTGCACATTTTTGTATTCATCATTTACAAAGAGAACAAAAGTGTGCTAGTCACCCTAAGCTATGATGAATTCACATTTCACTCAGGAACAATATCACGCACTTCACGTTATCTCATCCGACCTCGCCAGGCCGGGTCCATTTGATGCCGCCCTCAAGGAAACACTCAATCAGATGCACGAATATCTGGGAGTGGCACGAGGCATGGTGACCATTTTCAGAAGAGATATTGACCAAATCCAAACAATCGCCGGAAACCAAATGGATGAGGAAGCGACAGAACGTGCGCGTTACAGTCCCGGCGAAGGAATTATCGGACGAGTGCTCAGTTCTGGAAAAGCAATTGTCGTCCCGCGAATCAATCAGGAGCCGCTTTTTCTCAATCGATCGGGCACCCGCGACGATATTGATGTATCCGAATTGTCGTTCATCTGCGTGCCCATCTGTTATGGGCAGGAAGTGGTGGGCACACTGTCTGCGGACTTCAATGCCCGCAGTGAACCTGAACTTTCACTTGACCTCAAGCTTCTGGAATCCATTGCCAATCTCATCGCTTCCCGAGTGGAGCGGCGTCGGATTATGGAAGAAAACAAACGGCTGAAAGACCCGGATGCCATTGATAGTCATCACAGTATCATCGGCTCTTCAGACGCTATTAAACACGTTCGACAGCTCATCGCCCAAGTGGCCGATTCGCGGACATCTGTGCTGCTCACCGGTGAAACCGGTACAGGTAAAGGCCTGATTGCCAGGGCCATTCACCGCATGAGTCCGCGCAAGGACCAGCCCTTTGTGCACTTAAACTGTGGCGCCATTCCCGAGCACCTCATTGAGAGCGAACTTTTTGGTCACGAGAAAGGTGCTTTCACCGGTGCGATTGCTGCGCGGGAAGGACGCTTTGAGGCCGCTAAAAACGGAACTATTTTCCTCGACGAAATAAACTCTCTGCCCGCTCAGGCGCAGGTAAAACTGCTCAAAGTGATTCAGGACCGCGAATTTGAACGCGTGGGCTCCAGCAAAACAACACATACCAATGCACGTATTATCACCGCCACCAATAAGGATTTGGAAAAGGAAGTGGAGGATGGAACATTCAGAGCCGACCTCTATTACAGGTTAAACGTATTCCCAATTCTAATCCCCCCTCTAAGAAACCGCGGTGCGGATATTATGTTACTAGCCGATCATTTTATAAGCCGATACGCCGACGAAATGGGAAAAACCGTTGAGCGCATCGATACGCCTGCTATCGATTTGTTTATGTCTTATCATTGGCCCGGAAATGTGCGGGAACTTGAAAATGCAGTAGAAAGAGCTGTTTTACTTTCAGAGGACGGTGTGGTCACCACGCGATGTCTCCCCCCATCGTTGCAAATGAAAGCCGCGGAAAACCGCAATGAAAAACGCGGCCGACTGGAGCAATTGGTAGCGGTCTACGAAATGGGACTCATAAAGGATGCGTTAAAGGATGCCGAAGGAAACCAGACCAAAGCAGCAGAGTTTCTCGAAACCACCAAACGTATCATCCAGTACAAAATCAAAAAGTACAACATCAATTACCGACAGTACCGAAAAAGTATCGCATAGGAATATATTACACCTTACCACACCCGTTACCTCCACCATAGCGTCCATACATGCGTTGCATTCAGGGGCGTTTCAAGCGGGTAATGACATTCTGACAGGGACGGTCCGCTTCCCCAATGCTTCTCATATCAGAAATCCCTCGGTAACAATCCCTATACATCCACAAATCCTTCCATTAATTAATCATCTTTCGCTGGATTACCCCAATGCACCTCAATGATTAGCAGGTTATTTTTATATATTGGTGACACGTTCACGCTATTGACTGGCTCATTGTGGCAAGGAATGAAACCAGACTTTGGCGGTTCCAAACTATTGAGAGCCCACACGACTATGAGGGAGCGAGATTATGGGAATATTAAACTGGCTGGGAATTACAGGTGATTGTGAAAAAGATCCGGTGGAATTGAATGATGGCAATTTCGTTAAAGAAGTACGTCAATCCAAAACACCGGTAATTGTGGATATTTGGTCCAACGGGTGCGCTCCATGTATGCAACTGGTCCCCACTATCAAACGACTGGCCTGCAAGTACGAAGGGAAAGTCAAAGTGGCGCAACTGAATGTTGGCAATGGGCGCAAAACGCTTAGCAAGCTCGGCGTAAGAGGGACACCCACAGTTCTGTTTTTCAAAAATGGCAACATCGTTGAGCGAGTGGTTGGCGTGCGAGGACAACACTATTTCGAAGAGATAATCGAAACCGATCTTCTGGACGCATCAACCGATGCATCGGAGAAAACCGCATGAATCAATTAAAAGAAAAATGGGCGAATCTACCGCCTGCAAAAAAGAAAACAATAAAACGCACAATCGGCCTGACGCTCGGCGCAGCAGCCGGTTTTACCTACTACGCAACCGTTGGTTGCAGCAGCGGCGGCTGTCCCATCACGTCAAATCCGTGGATTTCGACAGGATGGGGCGCGATTATTGGACTCACGGCAACGTACTGAACGCGTCTCGCGTTGCACAAAAAAAGGGGAGTGATACTGTTATGAATGACTTAATTCTGTATGGCATTATTTTGGGTGTATGGTTTGTACTCCAACTGTGGGTTTTTCCCAAACTTGGCATTCCTACGTGCATGTCGGGCGCATGCCAGGTGCCCAGAAATTCGTCCCCAAAAAAAAATGCCTCTGAAGGAAAATACGAAGGTCACATTGATCTTGTCAATAAAGAGGGGCAGCTGTGAATCTGGATTTGTTCACCGTTTTTGGCGCGGGCGTGCTTACCTTCTTCACGCCATGCGTACTGCCACTTATTCCAATCTACCTGACCGCTCTAACCGGTGGCAGTATCACTGGCCTCACCGGCCGGGAAAAGGGGCGTCTAATGCTCCGCGCCGGGTTGTTTTCAATCGGATTCATCAGCGTGTTCACAGCGATGGGATTTAGCGCCTCCGCTATCGGCACCTTTTTAAGCAACCACAAAACACTGATGCAGGGAATTGGAGCGGCCATTGTTCTAGTATTTGCGCTCAAATTCATCGGGTTTATAAAGCTGCCCTTTATGGACCGCGTTATTCGCGCCGATGACTCACGCTTAAATCAGAAATTCGGAATCATCAGTGCATTTTTAATGGGCATCATCTTTGCGGCCGGTTGGTCTCCCTGCGTTGGTCCCATCCTTGGCTCCATACTCACATATACTGCCTCATCCACAGCCGGACCAGCTGAAGGCGCCGTTTATCTGTCGCTCTACGGGCTTGGTTTTGCTATTCCACTTCTCATAACAGCTGCTTTTGCGGAACTGGGCATGCGCATCATCGGACGCATTTCTCCCCATTTGCCCAAAATCGAAAAAGGAATCGGTATTGTTTTGCTTTTTATCGCTGGAATGTTGGTTCTGGATGTTGTTCAGGCGTCGCGTTACAGCGGTCAGAGCCCGAACGCCGATGTTGTGGAATCCATTTTGCCGGAAACCCAAAAGGGTCTCCCTGTAATGGTGGAACTATACAAAGAAGACTGTGCTGTATGCCAGAAAATGAAACCCACAATGGATGCCATTACCAGTCAGTGCGACGAAAAAGGTGTTCACGTCCGTACCATTGATATTGGAAAACCCGAAAACCGGTATCTGGTGCGCAAATTCAATCTGGTGGGCGTGCCTACATTTATTTTTCTGGATGAAACCGGCAAAGAAACCGCTCGGCTGGTGGGAGAACAAACCGAGGGAAGCCTCAAACAAACGATTTCCGTGCTGCGCGGAGAACCATGCCCGGGAGTGGCGTTCCTCTCCCCCAACGACTGGCAAACACCTGTCGAAGGCTCTTCACTCAATTGCAATATCTGATAACGGCATTGTGACTTTAAGGGCTCTACTCCAATGCATCAGGAGCCTTCGTAGATCTGAAGTTCAACGGTGCCATCGCCCTCTCCCAGCAATTCCAAAAAAACAGTGCCGGGGTATGGGGCTGGCTCCAAAACGGTGGCTGGCGCCCACAAATGAGTGAATTCCCCAAAACCACTTGAGGTGCTGTTCCCATCGGTCCACGACCATGAGAATGGTAACGGATTCTGACTTGAAACGCTGCCCGACGAGATCTGAATAATGTACGACCTGGTCCACGAGTTTTGCGGTTCAATCCGGTAGCATCCCTTGTTCGACACCGTCGTCCTTGCACCATCACCAATCCCAAGTGTTTTGGAGGGGGTACAGACAACGACATCAGTATCCGATGCGCTATCCGTTTCCGTATCCGATGCGATATCCGATTCCGTGTCCGATCCGCTATCCACATCCGTATCGGTTACCGTATCAAATCCCGTATCGGTCCCCGTATCAATGCCCGTATCCGTCTCGGTGTCCGCAATCCCCGTGTCCACGCCGGTATCGATTCCGGTATCGGTCGCAGTATCCACTCCCGTACCTGTCTCAGTATCCACGCCCGTACCCGTCCCCGTATCGACGCCGGTATCCTGCACGCTGTCGGAATCGGTTTCTCCGATTGACTCAGATTCAGTCTCCGGAGATGTATCTTCCACATCCGTTTGCTGCTCCGACGAATCTTTGAGTGTGTCCATTTCAGTCTCACTGTCAATGCTGCCATTGGTTTCGGAATCCCCATCGGCGTCTCCATCGGCATCCATATCGCCATCACCATCGGCATCCATATCGCCATCACCATCGGCATCCATATCGCCATCACCATCGGCATCCATATCGCCATCACCATCGCTGTCAAGTGTTTCGTCTTCAGATTTAACAAGATTCGCTTCAACGCAGGCCCCCCAAAAACCAATCGATATCGCTATTAAAAACAGATTTACCGGTTTCATGTGGACTCCTTTCCATGGAAACCGTTCCCATATTCTTAGAATAGTACAGTCGATATAAACTTTCGAGACTAATTTTAGGAATATACGGAATATCTACACTCAAAAATCGGAAACAGATTCAAAGTACGCCGCCAGAACGACCTAAAACCCAAATCCAATCTTCATTCAAATCCGAATCAACTTAAAACCGCTTCTGGGAATCCAGTAAAATGGTCACAGGCCCATCATTCACAGACGATACATCCATCATGGCGCCAAAAACGCCTTCTTCGCATGAGATTCCCTCTTTTCGTATCGCTTCGGCAAATGACCGATAAACCACATTGGCTTTCTCGGGCGCTATGGCAGTCGAAAACGATGGTCGTTTGCCTTTCCTTGCATCTCCATAGAGGGTGAACTGGCTTACCAGTAAAATATGTCCCTGAATATCCTTTACAGAAAGATTCATATTGCCCCGCGTATCGGCAAAAATGCGAAGTCCCGTGATCTTTTTTAATAAATAGTCAAAGTCCACCTGAGCATCGTCTTCCCCGATTCCCAGATACACAAGAAGCCCTTTTTCAATTTTCCCAACTGTTTTCTGATCTACAGCCACCGATGCGGTGGCAACTCGTTGAACAACCGCTCTCATGGCTTGGGTATATGCAGCGCTTTCTTCAGCTTATCGGTAATTTTAAAGTAGTCTGAGCGACTGTATTTTTCATTTAATATATGAAAATCCCGCCGAGTCAGCCCGACGCAACCAAAGCAATAGTTGCACTCCGTCATGTCCTGACACATGATAAGAAAAGCACTGTTGGTGCAGTTGCTGCATTGGACGCAATTGGCCAGACTATGACAGCTGACGCACTGTATACAGTGGGTGAGATTGGTGGAATTTTCGCATTGGCTGCAATACGAACACTTGTAACAACGGTCACACTCCCGACAAAAAACACAATTGGCACATCGGGTACAATCGGTCAGTCCATGACTTTTGTTATTGACGGGATTTGTCTGGAACTCATGCTCCAGTTGTTTCAATCGGTTTTTAAAATCTTTTACGTCCATTAATACACTTTCCGGGGTGCTGTTCAGTTCAGTCCAAAGGGCTTCGAAGGTTTGCGGGCATCCGGTTCTCGCAAATACTCCGGTTCGACCAAAGCGGTATTGACAGCGCCATTTTTCTTATAGCTCAGAAAACCGTGAATGGCCATGTGACAGCTGTGGATTGCGACAGAAGGCGCCAATGCCGAAACGCCCAGAGAAGCGAATTGACTCGCATACGCAATAGCGCCATCTCCCACCAACTGAACCGGCGTGAAAATATTTCGGCACGACAGCAGCTCAGATATTTGCAAAGGAGATGTGACCACTTCCTCTCCAATCGGAATGGCACAGGGATATCCGTTGACAGATGACCGCTCGAACACGCCAGCGTAAACTTCCTTTCGGCGTGCATCAATCAGTGCCACGACATGTCCCGGTGCCGGCGCATTACAGGCAAGCATTTCAAGGGTCGAAACGGTTACCAGCGGAAATCGATGTACCAGCGACAAACTCTTGGCCGTGCTGAACCCGATTCGAAGCCCCGTGAATGTTCCAGGCCCCCGTCCAATCACAATCAAATCCACGTCGCCGATGTTGAAACCACCGCTTTTAAGACAGAATTCGAGGCGTTCAAGCAGACGCTCTGCGTGACCAGGGATGGCTGGCAAGTACATGTGTGCAAAATCAAGCACCTTGGGAAAATCATCATTTTCCTCCAGTTTAACCCATCCTACTGTACCGTTTCGTGTTGATGTATCAAATACCAGAATCAGCATAAAACATGCATTAGCACGCGGCCATATTCGTTTAAAAGAAAAAAACGTCTGAAATTATCCCGGCGCAATTTTAGATGAGCGCATTTTCATAGCGCTGAAAGTGTGCCAATATGTACCTGTATACCGAATTAAACATGATTTAAACCAGATTAAATTTTATTTCGATGTAAATGTAATATTTATTTTTTCACAAATAGTTTCCAAAGCTTTTCCGATTTTTCACTTCCAAACTTTACATAACCTGATAGTGTGTCCGCACTATAACACATGCGGACCGGTCGACTCCCGATCAATTGTACTTTCGACCGAATATTGATGTTCAACCAGTTACTCTTCAGGTGAACGAGGAAGACGCCTGATTAACGTGGAAATATCCACTATGGAAGAGTTCCAACCGGGCTCTTCATTAAACAAAGGACAATACTTATGAAAATCATGCACATGAAAGTACCTGTCGTTATCATTGCTGCAGTATTTGCAGCAATTGCGTGTGACAACGGAGCGGAAAACAGAACGATGAGCGCATCGACCATGAAGGCCTACGAAGACGGCGGATGCGCATACAACTGTGAGTGGGGCGTGGATAAATGGGCGTGCATCAATGCCGAGGTGGAAGGCGCCATGGTGGACGGAATCTGCGGCGCTGGACAGGTATGTTGCCAGGTCCCGGAGCAGGAGCCCAAAGCGCAGTGCGCCGGCGAATGTATCTTTGAATGGCAAAAAGAGCAAAATTGCGGTGAAGGAAGCTCCGTCACCGATGGAAACTGCTCCAATGCACAAATGGTCTGCTGTGAAGTGGATGTCGTTGATTCTGAGGATTCAGAAGTACCCGATTCAGACACCGTCGATTCCGAAGACTCCGATACCATCGAAGAACCCGTTCTTTGTCCATGGGGATGCACTTATGACCAGTGGAACTGCGAATTTGGCGAATTTGGCGAGCTGGGTTATTCCGGAACGCCGGCATCCGAATTCGAATGTTCTGAAGCGATGGTAATGCAGGGCAAAACCCTTTGCTGCAATCCCGAGGTCGATACAGAAATTGGCGCCGATGAGTGCCCCTTTGACTGCACATGGGATCAATGGAATTGTGAAAACGGCACACTGGGCGGCATCCCCGGCGTTGTTGTTCCTGACAAGACCTGCTCCCCTGCCAACATTATGCAGGGAAAAACTGTATGCTGCAATACTACCGGCGCAGACTCTGAAGAAGATTCTGAAGTTGATTCTGAAACCGCTGATTCTGAAACCGCTGATTCTGAAACCGCTGATTCTGAAACCGCTGACTCTGAAACCGCTGATTCTGAAACCGCTGATTCTGAAACCGCTGACTCTGAAGTTGATTCTGAAACAGCTGATTCTGAAATCGTGGATTCCGAAACCGTTGACTCTGAAGTTGATTCTGAAACCGCTGATTCTGAAGTTGAAGTTTGCCCCTACGAATGTACTTATGACGTGTGGAATTGCGAGTATGGTTCCCAAACTGGCCTGAGTGCCGACGGCTTCCCTGTTCCCGGACTGGTTTGCTCCGATGCAGATATTGCACAAGGAAAAACACTTTGCTGCAACACCGTTGATGTGGACACAGAAGTAAAAGAAGGCGAATGCCCCTTTGACTGCACATGGGATCAATGGAATTGTGAAAACGGCACACTGGGTGGCATCCCCGGCGTTGCCCTTCCCGAGCTGACCTGCTCCAGCAAGCAGATTGCTCAAGGCAGAACACTTTGCTGCAACACCACTGGCGCTGACTCAGACGAAGACTCTGAAGAAGACTCTGAAGAAGATTCTGAAGAAGATTCTGAAGAAGATTCTGAAGAAGATTCTGAAGTGGATACCGAAGAAGATACAGACGTGGCTCTTTGCCCCTACGAATGCACATTCGACGTATGGAACTGTGAAAACGGCTCGCTTACGGGTCTCTCCGCAGACGGTACTCCCGTACCTGGCCTCGAATGTTCCGAGGAAATGGCAATGCAGGGCAAAACACTTTGCTGCAACACCGTTGATGT
>JAFGQN010000037.1 GCA_016935665.1 Deltaproteobacteria bacterium | reverse complement strand
GCCCTTCATGGCGGAAAGATGTCATGCCCGGCTTTCGACCCGCTTGTTGCAGCAATGAAAGACGTAAAAAAACAGGGCGAGTCGCGGCCATTGTTTATTATTCAATCAGTGGGCGGAGATGAAGAGGCTGTTCTTTTAGCGAAAGAACATGGCGATGCGACCGAAGGAAACCTTTATCAGCGAATCAACGAATACTTCACTAAAGGCGGAACTGAAAATTTTTCAAAGCTTCTTCAGTACTTACACAGCATTTGTTTCGATACCGGCAAGGAAGTCCCTCCTCCGGCGCTGATTCAGTGTCAGGGAATTTATCACCCGGAAATTTTTGGTCCAATGGATTTGAATACGTGGGAATCAAAAATAAAAATCCCGGGCAGGCCAACGATTGGCATCTGGTTTTATCAGGGGTTCTGGCTCAACCGGAATCTCGCCCATGTGAATGCCTTAATCGCTGAAGTTGAAAAACAGGGAGCCAATGCACTCGCGGTGTTTTCATATCGGTTGAAAGATGTCGCCCTTGGCAACCTTGGGGCCGACGATATTTCAGCAACTTATTTTACCCGCGACGGCAAACCCGTGATGGATGCACTGGTGAGTCTAATGGGGATGTCCATGCGCATTACCCAACCGGAGTATGCCAATGTGCTCCCTGTGTTAAACGTTCCCTATCTGCAGGGACTGGTAAGCTCATCGCCCTTTGCCGTGTGGAAAGACAGTGACAAAGGCGTCTCCACAATGGATGTGACCTTTCAGGCGGCGCAGCCGGAGTTTGATGGCGCGCTGATTACGGTGCCGGTTGCAACACGGGAAGAAGACGAAGTGTGTCCGGTAACTGGCGCCATGCTGTCTCACAACGTTCCGATTCCGGAGCGCACGGCCAAACTGGTGTCCCTCGCTCGCAACTGGGCACAGTTGCGACATACATCGAATAACCAAAAGAGGGTTGCAATTATTTTTCATCATTATCCCCCCAGAAACGATCGCATTGGATGCGCTGCCGGGCTGGACAGTTTTGCCAGTGTAAAGCATCTGATCGATGCGTTGCAGAAGATCGGTTACTTAATAGAGGACACCTACGAAGACGGTGATGATTTAGCAAATAGATTGCTTGAAAAAATGACATGCGACCGGCGCTATCTGACGCCGGACAAAATGGCGGCACGGGCGCAGGTGCAGATGGAACGCGAACTGTTTGACGGCTTTCACAAACAGTTTCCGGAATCGGTGCGCACTAAAACGACAGCTGACTGGGGAACGCCCCCTGGGGATTTGTTTGTTCACGACGACAGGTTGCTGATGCCGGGTATTATGAATGGCAATGTGTTTATCAGCATTCAGCCCCCAAGGGGCTATTTTGAAAACCCCGAGGCGATTTTACATGATCTTCATTTATCACCGCCTCATCATTATCTGGCCTACTACTGGTACATTCGGCATGTGTTTAAAGCCAACGCGGTCATTCACGTGGGCAAGCACGGCTCTCTGGAATGGCTGCCGGGAAAAGCGCTTGGCTTAAGCGATGCCTGTTATCCGGATTTGGCCATCCAGGATTTGCCCAATATTTATCCGTATATCATTAACGACCCCAGCGAGGGCACCCAGGCAAAACGGCGGTCGTATTGCGCCATTGTCGACCACCTGACACCAGTGTTTACCAATGCGGATCTGTATGAGGAAATGATTGATGTGGATAAACTCCTTACCGAGATAAAAGATGCGGAAAGGCAGGACCCTGGCAAGCTGACGGTACTTCGTCCCATGCTGTACGAGGCGGTGGTTAAAGCGGATTTGCATGAGGACCTTTCGATAACAGAACAGGACGCATTGGAGAATACCGATGCCGTCGTTGGCAAACTGCACGCCTATTTGTCTGAATTGTCAGACAACATGATTAACGATGGCCTGCATACGCTGGGGCAGTCGCCCAAAGGCAGTCAGCTGGTTGAACTGGTTGTTCAGATGACTCGTCACGAAAACGGAGATGTGCCATCGCTCAGGGAATCTGTTGCCGCAGCATTTGGATACAATTACGACGATGCGTTGAATCAGCGGGGGGAGACTTTCCCTGGCAGCAATGGGTTGACGGGTGGGGAGATCATTCGCCAGACTCATGAACTCTGTTTGAAACTGGTGGCATTTCTGGAGGAGAACAGTTTTAACGTTTTTTCTCCTGGGAACGCGGAGCTCCTGCTCCGCCCTGATATAATCGGACAGTTTGCGGAGCAGGAGCTCCGCGTTCCCGGATTGGGAAACAATATACCCCGTGTCCTCAACTACATCTGCAATACACTGGTTCCCAATATCCGCCGAGTCACTGATGAGATAGATGCAACGCTGAACGGTTTAAATGGCGGCTTCGTCGTTCCTGGCCCCAGCGGCGCTCCCACCCGGGGACAGGCAGACATTTTGCCAACCGGGCGAAACTTTTTTTCAGTTGACCCCAGAGTGATTCCGTCGAAATCGGCCTGGGAAGTCGGGGTCCGTCTGGGAGATGCGCTGCTGGAAAGATACAAAGATGAAACCGGTGAGTACCCTCAGAGCGTCGGCATGATTGTTTATGGCGGCAACACCATGCGCACCAAAGGCGACGACATTGCTGAGATTTTATACTTGCTGGGTTTGCGGCCGGTTTGGGACCAAAACGGCATCGTAAAAGGGCTCGAAGTGATTCCCCACAAACAGCTGAAACGCCCCAGAATTGACGTGATGCCGCGCATCTCCGGTTTCTTTCGCGATGCCTTTTCCCTATTGGTGGAATTGATTGATGACGCGGTCAATATGGTGGCCACACTTTTAGAACCTCAGGAAATCAATTTTATCCGCGCTCATGTGGAAAAGGATGCGTCGGAATATAAAAAGGCAGGCAAGAGCGATTTAGAAGCAAGAGCGCTGGCGTCCATTCGGGTGTTTGGGTGTCCGCCGGGCACATACGGCGCCGGGGTTGCGGAACTGGTTGAATCCAGGCAGTGGGAAACCAAAGAAGATCTGGCCAGCAACTACATTCGCTATTCGGCCCATGCCTATAGCAGAAACTCATATGGCACTGTTCAGAAGGACGCCTTCAAAAAAATGCTGGGCAGAATGGACGCCACTGTAAAAAACGAGGACTCCCGCGAATACGATATTTACTCCTGCACTGACTTTTACAATTATTATGGCGGACTCATCGCTGCGGGCGAAACAGTGCGTGGCATTGCGCCAAAATCGTACGTCGGTGACAGTGCAGATCCCAAACGGGTGGGCCTGCGTTCTGTTGCAGAGGAAACAAAATTCATCTTGCGCTCAAGGCTGCTCAATCCCAAATGGCTCGAAGGTATGAAGCGACACGGCTACAAAGGCGCCGGAGATATTTCAAAAGTAATGGACATTATCATTGGATGGGACGCCACCGCCGATGTGATGGAAGACTGGATGTATGACCGGGTGGCCAAAACATACGCCTTGGATGCCGACATGCAAAAGTGGTTGAAGGAAGTGAACCCCCACGCTCTGTTGAACATTACCGAAAAACTGCTCGAAACCATTCAGCGCGGCATGTGGCAGACCGACGAAGTTACCGAAGAACATCTGCGTCAGACATATCTCGAAATTGAGGGTGATATTGAGGACTCTATTGATTAGGAAACATCAAATATGAAAATTGATACATACTACGACGCCATGGCGCTCCACCGCGAAGACAAAATCATTTATGCACACTTTCTAAAACCCCATCGGGTGATTTCCACTTGTTCCGCCGCGGGCGGGGTCACTGACGAGATGGCGTATATGTACAACCATCAGTCCTGCGAACCCACAAAGCACCATACTGCTGCGGACCGAATTATGAAGATGGCAGATGGACTTTACCGCGAAAAGGTGGCCACAAGACACGGCCTGCCGTCTGAAAAATGCGCCACCATGGGTACAGCGGCCAATATGAGATGTGCCGCGGTCGTCATAAAAAAATTTAGAGATACAGAAGTAGTGGTGGTTGCGACAGGTGGCGTGGAAACAAACGGCGGCCGTGCAGGTGACCCGGCAACGGTGTATGAGTGCGACGGCAAATTTGAGCGCATCACCGGCGACTCGCCAACCCCCGGAACCATTAACACCATGATTTTT
>JAFGQN010000249.1 GCA_016935665.1 Deltaproteobacteria bacterium | reverse complement strand
GACATGCCAAACCCTTCCCAGGGTGGTTCGCGATGGCAGCACGGCCGGTGTCATATTTATTACGGAGACCCATCCGGATATGGTTCGCGATATTGAGCGACGGGGTATCCCCGTGGTGCTTGTGGATTACTATCCTCATATGGCAAATGTAAATTCAGTTGAAATTGACAATTTTCGCGGTGGACAGCTTCCCGTGGAACATCTGGTCAGCCTTGGTCACACCAGGTTGGCCTACGTGTACGCCAATGCAGAAAGGCCCAGTATCCGCGGGCGTGTCGATGGATTTGTGTCGGCAATAAAAGAGGCGGGACTATCTTTTTCGCCCCAAAGGCAGCTTTGGGAATGTGATGCGTTTACGTTTTATGCGGCCAGGGATTTGGCCATGGAGAAGTTGAGAATTAAAAATCGCCCCACTGCCATTGCCTGTGCCAACGACGAATTGGCCGGTGGGGTGCTTCGCGCTGCGCAGCGTTTAAATATCAAAGTGCCGGATGAACTGAGTGTGGTGGGATTTGACAATATTACAATGGGATACTACACCGAACCGGCCTTGACCACGGTGGGCGGCGATAAGGAAGGGTTGGGCGCCCGAGCCGTCCGGCGTTTGGTGAGTGCGGTCCACGAACGCGACAGGAGCAACGTCCATTTGGAAGTATTGCCGGTGGAGCTTATTGTTCGCGGTTCAACCGGTCCGGCTCCCCATTGAGCACATCGATACCCACTTCGTCACGGACTGTCGCTGTAAAAGTTTTATTGTTAAACCGTTTTAGCTGCTGTAATAACAATTGGTTGACACCCGTCCGTTGTGCCTGACTGCAGCCCCTTCGGACCGAAGGGAGGAATCTGGCCGATGACGTATGAAATTATTGGAAAATCTCTTGCGCACATGCCCTGGCAGTCCAAACCCGCCAATTGTATGGAACCGGTCTGGCGCTTTGATGGAAATCCCGTCATCGGCAGAAACCCGATACAGTGCAGCAGTCGTGTGTTTAACAGTGCTCTGTTGCCCTTTAACGACGGCTTTATTGGTGTTTTCAGGGCGGATCATAAAGATGGCATGCCCAATCTGCATCTGGGACGGTCGTTGGACGGAATTCGCTGGGAGCTGGAAGAAAATATAATTCATTTTACAAATGAAAACGGAACGGATGCGCCGCCCATTACCTATGGATATGATCCTCGTCTTGTTGAAATCGAAGGCGTGTACTATATCACCTGGTGTAATGATTTTCATGGTCCCACCATTGGTCTGGCGCGCACGTCCGATTTCAAAACATTTGTGCTCATGGAAAACGCGTTTTTGCCATTCAATCGCAATGGGGTGCTTTTTCCCCGAAAAATCAATGGCCGGTATATGATGCTCAGCCGCCCCAGCGATAATCAGCACACGCGGTTTGGTGATATTTTTTTGTCCGAGAGTCCCGATATGGTGTATTGGGGGAAGCATCGGCATGTTATGTCCCGCTCCGATAACTGGTGGAAAGCGACAAAAATTGGTGCGGGTCCAGCACCTGTGGAAACATCGGAAGGGTGGCTGCTGATTTATCATGGTGTATGCGATACCTGTAACGGTTTTGTTTACAGTATGGGAGCTGCGCTTCTGGATATTGATGAACCTCACAAAGTCATTGCCGATGCCGCTGACTACATATTGACGCCAGAGATGCCCTACGAAGAAACGGGGTTTGTTCCGAATGTGTGTTTCCCCTGCGCCAGTGTGCAGGACGCGGATACCGGTCGGATAGCTGTTTTTTACGGTGCCGCAGATTCGTATTGTGCCATCGCTTTTACCACAGTGACTGAACTCATTGATTTTATTAAAGCGCATCCACTCTAATCAATTCATCAAAATGTCAATACTGGTCCGTTTGAACATGCGATTTAATGCTGGTTTTGGGAGAGGTTATATCGCTTTTCAATATTTGGCTGTTTTTTGAGGTAAAAAAACAGAAGTGCCAACGTTGGAATACCAAGCAGAGCGGTAAAGACAAAAAAGGTGGTGTATCCCCATTGCTCAACCAGGGCCCCCGAGTACCCGGCCACCGTTTTTGGAAGCAGCCCCATGAGCGAACTGAACAGCGCGTATTGGGTGGCGGAAAAGGCGATGTTGGTGAGACTTGAAAGGAACGCGATAAATGCGGCAGTGGCGATGCCCGCGCTCAGATTGTCAGCGACAATGACCATTGCCAGCCCCATTATGTTGTGCCCCGACTCCGCCAGTACGGCAAACAGAACATTGGTCGCCGATGCCAGAATGGCCCCGATAAACAAAATGAGAGTGATACCAAAGCGAGATACCAGGAACCCTCCCAGTGCCGCACCAAGCAAGGTGGTGGCCATGCCAAATGCGCCGGTAATATTGGCAATTTCCACATCGGAAAATCCCATTTCCACGTAAAAAGGGTTGGCAATCACACCCATCACGATGTCGGAAATGCGATATATTGCAATGATACCGAGTAAGAGCGCACTTTGCCGACCAAAGCGTTTAAAAAATTCGCTGAAGGGCTGGACAACCGCGCGACTGAAAAAAACGGCGATGGACGCATACGATTTGAGTGGTGCAACATGTTGCGGCTCTTTAATAAGCAGACAGGTGATAATCCCCACTAATGCAAAGGCGGCCATTGTGCAGTATGTCTGTTGCCACGCTGCCAGGTGATACACCTGTTCACACGTTGATTCGTTCCCGCTGCAGCTGGTGGTATATGGATTAAATACAGTGGCCAGCACCGGTGCGCCCCAGCGGCAAAGCAACATCGCGGTTCGATATCCACCCATATATGTGGCAGCGAGAATTCCCTGGTCGTCCTTTGGCGCCGACTCAATGCGATAGGCGTCGATAACGATGTCCTGGGTGGCGGCACAGAATGCCAGTACGATGGCGCAACAGGCAAATGCAAAGAGTCCATTTTGGGGATTCTGCAGTCCCATTCCGGCGAGACTGGCGAGAATGCCTGTTTGAGAGAGCATCATCCAGCTTCGACGACGGCCCAGCAGTTTGAATAGTATTGGCAGTTTGACCTGGTCCACAAGGGGCGCCCATGCAAACTTTGTGGCAAACAAAAGCCCCACCCAGTATAGCATGGTGATATCGCTGACATTCACCCCCGCCCGGGTGAGCCAGAGGGACAATGTGGAAAATATGAGAATATACGGCAAACCAGCGGAGAATCCCAGAAACAGCATCGCCAGTGAAGTGGGTTGCATGGCGATACGTAGTGTTTCGTAGAGGCTTTTGTGCATACATGGGCTGTACAACGTTTGTATGACAATAATCAATAATTTGCCAGTCTGAGGTGGCCGCATCCCTGCAAATTGGTGATTGTCGATGGGGTATGGTATTCTTTATAAGTTTTTGAATTCTTTGCATTTGCTGTATTTTTGTGAAAAGGCAATACAGTCATCTGCGAAGAGCAGCGAAGGGGCCCCAATACCAAAGAGCGATTGGATGCCGGGACTTCGCAGTTGTTATGTATTATGGGAATCGGGTGCTTGCTGAGCTGAGATGGAAAAAAAGAAACTTAAAAATATGGGCCTGATGTCCAAATTCAGCGGTTTTTTAAAAAAATCGAAAGCCGCGGCATGGTCCCCCCTTGGGCGGGATACCCTTGCGGATGCTGGGCAGGGCTCCCGTGTGGCACAGCCGCAAAAACCGCTGGAACAATTGCTTCGCGGGATTGGACGCAGCGGTGTATTACTCGGGCGGGCAGTCAGATTGCTGTTTACCGCCCGTTCCGACAAAGGCGAGTCCTTGAAAGTGGCATATCGATTTACCAACGGGTCGTTCTGGTTCGTGGTCATCGCGATGGCGTTTGTGGGGATGATTATGGTGTACCAGTCTTCCATTCAGCTGGACCGGGCGGTTGGGGACACCACGTTGGTGGGCGCATCTTTTTTTAAGCTTCTGGTGCGTGTACTTGGGCCCACGGTCATCGGAATGCTTCTGGCGTGCCGTGTGGGAGCCGGTATTGCTGCGGAAATAGGCGCCATGAGTGTGACCAGTCAGCTGGATGCCATGCGCATGTGCGCCGCGGAACCTGTTGAAACACTGATTGTACCCCGACTGCGCGGTGGCATCGTGGCATCACTCAGCCTTTGTGCCATTGGCTGTGGTGCATCCCTGTTTGCGGGGTTGATAACCGGTCTGGCCTGGTTTTCGATGGCGCCGTCCACATACCTTAATTTTTCTCTGGTGTCGTCCGGGGATATTGTCCAGGGGCTGGTAAAGGCGTTTTGCTACGGCGTGACGGTGCCCATTGTCTCTGGTGCGTGCGGACTTGCGGCACATGGTGGCGCACGGGGCGTGGGGCAGGCCACGACAGATGCGGTTGTGGGGTCATCGTTCACCATTGTGTTGCTGGATTCTCTGATTTCAATGATTTCTCACATGCTGGTGGGGCAATGAGTGTGGTCGAACATGCAAAGGGGCTTCCAGCGCCTGTTATTGAATTTGAAAATATATCCATTACATTGGGCGGACGTCCGATTCTGAGAGATGTGTCCATATCCATCGGCGAAGGTGAGATATTCTGCATTGTGGGCCGTTCAGGTGTGGGGAAAAGCGTCATGATAAAGCAACTGGTTGGCCTGCTGCATCCCGATGAAGGATCGATACGATTCAAAGGTCGCGAAGTGGTGGGAATGGATGATGCGGCATTACAGAATTTACGCAAAGAGTGCGGAATGGTATTTCAGCATGCAACGCTGTTTGATTCCATGTCCTGCATTGAAAATGTGGCGCTGCCCATTCGCAGGCATCAACGGTTGAAACCGCACCACGCCAGAGAACGCGCATTGATGTACATGGCGGAAGTGGGGATTGAACATCTGGCTGAAAAGGACCCTGCCACATTGGGACCAGGCCTTCGAAAACTGGTGGCCATTGCACGGACATTGACCATGGAGCCCAGGGCGATTTTATTTGATGAACCCACCACCGGTCTCGACCCGCTGGCGGCGCGAAAGTTTGATGAGCTGGTGACCGGGACACTGGCAGGAGCCAATATGACTCAGGTGGTGGTGTCTCACGATGTGCGATCTATTTTTGACATTGCCAATAAAATTGCCATGCTGCATGAGGGCAGGTTAAGATTTCTGGGGACTCCAGGTGAATTGGAAACGAGCAACGACGCGGTAGTGCGAAATTTTATTCTGGGGCAACCCGGTGAGGAGTAGCCATGGCGGCTGGTAACAGAGACGAAAGACGGTTGGAACTTAAAGTGGGTGCCATGATTTTGGCGGCGCTCGTAATTCTTGTGGTGTTTGTTCTGGTTGTCAGTGACATATCTTTCGCGAAAAAGGCGCAGTTCAGTATTTATTTTCAGAATCCAGGTGGGTTGTCTCCTGGAGTGGCGGTAAAAGTGGCCGGTCGTAAAGTGGGCAAAGTAACTGAAATGACGTATATGGGATTGAATGGCCCTGTAAATCCCGTGACTGGACGACCCACGCTTGTTCGTGTTCAGGCTGAAATTGAAACAATGGTATTTGAAACATTGCGGGATGACGCCCATTTCTACATTACCACCAAAGGTGTGTTGGGGGACCCGTTTCTGGAGATAGATCCGGGGGTATCGGATAAACCGGTGGCGAAATCCCGAAAACTTTTCGGAACAGATCCGCCCCGACTGGATTTGTTTCTGGCAGATGCCGCTGAACTGGTGCGTGCGCTGAACCGGCTCCTGGTAACCAACGCGGACAGCCTTGATCAGCTGATTAAAGGAACCGCAAACCTGGTTACCTTTGCAGACGCATTCGTTCAATCCGGTGATGATGAAACAGGCAATAAAGCAAAATTTGCCCGAATCCTGGAAAATGTTGAACAAATAACCAACGAGACTCATTCGCTTGTTAAAAATGTAAATGAAAAATATGTAGATAATCCCGATGTATTGCGCACCATTGAAAATCTGAAGTCGTTGTCCGGAAAGTTAAACAGGGAACTCGATCCGTTAATGTCGGACGTCAGAAGCACTTTGGCGATATTGAATCGGGTGGGCGAAACACTTGGGCCGGAAGAACAAAAGGCGATTCGTGATTCACTTATGCGACTGGTGAGCGTGACACAACGTGCAGATGCCGCTCTGGTCCGCGTTGATGCGATGATCGCGCGACTGCAGCAGGGCAAAGGTACAGTTGGACAATTGTTGCAGGATGAGGAAATTTACGATGACCTCAAAGAATTGCTTCGCGATATAAAACACCATCCCTGGAAATTGATCTGGGAAGATTAATTTTCTTTGAAGTGGTTAAAAATAAAGGATAAATTGAGTATAATCGGCGACCTGTTTTTGCGGCTTTCTAGTTGATCGCCGTTTTGTGTGTATAATATCTTTGTCAATTTAATGTTTAGAGCCCCTGGAGGAGAGATGGCATCGGATAACAGACTTGGTGAACTGCTGGTAAGAGAGAAAATGATATCTCTTGTTGAGCTTCGTAAAGCGCAGGAGCTGCAGAAACAAAGTGGAGACAATCTTGGTAAGAGTCTGGCGAAACTGGGTTTTATTTCAGATGATGAAGTAACGGAGTTTATCGCGAGTCAGTATAATGTTCCCTCCATCAATCTTGATGAATATGAAATTGAGCAGGAAATACTGGATTTGGTCCCCAAAGAAGTGGCGGAACGACATAAAATCCTGCCGGTGTCCCGAGCTGGGACATCACTGGTTGTGGCCATGGCCGATCCCACAAATCTGCATGCCATCGATGATGTGAAGTTTTTAACGGGATACAATGTGGAGCCGGTGGTGGCCTCGGAGACGGCGATTGAAGCAGCTATGGAGAGGCATTATGCTGCACCGTTGGCCTCGTATGACGAGGTGATGGACGGCTTTGATGCCGAAGAATTCGATTTCGAAACGGACGGGGACGCCGGCGAGAATGTGCTGGAACTGGAGAAACTCAGCGAGGATGCGCCGGTGGTTCGTCTGGTGAATCTGGTTCTTGTAAACGCCATTAAAAAAAATGCATCCGATATCCATATCGAGCCGTATGAGAAAGCCTTTCGGGTTCGATACCGTGTGGATGGCGTGTTGCACGAAGAGATGCGCCCACCGCTAAAATTGAAAAACGCACTGACATCACGTCTGAAGATTATGAGTAAGCTCGATATTGCCGAACGGCGATTGCCACAGGACGGTCGTATCAAACTGAAATTGGGCAAAGGACGTGAGATGGACTTTCGCGTGTCTGTGCTGCCCACTTTGTTTGGTGAAAAAGTGGTGTTGCGACTTTTGGACAAGTCCAATTTGCAGCTGGATATGACGAAACTGGGATTTGATCCCGCACCTCTGTCGAATTTTAAAAAAGCCATTCATAATCCATACGGAATGGTATTGGTGACCGGCCCTACGGGTTCCGGTAAAACCACTACGCTGTATTCGGCTCTTTCCGAGTTGAACCAGACCGATGTGAATATTTCAACCGCCGAGGATCCGGTGGAATTCAACCTGTACGGCATTAACCAGGTGCAGATGCACGAGGATATTGGGTTGAATTTCGCAGCCAGTTTGCGATCTTTTCTGCGACAGGATCCGGATATTATCATGGTGGGGGAGATTCGTGACTTCGAGACAGCCGAAATTGCGGTTAAGGCGGCGCTTACAGGACATATGGTGCTTTCCACATTGCATACCAACGACGCACCGTCCACCATTAGCCGCCTTCTGAATATGGGTGTGGAGCCGTTCCTGGTCACCGCGTCGGTAAATCTGGTGCTGGCGCAGCGACTGGGCAGAAAGCTGTGCACGGAGTGTAAGGTGGTCGATCCGTCCGCCACACCGGAGTCCATGCTGGATGCCGGTGTTACCGAAGAACAGATTCGGGCCGGGTTTCAGCCGTTGATTGGCAACGGATGTGCCAAATGCGGGGATACCGGATTCAAAGGACGTGTGGCGCTTTACGAGGTAATGGTTTTTGACGAGGTATTGAAAGATCTCGTTTTGCAGGGCTGTTCCACCGCAGAACTCAAGATGGAAGCTATCCGGCGAGGAATGCAGTCCCTGCGAATGGCCGGGTTGAAAAAAGTGGGAGAGGGCGTTACCTCGATGGCAGAGGTGTTGCGCGTGACAGCGCATGATTAGCAGATATCCGGAGCCGATTTCTCCGTGCTTTGAAATTCAGCTGACATTGTCAGTGCAGTTGCCAAGGAGTTAAATGTGGCGAATTTACATCAGCTTTTAAAGGCGATGATAGAAAAAGGGGCGTCCGATCTCCATATCACTACAGGGTCAGCACCTCAGCTTCGGATAGACGGTTCTCTGGTGCCGTTGAAAACCGAACCGCTTGCGCCGCAGGATACCAAACGCCTGTGTTATTCGATTTTGACCGAAGAACAAAAAGTGAAGTTCGAAAAAGACAATGAACTGGATTTGTCTTTTGGTGTTAAAAATCTGGCACGGTTTCGCGCCAATATCTTTGTTCAAAGAGGCGCGGTTGCAGGTGCATTTCGATCCATTCCGTTTAAGATTTTAAGCATGGATGAACTTGGGTTGCCGCCAGTGGCAGTGGATCTGGCGCATCGTCCCAAAGGGCTGGTATGTATTACCGGTCCGACAGGAGCGGGCAAATCCACCACGCTTGCCGCAATAATCGATTACCTCAATTCCAACAAACGATATCACATCATCACTATTGAGGATCCCATTGAATATCTGCATCCGCATAAGCGAAGCCTTGTGAACCAGAGAGAAGTGGGAGCAGATACATACGGATTTAAAGACGCGTTGAAATATGTGCTGCGTCAGGATCCGGATGTGGTTCTTGTAGGAGAAATGCGTGACAGGGAAACAGTGGAAGCCGCATTAACGATTTCGGAAACCGGACACCTGGTGTTCACCACGCTGCATACCAACAGCGCGGTACAAACGGTTAATCGAATCATCGACCTCTTTCCACCGCATCAACAGGGGCAGATTCGTGCGCAATTGTCCTTTGTGTTGCAGGGGATTTTGACGCAACAATTGTTGCCACGAGCGGGGGGGCCAGGACGGGTACTGGCCGCGGAGGTGATGATTCCAACTGCGGCGATGCGAAATCTGATTCGCGAAGATAAGGTCCATCAGATGTATGCACAGATGCAGGTCGGGCAGGGACAGCATGGGATGTTGACGTTTAATCAGTCTCTTTTAAACTTATTGCAACGACGCCTGATTACCCTGGATGAAGCATTGGGCAGAAGTCAGGATGTGGATGAACTGAAGAACATGATTGCCGATGCCACAAAAAAAGCCGCGAGATAAGGACCGGCTTTTTGACCTGGCGGTTGCTTTCGGGCTAACATTTTAAGGAAATCTTTTCGGAACAGGACTGGCAAAACATAAATGGCAAAATTTTTATACGAAGCGAGGGACAAATCTGGAAGGAATATCTCCGGGGAGATGGAAGCGGATTCCGCAGCGGATGTGGAATCCAGGCTCAAGTCCAATGGTCTTTCCTCGATAAATGTGAAAAAGAAGCCCATGGAAATCAATATCTCCCTGCCCTTTGGGAACAAAGTGACCGCCAAGGATTTGAAAACGTTTACTCAGCAGTTTTCAACCATGGTGGATGCCGGACTCCCGCTGGTTCAGTGTCTCGATATTCTCGGATCTCAATCGGAAAATAAGCATTTTGGGAACGTCCTGTTGGAAATTAAGGGGTATGTGGAAGGTGGGGCCACGTTTTCCGATGCGTTGGCCAAATATCCTAAAATTTTTGATCAGTTGTTTGTAAATCTGGTAGCGGCCGGTGAGTTGGGCGGTATTCTCGACACGATTATGAAACGGTTGGCCGAATACATTGAAAAAAAAGAGCGCCTGCAGCGAAAAGTGAAAGGTGCGATGGTCTATCCTACGGCCATTTTGATCGTAACGATGATCATCATTTTTGTTCTTTTAAAGTGGGTGATTCCCACGTTTGAAAAAATGTTCGCCGATTTTGGAAAAGCAGGGGAGCTTCCCGCACCCACCCAGTTTGTAATTGGTATCAGTCGAGCATTCCAGGAGTGGTGGTATATTATTTTGGGTGTCATAGTGGCGCTGATAATTGGATACAGGGCGTTTGTTCGAAGTGATTATGGGCGGGTTTTCATGGATAAACTGTTTTTGCATTTGCCTGTCGCCGGACCTGTTGTTCAGAAAATTGCAGTTGCACGGTTCACCCGCACACTGGGCACATTGTTGTCATCCGGTGTACCCATTATTGAAGCACTGAATACTGTGGCCAAGGCAGCGGGAAATGCAGTCGTTGAAAAAGCGGTGTTGTTTGCCCGTGACCGGATCTCTGAGGGACGCAATATGTCTGAACCATTAATGGAAGCAAAGATATTTCCAGGTATGGTGGTACAAATGATTGCAGTGGGCGAACAGACCGGCGCCCTGGATATCATGTGTAATAAGATTGCTGATTTCTATGATGAAGAGGTGGACGTGGCGGTGGCAGCGCTGACCAGCATGCTCGAACCGCTGATGATGATGGTGATTGGTCCATTGGTGGGTGGAATGGTTATTGCCATGTATCTGCCTATATTCTCAATCGCCGGAACCGTTGAATAACAGCCGTGATGGCAAAAATCCGTCCATACGTGACCAGCCACACATCCACCACTATTCAACGGGATTTATCCAGGTTGTCCTGGGTAATGGTACTTCGCGTAGTCATTATTTCCGTGTTGCTCGGTGCGACCATAATGATGAATCGGGATACACCGCGAATGTTGGATTCATCCACGCGATTCCTTCTATCGCTCATCGTATCCACTTATGTGCTTACCATCGCATATGCTATCTGGTATCGGATTGGCAGACGATTGATATTGCTGGGATACATTCAGGTTTTTTCTGATGCGCTGCTTTTTGCTGCGCTTTCCTATGCCACCGGCGGCGTTACGTCTGGATTCACATTTCTTTTCCATCTGTGGGTGATTGTGGCGGTGGTATCGATGGGAAAACGGGCAGGGTTTATTCAGGCAACCGTTTCTGCCGCATTAATCGGATTGATAGTCGTGCTTATGGAACTGAAGGTGCTTGTACCATTATCCGATGTGGCATCCTCCCAGGACGGAATCGGTACAACGTTATACGCACTATCTGTAAATATTATTAGTTTGTATATTGTGGCTTTTTTGGTGAATGTGCTTGCGGCGCGTCTGGAATCTGCCGGAGAAGGTCTGCAAAAGGAAAGAGAACAGAAAGAAGAATTGGCCAGAAAACTGGAGCAGGCCAAGCGGTTGGCGGCACTCGGTGAATTGGCAGCGACATTGGCACACGAAATTCGCAATCCGCTCAGTGCGGTGTCCGGCTCGTTTCAGATGTTGAAAAGTGGCGTGCAACTGGGAGACGAAGACGCGATTCTTGCATTGATTATTGAGCGTGAGCTGGAAAGAATGGGGCGGCTGGTGGAGGATATTCTGGAATTCGCCCGTCCGCGTGCCGCTGAATTGAGCCCCTTGAATCTGTCGCTGCTGGTTGCTGAGACATCTCAATTGTTTGCATCCAGCAGCCGGCAGCGAGGGATTGACTTTGAGCTGAATATTGGCGAAGAGATACACTGTACCGGAGATGCCAATCAATTGCGGCAGGTGCTCTGGAATTTGCTGGTGAATGCGTCCCAGGTGGTTTCTGATGACACAGGGCGCATACATGTGTCATTAAAGTCAGAAGCGCAATGGGTGTATCTTGATGTGACTGACAATGGACCTGGAGTGTCACGCGAAATTCGGAATAAAATTTTCGATGCGTTTTTCAGTACCCGAGAGCGCGGGATGGGACTTGGTCTGGCACTGTGTAAGCGGATTATGACAGACCATGGGGGGCAGGTTGACGTGTTGGATACCGAAGACAGTGGCGCTACGTTTAGGTTGACATTGCCAAAAAATGCGGCAACAGCTGCAAAAATGATTGATGGAAAATAGCGTGACCAGGATTTCGATATGATGAGAACCGGATATTTGTTGCCGATTTTACTCCTTCTGTTTGTTTTTATTTCCGGCTGTCCGTCGGAGACGAAAGCGCCGTTGATCGCCCCCGTCTCCCAGCAGTCCTCGAATCCGGAAGCGGAAAGCCTGTTTAAAGAAGGGGTTGCATTGTTCGACGACGCTGCATTGGATGAGGCGGACGAAAAGTTCTCGCTTTTTCTGACGCGGTTTGGCGATGACCCGCTTGTTTCACAGGTGTATTTATATCGAGGTCGGATTGCGTGGAAACAGGATAGATTGACCGCTGCCAATGATTTTTTCAGGAAGGTCTATGATAGGGGCGAATCCGAACCTCTGTATGAATATGCCGCAATGTATCTGGGGCTGATGTCCCACGACAGGGCGGAGTACAAAGAAGCTGTGGCGTTTCTTTTACCTGTGGCGGGTCGGTTTTCTGACGGGGAAGAAAATTTGAATGTCCTCAAAACGGTCTGGCGCTCCTATGCGGCACTGAACGATTGGAAACAGGAGATTGTCTGGATAGACGCGTATTTGAATGCCCAGCCGGGAGAAGACGAACGGCAGGCTGCCCTGTCCGAAGTTCAAAAGCTGATTGTCCAGATGAGTATAGAAGACCTTGCTGATGCGCAAAAGACGTTGAACCCAAAAGAGATGGTGTGGGCAATTGTGAGCGCGCAGATTGCACGAGTTCAGTTTGAAAACGGACAGTTTGCTGAGGCAGACAAAACTGTGACCGAAATTCAGCAGGCTAATGAGAAGAATGCTGTATTGCTATCTGATTTGATTGAGCTCATTGAGCGCAGGAATAGAGTGGATATACGGACTGTGGGCTGTTTGCTCCCCCTTTCGGGAAAAATGCGGTTGGTGGGACAGGATGTTTTAAAAGGGGTGATGCTCGCTTCCCGTCAAAATCGTTTTGGCAGAGAGGCATCGCCATTGACCATTGTAATGCGCGACACGGGAGGCGGCGATGTGTCTCCTGAAAAAATGGTGGAAGAGCTGGTGATGAATCATAAGGTTTCGGCGATTGTGGGACCAATGGATGCGCATATTGCAAAAAGGGCTGTGCTGCGGGCACAGCAGTTGGGCGTTCCCATTATTGTACTGTCTGCGGATGAAACGCTGACTTCGGTTGGAAATTTTGTGTTTCGGAAATTCGCGTCCAACCTAAAAGAGGTGGACGCACTGCTGAATGCTGCAGAAGAAACGTCCCGGATGTCGGATGAATATGGTTCAACACTGCAGTATGCCTCACTTTTTCCAGAAAATGGATACGGCAAACTCATGAATACACTACTGCAGCAACAACTCGATGCCAGGGGTCTTTCGGCTGTCACTATTTCATTCGATCCTGAGACAAGGGATTTTGGGAAGCTGGCAAAGACTCTGGCCCAAAAAGAGTTTAATGTTCTTTTTCTTCCAATGACCAGTGCGCAGCTGGCATTGGCAGCACCCGCTCTGGCTGCGGCAGATATATGGCCTGCGTCTCCGGATGAGACACGTGAAGATGTCCGCGTGGCCACATACCTGGTGCCTTCCGTTGGTTATTCTCCCTCGCTTGTCAGCCGTTCAGGACGCTACCTGCAGGGGGCGAAGTTTGCTCTGGATTTTTTTGTGGCGGGCCCCTCATCTATTCAGAATTTCATTCGAAATTTTCAAAACGAATATAAAACATCACCCTCTCCCTTTGCCGGTTACGGTTACGATGCGACAATGCTTGTTTCAAATGCGATTAATTCGGGAGTGACGACGCGCAGCGAGCTTCGGACGTGGCTTGCCGAGACAGCGTCTTCCCCCCGTTTGGTATATCCTTTTGCTGGATTTGATGAGACAGGTGAATCCATCGCATTACCAGCGGTATATTCGCTGACGGGAAGTGATTTGCAGGATTTGCAGGAACAGTAAAAATGATATCCGATCGATTGGAACAGAAACTGGCCCAAAACAGAATGATTGTGTGTGTCGGCCCCGGCGGAGTGGGAAAGACAACATTCTCGGCGGCGCTGGCCGTACGTGCGGCCCAGCTCGGAAAACGAGTGGCCTGCCTGACAATTGATCCGGCAAGGCGCCTGGGGGATTTGCTGGGAATCGTATCCTCTGGCTCAATGGGAGACGATGTGAGTGCTTCGGGGAGCGACAACGCGTTGCATGATGTCACCAACCTGCTGGGACCCAATTTCACAGGATCGCTTCACGTGGGAATGCTCAATGCGCAGAGTACATTTGACGGAGTCGTGCGTCGCAAGTCCTCAACACCTCAACGGGCCGAAAAAATTTTACGCAATCGATTGTATCGGTATGTATCGGGCTCGCTCAGTGGCATGCAGGAATACATGGCGCTGGAGCGTCTGTGTCAGTTGCAGGAGAACGATGCATATGATTTCGTCGTCCTGGACACTCCACCATCAGACAATGTGGTCGACTTCTTTTCTGCGCCTGAACGCATGCGCAATGCGCTGGATGGTCCGCTGGTTCGTATGATGAGAAGAGTGTATGGCGGCGGCAATAATCACGGTGTCGACTTTATCGGAAAGTGGGCGTTAAGTGTTTTTAATGTATTGTCCAGAATTACAGGCGCCAGACTTCTTGACGAAATGATTGAGTTTGTAGATGCTTTGTCCGATTTGTTTGGAAATTTTTCCGATCGCGCCAGCCAGATTGAAAACATGCTTAAGGGAAACGATGTGGAAGTGCTGATGATTACCCGTCCCGACAACGCATCTGCAAGGGAAACGGCCGACCTGCAGAAAGTCCTGGAACGCAGTGGATTTCATGTGGACGGACTGGTGTTTAATCAGTGCACCTACCCAGCTGTATCGAAGGATGTACCCGACGCGGTTTGCGAACCCTGTCGAGGGGACATCGTCAAAATAAACAGCAACTGGAACGATTTGTATCAGCGCGAACAAGAGGTTGTTGCCAAAGTCGTTTTGGAAAACCCGTCACTCCAATGCATCTGTCTCGTTCCCATGTTGCCGCTGGATAGCAGTCGTTTGGATATTTTGCAGAGTATTTGGCAGTCCATGGTCCCCGTTGCCGCTACTGTCGGATGATTCGATTCTACTGATACCGCCGGATACGGATTGCGGGTTTTCGGTTGATTACCACAGTAAATTGAAACAGGAATTTCACCAGACCATCGCTCTGATTCATGAGTCCCTCCGGCACATTGGGAAATGGTCCCGCTGTCTCGATGGCATTGATGGCCTCGTCGTCGAGGAAACCGGCACCACTTGGTGAACGGGTATAAAGACTGTGTATCTCTCCGTTCTGTTTCAACACAACGAGCACCGTGGTCACTCTGTCTTTGGCGCCAATCACTTTGGCATCCGGATCATTTCGACTTATAGCCACATCCGGACGCCAGAACTGTTCCACCATTTTTTGCACACGCGTGAAAAAGGCGGCATGCTTAAAGGCCTTTGAATTTACCGATGTCTTCTCCCCCTCCATGAGATCGTCCAAATCCGCCAGACCGCTACCAGCGACTGCGGTTGCCAGCGTGGAGTGGTCGGGGTGAAGTTTTAGTTGTTTGGGCGGTTCTGTTTGTTGCGGCATCGCAACAGTGCCACTTTCCCCTGAGGCAGCAGAGGAGGCGCCGTTTGCAGAAGACGACGTTATTTCCGGAGTGGAATCTTCCCGGGCGTCTTTGGGAGTATCCTCTTTGGGAGTCCTGGCTACTTTCAGTTTTGGGATGGGCTTTCCAAGGCCTTTTTGTTTGGTTTCTTTGTCCGCGCGAGATCCGGATTCCGAGAGGTAACGTGTGGCGGATGGCTCTGGGGAAGTCCCATTATCGTTTGAGGTCTCAACGACAGTGGCGTTGTCGGATGGGCGCTCCTTTGCTGATTTCGAAACCGGACTGTTGAATAAGTCAATTCTCAGTGGAGATGCCTGCGTTGCCTCGTTCGGTTCTTTGAGTATCAAATGATACAGAAGTGGCAACAAAATCAGGTGAAATAGAATGGCGACCGCTAAAAAAAAAGGCAAACGGCCAAGTGGCGATTGTCTCAGCAGCTGAGAAAGCGCTTTGGGGGATGTTGATTTTTCGGGGGTACGTCCATTCATTCGTGGCTACCAATATTGTACGTTGTGGGACTGATGTAAAGACAGTCTGTGGCGAATCGACAACTCTTCGCCAAACAGTCGGTGATGCCTGTCTATTTCCAATATATCGGAAATTGTGTGAATTGTTTGCGGAAATAGAAGAAGTGGCCCCGAAGCGGGTCAGAATGTTGGGAACTATTTTTCAGCGTCTGTGGGTGTTGGCCCGGCGACCGGCCCATCCTGTCCCATGGTGATGGGGGGAGGGTTAATTCCGTTTTTCTCAGACAGTTCGCATCCTCTTCTGGCGCCGGTGGGCATGCCTGCACTGACTAGAACCTTGAATTCCACACGCCTGTTTTTCTCGTTAATAGCTTCGGTGCTACCTTCTTCCACCGGGCAGTATTCGCCGTATCCCTGAGAAATGACGCTCTTTTCCTTGACGCCCTTGCTTAGCAGATACCGTTTCACGGATGCCGCCCGATCTTTGGTGAGCTTCAGATTGTAAGTGTCGCTACCGTTCTGATCCGCGTGACCACCAATTTCGACCAGTTCAATCTGGGGATTGTTCTTGATGGTTTCCGCCACCGCATTGAGAATATCGTAAGAGACTTTCTTGATGTTCGCTGAATCGTATTCGAAGTACACCTTTTTAAGGATGCGAATGCTGTCGCCCTGCAGAATCACATCTCCCTGATCCGGACACCCATCCGTATCTTCTTTGCCATTATAGACCTCCGGATTGTCCGGGCACTTGTCGTCCACATCGAGAATCCGGTCTCTGTCGTTATCGGGATCGGGACATCCGTTTTTATCTTCAAAGCCGTCAATATCTTCAGGATCATTGGGGCACTCATCGTGAATATCCAGGATGCCATCCTTGTCGTTATCCACATCCGGACACCCATCTTTGTCTTCAAAATCGTCGTGATCTTCCGGATTGTCCGGGCATTTGTCCTTTTCATCCAGAATGCCGTCGCCATCCCGATCCCGCTCGTTGCGCTCCGGACAGCCATCCTCGTCCTCCACGCCATCCGCGTCCTCGGGAATTAACGGGCAGGCGTCGTCCGGATCCAGCAGGCCATCCATGTCGTTGTCGGGTTCAGGGCAACCGTCAGAATCCAGAAACTCGTCATAATCCTCGGGATCCAATGGGCATTGATCAATATCGTCTTTAATGCCATCGCGATCTTTGTCTCCAATGGATGGCTCGTAGGCGAATCCCAAAAAGACCCGATGTTCCATGGCCTGATGACCGTATCCCGGATTATCGGATCGTTTGCCCGATAATGGCAGACCATGCGCGTATCCGGCCAGCAGGTAAGAACTTTCTTCGATGTACATTTTAACGCCCGCATTGGCTTCCACCGACAAATATTCCATTCGTCCCAATTGAGAAATCAACTGGTTGCCGTACACTTCCAACACGAAATCCATTACGCCCTGCCAAAGTGAAAAACTGTTGCCAATCCCAAAATTGGCTTTGGGACCATTTTTAAACAGTATGCGTCCAGTGGTGTTGTCGAGTGCAAACTGGTTTGACGCGAAATTGTTTTCTGTTTTCAGCGCCCCTAATGGAAGATGTGCGCCCAGGTTAATTGCACCACGATAGCGCCTGTTCCGACTCTCCATGTCAACAATCAATTTCGCGCGAAACACACCACCTCGGGGAGAGCCCATCAGGTATTCCGCGTCTCCGGTGGGCAAGTTGTATTGAAAAATCGTCGCCAGTCCGATTGGATGCCTATCTGCACGAATCCAGCGCAATTTGGTATGAAAACTGATGTCTCCGATTTTTCCCGATGTCGACCAGGCTGATTTCGTTGGGTCGTTCCGGTTGTCCCGTCCGTCAAAAACATACCCGGAGGGCAGGGCGATGGGAATACCCGCACCGAATACGAACATGTCCTTGACCCCCCAGTTGGCAATGAGTACCGAATACAGGTAAACATTGGTGGTGGTTCGCTTGTAGGCCATATTGGTTTTCAGTTCCGGGGCAATCCATCCGTTGAAACCAAAATCCAGTGTGAGTGAAAGAGATAGCGCATGGTGGGGGAGCACTTCACTGCCGTCCACCGTAAAGTGCCCCTTGGTATCAATTGCCGACCTGAATAATCGGAGGTCGGCGCCGTAGCCATCCTGCTTCCTAAGGAGCGCTTTGTCTGCCTGAGCCACTGCGCCAATTAGCAGTAAACCGGTGAACATACTGATGAGAACTGAACGAAAGCTCCCGTGATTTGAACCCATTTTTCAACCCCTTTTGTTCCGCGTAAGAACGGTCGCCTTTGCTGACGGAACGGTTGCTATTTCCCTTTTATGGCACTTTACACATCGAGTTTTTGAATTTGCCTGTTCAGATGGCGTCTAACCGCCATTTTTAATCATTGAAAAGTGTCAGTAAAATGGTTCTGTTTTTTAACCACACTATTATAGATAAAGATATGTATTTGGCCAAAAAAATGGCGCTTGGAGTGGCAAGGGACCAAAATCGAGTCCATTGCAGCGCCTGGTGCCATCCCAAAATCAGGACAATTTCGGTGAAGAAAAAACGAGTAATTCGCAATATTTCAATGCGTCGTACTCTAAGTTGCAATAACAAACGTTCAGTTGACAATTACGATATGACAGAACCAGATCATGTGTGGAAGAAAACTACAGAATTTTACATATTTAAAACAAAATTGGGAAGTATACTTGAACAGACCAAATAACGGGGTTACAACTTTCAAACAATTGAAAAGGTAACTGCAAGCAAAGCCAATTGAGTGCAAAGGTGCCGTTGGCTAAAAACTTTCCTTAAGGAGGAAGTATTCATGAAAACGCAGAAAAGAATTAAACAGACATTGCTAATCCTGGTGACTGTGCTGATGGCAAGCTTGCTGACTGGCGGCGCTTGTGACGACAATCCTGTAAGCGAGGGCGCAGATAAACTTTGCGGCGAGTGTGCCTCAGTTGCGGAAGGTGGCGTTAATTTCACCGGTGATGCCCGTGTGGACGGCCTGTTTAAGGCTATCGGAACTTTGAAAGCATCGACAGGTTCAATCAACGCCAGTTTTGAGGGTGAACTTAAAGTGCTGGCCGACGCGTATGGTGTGGATCTTTCCAATGTTACCGGTACGGCAGGTATGGTTGCGGCAGTGAAAACAGCGATTGAAGCAGATATTAACGCCAATATTGAAGGTGGTGTGGCTGCCGGGCTGAAAGTGAATTTTCAAAAACCCAAATGCTCCGCCAGCGCCAGCGTAGCTGTTCAAGCATCTGCTGAATGTAAAGCGGATGCCAACTGTGAAGTGAGTGCGGAGTGTCAGGGGCCCGATGTTGATGTAAAATGTTCAGGCGAATGTTCCGGTGGATGTTCCGGTTCCTGCTCGGGGTCGCTTTCCTGTAAAGCCGAGCTGTCTGCCACGGGTGTTTGTGAAGGCACCTGTGAAGGTTCCTGCGAAGGCCCCTCTGTGGCTTGTGCCGGTACCTGCAGTGGTACCTGTTCCGTTGATGTAAACGGTACCTGTGAAGGCAAATGTGATGGAACCTGTTCTGTTGCATTGGGCGCAGATGGTACCTGCAGCGGTACCTGCTCCGGTAAATGTGAAGTTTCCGGCGAAGCGCATTGTGAAGGTACCTGTAACGGTACCTGCGAAGTTACCTCTGGCGGCTGCAATGCCACCTGTAAGGGCGAATGTCGTGTAGCAACCACTGCGGAAGCAGGCTGCACCGGTGAAGCGCCCAAGTGCGAAGGTAAATGTGAAGGGTCCTGTTCTGCATCCTGTCAAGGCAGCGTAACACCTCCTTCCTGCTCCGCCGATGCGCAATGTGAAGCTTCTGCTCAATGCGATGCGTCAGCGTCTGCTCAGGCCAACGCCAGCGTGGAATGTACACCTCCTTCTCTGGAGATTTCTTACAACCTGAGCGCGACCGGCAGTGCTTCCGCAAACGCTAAAGCAGCAGCTGAGTTCAAAGCCAGAATGGAAATTTTCAAAACAAGCATGATGAACATTGCTCAGGGAACGTTCAAACTGAAAACACTGGTAACTGGTGACGCTGAGCTGGGAATCCAACCTCCCACTGTTGCAATTGCTGCGTCGCTTCAGAGTATTGGCAATGCCATTAAAAATAATAGTTTGGAAATAGATATTCCTGTGTTCCGTATTAACTGTGCGATTGCTGCGTTTGCCGATGGTATTGCAATTGTTAATGGAATCAAAACGGACCTCTCTGCCACTATTCAGGGACAGGCTGATATGATGGCTATTATTGGCAAGTAAGGTTTCTGTCATCGACGTATCTGATTAACCGCCGGTTGGTTCTGCCAGCCGGCGGTTTTTTTTGTGGCACCATGCATGGCACGAAGCGTCCTGACTGGCGCCTGATAGCCGTGAAGCGAAAGCGAAGCTGGAAGTGACTTAAAGGGTGCATACCCCTTATGAGCCCAGAAGGCGCGAACCCTTCGCCCAACGACCGCCGCATCATCTCCAGTTGATTTGGAGACAGAAAGGGACGGATTTAAAAAGACCCCGACGAAGAAACCCCTTGGAAAGCTGAGCAAAAAGTTATCTTCATGGAATCAGAAATGACCTGGGAATTGCTGCGGAAAATGCGAAAGTAAGGCATGTACCGTCCAACCAATTGACAACGAACACTATTTGAAGTTGAGCACCGTCTTCCCGAGCGGATAGCGAAAGAGCACAAAGGGACGTGGGCGGAAGGTTTTGCTCAAAAGGTGTTTCCGGTTCTTTTGGCAGTGGAACCTGAATTCAGCAGACTGTATTGTGCTGCCAATGGCCGTCCCAACTGGGGAAAATTCTCTGATTCTCTTCCATATTTTTTCATGTCAATCCCGCATGACCCCCGAGATTGAAAATGTTTTAAAAGAAACTATTGTCGAGGGCAAAAATCTGTGTCAAATCTACTCCCAATGGGTTGAGGCCGGTATCGCCCTTGGCGACGTGGAGCGCCAACGCATCCGCATCAGCGAAAAAGCCGACGAAAATGCCATCACCCTTGGCGACGTGCAACGGTCAAGGTTCCTTTGGGTGCGCACCATGAGTGTTCTTACGACCCTCATCGAACTCGACCCCAATATCCCCGAGGAAATCCAGGTTCAAATTCTCCAGCCGCTAAAAAAAGCCGAGGAACGCTATTCCCGCAAAAAATCCATCACCGACACCGATACCGATACCGACACCGACAGCGAAGATGACGACGCGATTCCCTCTGTCGGCTAGCTTCAAAAACAACCCCCACCGGTGTTAACCGCCCAAAAAGCCCACAAAACTAAATCTCTGCCGGTTAAAACCGGTTTTCAATTAGTTCATAATATATTTACCCCGGTCCAAACCGCCCTCAAAACCCGCCCAATTAAACAAACCCCGGTTAAAACCGACCCAAAAATTAGTTCAGGACGGTCAAAACCCAGTAACAACCGACTTTCAGCCCGTCTAACTAAACCAATCAGCGGTTAAAACCGGCCGAATAAATAGTTTCGAGAGTTAAAGGTCAGTGACGACTGAGTTTCGAATAGTTCGAATTAAATAATGAGCGGTTAAAACTACGTGTGACGCATTTGGAGAGAGATAGACATGTTCCGAATCCAGGACACAGGAGGAATCTGCGGATTCCACGAGACGCTTTGTGTCGTCATATGTGCAGTTTAACAATTCGGGATTCAATTACGCAGCCTGCGTTTTCGCTTCACTTTCGCTTCAGACATCTCCTCTCAAAGATCGCCTCTCAGCTCCACTGCGAACCAGATGACCAATCCTTATTCCGGTGGGACTCACTTCTCAGCTCACCCACCAGTCGCGACTCGCTCGCGACCCCGACAACTTATTTTGCAATGCAAAATGAGCAGTGCACGACAAATCATTTTGTGTAAATAAAATGATTGAGAGAGTGAGAGGAAACGGGGCACACAGACGATTTCAAGGGACGTCACTCCCTATTCCTGCGTCACTGAGCTTTCCACGGCACGAGCAAGCGGTTGTTCTGCGCTGTTTTGTTTAGATTATGTGCCACAATTCAATCCAAAATATTGTTTCGCGTTTCAGTGTACATACTTCAGCAAAAGCGAGCATTCCATTCGAAAATTCGCCATATTTTATCTTAAAATATTTTTGACCGGTCTTGGTATCACGAATGTAAAATGGCTTTGTTCTCATCAACTCGGAAATAGAATGTATAAACTCACCTTGATCAGGAAAACCATCTACTTTTACAACAGCTTCGCTTTCTTCAGATAGTTTATCGAAAAGAACTACAGTCTGTGGAAACAGGTCTTGCCTTACTCTCCCCAAAAACTCTTTCAATACAGGAAAAATGTCTTCGGCGAGCAACGCAATCTCAAACTGACGCCATTTAAACAATACCATTCTTCCTTTCAACTTTTTTACAGGAGAAGAGTATATTTCGAAATGGTCGTCGAGCGCAGGGTCCATACAAAACATGTCATACTTTTTTTTTAGAGATTCCTGCGTGTCTGCTTCTGAATCATTTTCGTCAGAATCGATCTGTGGATTTGACACTTCATTAACTTCTGATTCTTCTATATTTTCGATTTCTACAATGGATTGATTACCTGTATCCACAGGTAAGGGATTTGTCTTGCTTACCTTTACTGGATGACATGACATCATCGTTAATGTCGCTATTATTACTATATGTTTCATTTCTCTTTGTGTTGCGCTCCGGGTAGATCAGGGGGACTTTTATCGCCCCCTTAAGAACTGTGCGAGACAGTTTCCCATCACACAGCTCAAGCCCCTTTAAGCCTTCATGTCGCTGAAGACCGGCGGTTTAATACTGGCAGGAAATGGTTTTATGTTTCTGCTTTTCCTGCGCATAATGAAGTACTCTTTATACCGCGGATCAAATGGATTTGCATTTGCTTTAATATTTCTGTTTTTTTTGTGAGCGCAAACGGGCACAGCAACAAATTTTCAACGATTTCAGATGCGCGGTGAAACTGGATAGTTCCAGTTGTTGCCGAATACCTGGGACCGCGGACCTCCCGGTCCGCACGACTGAGGCGCTACAGGTGAGATTATCATACTGGTTCACACACATATGCACTGTGAGTCTGTCATTCATGAAAATGATGATACCAAAGTATGACAGATATGGATGATAACTTTACCGACTTGATCCCTGCGAATTAATCCGTGTTTTTAAGGTACTTGAATTCATTGTTTCGCGCTGAGAGCTGTATGGGCGCATGTCATAAGCGCCATGATACGCAGATTCTGCTCCTGTATTTGCAATGCGAATTGCTGACAGAAGACGCGACAGAGCGCTGTGATGGCAAAAATCATACAAATACGAGTTGGGTCGCCTTCCGGGCTTGGATGTGGTGCCTCGCCGTTGCCGCGTTTGGCAATTTCGGACGCAGCTATCCACCGTTTGGCGTTGCATGCGGTGATTTTCAGCGACACGGCGAGTGAGACCCTCGGCTTTCGCCGTACGCGCAAATGTTTAATTCCGTTCACCCTTGCCAGTTCCGACATGGTGGCTTCAATGCCCGCCCTGATTTTGTATCGCTCCCACCATTCGCTGCTGCTTTGTTCCGCTTTCACCCGGTCCTTCAATATCAGGGCCGGGTCGATTTCGAGATGAAACTCTTTGCCTGTTTTATTGTTTGGCGGACGCACCATGCATCGCTCGCCCAGTTCGCATTGACTGCAAATATTCCCATCAAAGAAAGCGTGCAGCGCCGGCTCCGGTTTGCCTGAGCTGGTGCGCATTCCGTGACGGATCGGGGCATGGCCCGCTGGACATGCGGTGCAGTTGCCTTCTTCATCATACCGAAACCGGTCTCTGCAGATAGCATCTTCGCGCTGGTTCTTTACCGCAATGGGCGCGACGAGTTCTGTCCCTTTTTCGAGGGCAGCCAAAAGGCCGGTCGATGAAATGTAGCCACCATCTTCGTACAGCCGCTTCGGTTGCCGACCCGCCTTGATAAGATTTTCAATGGCCGTCTGATCCTGGTTCATATCTATTCCGGCGTGCACCACAAAATAATCGGTGATGATTTCCCTGGTATCATTGTTACACGTCTCAGTCACATGTACAAAGTATCCTTCGCCTTTGTGGCCGGAGTATCCCGCATCGGGATCATATGGTGACTGCAGGGAAGTGGATGCATTCTTAACCTTTTTCAGCACCTGTATTTTTGATTTGGGCACATCGCCAAGATCGCTGGACTCAATGTTTCCGCCATCAGAGTCGTTGGGCCTATCCTCATTGTTGGCAGTGTCATCACTGGTGGATTTCACTTCGCACTGTTCATCCAGAAGTCTGCATACAAGCCCGTACGCTTCCTCCCCTTTCACCTCATCGTCCGATTCAAATGTCACCCTTGTTTCATACAGATACTCCGCAAGCTGCTGCAGCCTGACCCGCTTTTTTTCCGGGGTGAGACGGAAGTTGTGACCAAACCAGCCATCATCATCATACTTTGCAAACCACTCATGGATTCCAGCGCTGAGAGTGTCAGTTTTTTCAGGACAATTCTGCCTCAGCCATCTCACAAATTTAAAAAGTGTTTTGCTGAACAGGTCAATGCGACCGCAGGTGAAAATATTCGACTGAATGCGGGTGGAATCCAGTCGCTGTTCATCGGTGCTTATTTTCAAGTCCGCTATCGCCGCATCGCCGATGCGATTAAACACCGACTGCAGCATGCTCATCTCCGGATCCTGCTGCACAATGCGACTGCGAAAGTCAACCAGCGAACGCCGCGACAGGTAGGCGTGTTCCGGTTCCACACCCAGTGCGTATTGCCAGCGTACATCAAACGAAAAACAGTGCAGTGCGTCCTGGTCCGGCAGATTATGCATTTCCTGAAGAATACTCAGACCCAGCATTCGCGCCACGCTCCAGTTGGGACGTCCGTTGTTCGCACAGTAAAGGCTGCTGAGTTCTGATTCCATTTGCAGCAGAACCGGAAAAATTCTAGAGACAAACCCTTCAGCCCAAGTGCCCCGAAGCATCCTCCGTATGTTTTCGGGAAGCCGGTGGTCCACTTCAAATATCGCTCTTTGAGGATCGGTTTCTTTGAACATGCTCAACTATCGCATATTATTTCAATCCGTGATGCCCATTCCTGATCGATTGCGGATAGCTTCCTGATCAAACTTTTGAGGAGGGGTTTCTTCTCAGTGCGGATCAACTTTACTACGTCCCGGTTTCCACCTGTTTCCCTCTCTTTCATTGTTATGTGCCTGGCCGGTCATATTTTATGCTTAGTCTGAGCATATCTTTGAGTTGTATGCCTTCTTCGTAAATAGGTTCGGAATAATTATCGACAAAGAAATTTCTACGAACACTTTCAACTCTGAATCCAAACCGTTGATAAAACAACAATTGATAACCAAATGTGCCAGTTCCCAATTCAAGCGATTTTGCACCTGTCTCTTCAAAATAATTGATTACAAATTCAAGAAGTTTTTTCCCAAACCCTTGTTTCTGTTTTTCCGGAATAACTACAATATTATATATTTCCCATGCATCAGCACCATTCGAATTTGTTACACACACGCCAACTAAAGAGTCTTCAACAAATGCGCCAAAGCATTTGGATCCATGAAGATATAGCTCAATACATTTTTCTGATGGGTCGGCATGAAGCAACATACTCATCGGCACTTCTTTTTCCGAAATTTGTTTGATGATTGTCATCTGTTTGTGTACATTTCCTGCTCGCACTCCGGGTAGATCAGGGGGCTTTTCGCCCCTGTCGCCCCCTAAGAACTGTACGAGACAGTTTCCCGTCATCCGCAGGGGCCCCTTTAAGCCTTCATGTCATTGAAGACCGGCGGTTTAAAACTGGCAGGAAATGGGTTTATATTACTGCTTTTCCTGCGAATAATGAAGTACTCTTTATACATCGGACCGAAGGGATTTGCATCCGCATTTTACCGCTTCGCCATATGACGGGTTTGGGGCGCATAGTAAATGGCGGTTTTGTCCCCGCTGCGCAATCCAAAGCCAAACTGGACAATTGGGAACCAGTCGCCTTCGTACAGGATGCGGTCGGATGGCATTTCCATTCCGTTGATGGCGTAGACCATTCCGGCGTGGATGAAGAAGTTGCCGTGATTGCCAATGGTGTTTTCCCAGCCAAGGAGGGCAGGGGCCACGTAGTAGTCGGTTTGACGGTGTTTGGCGTGCAGGTCGTAGTCGATGTAAAACTGGGTGGCCAGATACAGTGACTTTTGTCGTGTTTTTCCAAAGCGCAGTGCAAAGCTGTTTTCCAGGGATACAATCCATGACCGGTCGTCGAATTCCAGCACGTCTTCTTTAAAATCGACTTTATGATGTTTATAGCCGGTTTTGTACGTACCGCCCCAGTAGAACCGTTCGGATTTGGCGGTTTTGAAGTATTCCATTTTCATATGGGCCAGCGCTTCGAAAACGCCGTAATCGCCACCCACATCGAAACCCGCCTCCCACCAGTAAAACAGGCCATAGCGATAGCCTGCCAGTATTGCCGGGGGCAACAGTTCTCCGTCCACCGTGAGCACGGCGGCGTGCTCGTTTTTGTTTAGAATTCCCGCGTGGGATACAAATGACGGCTGGCGCACCCAGCCTTTGGGGGTGAAGTCCCGGATACCCGGCGGACCCCAGAACGGGTCGGGATTTTGGGTTTCGTGGCGCAGATATGCGTCGTCTTTTAACGATTGCAGGTACGCCTCGTTGCCCGGAGCGACCAAATGTCGTTTGGCATAGGCGCGGCCACCGGCGTGGGCATCCCCCATGTAGAGCGTTTCGCCGTTGGCGTGCAGGTTGGCGACCCGGCTAATATTTGGGGCCCGAGAGGTGGCGTCGTCGTACGCCTGCTGCAACGCTTTTTTTACTTCAGCGTCGCCCAGCCGATACATGTTGGCCATTGCCCAGGTGAGGTGCCACTCGTTAAAGCGACTATCCAGATGGTCGATGTACTTGAAGTAGAGTGACGCGATTTTTTGCGCTTCCAACGCCTTTATGGGCTGGTCTCGAATGGCCCACAGCGTTAGCACGCTTCCAGTACCGCCATCTGCCAGCTCCCGTTCGGCAATTACGAGCGTCTGCGCCACATCCAGGTGTTTTACCAGCACCTCCTGGCGATTCTGCGTCAGATAGGGCAGACACCCTCCCGTTCCCAGTGCGCTGATTGCCAGCAACACGATTGTGATTTTTTGCATAAAGCCTCCTATGCCGCAAACGTAATCACGAAACGCGTTCGGCCAACCATAAGGTACTTAAGACACCAGGGAAGAGACGGCAGATGAGTGGGATTACCTGCAGGACCATTCTTTTCTCTCCTGAGTGCCGATGTATTTTTAAATTGGACACAAACGGTTACTGAATTTAAAGTTATGACAGAAAATTTCACGATTTAACAGTCGACAAAAGAAAGGAATCGCTGTGGCAAACTGTCCTAAATGCAATCAATTGATGGAAGATGGCGCAATCCATTGTCAACATTGTGGCTACAATGCGGCCTATGCACCTCCCGCCGATTTGGAAAACAATCTGGCGCCCGCAACTCCGGGCCCACGAGGAACGGGAGGCAGAACACCCAACGCCGAGCTCATGGCCATGGCGCGCCAGGTCCTGTCGGGAGCGTGGGGGTTGGCGATTGGAACATATCTGGTGTATGGATTGGTAACCGGTGTAATTCAGAGCGTGCCGTACCTTGGCGGACTGGCGATGCTCATAGTGGGCGGACCATTCACGTTGGGGCTGGCCACATTCAGCTTAAAGTTCTCGCGGCAGGAAAACCCGGATTTGGGTCTGATTTTCAGTGGCTTCAATGATTTTGGGCGTGCGTTGGGGGCGTACCTTTTGCAGGGATTGTTCATTTTCCTGTGGACCCTGCTGCTGATTGTTCCTGGTATCATTAAGGCATACTCGTATTCAATGACGTTCTTCATCCTGGTGGACAATCCCAATCTGGGCCCTGCCGAAGCCATCACCAAAAGTCGGGAAATCATGGATGGCAAGAAGGGGAAGCTGTTTTGCCTGGGATGTAGATTCATCGGTTGGGCGCTCCTTTGCATCCTGACGCTGGGAATCGGGTTCTTATGGCTTGTTCCCTACATTTACATCAGCGTCGCCAAATTCTACGACGACATCGCCACCGAGTAGTATCCAGCCAAATCTTCTGTTCATCTGTAATGTTGCTGCCAGGCAGACTGTGACGCTGTTGTTAATGTGGTGTAGTATTTTTTTGCGTTATATATTCGAAGCGCACTCCCTTATTGATTTGATTGTTGCATTCAAGACTATCTGTCGGCCGCACTGTTATATTGCGATAAGGCGCGACTTCTTTTAAAACTGTTGGTGATTCAATCTGTAGCGTCGGATATTCTGTACATCATTGCGCCTTCTGCCGGCACAGACGCGGTGATGCCGTTGTTGGTTGCCGCCACATCTTCGTGTTGCCACAGGTCCCGGACAGTGAGGGCGCCCGACAGGTCGAGCTGCTCAAATGAAACGGATATTTGGGTATCGGATTGCCCCTTGTTAAACAGCGCCACCGCCACACCGCCGTCCTGTAACTCTCTGGCCCAGATTTCGGTGCTGCCCTGTTTTGAAATCCGTTTGCTGCGATGGCCCGCCGCATCCTGATTTACCGCCAGCACTTCCGGATTGCTTAGCAGCGCCACTGTCCATGGATCGTTGGCCAATCGGGTGGGATTGCCGCCAAACATCAGCGGCGACGGCAGGATACTCCACAGCGACATCACGGTGTACTGCTGATTGTGACTGAGGGCGTTCTGCCCGGCGCCATGTGCCGGACAGCGGGGGCCCAGATATCCGAGCGGCAGCATGTCGGCGTCGGGCCAGTGCCCCTGTGTGATGCCATCTGTGATGGACCAGTCGTAGGCGGTGCTGAATTCCTCATCCAGTGAGCTGAGACCATTGGTGTCCCAGAAGTCGTTGACCATCCGCCACATGTTGGCGTCCGCGTTCATCTGTGCCACATCCCGGGTTTGCATGGGACCAGGCGACAGGCTGAGCACGATTGAACGCCCCGTTTTTTTAATGGCGGCGGCAATGGCGCTCACCTCTGCGGCATGGTATTCGAAACGGCCTGAATACGGATTGACGATATCATCAACTTTAATGAAATCCACCCCCCACTGGGCGTATTGGCTGATGATGGAATCATACCAGGCCTTTCCCGCTGCCGTGTCACCGCGAACGCCCCACATGTGCTTGTCCCAGGGACAGGCGTCGGAAGTATTGGCCGCATCTGCCGCTTTGAACGAAGAATTGGCGATGGGGGAGTTGGCGGTCACTGTTTTTCTGGGGATGCCGCGCATGATGTGTATCCCGAAAAGCAGACCCATGTCGTGAATCTGGTCGGCAATGGGTTTGAATCCTTTTCCATCGACCGAAGACGGGAATCTGTCGGGCGATGGCTGGTAACGCCCATTTTCATCAATCACCTGCTCATTGTCGTACCACAGATAGTCGATGACCATTGTATTCCATCCGTATGGGGCAAGGTGGGTTTTCATGGCTTTGGCGGCCGCCAGGGTCTCCTGCTCGTTGACGCTGCCACCAAAAGAGTCGTAGCTGTTCCAGCCCAAAGGCGGCGTCAACGCGAGGGTGTCGCCCGAAATCAGTGTAATGGTGCGACGACTGAAACCCGCATCATTGGACGCGGTCATACGCATCGGATACGCACCTGCAGACGGCGTGGTTCCGGAAATCACGCCTGTCGTTTCCGATAGGGTCAACCCCGCAGGCAGAGCGTCTGCACTAAATTCAATGTTTGCCTTTCCAGTCACTGGCACAGCGTACATGAAAGGACTGCCCGTAAGGGAGCCGACAATATTCGGCCCATGAATCTGTGGGGCATCCGGATCGGTGTCGGCGTAATCCACCGTATCGATTTCCGTTTCAGAATCCGTACCTTTTTCGGTGTCGCTGACCGTGTCGCTGTCGCCATCCGCATCTGTATCGGTGTCCCCATAGGTATCGCTGTCTGCATCCGAATCGCTGTCCGTATCCGTATCCGTATCCGTATCTGTGTCGCCGTCTGTATCACTATCCCCATCCGCGTCCGTATCGCCATCACTGTCGCTGTCCGCATCACTATCTGCATCCGAACTGGACTGTTCGCCATCCTTCGGGGCATCGCCGCCGTGCGAGCAGCCCGCCATTACCGTATACATCAGCAGCAAAATCATGAGTGCGCCGTTTGGGTTCGTCATCCATTTTTCCTTTCCTGTCGAAATATCATGAACAGACTGGGATTGCCTGGCCTGCCTGGTATCTCCCGGCTATCGTTTGGGTGAACTGGACTCTCTATGGTGAAGTGTCGAAGATTTCTCCAAAACGGGTGTCGATGACGTTCAGCTGAATGGGTGGATTGTAAAAAAATATTGAAATAATTTGAGCCGCTTTGCAAAAATCAGCGCACCTAAGGGACCATGAAGCGCCCGACCGTCCAATTGTGTCTTGTTGAGACTGATTTACCGCCAGATGGAGAAGCGTCTGTGGATTTTGATGCGCTGTTTATGCGTTATTCTCCATATGCGGCTGCTGTTGCATTTCGTATCATGGGCAGTTCTGATGACGTGGATGATATTGTGCAGGATGTATTTATTGAAGTGCACAAGGGGATTCATCTGCTTTCTTCAACGCATCGCATCAAAGGCTGGGTGGCCACCATTACGGTGCGTATTTGCGCCAAACGGTTGCGTTCCAGAAAGTTTCAGCGTTTGTTGTCTCCGGGGTGGCTGTCGCTGACGGATATGGATGAGTTTGATATTCCGCAGGATGGATTATCTCCGGAAGAACAAGTTTGGCTGAAGAACGTATACTGCGTTCTTGATGCCATGTCTGTGCCTCTGCGAGTGGCGTGGACATTGCGATATTTGCAGGGAGAACGGCTGGCAACGGTGGCGAAAATATGCGGCTGCTCGCTGGCCACAGCCAAACGTCGGGTGGCCAAAGCCCATGCGCTGATTCGCCGGGGGGTGGATGATGAGTAGGTTTGCAAAAAAAATAGAGCGCATTGCACCGTTTACACAAGTGGAATGGTCGTCCGCCAAAGCCAAACAGAATCTGGGCGCGGTTCATACCCGTCTGCGTTTATTGCAGCAATCGAAACGGAGGCGTCAGCGAAGACTACTTGTCGCTGCAGCGGCGGTCATTGGCGTTGTCGCTTTATGCTGGGGGGCAAACGCGTTTTTGCAACGGAAATCGATATTGCCGAATCAGGTGAAGGCGCAGGTGGTGGAAAGTGTTCGCCAACACGGTGTTGCGCATTCGCCACAAATCAGCACACCGGTGTCAGATACGGCGCAGTCTTCATTAAGAAATGATACACCATCGTTGATTGGACACGCCCGGGGAAATGGATCGGTGCGGGTTGCGCCGGAAACCGCATTATCATCACCGGAGATCGCGGATACTGTCAGTGAGAATGGCGCGCCGCTTCGCTTTGAAGATGGGTCCAGCGCCACGCCGCTTCAGTCCGCGACCCGGATGGTTGTGAAATCGGTTAGTGATGCACAGGTGGTGTTGGCTTTGCAACACGGCAGGGCGCGGTTTGACGTCACTCCCAATGCGAAGAGACGATTCCAGGTGGACGTGGGATTTGTTGATGTTGTTGTTTTAGGGACATCGTTTACCGTGAACCGAAGTTTGGAAGATGTGAGCGTGACAGTTCATCGCGGAGTAGTGCGGGCTCAGTGGACGGGCGGCTCCAGAGAGATTCGCCCTGGTCAGGGACAAGTCCTCTTTTCACGTGCATCCGGTCATTCTCCCGTGGTGGTCCTGCCGCAGGTGCCGCAAAAACTGCAGACACCCATGATTTCGTATGATGGCGAAGATAGTCCGCTGCGCAAAGGGCGAGATGAACGAATACCGCGCACTTCTGGAAACCGGAGTGATGCGGTAACTGTCCCGGGGACCATGACCATGGCGGATGTCCTGCGGGCAGCGGATGCCCAACGACTCAAAGGGCACTCCATCGCAGCGGCCAAACTGTTGCAGGACGGTTTGTTGCGGTTTCCCAATTCTCCGCAGGCGGCCACGGCGTCATTTACGCTGGGGCGCGTTCTTTTGGAGGAGTGCCAACTCCCCAAAGAAGCTGCGCTGGCATTTTTCAATGCGCGCAGCAAAAGGCCTTTTGGCGCCCTTGCGGAGGACGCATTGGCCAGGGAAGTGGAAGCGTGGCAAAAGGCGGGTGATAAACAACAGGCGAAGCGACTTGCAATAAAATACCTGGAACTGTATCCCAAAGGCGCACGTATAAAATCCGTTCGTCGATTTGGGAGCATTGAGTGACAACAGAAAATACGCAGGCGACTTTTATAAATACGCAGCGAATCCGGTTTCTGTCAGCTTTAGTGGTTGTGGCTGCGTGGCTGTTTGCGCGGCCTTGCCTTTGTGCCCAATCGGACGCATCGGTTGTATTTTACGATTGCCGCTTTCTCAGAGATGGCAATGTGCAGCGTTTGCTGCAAATCGAAATGCCTGGCGATCCTCCTTTTGAAATTCGCAGCATCACCGTGTCGTGCTTCAGGCACAGGAAAGTATCTGTGCATCTGGTCGCGGTGACGGGGTTTTCAGTGCGTCGTATGCTGTATTTAAACGAATACGATACAGATGAACGGGAACGGGTACTGGCGTTGTCCATTGCTGAAATGGTGCGGGAAGCCAGAGAATGGGAAACGCATCAGTTGACCGTAAAAGCGCAATCACCGCGTCTGGCGCCATCAGGAAAGGCACACGGGACGTTGTTTGGGGGGAAACGGCGATGGAAGGACAATGGGCGGGCATTGCGAAGTCTTGGGGCCGCAGTGGCATGGCAGCACATGGCACGAATGGACGCTTTGGGACCAGAGGTTGGATTCATTCGCGCGTATCCGGTGGGACTGGGCTGGCAGATTTCATCATCGCTGCTGTTTGGCAGAGATGATACGTCGGCGGGTACCGTGAAGACAATGATTGCATCCGCCGGTATCTTGCCGTTTATGTCATGGAATCACAAACGGTTTGTGTGGCGGCTGGGAATGGGAGGGCGGATGGGAATGGTGCAGATGGAGGGGGTGCCGGCGCAGAATTCATCCATGGCAGGCAATGCGCTTTCCGGTGTCTTTGGCGGGCCCCTGGTGATGGTGGATGCAGCTTTGGTGCTGCATCGGCTCCACCTGTCTTTGGGGCTTGAACTGGGCTATTCCTTTGCGGCGGTGCTGGGGCATGCTCCGGATAAAGACATTGCCGTTGACGCCCGTTGGATTCGACCAACTTTTTTTTCAGGCTTTAAATTTTAGGATGAGCCGAAACAAAAAAAATGCCGCACCTAAGGTGCAAACAAACTGTTTTTGCAACCATGGGAGGATGAAACATGACTGGAAAGTATTATGTTAAAACAAGATCTCATTTGATTGGGGCTCTGGCCGCGATGATGTCAACACTGTTCATCGCGGGATGTCCGGTGCTGGACGATGATTTGTTTTCTAACGATGACACCGACAGAGACACCGATGACGTCGACGTGAATGACAAATGCGACAAGGGATTTGAAATGGTGAATGATAAATGTGTTCCCATTGAAACGGCATCGGATGTTGAGAGAGACAGTGATACGATATGGGTGGACGACCCCTGCGTGGTGGCTGTTTTCAGGCCTTTTGACGCATGTCCAGAGGGGGGATTTTTATCATCGTATTATAGTTGCGTTGATGCCCACGGAAACGTTTTTGAATACAATTTTCCTGAAAACGATTTTCCGGATATGCGTAAATGCTATCAATCTACCGATCTGTTAAACTTTGCCACTGACCAATGCCGCAGTCTTTGCGGCCCCGATTCGGATATTGTTGAAGATACCGATGACATCGGCGAATGCTTTCTTGATGCGTACGATGTGTCTGTAGCGTGCGATGGCGGTGACCCGGATGGTTGGGGATTCCGTTATGTGAAGTACCAGTGCAGTGATGGTCGCGGCGGCACTCTGGGAAGTCCTGAAGCTTGTGAGACCGCTGATACATGGAAAAAGTATGTGTCCGACGAGTGTGAGAACAACTGCGTTGATACAGACAATGCGGTGGATTCAGATGTGGATACCGAGATTGTGGTGGATACCGATGACTCGGCTTTTTGTGAACCCATTTATTACGACGTATACGAGCGGTGCGATGATGGATTTGTGTTTGCCCGATTTACCTGTGGGGATGGCCGCAGCGGTACCATGGGCGGCGATAGCAGCTGCAAACCCGAGGACGTCTGGGTGAAATACATTTATGAGGAGTGCGCCATGAACTGCAAAGATACGTCGACGGATGTGGATACAGAGGGTGTGGATACGGATAGCACAACGCTGTGCGGTGTTGATAAATATGCTCTGTTGGGTGAATGTGAAGGTGGTGGTTACAGCGGCGTTCAATTCGTTTGCAATGATGGATTCGCCGATGACATGTGGGACGACAAGAACTGCTTCACAGAGGAACAATGGCGGGAAATGATGTATAAAGCATGTTGGGCCAGTTGTGATATGGACACCGAAGAAGATACAGAAGTAATTGAGTGGTGTGGACTTGAATACTACGATGTGGCTGAAGAATGCGATGGAGGCTATCTATATGTTAGATACAGTTGTACTGATGGTAGCGGTGGCGGCATAGGCGATGGGGCAACATGTTTGTCACAGGGCGATTGGAAAGACATTGTGTACAAGGAGTGTGAAGCAGGCTGCAAAGACACATCTTCTGCGGAGGATACAGACGTAGTGGACAGCGATGACCCGACACAGTGTGCTCGCCTCGCATACATCGACATATACGACGAGTGCGAAGATGGTGGATTCCGGATTGTGAAGTTTGAATGCAGCGATGGCTGGCAGGGCAGCTTTGACGGCAACGGCGCGTGTGTCCCCGCTGATGTATGGACAATCGACGCATCGAAAACGTGCGATTCAAGATGCATATGAAAAACGGAGATTTCAGGTTTCTATTGCTTCTTTTAAAATCCTTTCGATAATACTGTCTCCCACACGTTGAATTCTCGCACGGATATAATTCTCGTTGAATGCGTCGTTGCAGTTGCAGAGCAATACCGCCAGTCCGTGTGTGAACACCCACATGTCGTTAAGCAAATCATATAACACTTCTTCGTTCAGCCCTTTGAGGCGGTCGTATTTTTTCATATCCTCAATCAGTTGCACGGCATTGACCGGATAAATGTTCCTGCGCATGTCCACATGAACTTTGCCGGAATTATAAAGGAGATTGAACAACGCCTTCTCTTCGAGAGCCATTTGCACATACCCCACACCCGTGTCGAGAAATGTTTGCTTTTCGCCGTTCAGTGCCAGGTATTTTTGTGTCGTGTACTTTGCCGCATATTCGATGGCTTCATTTTCAAGCAGACGCATGTTTTTAAATAGGCTGTAAATTGGCTGGGTGGAACAGCCGAGCTGTTTTCCCACATTGCGGGCAGAAAACCCATTTAGCCCTTCTTTTCGCATCAGTTCAAAAGCGGCTTTGATGACATCTTCTTTGTTAATGGTTGTTTTGGGTGGCATCTAGTCACTCTACGGTGGAATAGTGATTTATAACAGTTGTTATATATAGGGCTTTGCGCTCTGAATTGTCAATCCCTTTAGGGAAGTGGAATTTCAATAATATTGGTTGAATGGCTTAGATAACATGTGTTATATAACAAGTGTTATTGCGAGTGCGTAATCAGCGAATTGGAGAATCAGAATGCAACGGAAAACCACATCCATACGACAGTTCAGTAACATCCATTTCTTTTTTGGATCGTGCATTGCGCTGGCCGCGATGATGAGCATGCCAGTTCCCTCGTTCGGGGAATCTCCTGGCGGTAACGATGAACGCGCTCCTGTGTCCAATGAAGCGGAAACAAAAACAGCGCCCCGACACAGTCTCGTTTTAACCAGTTTTCTTGCCGGGGTGTTCAACAATCTGGGGGCCATGTACGGCATGAGCCTGAATCATCGCACCAGACTCTATCACTCAGACAACGAGGCGTTTTCCCAAAACTTTTTTCAGATGGGGATAGTCGAGGAGCTAACACCATCCAACAGTGTGACATCCGCCTCAATGCTTGTGGCGCCAACGTCTTTCTTTGATGTGGAGCTGCGATATTCCCTGGCCGCTGAGTGGTTTTTCATTGACGTGGACAGTGTGAACGAAGATTACACGGCATCGAATATCACCGACAGGCTGGATGATCAATCCGATAGAACAAAATGGGGGCAGGGCATATCCGTCGCACCGGCGCTTCAAATGGAATTTTCCATTACTGAAGACACAGGGATTCGTTTTAGAAATGTTGGAACATTTCATTGGTGGTTTTTTGGCGGGGCGATTTACTACAATCATATTACCAGCATGTTGGTTGCAGATGGTCTCAATTACAAAAATGAAGCCATGCTTTTTTATTACTTCCCGCTGGGCCCCCAAAATCAGGTTGAGTGCATGCTTGGGTTATCAAGCGAATTTCTTTACACCTCCGACAATGGACGAAGTCAGAATGCGTTGGGAGTGATGGGCATCTTCAGTGGTCTTCCCTTTTTTGGAAAGGCCAATGCATTCGCCCTTATTCATGTGGGGGCGTGGCTCCACAACGATTATCAGGATGGCACATTTATTCCCAAAACGCCAATGGAGGCGCTGTTGGTTTATGGTTTTGAACTTGATTTCCTCAATTAGAAAAAGGAGCTTTCATGTCAGAAAAACAAACACTTATCGTTACCGCTGTCATGTCCATCGTCACTGCATTGCTCATGGGAACCTGCTTTGGTATGCTGGGCGCATTTTTTGGATATCCGGAAATCATCAGAGAAACCCCACAGGTGTTGCTGACGCGTCTGTATGAGCAGCGACACATTGTGCCGTATCTGTATTACGGTCTCGGAATTGCCGGTGTGCTCATTGTGTTTACCGCGTTATTGATTCACGAATCCATACGCATTTTTGGAGGGAGCATTTTCAGCGTTATGGGGCGCGTCAGCGGCGTCATTGTGGGGGTATTGCTGTTTACCGGAATTTTGAGGTATGTGGTTTTGTTTCCATACCTGGCGGACCAGTATATGAACGGCAATTCGGAAAAGGAGACCCTTATTCTGGTGTTCCAGTCCTTTCAATATCACGTGGGTGTTTGCGTCACCGAACATGCCATGTTCTTTTTCCTGAGTCTGATGCTTGTTTTCTTCTCTGTCGCATTACTGAAGACGGGTCGATTGGGCAGGTGGACGGCCATCTTTGGCATTGCTACTGCTGTGTTGCTTTTTTATGGGAACTTTGAACTGTTCGATGTTCCCTATGCGTTTTCAGTCAACCGGCTGGCCTCAAAACTCTCCGGTGTTTGGCTTATTTTTTTGGGCATTACTATCATTCGATTTTCCATGAAGCAATATCCGCGAGTGCTTCAGCAAACGGTGCGGTGACGCAGTGTTGAGCAAAGAAAAGTCTGTGAAAAATCAACTTTTGGGCTTCTGGAGACGCCACTCGCTGTTGTGTGTACTGACTGGTTGTCTGGCTCCTGCTGCACTCTATCTGCTTTTATGGCCAGTACAGATTTCGCCCCAAAAGTGGATTCCCCTCAGGGCCCCCGCGCTGACCGGTGTGTATGAGCAGAATCATGCGCTGACAAACATATCCCGAATTGGTCAAAAATATTTACCTGGCTCTGAAGATATTGCATTTGATTCCCACAGCAGCGCCTGGTTCGGACTGAAAGACGGGTCCATATGGCGATGGTCGCTCAACGATAATAGACCTCAAATGATGCTCACGCTCAAGGGGCCCATTTTTGGAATGGCGTTCGATAGTGAAAACAATCTATATATTGCCGCGCCTAAGATGGGGCTTATGCGAATTGCCCCAACCCTGGAGACAAAGCTGTTGAGCGCAAAGGAAGGGGGAATACGTTTTGGCATCGTCAATGATGTGGATGTTGCCGCAGACGGTTCGGTCTATTTTACGGACAGTTCCTGCAAATTTGGACATGAACGGATTTACAATGAAATCATGGAAGCCGGACCCAACGGTCGATTGCTCAAGTATGATGAACAAACGAATCAAACAACGCTGTTGCAGGATGGCCTTCATTTTGCAAACGGGGTCGCGCTGGGGCCGAATGACGCGTATCTGCTGGTAAGTGAGATGACGCGATACAGAATCAGACGATATTGGCTCAAAGGCCCCAAAAAAGATTACAGCGATATATTTAAAGAAAACCTGCCTGGCATGCCCGATGGCGTTTCTTTTAATAAAAAAGATACGTTCTGGGTGGCACTGTATACAACAAGGTCTCCTGCTCTGGACAGTCTGCTGTATCCGCATCCCATTTTTAGAGAAATGCTGTTTCGAATTCCATCCATGTTTCGACCAAAAAGCAAACCGTACGGATTTGTTCTGGGCCTGGCGGAAGATGGAACGGTCACTTACAATTATCAGGATCCCACAGGGGCTTTTTCTCCTGTCAGCAGTGTTGTGGAACATCAGCGGTATCTTTATCTGGGCAGTACGGTTCAACATGGCGTGGGGTTATTTCCCATTGAACCTGATTATTGAATGTATCCGTATATGAGCGTATTGTCGGAGCATCTGAATGGGTCAGACTTACTCCTCGTTAATGATTCCACTCATCATCAGAGTCAGGTTTTCCTGGTAGTTGGGCATATTGGTCAGCAGTTCGTCTACTGCATCCGACCATTTTGTGCTATCCACCAGCGGATCCTCATCAATGGCGTCTTTTATCTGGTCGCGCCACAGTTGGATTTTTTGTCCCACGCTCTCTTGCGAGAAGGGACCGGCGATGAATTCGCTGGCGATGGCTTGCTGTCGGTCGTATATGACCGAGCGCAGGTTTTTCACAAACAGGTCGCAGTCCACAGGCAAGACCGCCCATGATCCGAAGCGAAAATCGAAAGTCGTTACATGATAGTCGCAGCTGCTGGAGACCACATTCCAGTTGGGAACATCAAAGTCCTCGAATGGTGCATTGTTCGTCCAGAAAAGCGGCTCCGGATACCAGAGGGATTTGTCGAGATCCCATGGGATAAGAACGAATTTTCCATCTTCGCTGTTGTGATACCAGTAATAATTGTGGTTGATTGGACGGTATTCGCCGGGGAGCCAGAACAGAAGTGGGCCGTCGAAGTTGTTAATCGCCCTGTCAACCACAAAATAGCGGGCCAGATAGTCGAAATCGAGATAGGGCGCCATGTTTGATTCGAAATTGGTTTCGTCGCTCGAAAGGACGTCCGCCTGAAAATCGATGAAATCGGAGACGTCCATGATATCTTCGTCATCATTGGTTTTAAGCGCCTTCTTCACATCGGCATTGCTTTCAAATTCTGATGGCCATACCTCTTTGTACAGATTGCCGTCACCGGATTCCAAAAAGCGATTGGCGGTGAATCGGCCATCTATCTGCTCCACCACCGCAAAAAGACCGTGATACTCCCCGTTGATATAGACCCTGGCATGCGCCATACGGGGGGCCACAATGTCCATGTCTCTAAACAGTGAATATCCCAGACGCTCTCGCAGCTTGCTCGGGTCGGAGGACATGGAGTGCAGATTTATTTTTTTTAAGCCATCGAGACGACGATTGTCACCAAAGCGATCGAGATCGATTTTGAGCGAGAAACGCTGGCAAACGTCCACATCCCCCCAAATCGATTGAACCAATACTTTGCGCTCGGGGTTGCCAAAATCAAAACAGTTCCAGACGGAGTGATCCCCCTTGAATCGAACGCCAATGGACGGAAATTCGACATCATCGACTTTCAGTGATGCTTCCACATATCGATCTTTGTTCATCGTCATTTGATCTAATAGCAGCGTGGAAAAATCCATCAATTTTTCATATTCTTCATCTGAAAAGGTCAGATAATAGGATTTTATCTGGCTGTCATCGAATACATCGTTACCGATCTCTTCCCTTTTAACATCAATGCCGATCACTTAAGGTGATTTTCTCGAGATTCAAGGTGTTTGCGGACTGGGTGGCCCGGATTTCGTCTGAATTTGCTCATTTT
>JAFGQN010000248.1 GCA_016935665.1 Deltaproteobacteria bacterium | reverse complement strand
GACGCCGACACCGGTGAGATGGATGCGGATTTGCAGACAGCGCTGCAGCTTGAGGCGCCATCTGACGAAGAGTAGACTACCGATTGAGGTTTTAACGTCCGGCGTTGGTGCCCAATGGTATCCTTCTCCGGAGCCAACGACTGCGGCAATGGCGTCAACGCAGATGGCGCCCTCACTTTCCCAATTCTCTGGTGTGTCCATTGTCTGCTTCTTGCTGATAGAAACTGCCCCACCGTCATCAAATTCAAGGGCGACGCTGCAAAAAAAGTCCGCGTCCGATACTACAGCGGCGATGCCACTACCTGCACAGAATCGTAAGGCAGGTGGTTGAACGGTATGTAAACCGTCTGCCTGGCCCGTTGAAATGGCGCATATCCATCAACAGGGGGTGCCGCCATCCGAAAATAGGGGTTGAACAAGACGACAATTGACAACCCGATGTGATTTTTATATCGTTGGTTTAACAGAAATCGAAAAACAGGAGAATTGTTATGAACCTTGTCCAGGGGTTGTGGGTGGTTCTGTTGCTTGCACCGCCAGCTTGCCAGAGAGCGTCCGGTGTGGGGGACGACAGCGACACCGAAGATACTGCAACAGCCACAGAATCTGCTGACACAGCAATATCATCTGACAGCAATAGTGGCAGCGACAGTTCGGGTGCTGACAGCGATACACAAACAGACACTGACAGCGACAGCGACACTGAGCCACTTCCCGAACCGGTCGAAAATGAATGGATATTCATCGAAGGGGGCAGTTTTGAAATGGGGTATGATGGCCCGGATCAAACCACAAGACCAGTTCACACAGTAAATGTGCCATCCTTTGAAATTCAAAAAACCGAAGTGACTGCTCATCAATATCGCCAGTGTGTGGATGCCGGAGTTTGCAGCGCGCCCGTTGTAGAAAGCGAGGGGGTGAATCGGTGTGAGCCGTTATGGCATGAAAACAACTGGCTAGAGCCCATGCGATTGAATTATCCGATTAACTGCATCAATTATTTTCAGGCAGGAGAATATTGCAATTGGATTGGCGGCAGATTGCCCAGCGAGGCCGAGTGGGAGTACGCAGCCAGCGGTGGTGGCCAGGACATTATGTACCCATGGGGAGATGAGTACCCCACCTGCGACCTTGTTGCCGGCTGGGGGGGCCTTGATGACTACCAGGATTGTTGGAGTTTTGAACAGCCGGTGTGCAGCAAGCCGACTGGGAACTCGTACCATGGATTGTGTGACATGGCGGCCAACTATGATGAGTGGGTTGCAGACCGAGTGGAGGCTTACTACGGATACGTATCTTCGCCAACGGATGGCAGCGCTCAAATAGACGAAGACATAGATTATGCGATAGTGCGAGGGGGCAATTGTGAACAGGCGGGTAGTTCCTACAGTGTCCATGCTCGTGATGCTCAAGACATTGATTCTAAAGAAACCGTTCATGAGACTGTGCGTTGCGTAAGAGATGTTGAATAAATTGAAAGGGGTAAAATATGAAAAAATATGGTTCAACTTTCACATCGTCAGTCTGGATGTTGAGTGCGATTCTGTGTCCGATGATTTGCATTGGAGAAGACAATTGTGACAACGACGAGTCTCGCGATTTGGACGAAATGGAAAGCTGGTACAAAGGTGATGATGATTTACTAAAGGAAATCATAGACGATGGTGACGAAGGATGCAGTACAGCGGATGCGGTAATGGAAAAATAGCCGACCAGAATGTGGAACTTGCGGACAAAAAGTACCAGTTTATGACCATCAGCCGAAATCTCGACGTTTTGATTTCGTACCTTTTTGGGGGATAGCAGTTGTGTTCATTTACACAATGCGCCGCGTCGACTGTCCAGTATGTGGAGTTAAAACCGAGCGTATTCCCTGGGCACAGGGGAAGTCGCCGGTTACAACAACCTACGGGTGGTTTCTTTCCCAATGGGCGAAGCTTCTTTGCTGGTCGGATACGGCCAGAATGTTTCGGACGTCATGGTCTACAGTATTTAATTCAGTCGAGATGGCAGTGGAGTGGGGACGTAGACACATGACGTATGAAGGGGTGACAGCAATTGGCGTGGACGAAATTCAGTGGCAAAAAGGTCATCACTATCTGTCAGTGGTGTATCAAATCAATGAAAGCGCAAGGAGACTACTGTGGGTGGGAGAAAAACGGAAAGTAAAAACGCTGCTGAAATTTTTTCGCTGGTTTGGTAAAGAAAAGTCTGAAAAGCTTGAGTTTGTCGCCTCCGATATGTGGAAACCGTATCTGAAGGTGATTGCCCGCAAAGCAAAGAACGCACTCAACGTCCTTGAGCGTTTTCATATAATGAAGACGATGAATGAGGCGGTCAATGATGTCCGAAAAGAAGAAGTGCAGAAGCTTCATCATGAAGCCAGAGAACCGGTGCTTACAAAATCCCGATGGGTTTTGCTCAAACGAAAATCGAATTTGACCGTATGGCAAAATGCAAAACTGGCGGACTTGTTTAAATACAACCTCAAATCCATACGTGCGTATTTGCTCAAGGAAGACTTCCAACAATTCTGGCAATACATAGGCCCATATTGGGCTGAAAAATTTCTCGATGACTGGTGTAGAAAAACCATGCTGTCCAAAATCGAACCCATGAAAAAAGTCGCCAGGTCACTGCGCAAGCATAAACCGCTAATTCTGAATTGGTTTCGAGCAAAAGGTGAAATTTCATCGGCAGCAGTGGAGGGTTTGAACAACAAATCAAAACTCACTATCAGAAAAGCGTACGGTTTTCGGAGCTTCAAAACAGCGGAAATCGCCTTGTATCATACGCTTGGGAAGCTACCAGAACCGGATTTTACCCACAGATTCTGGTGAAGAGGCATGAATTTTATCCCGAGTCGTTACCCGCAGACCTAATGTATGCGCTTTTGGGATCTGCTGCAAACGATGTGATTACCCTTCAACCCGGGACACTGAAGCGTGAGACGTCAAATCTATTTGTCCAATTTGTCATGTTGAAACCACCGCCTTTCAGACGATAAACCTCTTTAAGGTGTTGTATTGCAAATAAGTACAAGGAATATTGTGAAGTCACACAAATAATAATATCGAATATCCGCCAACAATATTGCCAGCGCGAAGAGTTGGGCCATTGAAAATAACGTGCCTGTCATTTGCAACGAGTTTGGTGTGTATGATGCGAAAGT
>JAFGQN010000247.1 GCA_016935665.1 Deltaproteobacteria bacterium | reverse complement strand
TTTTGTCCTGGGTCTTCAGCTGTGTCTTGTCCTGCGTTTTATCCTGCGTTTTTGTGGCAGTAGCGTCTTTGATTTTGTCCTGAGTCTTCAGCTGCGTTTTGTCCTGGACAGCGTCCTCAGATTTGTTTCCCGCGAAAACGGCTACGGGCAGCAGGATTGCGATGGCGATGATAATAATTTGGGTAAATGTGTTTCTTTTCATTTGCATTTCTCCTTTGCTGTTTTGCAAATTGTAGTATGGCAGAAGGCTACAGCACGGGGTGTGCCAGTTTTGACCTGGGAATCATTTTCGTTAAAATTCCGTAGGTTACACGTTTGGCGCATAGGCCGCCGTGTTGGTGTCGACAAAAGGGTCGAGTAAAACCGACCGTTTTGACGCACCGGTCGATAAGATGCCTCCCTTCACAAATAGCCAAATGATATGAAAGGTGCGGTGTGGAAAAATGAGATGCACGCTGTCTGCAGAAGGTGTCACACCATAGCGTTGTGCTACGCTATAAATCTGTCGTTGTACAAATAGTCGACCGGTATTTTGTACCGTGCTCATTGGAGGTATGCGTGAAACCCGCTTTTCGTTCAGTCACATTTTTTTTGGCGATAATGCCATTAATGATATCAATTTCTATTTGCCTCTTCGGATGCAGAGACAAAGAGTCTGCGACAAAACGTTCGCCTCCGGAAGGCGGAAGCAGTACCGGCGGGGAAATCACAGTCGCCTGTGAGGCGGGAGTAAGTGCCGGTCCGGTGTCAGAACCTTTGTTCTGGAAAAATGTGCGTGGACAGACGAGTTGGTTTGCATCGCCAGTGGTGTTTGATTTGGATGGCGATGGCAGTAACGAACTGATTACAGCATATTATGCCATTTATGTTCTGGATTCCAACGGGGATCTGCTGGCGGAACTGTCCGACGGTGACGGTCGCGTCTACGCCCCTCATGTGGTGGTGGATTTGGAAGGTGACGGCAATACGGAGATTGTAGCTGGAAATGGCAGTAAAGTTTACGCGTACGAATGGAATTTTGGTGCGCCGGCAATCAAGGACGGCTGGCCCGCGAGCGTGGACGGTGCGGGGAGTGGACCAGAGGTTAGGGGCATGTCCGCCGGAGATTTGAATGGGGACGGCAGTATTGAAATTGTGGTAACCACCACTGAAACGGCCGAGGAATCGAATGGCGGGTCACAGGTGTGGGTGTTCAATGCCAACGGCACTCTTTTTCAGCCACCGGGAATTGGCTGGAACGCCTGGCCCCGTTACAACGCGGCAACCGGCGTTGGCAACGATGCGGATAGAAACGGTTATGGGCATCATGGCTATGGTTGTTACGGTCTTAATGTGGCGGTGGGCAATATTGATGACGACGGCGAACTTGAAATCCTGGCCACCTACGACAATCATCACATTCAGGCATTTAATCATGACGGAGTGGCCATCAACGCGTCCAGCTGGTTTACCAACCGGGCCAATGAGTTTGAGGGGGAGCGATTTACATGGGGGCAGTTCATTCGCTGGGTGGATCCTGACGTGGAGGCAGATCATTACCACAATCATATAGGAGAGTGGCCGCATCCCAGCTGGACTGAATGGGCCCAGTGGACCCATTCTCCCCCCAACATTGCGGACCTTGATTTGGATGGCAAAAATGAAGTGATCGGTGTTCCCAATATTGAGATGAACGAACCATATGAAACACAGGCGTACGGTGTGATGGTGCTGGAAGGGGCGTATGGGGATGGCAGTCGGTCCGCCATGCGAAAAGCCGGATTTGAAGAGTTGAAGCGGGGTGATTTACCGGTAAAGGTGGACGGCTGGTATCCACCTTCGGCGCCACCAGCACCTGCGACAGTGAATATTCTCGGAGATGCGCGTCCTGAAATCATAGTGTCGTTGAACGACTGGTTTATGTATGCGTTTGATGCGGATGGACAGCGATTGTGGCGGTACAATTTCAGTCATGGAAAAAGCATTATGTTTGCCTCGGAACCCATTGTGGCCGATTTGAATCAGGATGGATCTCCGGAAATTCTTTTTACGACGTTTGGCGATCCGCTGGAGCTGGATTCCGGCAACCTGGTGATTCTCGCTGCGGATGGCGCTTTGCTGCACGACATTCCCCTGCCCAATCCTGGCGAAAACGGCAATGGAAACGGCGCTCCTGCAGCGCCCGCGGTGGGGGACCTGGATGGCGATGGAGCCCTTGAAATTTTTGTACAGACCTTTGAGCACGGCATGGACATTTTTAAAGTGCCCGGTTCGGGAACCAACTGTCTGCTCTGGCCCACCGCCCGCGGCGGCCCCCTTCGAATGGGACAGCCCAGCTCTGCACAGTAGACGCTTTGAGAGTCAAGCGAACTTTCCAGACACCTCGAAGGCCGCAACTGCGAAATCACAGGTGGAACTGAAGCTGCATTGTTTTTCGGGTTAAAAAAAGTTGGCGAATAGAACTCATTTTCCATTAACCACTACAGAAAAATCAGTGTACGCCTCCCGACAGGCTCAACGTGAAATTAATCATCATCATAGAGCTTCAACGTGCTATTGGCTATATCATTAAAAATATTGTCAATTACGGAATTCAACTTTTTAAGGGCAGTTTCCTGGCATATTTCACTTTCTCCCATCTCATTTTTCAATTCTTCCCAGGCTGTATCCAACCGTGTTTTTATCTCAATATTGTAGTTATCACCATGACGCCCTCGATGCCCCTCCAAAAGGCGTTTGTTGCGTTCATATTTCTCAATATCCGTCCCGGCTTTTCTCACCAACTGATGATTATAGTGCGGAAATCCCTCGTTTTTATAGGGGATACCGTGGTGTTCCTCTATACTGAATTTTCGTCTGATTTGTTTTTCCGCGACCCGGAAGGGGCTCCTTTTTTGATATATTCGTTTACCCTTGTTCCCTCTGTTGCCATGCATAAAGTCTTTTTGAAGATGGCGAGGCAGCGTTTCACCTGTGGTATATAAATGTTTTCGTTTGAACTTTTTATACGCTTTGAGTCTGGAACCAGGGGATAGGGTTTTCCCGGATTTTATTTTCTTACGCAATCCTCTTTTCAGTACGACGCGCAAAGCTTGCAGCAATGGATTTGTACCGGTACGATCAATATATACAACCGGGCTGTTCGAAGAATATGTATATAAATTGAGTGCCTCAAAAGGATATTTCAGCGTTTCTTCGCCAAGCACTTCAAACATCGGATCCGCAGAAATCCATCTGCCAAGTCTCGGATCCAGATACCGCGCCGCATGATAACTCAGGCCCGTCGACAGATCTCGTTCCTGACCGGTGAATGTGTAGTCTTCCAGGTAGTGACTCTGGTAGCGGATTTCGCCAAACGGATAGTGTTCGGTGCGCTGAAGAATGTTGCCATTCTTATCGGTGGTCGCCGCAGTACTGCCAAGGTGATTGTGATGAAGCCATGTCGTTTGCTCTCCATATGCAAGCATTATTCCCATGGCTGCAGCGGAAAGCAGAATACCGAGATCGGACTTCTGTTCAGATACGGATTCAACGTTTCCAGGCGGGGCAGCAAGGTATCCCTTCTTCCTGGCGTGCGCCACCCATGCATCCGCTGCCGTAATGCGGCCATCCCCATGGGAGGATGCAGAGCTGTCATTGCCGGTAATTGGCGCAAGGTCCGCTAAAAATTTTGCGGCGAAAGCAGTACTTTCCTTTTTAGCCACGCGATTTCCATGCAGTTGGACATACGTGGTGGCTATGCCATCTCTGATTTCAAAATCCGGCGTAATGTACAGCATTTCATGCGTCCCGTTGCGTTTGTATACGCGTTGACCGCCGGCATCGTATCCAAATTCCGTTGGGGGACCCTGCGGTGTTTGCACAGATGCGAGCTGTCCCAGATGATTCCAATTGTACAGCTCCTTACCGTGTTGCACCATGTTCCCGGCGGCATCGTAATGAAATGACATATCACCGGCTCTGGTCACCGCATGAGGTCCCGCGCCGCTGCCATACGAATACGCGCCAACGTGCGCAAGGCTCGCTTTGCCCAGACTGGAACTTTTGTCGACAATATTGCCAATGGCATCAAACGCATAGGTCAGCACCTCCGGCTGCACATTTCCGGTATCCAGTCGCGCAGTCTTCAGCCTGTACAAATTGTCGTAACCATACTCTGCCTGCGCGGTGGGCGCCTGCGTTTTTCCCAGACGATGATCATCCACCGCCAGAATATTTCCCACCCGGTCGTACACATAGCTGTACCCGAGCACCATCTCTCCGTTGCTGTTCGCTGCGGTAATCGTGTCTGGCCGTTGCAGCGAGTCATATTTCAGCATAGTCCCCACTCCGTTGGCGAGAACCATTTTGTCGGGCAGCCCCGCCTGATTGTATGAAACAGATGATACGATATCCGGCACTGCCGTTTCCCTGCCACTGCTATCCAGGTCACGCCGCACTTCCGTCCCATCCGGATGATGTGTTGATATCAGACGATCCGCATTGTCGTAGGCATAGCGGGTTTCCAGTGTCAGCCCGGCCAGCCGCCTGGCGCGATACGTCACTCTTTGCCGGGCATCATAGCCCAGCAAATCCGTAGCAAAGGTACCATCGCCCAAAGGATACACAGTGGCTGTGAGAAGACCGACGGAACGGGTGCATTTGTCAGTGGCACAGTTCCCATTCCCGTCATAATAATAATCAATTCTGGTTTGCTCCGCAGCTGCTTCATCCCACTGGCTGATCACGCGCCCGGCTTCATCAAAGGCATATTTGACCGTCGTGCCGCGACTGTCTGTTCTCGCAATGCGATTTCCCACATCATCATATTCGAACGATGTCACGCCCGTATCCGGGTCCTGCACACTCGTGACTCTGCCAGCCAAATCATACATTTGAAATTTTTCATTTCCCAGAGAATCCACATGGCGCTGCAATCGCCCCAGCTCATCATAACCGAATGTGGTAACAATGGGGGCGCCATCCCGGACCTTTTGTTTTATGGAAATGAGGCGTCCCAACCCGTCGACATTTTTGATTGTGGGAGTATCAAAATGAACGCTGGTGGCATCATTGTCTTCCCCGTCGAAACTGCCGGTCCACAATGGGCCGTATTCAGTTCGCGTCGTCGATGGCGTTCCAAATATTGCGGTATCAGGAAACGTGGAAGAAAGCACTCTGCCCGTGGAATCAAAATTAGCTGTACTGAACAACACATCATCCGGAGGCTGGATATCACAATTGCCACTCGCTGCCACCCATGGCTGATAGGAACGACTCATTATTCCCAGCGAATTGTGGAATGCGAACCCGGAAACCTGGTACAGCCCTTCCGCGGTTTTAATCCTCTCCTGAATATTTCGCCCCATTCCATCAAAGCACACCACTTTTTCGAGGTCGGGTTGTGCTCCCGCAACAGATGACTGCCTGGTAACAATGCGACTCACCGGGTCGGCCAGTTCGTATTGATAAGTGGTTGTTGGCGCATCCAGCGTATCACCTGGACGCGCCAAAGCGCTCAGTCGACCAAATGAGTCATAAGCATATTTTACAGAAGTCATTTCCGGAATTGTGTTGCTATCATCGATACGCATCCACCCCGTGACCGTCACAGGGGTCTCCAGCACCGGATGACAGGATACCTCCATGCGAAGGGAATAAGGCGCGCCCAAAGGAGACTGAAAAGTTCTTTCCTCCGCAATGGGCTTCAACCCCAATTCATCATACACAAACCGGACATCATGGCCATTGGCATCTTTGGAGACCGTTACATTGCCGTGGGAATCAAACGCAGAACGCTCAACATCAATCGTACGCGAACTGCTTTCGTTCACCCTTGCGACCACCCGCGTTCTTAGCCCCTGTGTTGCTTCTCCCAAAGGAAGTCCAACAAAATCGTCCCCATCATAAAACGTCAATGTCCGGGAAAACACACCAGATGCAGGGTCGGAAAACACGCGTTCTTCGGCAGGAAGGTTTATCAACCAGTGTTCACCTGTATGGTCCGGGGTGACAAAATCAGTTTCTGTGAACATCTCATCCCCGGTACATTGCTCTCCACAGGGAGTTTGATAAAGAGACTGACTGCATGACGGACATCCTGCATTCCCAATACGGGTTATCCCATGATTGGCGGTTTCTATCCGATTGCCATAGCCATCATAATAATACTGGTCCGTCACGGTCACCCATTCGCTATCGCTCCGGCCCTCTTTCACCACCTGCTCTTTTCCGGTTTGACACAAATACCGCACCGGAGTCGTCATCGTATCGGGAACTTCATCCACATCACAATCACTGTAGGAATACCGCGTTTGGTAAATGGCGCGATTGTCACTGAACAGCGCCTCGTTGAGCAACAATCCACTTCGATACCTGTCCGCAGTTCCCACATCAAACTGATACTCCACCCGCCCTTGCTCCACTGAATCATCCCCGGCAGTTTCCACCACAACGTTTTCAAACCCCTTGAATTGCCTTTCTTCCCCGTCGTAGTAGCCGTTCGAATAGTGAAACGTTTGAATCTGCCGCACCCCGGACAATGTATCCCGGTTTTCAATGCGTTTAACCGTAAGCATTGGATGAGGGAGCCGGTGTGTCCAGGCATTGCTGCCACCATCTCTGGCCATACGAGCCACTGTGGTTTCATAATAGACCTTAACCACTTTCCCAATGCCGTTTTCCACTTTGGACAGCAGATTGGCTCTTTGTGGAAGCAGCTCCAGGTACTTCACATTCCCGCTCCTGTCGATCCACACAATATCGGTGGATCCCGAGCCGTTCATATCGGCATATCGAATCGACATGTCCGCATCTTTTTGGGGAATGGGAATCCCTTCCACATCCTGCACGCGCCAAAGGGAACTAAACCCGACGCCGCTTTTATTAAACGAAATCAGTACCTCATTTCCCAGTACCGCCACAGCGTCTGCAAGCGAATCACCATTAAGGTCCACCAGCTGCATGTGCTCCGCATCCAATGGTTCGGGCAAACCAAACATTTCCACCGGCGCACTCCACCTGCCGTATCCCAAATACAGACGATACACGAGAGAACCTTCCAGCACCAGCACCGCATCCTGCAAACCGTCGCCATTCATGTCCGCGATCTTCAGCGGATTTTCGATAAACCCCCACCCCAGAGTCTCACCTATAACACCCTCTTTCGAAAAGCTGCCGCCAGACATGTTGCGGTAAAACCACGTATTGTTGCCATCACTGTGAATCACATCTGGCCGTTTGTCGCCGTCGTAATCGAAAAAACGAAGATTTTCGTCAGTGGTAAAGTCTGGCAACCTGGTATTCACAGTCTGTTCCCGGGTCCAGTCTCCTTTGCCAAAGTTCCAGAGTACACGTCCGTTTTTGCCATCCACCATGTCACTGTGACCATTGCCATCCAAGTCCAGCAACTCCACATGGGAGGAACTCAGCAACAGAGAGCCACCAGTTGCCACGGTACTGGACTGCGTATTCGAGAATGTATGCCGCTCGCTTTCCTGCACGGGCAGCTGATTCATATAAAGCCGGTGTCGGCCGTCCACGGTGTCCACCACATCCGGAAGTCCATCGCCATTTATATCCATCAATTCGGCATTTCCAGTTCCAAACCCTGCCGCAGCAATCCCCATATCGTGCAGCGAGGGCAATCGGCAGTCATCAGAGATTTCGCACATTGGGTCAAATGTACCGGTGTAGGAAAACGAAAAATGAACCGGATATGGTTCCAGATTGTCCGTTCCAAAAGTTTCCACCTTCTGCAGTCTGGTGAATCCCCCGCTGTTGTCATACGGTTCATAGGAAAGCTCATATCGACGAAGCTGCGCGCCATCCACTGTAACCTTTATATCCACCAGTCGCTGCGTCAGCAATGTCTCCACGCCAGGTTTTCCATCAGAGATTACATCCTCTCGCGGCTCATACGAAAACCGAACCGCATAATGGGGCGCATCATTAACAAATGCCCACTCAATGTCCGTAATATATGCGGTTCCCTGCGTTCTACGGTATGTGAACACGATGCGATGCCCCAGCGTATCCCGCATCTCTTTCAGGTGGTAGCGAAACACACCGCCATATCCATCGATTCGCGTCTGTTCGTCGATTTGCCCATCGCCATCGGCTCCGAAATAGCCCACGCTTCCATCGGGATACTCGGCAATCCAGTATCCCTCCTTCCCTTCATTCAAAATGTCTGACCAGGTGTATCGAATAAAACTCCCTTCAAATCGTTCCCGCCAATATCGAGTATCGGGAATGTGCACCAGTTCTTTGACGCCGTCGGATGCAAACCGATCCGTTGCGTCATACACTGGAAGCCCTTTCACCGTCATCCGCTCAATCGTCGGCATTCCCAGAGACCATCCAATGCCCACCACTGAAGCACCCGCACCGGAACTGTATGCAAGGCTCAATTCGGGCGCGAATTCATTATATCCTCCCGGAAGTGAGATGGGGACCTCATACCCGGCAAGTCCCATATTGAGATTGGCCTCCACATTTTCCCCGATACCTTCCAGTGAACCCGGTCCTTTGGGCAACCGAATTCTGGATGGCGACAGGCCTTCACTTTTCACCCACTGCGACATCAGCAGCAGACATACGAGTATCCATAAAGTCGAAATAGCTTTGCGCTTCATATTTCAACACACCTTTCACGTAATGGTCTCTACATCTATGACAATTGTGTTTCCGCGTTACAGCACACTTTCATCCACTGACAGCCATCCCACATGTCCCATCTCAAGAACGGTAACGTCCGGGACAGCCAGACATTGAATCTGCGGACTTTCCGGATTTGCGTCCGGGGGTCTGGACATGGAATTTTTTCCTGCCCAGCAGTTGCTGACCATACAGGGTGACACCAGCTCTGCTTTTTTCACAACGAATGGTTCGTTGAGTATATCTGTAACAAAATCATTGTCCATAACCACGCACTTGAACTGTTTACTCAACGTCATCCCTGCCGCTTCGTATCGGCCAAAATCCATGCCGACAACAGCCACCGTCGGGTCAATAGCCGCAGCAGTACTCAACAATGAACACTGCTGCCATGATTCATCGGATGAATCTGCGGACAGTCCAATGGAGACCGTTTCAAAAGGACTGTTATCACCGGGGACTCGTTTTTCCTGAATATGGTAAACTCCACCATCGTCAACCGGTTCATACCATCCGTTATACAGCTCGATGAAATAGGTCATGGGAAGAAAATCCGTCACCTCCCACCATGTGCTTTCCTCCGATTCCACACGTTGAAACTCCCGTATATCAGCAATGCCGTTGAGGTTAAAATCCCCAGTGAGCCCTGCGCATGCTTTGGTGAGCGGATTCAGTTCCGCAGCAAACATTCTGCGCCCCGTCTCGGAGGTTCCGTAGTATGTATCTGCCAGTGTCGCCAGCAGGTTATCATCATCGAGAACTGTTGGTTCATACAATTGTGCTGCTCTGCTCAAAGGTACCTCGGTGACTAAACCATCCTGGTTTTCAAGCACAAAACGCTGCACCTGGTGCACATCACACCGGGCATTCAACCGTATGGGATCATCCGCATCCTTTTCCATGGCACTTTTTGCATCCGCACGAACCCACCCGTCTCCATCTCTGTCACAGGGAAAAATCTGCAAACCACCGCTGTCGGAAAAAAAGTATCCCGGTTTTGTTGCGCAGATACAGCGATCCGTTCCTTTGGTCAGTCGCGGCCATCGACGCTCGGACTCTCCCTCGTCGTCTCCGCACACTGGACACTGGGCACAAACGCCTTTCGCCGGATTCCAAATTTGATTCTCGCTGCAACCATGGGAATCGTAGCAATAGGCATGCATGCCCTCAATCGCGGGCTCACAAAGGGTTCCCTCGGGACATACAATATCGTCGCAGTCAAGAATTTCCTGGCATTCTCCGGTTTCTCTGTTTTTGACAGTGCCGGGAAGGCAATCCGTGCACACCGCGTAGGGATCCAGTTTACACGCGCGATTTTCCGCAGCGCAGTTCAGCTCGTCACAGGAAAGAACTGGGTCGCATTTGCCAGTCTCCAAATTCTGGCTATATCCCTCCATGCATTCTCCGCACCATGCGCCGGAAACATCGATTCCCTCCACACAATATCGATTCAGCGCCTGGCACTTGTTTCGAATTCCAGCTGGCCCCGCATCACAGGTGGCACTCTGATCCATGACGCACACTCCGCCCGTTTGAGTATAGCCAGGTTCACATTCTGAGCAGGCCGCATCCTGATGAATAGCAGCTGGCAGACAATGTCGAAACTGATTGACACATCCCAATTCCCCGCAAGTCAAAACCGGGCGACAAACACCTTCCTCACGCGTATATCCGGCAAAGCATTCGCCACAACGAGCCCCCCCTTCGACTGCACGACAATTGCGATACAGTGCATCACATTCATGGGAAATCGAACCTTCCCGTCCAACGATACACGACCCGTTATCCCTTGGAATACATGCTGTAAAGCTGGTATTGACATCAAATCCGGGTTCACATGACTGCCTGCAATCCGCTGTCAGGTCATCCACTGGCTGACAAACCATGCCATCCGCACACTGTACACTGTCACACAGTGTTTTTGTGCGACATTGGCCCAATTCATTGTCACATAAAAGTCCCGACGTGCACTGTTCTGTCTGCACGCACGCACAGCCGAACGCTCGAGGCGCCATATCGCAGGGATCCGTACTCGCCACAGACTGTGTCTCGGTATCTGCGAAAATGTCCCGGTTGCTCTCATCATCGTTACAGCCGCCAAAAAAAATCATGCACAAAATAGCGATGTATAAGTTATGTATTGTTGTTTTTGTCATCTCGTCCTCCGCGGTCACATGCGGGTGAAATCCGTGTAGTAGACATACAGGCGAATGTCAGTCAGCGAACTCAAATCAATATCTCTGTTCGCCTCCTCCCCGTGGGAGTCAAAAATTAAAGACCAGTGACTGTTCACCAGCGGCTGCTGAGAAAGTCGACGATTTCTGTACACCGTTGCGTCAAACACGCGTGTTCCGTTAAACAGCGGATTCAGAACAGCCGTGCGCTCCGGCAGTTCGTAAAATACATTTTGGCCAAATTGATCCACGACCGTGCCGGTACCATCCTGTTTCAAATAAAGACGTCCCACCGTATCTCCGACATTCGAGGCTATGATGTCTGCTTCCACGCTTTCGATTCTGTGGTTCCACGTCATTGGTGAAAGCGATTTTAAGACGGTCGAAAAGGGAATGGAAATGCGCCCGTGATTGTCTATGTAATGCGCGCTCAAAAGCGCTTGCCGCAGCGAATCAACTCTGTCTTTTTCGCTCATGGCATTACCATTTTCATCGATGAATGGAATGTCGAGAATATCGTCGCGCAAAGACAGTATAGCCACACGAATATCCGGATTTCCATAGTCGTCTTCAAACAGTGTAAACTCATCTTCGAGATCGGCCAGATACGTTTCCAGATTATTGTCGCCCACTGTTGCGGTTCGAATCAGGAACAGGTTCTGCAGCCGATCATAACTTTGACTGGTATAGTACTCGAGCACCTTTGTGGTGCGATACACTTCCCGCAGTGCCCGCTGAAAAGTAGTGTCCGCGTTGATCATTGCATCGTTTCTGTAGATGCGCACATTGGGATTGTTTTTGGCCGCTTCAATATTAATTGTCAGCTGCTCATGAGACACCATTTCAGACAAGGTGCGTTTTACCTGATTATACAACTTCTGAATCTCTGAGAGCGACAGGCTCACATTGTAATCCGAACGCAGAATATTCAGACGATTTTCCGCGATATTCAACATCAGTTCCTTCACCTGAGCAGCGAAGTCCACTTCAGCCAGTTCGCAATTGAGTTGAATATCCAAATCCTTCAGCGCAATATCCAGCTGCGTATCGAGATTTCGCAAGGTTTGCTGCAACTGTGTATCCAACTGCTCCAATTCTTTTGTCTTTTGCGCATCCAGTCGTCTCAATTCCTGATCCAGTTCGGCATCGAGACCCAAAATGGCACAATCAAGATCGGTTTGAATGTCTCTGGATTCCACTTCCAATTCAATTTCCAGCCCGGCAATCTCATTCTGGGCATCTCTTCGAATCATCTCAATTTCATTTTCGAGCGCATCAATGGCTTTTTGCTTTTCGCCGGCGGTTTGGTAATAGTCGATAATGATGTCATCCAGTTTGTGCAGTTGAATCTGCTCTTCAATTTTTGCGTACTGCTCATTATCTTCCGCCTGTCCATACAGATATGAACTCACAGCGTTTCCTTTCGGAGACGTGACTTTTTTTATCCCCGAAGCTACCCAGTCTCTGGCAATTGACTCATAAGCAAGTAGACCCGACACGCTCTGAGTCAGCGAAGACATATACAACGAGTTGCTGCATTCATATCGCCGATTCATATCACTGATTTCCCGCTCCGCATCACGAATGCTGTCATTTGCCCAGCGCACCTGTTCCGCGGTATTAAACTCAATTGTTTGTATCGAACCCCGCTTGTCTTTTACCAGTTGATTCAAATACCAGGCGGTATCTCTCATTTGAATCTGTTTTGCGTCCATGATGCGCGCCACCTGACTGTTTTCCATTGACACAAATTCATCAATCACTGCTGCACGGCGACTGGTAATTGCATCCATGTGATCATTCTGTGCAGAGCGAATCCGCTGGATGGCGGCCATGGCTTTCGCTCCTATTTCCTTTTGAACATTGCATTGCCCTACAATCCGCTCTTTAGAGATGTCCATGCGCTTCAGTATATGTTCCTGTGCCAATACAGCGGATTTCAATTCCACCGCCTTCATTTCCATCTGTGCCATGGTTTCGTGAATTCTTCCGTTGCCCACCAGCCCACAGGGGTCTTTCAGTACCGCCGTGACATCGCTCATATGTGCATACAAAGGCACCGCCGGATAAATCAGGCCATCGTCTCCTTCAAAACTGCCACAGATGTCTGCCAGTTCCCGTTCGTATGTATCCTGCAGCCGCTTCAGTTCCCCCTGAAAAGCAGCACGGTCCACATCGAACGTTCGCTGTTCATTCAGGGCCTTCTCCTCTTTCTGTGCAGCAATATTTACCTTTTCCCTGGCCACCGCCAGAATTTTTTCGAATGCGTTTGTGTCCTTCTCATCCAGTGCGGGAAACGGAATGTAATCCGGTGCAAAGCCAAAGTAATTGTCATCGAGGGATATTGACTCATGGACATCGCTCATATCCAGTAATGCAATCCGATACTGACGCTGCGCGTTTTCAATCTGTTTTCCGACCTGAGCACGGGCCTCGGGGGCCAGTGACTCCATCACTCGAATCATCAGTTGCGAAAGAACGACAGACTCCATATACGTGGCAGCGTATGCCCGTTCCACCACTTGCATCGCCACGGTTGGTTCGTTGAAATTCGAATAGCGTTTAGCAATTTCACCAAGTGCTCTGGACTTTTGTGTGGACGCGCGAATCACGCGGTCAAACCACGTTACCACCGACGCCCCGGTAATGATGCCCCGATACCCACCGTTTTGGATGGCATCATCCACCATCTTTCCAAAATGAAAGAATCGATCAATCACTAGCTGGTAGTATTGCACAGCTCTGTATAATGTGCTCAGCTCGAATCCCGCGCCTCCCGATATCGTAATCCCCCCTGGCTCGAATTGGGCGCCGTCAAATGTGCTGGTGCGGGTACTTTCCAAATCCAGTCTCGCAGCAAAGGATTCGGTATACGCATCATCTCCCAGCATAATCAACAGCTCGGCGTTCAGATACTCAAAGCCTTCCATCGACTGAATTGATCCATCCGTCGGATTTACCAAAGTTGTGCTGGAAAAGGTCTTTCCTAAAAAGGCGCCAACTTTCAATCTGTCTTCGTCCGAGGGAAAATCATCTCCATTGGCCATGTACACGACTGCAGCACAATCCACCCGTCTGGCGATTTCTTCGATGGCTTTGGGATCATAGCAGTACGGCACCATATCCGGACTTGCGCCGCAAATGTCCGGGACAAAGCCAACAGCAGTATTTTCTCTGTCCTTGAAACGGATGCGATAGCGAAACGCGTTTGCGATGGCCACCGGAAGCGGTTCAAACGGTACATCTTCCTTTGCAATATCACCAAAGAACACCTTGCCGTCTCGTAAATCGCGGCGATTGTCATCGCAGTAGACCTGACTGGAATCCACACATCGCCATACCGGATTCAATCGTATATTCCACGTTCCATTCGCCACCCATTCGTTCAGCGTCGTTTTACAGCTTCCCCTCGACGTAATGCGATCCTGTCCGTCCAGCTTCCATGAATCCTGACAGGGCTGATCCGACAACGATTCGGGACCTCCAGTAAGCGAAAAGAACACCACATCACTTGCTTCCGGACAGGCTGCCTTTTGTGGCGCATCATCGCTGTCGAGGGGACCACCATCAAATAATCCGGAGTCTTCACAGTAATAGTGTACAATTTCCCCCTCCGCAAGCTGGGTATCGGGTTCATTCGCCGAGCCATTCAGCATCACGCTGACAACCCGCCATGCATTGTCCCGGGTAATCGATTCGCCAGGTCCCAGCGCCGCATTCAGCATTGCTGCGTCACATTCGAGCATCAGGCGGCTATCCGGAGTCTCACCATCCACCGAAACTTTCGCCGTCCCCACAAAGTCTTCTTCTTCCAGCTGCGCCGGAGTTTTTGAAAGAATCATATATCCATAGGATCGATACCCTTCACTTGTGCTTCCTTCAGGCAGCGCGTCAAACTGTTCCTGATAAATGACAAACAGTTCATTTTGATTGATCATGGCGCCATCTACGAGCGAAATGGTGCGACTGCGCATCCTGCCATCAGGAATGGGATTGGTACGTGAAATATACGGATTGTTCACTGCACGTTCATCGCCGATATCGAACGGAAATGTTGTTTCCAGGCACTCCTGATAATAGCGGCTTTCAATTCCAGACTCTCCTTCTGTTCCTTCTAAAAAACCGGGAATGAGCCAGGGGACGGCCGTCTCTGCAAATGCGGATCCAGTACATCCCTCTTTCCCGGGAGCGTAGCGTCCGCCCACATGAATCACCGCATCCATGGAGACAATGGGCACCAGACAGTGTTCATCACTGCATCCATGCACAGGGTCTTCCTCAAACACCAGCGTCACCATCGGATCCCCAGGATACTGAGGCGCTCTTTCCGAATCTATTTTTCCACGCAGCAAACGCCTGTCGCTGTTGTCGGCCTGTAAATTCATGGTAAGGGACAATTCGTTCATGCCACCAGGAATCGGAAACATGGACTGGTCATAAGTGTAAACGGCGTATCCCTGGGAATTGTCGTACAGGTAACAGGCCACATTTTCTCCCTGCTCACCTGCTTTACAGATCTCATCCACGGATTCAAGTTTCCACGCTTCATCTTCTGTTGCCTGAAGCACTGCACGAAATTCATTAAGACTCAGCTCCCCCTGCTTGAATGCCACCCAGCGTCGAATCAGAGCATTCTCTACATTTTCAAGCGCTTCCTGACTATGCCGATTTGCCACCCATGCATCCAGACCGCCATCATCAAACCGGGCAAAACTGAACATCTTCCCACTCCATTGCCCGTCCGGAGTTGCGGAATAGGACAAGCTCACCTTTCGCACGCCCATCACCGGATGAACCACCTCCAGCTCGCCGTTCCACTGTGTCAATACGTCATTGGCGGCACTGCCCAGCTGCACCTGTTTCTCCCCGGGAACGCCGCTGTCACTCGCACCGTCCACCAGCACAGTCAGCTCTTCCACCTTCTGCAGATTGTCATCTGTTCCCATCTCCAGCCACGACAACGGATGTTCCCGTACCACTTCAACCCCGGCATCGGAATACGTGGCATGTTTTACCTTTCGAACAACAAACTGTTCGGCAGTGGGCTGATAATTGAATATCTTAAACGAGCCGGCGATATGTGTATTGCGAAACGCCACTGGCCATCTGCTAACGTCAAACAGATTTGAATCTTCACTGGATAAAATCTGTACCGACCCGTCTGTCGCACTCTCCGAATCCAATACAATCCCCGCACCTGTCTGAAATCCACTTTCCGTGTCCGCAATTCCTTCTGGAGCTGTATTGGTGTCGGTTGCCCAAAGCGGTTCAGAATCCGACAATCCCCGCATCTGTGCAGGGATGGCATTCAATGTTTCTGTTTTCAGCAGATTTTCCATTGCCATGCAGAATCCAGTTTCGCCGTCCATTGTTCTGCAATATTCTTTCTGCCCGCATGTGCCAGAGGTTGCACCCATCCCGTTTGAATTGCAGGGGCGTCGACAGACGTGCCGATAGCATTTATTTCCATCTGCGCAATTACTGTCTGCGTTGCATTCAATTCGACAACGACCGGAAATGCATCGCTGAAAATCGGGACACTCCAAATCCGTTGCACAGGCGGGAACGTCATCTGCAGAAAAAACGCAGCTGCCATTCAAACAGAAACGACCGTCCAGACATCCCTGCATCAACCCGTCATGAGAACAGGAAAGATACGTTCCATCATCTCGCAACAGGCTCTGCCGACAGGGGGTATAACACCCCTCCAATTGAACTTCCTTCCCTCGCTGATGTTCATTGCACCCAGAGGCGCAGAAAATCACCAGACACAACCAAATAAGAAAACTTCTTACCATCATATTCTCCTCCCAAAATGACGTTCCCGGCCATCGACGTGGCTGTCCGTCAGTTGCTGTGGCTATTATTGTCCGTAATAAAGACCCCGCCATCGGCGACAGGATTTCCTTCCCTGTCAAAGCAGGAGGAGGAAACCACTGCCAAAGGTGACATTTGTTGCGGTTTTGAATTTGAATTGATTTGTGAAATGACCACACTGGCGGCGGCATCGCCAAGGGATTCATCTTCCAAATGGATATATGAGAGTGCCATCCGCGGTTCGCGCAGCTGATGACTGCCCAGTACCTTTTTTGAAAAATCCACCCGGGCAATCCGAATTCCGGCTGAACGCAACAGAATGTCACAGGACCGCACCTGCGGATTCGTGGCGAAAACAGAAAAATTTTTCTCGTTGCTTTCATGCCTGTCTCCGCATCCACAGGAAACTGCAGCGACAAACAGATACACGAATCCCATACCGGTAAATTTATACCATTTCATACATCTCCCTTATTTGTTCGAAGGACGTAAAAGCCACGACCTGTTGGGGTTCAATCCAAACAGACGGTTTGGTCTTAATATGTAAACTGAATGTAGACTAAAAAAATTTTTTCATGCGAGGCGTGAAACATGGAATCCAATTGCAGATGCAACCTTCGCCCCGTACATTTTAGTGGGCAACGGGATACAAAGGCGGAAATTCAATCAATCCCGCCATTCCACCGCGCTGTTTTGGATTCACATTCGCAGTGGTGGCATCTGGTTAATGAGATGCGGTAAACGCGGTGTATATGGCGTGGGCTTCATTTTGAAGATACTCATTATTGTTGAGCCGTTCCTTTTCTTCGGTATTGGTATAAAAGGACGCCACCGTGAGTATGCCCGGCATGGTCACCTCATCCAGTATAAAATATTTTCCCCCATTGCCATACGCGCCCACTCCGTCGTTTCTCGGCACCGTGCGCATCACTTTTTCCAGTTCATTGTGGGTAGTGTCTCCCCATGTTTCCGCTACCTTTGTGGCATAATAGACACGGGTATAATTGGTCACCGTATCCGCCAGGGTATTGTGGTGAATGGAAATGAAATAGTCCGCATTCGAAGTGTTGCAGACATCTGCCCTATCCTGCAGAGAAACCGCTTTAAAATATTGATATTCGTCATCAATGCCATCGTTTGTAACCATCGCGTACAGTTCATTCATATCCCCCCGGGGAACCGTCATCACCACACGGAAATTGTCTGCAGCAAACATATCTGTCAGATAGTAGGCAACCTTTCGATTAATAAGTGCCAGTTCATGAAGCTGACGCGAATTTTCGGTGTCAGTAATCCAGCCAGGATCGATGCAAATGGTGGCTCTGGAGGCAATGCCCGTATCCGAAGATGTATCCGTGTCGGTCATTTCCGTCCCCGTCCCCGTGTCCCGGGTCTGAGTATCCACCGCATCCATATCAATTATTTCTATTTCCGATGTCTGAGTGTCCACCGTATCCGTGCCCGGAAGATCTGCAGTCGGCGAATCCGTTGCATCCGGCTCGGTTTCAGAGCCATTAATCCCAGTGAACTGAGAATACTGGTCGTTGTCATCAGTATTGCCCAGCCTGCAGTTTCCATTGGTGCAAATCCCGTTTGCGGAACAGTCGCTGGAATGGCGGCAATCCGTTCCGTTGTTGATGCAGCCGCTGGCCATATAACCAAGCGCAACCGCACCGAACAATATCACCTGTCGCAGCAAAGCATGTGTCGTCAAATCATACCCCTCTATAATATGCCGTTAAAGCCAGACCGCCGGAGAGGTGCCATGAATGGGATGAAATTTCAGCGGCGCCCGGTGTGTACATCGGCCCAAAGTGTCCATTGATTTCAAAAAGCCATCGCCCATATCCCTGGTTTCTGGCTGTCATAATCCCGATTTCGCCTTTTGCATGAAACTCGGCGCCCTTCGCCGCGTATACATTGCTGTCTGAAAATTTCTGCCAGAGATGACCTGCAAAAATACCGCCTCCCATACTCAACTCAAATCTTTTAAAAGTTATCCGGCTGCCGCCTTTTACCTCTCCTCCCATCATTCGCGCTTCATATGACAACCCGGAATATTCGCGATGGTCAATTCCCAACACCGGTTCGATTCCCACAAACCATCGATCCACATCCAGACGAAACGGAATAAATATGCGATGGCGCGGATGCAACATTTTATAGGACGCAATCGACACACCATACCCAGCGCCCAAAATCAGCGATGCTCCAGGTCTTATCATCGTCGCGGTCACTTTACCATCATCGCCAATTCCTTTGGCAAAAAGTGTATCCGAGTGCCTTCCGATTCCCGACGCCGGCGGCGTTTCAGGAACCGGATGAACCACCAGTGTTTCACCGGCGCGAATATGGACGACTGAACTTTTTATGGTCGAGGTTTCATCAAATACAAACAGCTCCGCCTTCCCCGGATACACCACAATTTCCTCTGGCTTGCCCGGGGTTTTTTCAAAAAACTTCACCACATGTCCGTCTGCATATGAAAGCCCGAATCGACCATGCAGTTCTTTTGACAACACCAGTTTTGCCCCTTTGGGATTCGGAAAACTAAAATATATCGGCGCCTGTGACCGAAGCTTTGATACAAACTGCTCTGGTACCTGGCGTCGATTATGCTGCAACGTGTAAGCCACCGTTTTTTTTCTTGCATACTGCCAAATCCCGTCCAGGGTAATTCCGGGGCCTTCACTGCGGGCCTGTTTCAGCGCTTCTATGAAGAAATGGGTAAAGACGCCACCCATCTGTTTATCTTCGTAACTTGGCTGCCCGGCGCCGCTCGACACATACCAGATACTGCCTTTGGCAGACAGAACGTGATCCGGCATTTCCTTTGCCATGTTGAGGCCCCGGGTGGGTCGAATCCCCTTACTTTGCAGCAACGTATCGAGACTTCCGGAATAACACGCGTCAAATACGCCAACCGAAAAATCCGCCCCCACCCTGTTAAACAATCGCGTCAGCGCTTTGGCGCTCATGGGTCCATCCGACAACAGCAATCGCCCCGACAAACCATGTCCAGTGTAGTACAGCAGAAACATCGACTCCATATCGTCTATCAGCCTGCTGTCTCGCTCCCGCTGAGCGGCCATCGCATGAAACGCTTCTGCAACCTCTTCCCGGGTAGCATTCAGGAGCATCCGAGTGCGTGACGGAGATTCATCAAAGTTGGCCACTTTTATCAACTGCTTTCGCAATCGTCTCGCTTCGCGCTCTGCATGCATAAGACGCGGAAAAGGTTCCGTGCCTTCTTCATCCACACCAACATTGTTCCCAATAATCAGCGCGTATCGCAATGTTACCGCCGACGCCGGCAACGCGGAAAACAGCAGCAGCAACGGAACAATGACAATATAAAGCAGATTTATCAATGGGACTTATCTCCTGTAAACGGGAATACCGCCACACTCCTGGCGTTGGGAATTTGCAGAGCAAGACCACAACTGGAATTCGTTTCCATTGCATCGGCAACATTTCGCTCTAAATCCGCAACAGACAATGGACTGTCTGAAAAGACCCCAATCACCCACTCACAGCGGCTCACTGTTTCAACCGATGCGCCATCCGGCAGGGAGACATTCAGTCCAGCGTCAATCGATGCACTTCGGACACCGTCAACCGGATGAAGCAGATATACCGATTTGCTGCTGTCCCGGGTAAACAGCGCCAGATATCCCTTCTTTTTTGCGGAATAAAAAAAACCAAGGTCATCACCTGTTTGCAATGGTTCGGAAGGCCGCGCAATAAAAGCGCGGCCATTCCTTCGGATTACCACCGAGATGTCATCCGCTCGCCCCTTAACTGCAAGAGCAGATGCGGTATCTTCAGGCGTCCGGTCCCGGATCATCATCCAAACAGGCAGGACACCTGCAAACAGCAGAATTGCCGCGATTGCCCCCATAGTCCGCATTCGTCCCGCGAACATACGTATCGGCTTATCCGGCATCCGGTTCCTCGCTGCATTTTCAATCACATCATTACTTCGTTCATTGGCATCGATTTCACCTGTCCCTCCGATTTCGCTGGTTCCCTGATACATGACCAATGCTTCCCTGCACTCGGCACAACTCGCCAGATGCCTGTCAACCTCCAGTTTTGTGTCATCATCTGCCTCCTCCGCCATGACGACTGCCAGCTTTAGAAGAATCTCATCATGAATGTGTTCCCGCTTCAGCTTTCTGTGCCTTAGCAGCAACGCAATATCATCTGTTTGCAGCGGTTCTTCTCTGTTCATTCGCTCGCCTTCCTATCGCTCTACAATCAATTCATGGGTGTCTTTTTCAACACAGGTTCGCAACAGTTCCAGACTCTGCTGAATGAGTCGCCCAATATACTGGCGCGATCCACCCACAATGCTCCCAATATGTTCGTTGCTCCACTGTTCCACATATTTCAGCCGCAATGTCTGCTGCGCCTTTTCCGACAATTTGGGAAGGCAATTCTCCAAACGTGGCATTAAAGTGGCAATCGCTGCCATTTCCTCGGGAGAAGCCGAACCGGTATCCCATATTTCATCGCCCAATTCGCTCATTCTGGAGCGTTTTTTCCTCAAATCCAGTGCGCGTCGAACGGCCATTAGGCGAAGATATCCTCCCATGGCTGCGGCCTTTTCGACATTTTGCACTCTTATATCAATAAACTCAGTCAGCAAATCCACCGCCAGATCCGTCGCATCGGTATTCTTACCAAGAATGCGAGCGCATATTGCATACACGCCGGACCAGTACCTGTCCCAAAACAACTTTAGACAATTTGAATCCCTTTGGCAGAGCCCCTCCAGCATTCCGTGTTCATCCATTGTTATCCCCAAACATTTCCGGCAACCAACATCTCCATCCGAGAAGACGCAAAGTTTTAATTGTGTAAACCATCATTTTATATTTCCGTACGCAGTCATCGATTCAATCAGCTGCACAGTAATCTGTGTTGCATCCGATACAAAATGGGGCCTATTTTATCACATATGTCATTAAACCGATGAACCTTTTTTAAGCTCACGAAACAATGGAATTGGAATCGTTCAAAGGAACTCAAATTTAATGACAAAAAAAACGGGAAACTGCGAACGCACGCATTCAGCATGTCGAGGCGTGGGGATGGCTGGTCGTCGGCTGCGGCAACAGCGATTCAGATGCGGACACGGACGGGGACGGCGACAGCAACAGCGACACGGACAATGGAATTATTGACTACGTGGGAACGGACGAATGGAGGGATGTGCGATTTGACGGCAGCAGTGGGCAACACCGATTCCGCATCAGCTACAACTTGCGCTACAGATGTGGATTCAGATACAACCTCATCATCGGATCACGGCAATTTACGAAGCGGGGATGGGGGCACCGATAATTGTGAGGTGGAAAACGGTTTCACATGTCGCAACGCCCCTGTAAAAAAAGGGGGCAACTGCTCGCAGAGCCTTGAACTCGACGTCATTCGGTGGCGTGTATCCCATCCATCGGTTTAATGTCGAACGAATCGTCGAAGGATCTTCATTCAAATTGTGCATCACGGATTTTACCCTGCCCAATCTGTTTCAGAGCGAATCCATCCCCGCTAACTGATGCCACAAACAGCCGGATGTCATTTGTCAGATGCATTGTCGTCGTCGGATGGAGGGAATGCACATGGCCGCCAGGTGGCGTTTCAGACTGGCCCAATTCAGCGATGGCCAGGCCTTTGGAGAACATTGACTCGCAAGAGCCAGCAAAATCAGGTATTTGCGGGTTGAACACATTTGGCACATTTTTAGCCTATGTTTTTGCGCATGAAACACATATCTCCAATCAATGATTTTTTCTTTCGCTACCTGTTTGGCAAACAGGGCCATGAGCATTTGACTTTGGATTTCATCAACGCTGTTCTCGAAGACGCCGGGATGGGGCCACTTCAGAGCCTGGTGATCCGCAATCCATTTAGTCCCAAAGAATCGGTGACAGACAAGGAGTGTATTTTGGATATAAAAGCCGAAGACGAAAAAGCAAGGCTGTACAACATCGAGATGCAAATTCAGGGAAATTCCACGTTTACAAACCGTTCATTGTATTACTGGGCCAAAACCTATGTGGGTCAACTCGGTAATGGGGACAGCTATGAGCGGCTGAATCCCGTGATTTGCATCAATGTTTTGGATTTTATTCTTCTGACCAATATTGAGAGTGCTCATCAGTGCTACATGCTGCGTGAACTGTACAGCGACGCAATGGTACTTACCGATCATCTGATGCTGCATTTTCTGTGTTTGACCCGGTTCAAAAAGATGCGTACTATGATAAAAATACCGCTCGCCGATTGGTTGAGCTGGTTTTGTTACGATGAGGACAATATGAAGGGACTGGAAACCATACTGGAACGAAACGACAGGATTAAAGAAGCCCACGAACGGTATGAACAGTTCACCGCCGACAGGGAGCTGATGGAACGCTACGAAGCGCGTCAGAAGTATCTGCACGATATGGCCACCTTCCGCCAGGAAGCCGAAGAAGCTCGCAACAGGGGTTTTGCGGAAGGCAAAGCGGAAGGCAAAGCGGAAGGCAAAGCGGAAGGCAAAGCGGAAGGCAAAGCGGAAGGCAAAGCGGAAGGCGATGTCGAGCGTGCACTGAAGACTGCCCAAATCATGAAGCAAAACGGCGAACCCCTTGACAAAATCGTGCTTTATACCGGCCTGTCACCCAAAGACATCGAATCCATTTAATAAGATATGTCTCACATTGCAAATGATGCGATTGGGGACAAGTACACGACATCTCGATAAATCTTCGGAGTTCAGCTGCCAGATGTATTGTCTTTGAACGTCTGAGCTCAACATGACCGTTGGTGGGGGCGCATGAGGCGTTGGGGGATGTAAGCGACGACCTGTCTTGAAACCCAGGATGAATCTGCCCTATACGATGCACCGGCATGAATGTCATGCCCCCTGTTGTCCGCTTGCGAAGTTTGTTGAAAAAAAACAAAGCAGATAGCTGGCGTTTAACAAAGAAGCGCCGGACCTTCATACGCCAAGCAACGGCGGATGTTTGACCTGAATTTCAAAAAAACATCAGAACTTGCGATTCACAGACTCGGAAACACTGGAGCCAAAATGATGTAAATAATGCAAAATATCATTTTTAAAATCACAGACTGAATCTTTTTGCCTGTTTTGAATCATTCAGTTCCAGCGAACCGTAAATTCCCGGTCTGGCCAAAAGGGGCGGAGGATGGTCTGGTAATGACAGCCGGTTTTACGTTTATGTTTTTTCATGGGATATGAAATTTCCAGCGGGCGGCAGTTTGGGGATTCCACAACCAGCACCGACTTTTCCAGAGCATTGTTCCACGTTCTGGCGCTGGTGACAATGTACGTGGCGGTGTTGTCTGCGCTTTTTTGTTCATACGATAGTTTAACAGCTGCGGTTTCGCCCGGCTTTATCTGAAGGGGAAACAGAATTCCCTTGCGGAAGCGCTGAAACGGAATGCCCTCCACATGTATCCGATGGGGATACGGATGAAGTTCATCTACTGCAAATGGAAAATAGATTTGACGATACTGTTCCTTATCCGCCTTATTTTGAAATGTATATATGCCCTCTATGCGGATGCTGCCACGCTCAGGTTCCAGGTGCATTTCCACGCGTTCAGATTTAAATATGACGGCGTCCTCTGCCTGTTCTTCTTTTAACCGAGGCAGGTTGGTGAGGGCGGCCCATCGTTTTGCCGGGATTTCGGGCGGTGATGGCACCGTGGCCTCCTTTTGAACGGTACGGTTGGGAACTGCACCCAGCGCATAACTGATTTCGAATGACTCATTGGGAGCGAGAGAAATGTTTTGCCATCCCATATTAAACGCGGTCATGGTTTCCGAATCAAGCAGTGTGCCCGCGGAAATGTCCGTGTCAGCGTGAGCGAATCGATTGGCAAAATAAGTGGCGGTGGGGAGGGGAGACGCTGCAGACAGACACATATAATTTGCCGTATCCCATTTGCCTTCCTGTAAATCTGCAATGCCCACACATCGCGAAAGTGCCATATTTATTTTTTGCTCACGCTTTATCCAGCGACGGTTCTCCCAGCCCACATCTCCGCGACTGGTGCCGTAATCGCCTACCCAGGGGTCATCGCCGCTCCAAAAATCAAAGATGACATCTGTATGTGAAATGTTTCGGATTTGAGTGCGGACCAGCATCATGCCGTCGCTATGTATTGACATCCATTTATTCACTTCGTAGGGAAGTGCGCTATTCATTGAGGCAAGGATCACTGACTCGGCGCCTTTTTTGATGATTCGGCCGCCCTGAAATGTCAGAGGTCGTCCGTCGGGGCCGTGTCCAAAGTTTTCAGACCAGCCAGGAGAAAACTCCACCTGCCGTTCGTGATCCCAGATGGATTCATCCTGCGCACACCATATGGCAGCTGGTTTTTTGTCCAGTCCCGGGCGATAAAGCGTAACTGCCGGACGATTCATACTGCCAGGATACAGGCCGCCAGTATAGCCCTTAAACCCATCCTGAAAGCGGAGCTCTATTTTTTGCCGGGTAGCAGTCACCAGCGAAATGGCGCCCTTTCCCGTTGCCGGATCCCAGTTCACTGCCATGGACGATTGTCCCGATGTTACAGTGGCGCCTTTGTTTTGGCGATTTGTCGCTGGATGGGACAACGCTTTCGAAAAAGGCGCAGAGCGGTCATTAGTGCCGCAGGTGCATCCTGATGCAATGACAAAACAGCTGACAGTCAGGATAATGGTATAATGTTGGCTAATTTTCATACCTGATTAATCGATGCTTTGCGCTGAATGGCGCTACCAGATCGACAGCAGCAGCTGAAAAAGGAAATGTGTCCCGTTATCATAGGCAAAAAAGAAGGAACAGCCTTTTGAGTCGCTGGCGCCAGCGGTGTCGGTTTCGTGGCTGCTGCCTGAGGCCCCATCGTGTTTTGTCGTGCCATCATTTTCTGACGCATCATCGTCATTTGTCGATTCGTTTTCAGAATCATCAGAATCATCAGACTCTGAATCGGTTACTTCAGAGTCCCTCTCTGAATCCTGTTCTGGATCGCTTTGTGCTGTGTCCTGTTCCGAATCTGTATCAACAGTACCGGCCGCATCACACACCACTGTCTTTGTCAGCATTTCGTACATTCTGATTTCGCCGTCACGATTCTCGTAGACATTTGTGATTTCGAAAGTCTGTTTGCCAGGGGCAGGGCACGGAACGACCATGGATATTTCGTGAAACTCCTCATCTCCGCTGCCGCCGTTGGCGATGGTCACGTTTTCATCGTATTCCCAGTTCTCGCCGGCAATGACATATTCATCATCGATTTTGACTCGTATAATAAATGCCTCGTAGTCGAACTCACCAGGTTTGAACATTCCAAGGTAGCCGGCTGTAATAGCGGTACCGTTTTCATTTAGCCAAATGTCGAAATCAACAGTCGACGCAATTGGGTTCGCCATCGCTTTGTGTCCAACAAAAAAAGTAATCCCGACAATTGCCAGACAGATACACAGATGATTTATTTTACGCATTGTGACCTCCTTGGGTAAGGTTGCATGGTATTGATATTGCTAACAAATACTAAAAACACGCTGGCTTTCTCTGCTCGTACATTTATTAAACGCCAAATAATGCATTTGAGAGAACCTCGAATTTCAAAATACTCTCAGTTCGCTGTTCAGGCCAGACGAAAAATAAGCTGCCGCCAGTCGACGATTGTAAAAGCGTTGACGCCTATTTGGGTTCTTTTGGGGCGCTGTACGATTCGAATTTTTCGAAAAGTTCTTCTGCGGACTCGGCCACCAGAAGCATGTTGCGGTGGGCGGGTTTGATGAATCCCTCAAAAACGGCGTTATCGATGAAATGGATGAAGTGGTCAAAGTAGCCGCGGATGTTGAGTAGCCCGCACGGGTGGGTGTGCAATCCCAGCTGGGCCCAGGTAAGCATTTCGGAAAGTTCTTCAATTGTGCCAAAGCCACCAGGGAGTGCCACGCAGGCATCGGACAGTTCGAACATCATGGTTTTACGCTGGTGCATGGAATTTACAACGTGCAGCTTCGAAAGCGACCTGTGTGCACGCTCCTGCGCCTGGTGCTCGGGAATGACCCCGGTGACATGGCCACCACCCTCCAGAACGGTGTCCGCAATAATTTTCATCAGCCCGAGATCGGCGCCACCGTAAACAAGGTTAATTTTTCGCTGGACCATTGACCTTGCAAAGCTGCGGGCAGCGTCGCAGTACTCCGGCATGTTTCCAGAGCTGGAGCCACAGTAAACACATAGTTTCATTTGGCGCCTGGAGTGGGGGACAGCCATTCATTCAGGGTATCGAATGGCCGATACTCGCTGCCATCGGCGCGAATGATTGCGGTATCTTCGATGGCAAGACCAATTTTCCAATGACCGCCGTGTTTCAATTCCGCATATGCCAGCAGCAGGGCCACATCGTCCAGGCTGTCTTTGGCGTCCGGTTGGGTGACCCATTGCGCAAGTAGTGCGGTGTTCGGGGGCTCCAGTCCAGGCTGTTTCCCGTCCACAATGGTTTTTTCGGCCAGCGCCCGGGCACGGTTTTCGTATTCCTGCTGCTTGCTGCCATCTTCTATGGCATCCAGATGGGAGAGCAGTTCCCTGGCTTTTGGTGACACATCGTCGTGTTCTTTTTCGATGGCGCGATTGAGCCATGTGCGACAATCATCGAACCGTCCCTGCCTGCCAGTGAGGACAGCCAGTGCCACATCGGCGCGAGCGTCTTTGGGGTTGGTGAGCACCACCGCCTTGAAACTGTTTTCCGCGTCTTCCAGTCGCCCCAGAGCTTCGTATATTTTTCCCTGCGTCAGGGCAAAGAGGGGAATGAGCGACTGGTGGACGGCATTACCGTACTTTTCCAGGTGGGTGAGCGCTTTGTTTGGCTTGCCGTCCGACAGCAGCGTTGCAGCTTCACCGATTTTTTTGGCAGTGCGAAATCGCCGCCAGAAAATAATGCGAACGATGAACTCGATGAGCTTCCAAAACACAGTGGGCTATTTCTTTCCGGCCGCTTTTGCTTTGGGCGCGTTTTCGACGTCTGCGGGCGGGGCGTCATCCTTGATGAGGCCAATTTCCTTGCGCAACGCTACGTCAATTTTTGCAAAAATGTCGGGGTTTTCCTTGAGGAACTGTTTCACATTTTCGCGTCCCTGGCCAATGCGGGTCCCCTCGTAGGAATACCAGGAGCCGCTTTTTTCAACGATGTTTTGCTCCACACCCATATCGATAAGGCTGCCTTCGGCACTGATGCCCTCGCCATACATGATGTCGAACTCGATTTCGCGAAATGGCGGAGCGAGCTTGTTTTTAACCACTTTGACACGGGTGCGGTTGCCCACAACTTCTTCACCCTTTTTAATGGCGCCGATGCGACGAATGTCAATGCGCTGGGAGGCGTAGAATTTAAGCGCATTTCCACCGGTGGTGGTCTCCGGGCTGCCGAACATAACGCCGATTTTCATTCGAATCTGATTGATGAAAATAATGGCAGTGTTGGATTTGGAGAGCGTTCCGGTCAGTTTTCTAAGCGCCTGACTCATAAGCCTCGCCTGAAGACCCACGTGCGAATCCCCCATCTCACCTTCCAGCTCGGAGCGGGGAGTAAGTGCAGCAACTGAGTCCACAATAATGAGATCCACCGCCCCACTGCGCACCAGCATGTCGGCGATTTCCAGCGCCTGTTCACCGCAATCGGGCTGTGAGACAAGCAGTTCTGATGTGTTGATGCCCAGCTTTTTGGCGTACGAGACATCCAGCGCGTGTTCGGCGTCGATGAAGGCGCATACGCCGCCCAGCTTTTGGGCCTCCGCCACAGCATGCAGGGTTAATGTGGTTTTACCAGAGGATTCCGGACCGTAGATTTCGATAACCCGACCCTTGGGATATCCGCCAATGCCCAGTATCATGTCGATACCCACAGAGCCCGATGGGATAACTTCCACGCCTTTGGTCAGTGCATTTTCGTCTCCCAGGCGCATGATGGCACCTTTCCCGTAATTTTTCTCGATGGAGCTGATGGCTAAGTTTAACGCTTTGGCTTTATTGTCATCCTGGCTTACGCTCATTGTTGTTTTTCTCCTTGTTCCACTGACTCAGCGTCGCTGTTGGTGTTGTTTGCACTTTCATCGGGCGCTGTGGATGCGCTATCTTCTGATGGTGACTCAGACTCCTCGTCGCTTTGCGGGGGAGCTTCAATTTCTTTTTTTAATGGTGGACTGCCAGGGGACTGCATTCTTTTTTCCAGGGGCAGCTTCCACAAAAGCTGGTAATCCACGCCGCTTTTCATCAGCTGGCTCTGGTAGCATACCAGAGTGCGTACCGAAGATGCGCACCCCAGGGGCGAGCTGTACTTTTCGACCAACTGCTTTATCTCGTCGGCGTCGCCATCAGCGATTCGCGCCAGAGTGACGTGGGGAATATAGGGCTTTTCGATTTCCTTGAATCCGGTGTTTTCGAGGACATTGTGAACCCCTGACACCAACTGGAACAGTTCGTTGTTGGGATCGTTGATTTCGCAGTACAGCACTTTGGGTGAATCAGCGTCAAAGACGCCGACAGCTCCGGCTTCCATGACAAAAGGCGCACAGTTTCGGGTGGTCTCTTCCAGACTGTCTTTTATCGCCTGGATCATTGGTTCAGTGATATTGCCCAGGAACCGCACGGTGACATGCATGTTCTGTGGTGGAACCCACAGAAACTCCGATTTAAATTCGGCGCTGTCCGCAATCAGTGATTGTTGCAGTTCCGATATTTTGACGGCGGTTTTCAGCTCGAGGTTAATCGCCAGAAAGCATCGAACAGTTTTCATTTTTTCTCCAGTAACGGCATATCCATCAAGTGACTGCGCACCATTTGCAGTGCGGTCCAGGTCGTCGCGGTTTTTACCTTTGTACGACTGTATCCTTTAAACAAGCATTTTTTGTGGAAAATGACATCCTTAATCGCCACGGCAATATGAACGGTTCCCACTGGTTTTTCATCACTCCCACCCCCGGGGCCGGCGATGCCGGAAGTGGCCACCGCCACATGGGTATTCATCAGTTGCTGCACTCCAAGGACCATGCTGCGCACCACCTGTTCGCTTACCGCTCCATATTTGTTCAGCAAGTCTGCCGGGACTGCCAACACTTTGTTTTTTATGCGATTATCGTAGGCCACGACTGCGCCCTGCACGTAATCCGACGAACCCGCCACATTGGTGAGCTCATGCGCAATCATTCCACCGGTGCACGATTCGGCGGATGCAATGGTGAGCTGTCTATCCCGCAGCATATCCCCAACAACTTCCGAAAGCGACTTGTCAGTAGTGGCATATATCCATGGCGCCAGAAGCGTCTGTGCGTTCCTTTGTGCCTCGATGACTTTTTCGGCGGCATTTCCAGAAAGAGTGATGCTCATGACGGGAAATGCCGCCCGATAGGAAAATGCCACCTCGGGAAATGCCTTTTCCACAGGCAGGAGTTTTTCCTGCAACACCGATTCGCCAATCCCAAACAAGTGACATCGGACAACGTGCCGGGGCGTCCCATTTCCCTCTAGCAGCGGTAAAATATGTTTTTTAAACATGACTTTCATTTCAGATGGAACACCGGGCAGAAAAACGGTTTTGCAATTGTTGACATCCACGCGAAATCCCGGTGCGGTGCCACTGGGATTTTCGAGTGCCTGGCATCCCTTTGGCAAATCCGCCTGCTTCATATTGATGGGGGCCATGGGGAAGTTTCGCTCTGCGAACCGGGCGATGATTTGCTCCGTCGCTTCAGCATGTCTCACCTGTGGGACCTTGAGGGCGTGAGCGACGGCTTTGGCGGTGATATCATCGGTAGTGGGTCCCAGCCCTCCGGTACAAATGACCAGATCGTTGTTGCGCCACATGGCATGGAGTGTGGCTTCCAACGCCGACTGGCTATCGCCAATAACCACAATCTGATTGACCTCAATGCCGTTTTCTGCGAGACGCCTGGCCATCCAGGCTGAATTGGTATCGCTAATGGTGCCCTGGATGAGTTCGTTGCCTGTGCTTAGGATTGCCGTTTTCATAGAGCCTTTACTAACTCATTCGGCTTTTTGCGGCTACTATTCTTTTGCAGGGTGAGACAGATTTTGTCCTGGATGGCTACTGAAGCATCAGTCTGCCAAAGTTGCTGGTGATGTCTATTCCTTCAGAATTTGAATTCCAGAATGCAAAACAATCGTTCCCCAGATTGTCATTGTCATGGACCAGAATATCAAAACCGAACTCCAGTCCACTTTCAGGCGTATCAACGCCAAGGGAGGACCATGGAATACCGATTTCCATGCTGTATTGTGTGGCGGTGGGCGCTGAAGCCCAGGTGATGGGCACATCTGTGTACATGTCGTTGAGCGTTCCCATGCAGCCAAACGCAAACCAGTTGTCTCCCTGATTGTACGGGGTACTCAATGGTCGCACGTCAATAAAAACGGTAACAGCATCATAGTCTCTGATGTCTTCGTTCGGCGCGGAAACAAAGGTTTGCACATCATCTGGAACCACTACTGCCACGTATAACCCACCCTCATTCCACAGGACATCGAAAACAATGTTGTCGGGAATCTGGTCGACGGCACATCCACTCTCATGGTCCAGAGTTTCGGTCATGGTCCACATTTTTTCCGGGACGCCACTGAAATCCGGTGTGTCGGTCGTATATTCTGCAATCAGACGATAAGGTCCCTGTGTCGTATCCGACGATGAGTCTGTGTTGGTGTCCGTTGCAGAATCCGTCGCCGAGTCTGTGGCTGTATCTGTGACAGGCGCCGAATCCACGCCCGTGCCGGTATCTGCACTGGAGTTTGTATCAGTGAAAGTGTCGGTATCTGTAGCGGTTGACGAACCGGAATCACTACCGATGTCTGAACCGCTGTCGGTGTCCGACAATGCTCCCTGCCAGGTGAAGGCGCGTGTTAGGAAATAGCTGGAACCGTGTTTGTCACGAACTTCCACGTTGTAGGATGTGTCGGGAACAAGGTGACTGGTGGCCTGGGGCCATAGCGCATCGCATTCCACTGACTCGCCACTGAGCTGCAGCTCGCCCTTGCACAGGAGAAACCAGCTTTCGGGCTTGCCGGATGGCGTTGCATACACATCATACGCATAGTCCGCCGATGTCTCTGACCACCCGCATCCCATTTCCCGGCTAATCACTGGATTATATGCCGCGTCCACAACAATTTCTCCTGTATAGTCGCCGGAGAGGATGTCCGGTGAGAAATCGGTCAGAACGCCATGGGTCCCTTCGGTATCGGAACATGTGGCGACCCCAAACGCAACTGCCATTATTCCAGCAATAATCGGCCAATGATTGATTTTGAGGGATTTTTTATTTTGAAGCAATTCACGCATGTTTTAAACCGAATGCCCAGCTGCAGGTTGTTTATGTCTTTGTAAGACTGGGGGAGTTCGGAGGCACAGTTCATCATGCGCCTTATTGTCCCCATCAACACGTATAACGGTGATTCTTCACTGCAGTTAATATTCATGACAATTGTTTCATGTGATTTTGCGGATTCCTTTTTGGCCGCGAGGCGGAGTGTGGTGCGGTGCACCGAAAACAGCAGTCATTTTTTGCGATGGTGATTTCGCCCTGTCTGGCCACGGTGGCCGCCACAGTGTGGACGACCATTTGTACAATGGTTTCATCTCCAAATTTGTCGGGGTAAATAAATGGCAGTTTGTGGATGACATATGTGGCCAACGCGTCGCAGTTCTCCTGTTTAAACCGGAGCTGATTGCGATATGGCACATGGCCGATTCGACCAAAGTGGGGCGCCAGCATCTGGGTTCCATTTTCGCAGTTGAAGGCGCCAAACACCTTCATCATCTGTTGCCGAGCCATTGGCAACCCGGCGACATTCAACATGTCATCAATGAAATCGATACTGTGACAAACAGCGATGAAACAGCCGGTTTCTTTGAGCACCCGGGCGATGTCCGGGATGATATCCACAAAGAAGTAAAGTGCGTAGGAGCAAAATACCACATCGAACGTATTGTCTCCAAACGGGAGTCGTTTCTCTATCTGCTCACAGATAAACCGACTGCGTCGTTGGGCCTGTGCCACTGCATTTGTGAAGGGGATTTCATTTTCCGCACAGGCGTCCATGCCGATGATACAGGCGTCCGGGGACACCATCCGAGCCAGCTCTGCGGTCATATACCCAAAACCGCACCCCAAATCCAGTATTTGCAGCGCCCGGTGCAGATTTAATCCGCGCAGGAACGTGTCTGCCGGCGCCGTCGCGTTGGTGGAAAAGTCCCTGATAATACCGGAGGTCATCTGATGATGTAAAACGTCGCGATACGGTTCCAGCGAAGCAGTGTCCATATTGTAAGTCTGGCGTCTAAACAGTGTCTGAGCAACTATGGCTGGTAAGATCCTGTTGTGAAGAATTACAGTGTCATCGTGTTTGTCGTCTAAAATATCCGATGCTGTCAGCGCTGAGCGCGGTGCGCATCGTGGTGGACAGACAGCAGGGCCCGGTCGTTCCTGGGGCAGGTGTGTGATTGGTTAGAAGATATAGCCGCCTCGAATACCCATCTGGAAGCCAATGCCGAATCCGGTGTCCACATAGATGGCAAAATGCTCATGGGGCTTGATGCGGGCGCCCACCAGAAGATTTATCCAGGGAACCACCGGCAGTTTGTCGTACACATCGTGATATTCACCGCCCTCTTCGCAGTAGGGTTGGTCATTGTCGGCCATGGTGCCCGGATTCCCTGCGCCATCGCACGGGTGGAGAACACCATCGTCATCGCGGTAGGCTTCGGTCTGGATGATGTCGCCACCAACGGTGATTCCCATGCCCACACCAACGCCGTAGGTGATGGCCACCATCTCGGTTATGGGAGTGGACCAGATGAAGTCCGCAGTGAACAGGAGGGCGCTCATACCGTTGCGCACTTCGGTCCAGCTGCTTTCCGGTTCGCCGCCATTTTTAAAGTAGATGGGATCTTCCCAGTCCAGTTGGGCGCCCCAGATGGCTGCGGTAATATCGAAGTTGTCCTTGCGATAGGTGTATTCCACACCGAATCCAAGGTTGCTGATGAGCGGGTGTTTTTCGTTTTGTGCATTGATGTTCACACCAAACATGGTGATGAACCATTTGGGCAGGAATATCCATCTGAAGCGCATGCCCACGGAGTGGTAACCAACCCCTGGGGTTTCGGCCAGACCACCGCCGCTCTGAGGGGGTGGGGCAGGGCCATCGGTGTTGACGTCGACTGCAGCCGGGGCTGCGGGTTCTGTTTGTGTGGCATCGTCAGTGTTGTCGACAGAGGCATCTTCCTTGGCGGCAACAGTTGAAGCAAAGAGTACTACTGCGAAAACAACCCAAACGGCTTGTATAAATAACTGATTTTTCATGAACGCACCTTGTAAAGCCTTTATTATTTTAATCAAATTGGAATGCATATTATATGCAGACATATGAAATTCTCAACTGCTATGTTGGATGGAAACCGCAATTAATGAAATACCACTCCAAATTTGAGGATGACACACTCCGGAAAGGTTTGTTATACAGGCACATCCGGTCGTCCGGAAGACGGCGCGTGTGAGATGATATTACGTTTGGTGATAAAATTTCAAGAAATGATAGTGGGTCCCCATTGACTGAAGCACACACTGATATTCAAAGTCTCGAATTTCTGCAACGACTGTTTAACGCCATTCCCTGCGGGGTCATGGTGATGAATGCAAAGCGCCAGGTGAGAATGGTGAATAACGCCTTGAAGGCCAGCTTTGGAGATACAGCGGCCAGTCTTCGCGACTGGCTTGGCGGAGACATTCTGCACTGTATCAACGCCGCGAACACACCTGCCGGGTGCGGACATGCTGCAGAATGCAGTCACTGCAAGGTCAAGCAATCCGCGGAGAATGCCATTTTGGGCAACGCTGTCAGTCGTGTGCAAACCGAGGTGGTCTTGTGTGAAGGGGAGAAAACCCGCGAACGTCAGTTAATGATCAGTGCGGCGCCTTTTGAGTATGAAGGGGAAAAGCTGGCCATTGTGTTGCTGGAAGATATTAGCGAACTCACTGCGTTGCGCAGTCGGCTGAAGGAACAGCACTGTTTCGCGGGAATTATTGGCAAGGATGGTCGTATGCAGGAATTGTTTGAAACCATTCGGGAAGTTGCCGATATTAATGTCCCTATTCATATTTATGGCAAGAGCGGCACCGGCAAGGAACTGGTGGCGAGCGCCATTCACAACGAGGGGGTTCGCGCGGGAATGCCATTTGTTCCCGTCAATTGCGCCGCGTTGCCCGAGGGCGTACTGGAAAGCGAACTGTTTGGACACGTCCGGGGCGCATTTACCGGAGCGATTCGCGACAAACGGGGCCGATTTGAACTGGCGGATGGCGGAACGCTTTTTCTGGATGAAGTGGCCGAGATGCCTAAAGTACTGCAGGCCAAGCTGCTTCGCGTGCTGCAGGAAGGCCGTTTTGAGCGGGTGGGCGACGAAAAAAGCATCAGCGTGGATGTGCGCATCATCAGCGCCACCAACAAAGATTTAAAAGAAGAAGTGGATAAAGGCGAGTTTCGCGAGGATTTATACTACCGCCTCAATGTGGTGCCTGTCGAAATCCCGCCCCTTTGTGAGCGTCCCGGCGATATTCCTCTGCTGGTGGAGCATTTTTTGAAACGGGCAAAGGAGAACGGCCAGATATCTTTGGGCGTGTCCACCGAAGCCATGTCGCTGTTCATCGAATATCCCTGGCCCGGCAATGTGCGGGAACTGCAGAGTGTCATCCAGTTTGCGCTCATTAAAGCCAAAGGGGGCATCATCGAACCCGTGCATCTCTCGCCCCAGTTTAAAAGCTGGTTCGAAACCAACACCGGGCGAACCATCCCCAGCCGACCCTCGCAATTCCCCGAGCCGCCCTCCATGAAGCCAGCTCAATCGCTGACTCCCGACAACATTGACGCCGCCCTGGAACAAACCGGCGGCAACAAAGCCCGTGCCGCCAAACTGCTGGGCGTCGGCCGCGCCACTTTGTACCGTTATCTGGATACCCAAAAGTAGGTGGGCAACTGGTCCGTTGTCACTTTCTCCTGAGAGTGCACGCTGGAATCAGTTACTCCCAGGCGGGTAGTCGTATTCGTTACACCGCTTATCACTCGCGTATTGGCCGCAGCCAACATCGCAGGCATTGCAAAACACGCATTGCACATAGGCCCAGTATTTATCTGCTGTGTCGGCGCTGACAGCGGCCAGACACGGTTCCGGGTCTGTCTGGAAAGCCGCTCCGCTGTCGGCGACATGAGTGCATTTTTCAAGTGCAACGCACTCTGTATCGGCCTGGCATGCGTCATATGCTTCTGTGCATGGTCCGCCGTGGGTTGCCCAGTCGAAACAGACCGCCTCACCGTCTTCGACTTCCCCTGAAAAACAGACAGGCCTCGTTTCGGGAATCACATCAGTGGAATCACATATGGCCCAATCGGCTGTGTTTTCAAAGCACGAGATCGCACACGCGTCGCACCCGATGCACAGGTCAATGCCGCGAAAAAGGTTATCCGCCTCAGAGGTGGGCTGGACTTCCCTGCGACAATTGGTGATGCAGGCGACCCATTCGTCCCCCTCCAAACAGTCGTTTATTGTGCGGCCATTGCAGCAGTCCTGATCCCGACAGGCGAGAAGCGCGGCGCACTTCTCGTTCTTTTGGCAGGCATCCACCGCCGGCGCGCACTGTCCCTGGAGCGCACAGTCCCAGCAGTCTTCGTAGCAGTCTACACTGTCTCCATCGCAGTTGGCGACAGATGTATCCCCATCACTGTCGCTGCCGCCGTCGCTGTCCCCGTCGCTGTCACTGTCTGCGTCCGTGTCGCTGTCGCTATCACTGTCGCTGTCAGCGTCGCTGTCACTTTCTGATCCCTCTTTTAACGATTCGGTATCATCGTTCACAGAGTTGGATCGATTGCAACCGATGGATAAAAGGATAAGAACAAAGACACCGTAAAGGATGCCAATTCTTTTCATTGAATGCTCCATTGGGTTATATTTTTAATTGATTTCAGTCCGTTGTGGCAGTTGTTTCACGAGTTGATTGCGGTTCACAATAAATTGAACATTTCGCAGTTATAATTTTAACTCGGGTTTTTATTGTGACTGCGATGCATCTACTTTTCGATAGCATCAGATGATGCCATCAATTGGAGCACGAATTGCAAAGATACAAAAAAAGAATCCCTTTCCATGTCGCCTGATATATGGCTGATGTACGGCATCCCAGACACAGAAATATGCCTTCGGATTCCCTTCACATCACCCCGGAAACGTTTCAGTCGTTGCTGCAGCGGGTGCAGCCTTCGGAGAATGATGAAGTGCATGTCCATGTCTCCAGCCTCTGATGGATAGATGGTGCGTTGTAATGATTGACGCATCGGATTTTTTAAAGCCCGATTCTGGATTTGGACAGTCGGCCCAGGCGGGTGGCGAACAGGCTGCCGAGATAGAGGTACTCATCGGTTTCGACAGCCTCGGTGATCATGGGATAGCGGGCAAGGGGATCCTGCAAATCCAGCACCACTTCGCCGTTGGCGTTGATGGCGGCTACATGGCCGTACGGTTTGGCTTTGGGTCTCATGCCGGCGGGAAGGCGCTGAATGATTTTGCGGATAAATGGCGTATCGGCGAATTTGTCCAGCGGCACGCTGCGTGGAGAGATAAAGCCCACCCAGAATCGTCCGTCTCTGCCAGTGGTCAGATTGTCTGGAAACGCGGGCAGGTTTTCAGTGAGCATATCGTGGGAGCCAGCCCTGGGCCCTTTGAGCCAGTAGCGGACGATGCGATACGACGATGTTTCAACCACCAGGACGAACTGCTCCTTCGGATCCAGTGCCACACCATTTGCAAAGTTGAGTCCACTCAGCAGCGTACGGGTGGTGTTGTTTTTTGGATTGTACACCAGCAGGCGCCCATGGCCGCCGTGTTCCATAATGTCGAGAAGGCTGGCCGGGTAGGTGCCCCCCCAGATTTTGGCACAGAATTTTGATGATGAGTCGGAAAAATAAATTTTGCCATCCGACGCAATGTCCGCGTTGTTGATGTAACACAGGGGTTTGTCATCCACGGTGTTGGTAAGCAGGGTTTTCTTTTTATCCGGTCCGATGCGCATCAGCCCATTGAAGGGATCGGCCACAACAAGATTGTCGTTCGCATCAAAAACAATACCCAAAGGGCGACCTTCGGTGTTCACCCAGTTTTCGTGTGTGTCGTTCCCTGCTGCGAGGCGAATAATGGTACCGTCATGCATGGCCGCGAACCTGTCGCCTTTGGAATTTATGGCCACGCTTTCGGGGCCCACATTGTTTCCGATGTCCAGCAACTCCACATATGCCAGTTTTTGGTTTGGAGCAAAGTCGCCCACGTAGCCTTCAAATTCAGGCGCCTGCCATGACTGTGGATTTACCGGAACCGGCCAAAGCAATAGATAGAGCAACAGCAGCACGAAGATACTTCCAATAAAAAGGAGCACCCGTTTTCCTATGCCTTTTTTCATTATGATTCCTTTTTTTTACAGCTGATGAAAAAGGCTTTTTAAAGGGAACGGCATGAAAAGAACAGCCCATTTCAAACGCTGACAAAAGAATATTGGCCGTTCCTTTTTTTTTAATCTCGGCGGAGTTTGGGGCAAATCGAATAAATGGGTGCAAAAACAGGTATGTGTTGTACATATTTAATGACATCAAACAATTGCAACTGACCAAAGGACTTTCGAATGAAGATATATTATTACCTGTTGTTTATTGTCGCTGCGTTGCCGGCTGCATGTGCGGGCGCCCCCAAAGCCCCCAGAGACGCGCGTTCTGAGAATTTTGAAGTGACATCAAAGTATCTCGATCTCGGTGGCACCGTGTATACCTACATGGATGTGGAAGGTGATGTGGAGAAAGCGGCCGCGCTGGTAAATGAGCTGGTGGCCGTGGTGGACGAGATTCCTCCCAAATACAAGGCGAGAATTGATGCGGTGCAAATTGTTAAAGCGCTTGGGCTGACCGATATTCAGGCCATCGGTATGAGTTCTTATAAAAACGGCGATCGGTATATCAACAAATCGTTCACCAAAACCACATATCCCCGTACCGGACTGATGCAGTACTTTGGCGGCGAGCCCCATCCATTTGAAATTCTGCAGATGGCGCCGGAGAATGCGATTTTGGCCTATGAAGGCGACGTCAACATGCAGGCCTTTTTGGAAACCCTGTACGGTGTAATGCAGGATGTGGCGGATGCCGATGTGATAGCCGATGTAAACCGGCATCTGGATTCTCCCATTGTCGGAGCGGGCATGACGTATCGACAGCTCATTTCTCAACTCGACACCAAAATTATGGGCGTTGTTGCTTTAGATCCCACGCGACGAATGAAAATTCCGGACACAGAATTGGAAATTCCCCTGGTGGAAGCCTTTATCGCAGTGGACAATATGGGACCGCTCATGGATCTTCTTGTAATGAAGGCCAAAGAGCTTCCGGTTTTTTCAGTTTGGGAAGATTCGCAGTGGCAGCGTATTGGCGTTTCGGAATTTTTAACCGAGGAGTTGCTCGATTATCGTCCGGTGCTCTGGCGTCACAAGGTCACGCAGCGCCTCTATATCGCCACAGGATCACAATTTCTGGAGGACAGGCTGAAGCATAAAAATGCATTGGGCGAGAGTCCTGGATTTAAGGAGTTGGCGGCGTCAGTCCCGGTGGATAAGGGCAATGGTCTTATTTACATTTCGCCGGATGTTTACAATTCAGTGGTTGGCATTGTGGATGACGCGTTGGCCAAAGAGTCTGAACTGACATCGGTGCGCAAGGTGGTGGATGTTCTCGCGTCCAAAGTATCCCCTGGGATGGTATGGGTGAGTCAGAATACCCACGATGGCATTTACCAGGTGGCCAGCGCGTCATTTTCGCACAAACTGACGCTGCTGGGGTCTATTTATGCCAATCAGCTGTATGGCATTACGATGCTGGGGGCCGCGAGCAAGTATATCTTTCAACAGGCCGTGATGGGGGCGCTATTTAATAGTTTTACTCCAAATCCATCCCCGACGCCGTCGATGCCCGAAGGAAACGAGAGTCCTGGCAATGAATTGGAGAAAAACAGCGGAGATGGTCCGGCAAGCCCTTCGGGATCAAAGAAGGAGATGCCTGAACATGTGGAAGAATTTTTAAAGAAGTGGCAGCAGGAACATCCCGGGGACGCTATCTGAAAAAAGCCGATGTATCACTATAAATACCCAAGACCTATGGTATGTGTGGATGTGGCGCTTTTTGAGCGATGTCCGGAAACGGAACCACACATTTTGCTGATTCAGCGCGGCAAGGACCCCTTTGCGGGTCAGTGGGCCCTGCCGGGGGGATTTGTTGAAATGGATGAGGATCTCCATGTGGCAGCGCGCCGGGAACTGGCGGAGGAAACGGGAATTCCGGTTGGAGAGATGATTCAGGTGGGCGCATTTGGCCATCCGCAGCGCGATCCCAGAGGGCGGAATATTTCGGTGGTGTATACCACTGTTCATTCATCTCCCATTTTACCTCGTGCGGGTGATGATGCGGTGGCGGCGCGGCTTTTTGCGCTGGATGCGTTGCCCAAACTTGCCTTCGATCACGATATTATAATCCGTTCGGCGATTGATGCGTTGGAACTGCGGGGGAAATGGTAAAAAGACAAAAAAGATCGTATTTTGTCCACTAATATATTGCCTCGGTTTTTGAATGGTGGTATTTGCTCACGCTCGATTTGAACTTTAACTGTCAGGAGGACAGCTATGTCGAATAAATGTGAAATTTGTGGAAAAGGCCCTCAGTCTGGAAATCTGGTAAGTCACTCAAACAGAAAAACCCGCAAGGTTTCCAAGCCCAACGTACAGAAAGTCAAAGCTGTTGTAGACGGTACACCGGTTCGCGTTTCAGCCTGCACCCGTTGCATTCGTTCCGGTAAAGTGGAAAAACGCTCCGCCATGTAGCGATTTCACCCGCGACGTTCGATGCGGTCTATTCCGTTGTCCTATTAACTTCTCTCCGCTTTAAGACGGCTGATTCAGCTGGTCGTGTTATATTGCGCTTCGTTTCTCGCAAATGTGCTTGTGTCACCTATTGCATTTGATTCCAGGGTTTTTCTTCAAGCAGGTGCAGCGTGGTGCCGCCACCGAAAGCCTCAAATTTCCCCGTGCGCCAGGATTCAACTTGAATTAAAAAAATAAGTCACGTTTGAAATCTTTTGTTTGTGTTGGGAATTGGATAAATGGAGATGCCAACACAAAAAGGAGCACTGGTATGGTCGCATCAATTCATCCGTTTTCTGCTATGAGGTGGTTCAATCGAGTCGGACTGTTTATTGCGGTGTTGGGGGCGTGGGCCTGTTCCGGGAGCAGCAGTGCCCCGGCTCAGGATTTACACGTGGTCTCGTTTTCTCCCAAAGATGTGGTGCTGGACAACCGGGAGCAGATTCAACTCAAATTTGACAAGCCGGTGGTATCTGAGGACGCCGTTGGCAAGCCAGTGCAGGACGTACCGGTTGCATTGAGTCCCAAAGAAACCGTGGCGGCGCGATGGTTGGATAGACAAACCCTTTCGCTTCGGCCCAAAACATCCTGGCAACGGTCTACCCGGTACGAGGTCTCGCTGAAAAAAGCGCTCGCTGCCCGCGTCCCCCCCAAAGAGCAAAAGTTCTCTTTTGTGCACGATCCCTTGCGATTTAGCGGCATTGTGGGCATCGATACCAAAATGGCACCCAGTGATCCGCGGTTTGCGCTGCGCTTTACGCAACCGGTTACCGGCGCTGCGGTCGAGGCGTCGTGCGCGTTGTATCGAAAGAAAAACGATGACAAAATGCTGTTGGTGCAAAAAGGGGATAAAAAGCCGGATACTCTCATTGCAGTAGCGCCCCTGCATCCATTGTTGCAGGGGGAGACATACGAAATCCGGTGCCAAAAGCTTTCGCCCGCCAAAGGGAACTGGCTCCTTGAGGAAGCCACCGCTGAATTTACCACTTTTCCCAGGTTTGAAGTCGCCAGGACGATGCCAAACAAAAAAGAAATTCCACCGGAAGCGGGCCTGGTGCGCATTGAGTTCTCGACACCCGTGGCGCGCTCGGTATTTGAAAAGCACGTGGATGTGCGGGTCAATGGCAAACGATTGTCCAACAGTCATTGGGACCGGTCCAAAAGCGGAAAGGTGTACAAATGGGACAGCTACCTGGAAGCGGTGTCTCAATACGATATTCAGATTAACAAGGGGCTGGCCGATCAGTTTATGCAAACGCTGGAAGCGGGCAAACGGGTTCGCTTTACCACCACGGACGCACCCCCCGCCATCAGCTCGGAAACGGGCATTGTCACACAGGAATCCCAAATGGATGGGTATCCGTTGTGGACGCGGAATGTTTCAAATCTTGGGATTGACTGTGCACAGATACCCGCCCGCCTCATTGCCAAAGTGCTGGGGTCGGGAAACCTGAATCTGCACCCCTGGATTGGCCAGGAAGACAACGATATTAAATGGAAGGAATTGCAGTTGCGCCCCAAATCGGAGCAATTGCAGCTGAGTGAGACTAAAAACCGCTGGGCAGAGCAGCGCATTTCCCTGCCGCAATTGTGTGGCAACGGGAGTACAAGTGGGATATTTCTGGCGGAATTCACCAGTGACGATGTGCGCGCGCAAAAGGAAAAACAGTCCTGGGGGGCGTATCCATATCGCGTGCTGGCCAGCGTAACTGATTTGGCGGTGATGCTGAAAGTGGGGCCGGCGTCCGGGCTGGTCTGGGTGACCTCCATGTCCTCGGGGGACACGGTGGCGGGGGCGACGGTGTCCATTTACTCTTTGGATGGCAAACGACGGTTTTCGGGCCGAACGGATGCCGATGGCAAAGTGACCATCCCGGGCAGTGCGGTGCTGGAGAAACCCGGCGATGATTTGAGTGAGTATAACGATTACTACAGTTCGCAGCGATTCATTGCCGTGGTGGAAAAAGCCGGCGATACCGCCGTGGTAGACGGGGATTGGAACAGCGGCATCACGCTTTGGAACTTTTCGGTGACGTCCGACAGATATCCCAGGACCACGCGCATCCGCGGATTCATTCAGTCCGACCGGGGCATCTATCGGCCGGGTGAGACCGTGTATTTCAAGGCGCTGGTTAGGGAAGTGTCGCTCAATGGCCCGCCAGTGATTCCAAAGGATAACGCTGAAATCACCGTAACCGATTCGTGGGGAACCCCCATTCTCGAAAAGAAAATGGCCTTAAGCCGGTTTGGCAGCGTTGATTTTAAAGTGGCTCTGGGCAGTGCGGCGCGGCTGGGCGACTACTACGCCAAAATCGCCATTGCCGGACAGACCTTCCGCGAGCGCTTCAGCGTGGAGGAATTCCGACCGGTGGCCTTTGAAATAAAAAAGACATCCGTGCCCGATGACGTGTTGGTGGGGGAAAAATTGAAGTTTGCATTCAGCGCCGATTACCTGTTTGGCGCCCCGGTAAAAAATGCCAATGTGGAATGGGATGTGGGTCGCAGGAACCGTTATGTGGCATTTCCCAAATATCGGGGATACAGCTTTGGTGAAGGTGAAGACGATTACTGGGGATGGTACTTTGATGATATGTATGAGGAGGAAAACAATCATAAAGAGTTTGTCTCGGATGGCGCCACCACCACCGACAGTAAAGGCGGGTTTTCCTTCCAGCTTCGGGACTCGCAAAAGAATGTGAAGTCGCAGGTGGATTATATTGCCCGCGCCAGTGTGACCGATGAGACGGACCAGCAGGTGACTAAAACCGTGGTGGTTCGCGGTCATCCCACTGATGTATATCTGGGGGTAAAAGCGTCGTCCTGGATTCAGGATGTCAAAGATCCGCTGGGGGTGGATGTGGTGGCGCTTTCCAAAAGCGGGACGCCGGTGATGCACGACGCAAAAATTTCGCTGGAACGGTATCGCTGGGATTGCTCCAGCAGCCCGGACAGAGGGTATCGCTGCGACCGGTTTGACGAAAAGCTGGATTCCAAAGAGGTCTCGATTGAGGCTGGAGGAAGTCACTTTGATTTTCCGGTGAAAAAGCCCGGGGATTATACCATTCGCGTCAGCGGCAAGGACAGTCGGGGAAAGAATGTGGTGAGCACCACCTGGGTATGGGTGACCGGACGGGACTATTTCTGGTGGGGCGGCGAAGATTCCCATCGCATGACCCTGGTGCCATCCAAAGAAAAATACGCGCCCGGCCAAACGGCTGTGGTCATTCCCAAGGCCAATACCGAAGGGGGCAAACTGCTGGTGACCGTGGAACGCTCCGGGATCATTGAATCGTTTATCACCGACGGAGTGGCCGCTGGGGAAGGCATCAATATTCCCATAAAGGACAACTATTCCCCCAATGTGTTTGTGTCCATTGCATCGGTTACGCCGCGCAAAGGCGATACGGATGCGGAGCGCCCCACGTTTTTCATGGGCGTGATCAATCTCGATATTTCCACGGAAAACCGCGCGTTGAAGGTGAACATCGAAACCGACAAAACCGAGTATGAACCCGGGGAAATGGTGCATGGAAAAATTCGCCTCACTGCCAATGGACAGCCGGTGGTGGGGGAGGTGGCGGTCTCTGTGGCCGACGAAGGCGTGCTGCAGGTAATTAACTACAAAACGCCCAATCCGCTCACCACCATTTACGCACCGTTTGGTCTGGGGGTGGATACCAGCACCAATCTGATCAATCTGTTGCGATACAAAAGTCCCGTGGATGAAGCCGAGGAAGGGGCGGATGGCGGTGAGGAAGCGGGGCCCCGCGTGCGCAGTCGATTTGTGGCGTCGGCTTATTGGAAACCGGATTTGGTGACCGATGAGAACGGTGAGGCGGCGTTCGAGTTTGAGGCGCCGGACAATCTGACCGCATTCCGGGTCATGGCGGTGGCTGCAGATGACGTGGACAAATTCGGATCGTCGGATAGGCGCATTGTTATCAATAAGAAGTTGTTGCTTCAACCGGTACTGCCCAGGTTCTTTGGCTCGGGAGACACGGTTAAAATGGGCGCTATGGTCCATAATTATTCCAAAGTCAGTGGCGAAGTGAAAGTGAACTGGGAGTTGACCGGACTGTGGACTCGTGGCAGCGGCGAGACCATCACTCTTAAGAGCGGCGAGTCCAAACGGATTCAGTTTGCCGCGAAAGTGGGCAAACAGAAACAGGCCAGTGTGCAGATGTCGGCCCAAATGTTGACTGACAAAGGCGAATTTGACGATGCCTTTAAAATGACATTGCCGGTGCGACGCAATTTACTGGTGGAGCGCAGCACCCTTTTCGATGGCAAAACAGAGGATACAGGCGATGTGGCATTGTCGTGGCCGGATGATTTGGTTGCGGGTCAGAGCAATATTGGCGTGAGTGTGGACCGATACGGACTGGGCATGCTGGGTGAGAGTCTGCGCTATCTGGTGCAGTACCCGTATGGATGTCTGGAGCAGACCCTGTCCAGGCTCCTGCCCATGTTCAAGGTGACAGATCTGGCCACCAGTATGAAACTGGATGAGCTCAAGGGAACACCGCTTAAAAAGTACATATCGTTTGGAGTGGATAAGGTGCTTAAACACCAGCATGACGACGGCCAGTTCAGTCTGTGGCCGGGCTCCACACCGCAGCCGCATTTAACGGCGTACGCCCTTTGGGGATTGAGTGAAGCGCAGAAAGCCGGAGTGCGGGTGGATAAAAACGCGCTGAGTCGCGGCGCCAATGCCCTGGCCAACTGGGCCGCCACCACAGGAGAGGCACAACGTCCGGGAGAAGCGGCGGAGCAGGCGATGGCGGCATTTGTGCTGGCGCATTACAACAAGGCGGATATGGGATTGATTTCCAGACTGTTTGAATCGCGCGCGCAACTGCCTTTGTACGGCAAAGCATTTTTACTGCGTGCCATACTGGCCGCCAACGCGGACCGCGCGCTGGCACAGACGTTGGTGGATGAAATTCTGGGCGCCGCAGTGGCCGATAATGATACGCTGTCCATTCACGAGACCGACCAATATTCGTGGTACTGGAGCAGCGACACACGCACGACCGCCATGGCCATTTCGGCGCTGCTGGAATTCGATGCGCAACTGCCGGAGATTCCCAAACTGGTGGACGGATTAAAGAACATGCGCGTGGGCAGTGGCCGCTGGGGCAACACTCAGGAAAACGTGTATGCACTGATTGCCATTTCCGATTTTGTGCGCGCCCAGGAAGGGGGCGAGGCAAAAGTGACGATTACATTGAACGGTAAAAAATGGCAGGAAGTGAATGTGAAAGGCTCGCGCATTGTGCGCTTTGTGCGAAAGCTGAAAAACACACAAAAAGGCGTGCTGCGAGTGCAAAGTGATACCCCTATGAATGTCTTTGTAAACATGGCCCTTTCCAGAGAGAGCGATGGTGCGTCGGCGGTGAACAAAGGATTTGAGGTGAAGCGCTCATACACGGACCTGGAAACCGGCAAACCGGTTTCCAAAGTGAAAGCGGGGACCCTCGTGCGGGTGCGCATTGAAGGCAATACCAGCCTGGCCAGAGACTATGTGGCAGTGGCCGATAACATTCCTGCGGGCTTCGAAGCGATAAATACGCGTCTGGCCACAGAGGATGCGTCTTTAAGGCGAAATACCTCCAGCAATTTTGGGTGGGACTATGTGGAGCTGCGCGATGACCAGGTGCAGGCCTTCATGAATCGCATGCAGCCGGGCGCCTTTGTGGTGGAGTATCTCATGCGCGCCACGATTCCTGGAACATTTGCCTCTCCCGGCACGTTGGCTGAAGAGATGTACACGCCGTCACATTATGGTTTGTCGGCGGAAAATACGGTTGTCGTGTTCAGATAAATAGGAATACCGGCGTCATTCGGGGGGGATTTCGACACCACCATCGATGCAAAAAAAGGGTCCATTGTATGAGATTGGTACCATCCAAAAAATTACGTCGTGTTTTGCTGATGTCGATTGGCGCCATGATCATTTTACCCGTGGCGGTGCTGGGTCTCGCGGTGGTGACAGTGGCGTATCCCGTGGCCCGGTTGCAGGGCAGGGGACACGGCGCAGTTGTGGTGAAGGATCGAACCGGCGTGGTGCTTCGGCGGATGAATGTAAATGGCACCGACGGTTTTACTCCCCGACATGCCTGGGTCCAGTTGAAAGACATTGATGCCCACGTTATCTCTACGCTGCTGGCTTCTGAAGATAAGAATTTTTTCGAGCACTGCGGTGTGGATGTCCCCGCCATCCTGCGCGCTGTTGCGTTGAATCTTAAGGAGGGGGGATTCCATTTTGGCGCCTCCACCATCACGATGCAACTGGTGCGCAATCTGCATTCGCCGGGGGCAAAGCGAACATTGTGGAACAAGCTGCGTGAAACGGTGCTGGCGCTTCGGCTGGAGCGGGCGGTGAGCAAGCCGTTTATTCTGGAGCAGTATCTTAATCGCGCCTATTTTGGCAATCAGGCGTACGGTATTGAAGCGGCGGCCAGACGATACTTTGGCAAAAGCGCATCGGCGCTCAGTGTGGGGGAAGCCACCTATCTGGCGGTGCTGCCGCGGGGTCCCTCCTTTTATAATCCGGTTAAACATCACGACCGCGTGATAAAACGTCAGGCGCATCTGTTGAATCTGCTGGTGGCCGATGGCCGAATCAGCCGCAACGAAGCCGCGCGCGCCAAAAAAGAAAAGGTGCGGCCAACGCTGCATGGGTTTGCGTTCAAGGCGCCTCATTTTGTGGACTGGGTGTTGGACGAACTGCCCAAAGAAACGCAACAGAGCGGGGGCGAGGTGGTTACCACGCTGGACTGGTATCTGCAGGAAGCGGTGGAACACAGCGTGGCCGCCCATGTGGCCGCGCTAAAAGATCGGGGCGTGGAACAGGCGGGGGTGGTGGTGCTGGATGCGCCCACAGGGGAGGTGCTGGCCATGGTGGGGTCGGCTTCTTTTCACGAGAAGGGGGGCAGCACCGTGAACATTGCCACGCGGCGGCGGTATCCCGGTTCGGCGTTAAAGCCGTTTGTGTATGCCACTGCCATTGAACAGGGGGATTCCCCCGCCACCATCGTTGCCGATAGGATCACCCCGGATTCGGCCTACCAGGTTCGCGGGAAAAAGCCCACAGAGCACGGGATGGTGCGCTATCGGGAAGCGCTGGCCGGTTCATACAACATTGCGGCGATTCACGTGCTGGAAAAAACAGGCGTGACGCGGGTCATGGAAAAGCTGCGGCTTTCGGGGGTTTCCGAACTGTCTCAAAGCGCACCGGAGTACGGATTGCGTTTGGCCCTTGGGGATACCAAAGTGCGCCTTGTGGATTTGGCGGCAGGATATGGCTTTTTAGTGCGTGAGGGCCGGGTGATTTCTCCTGTGGGCATTCATCAAATCGATTTCGCAGGTGGGCAAAAGCCGTGGCAGCCCAGGCAAACAGAACAACAGGTGTTTTCAAAGCAGGTGGCCTGGCTCACCATGGACATGCTCAGCGACACAGAGGCCAGACGCAAAGTGTTTGGGGACGAACTGCCTGCCGATTTGCCGTACAAAGTGGCGGTCAAAACCGGTACCGCACGGGGGTTTTCCGATACGGTGGCCATTTTCGCCACCAAAGAGCTCATCGTCGCCGCCTGGACGGGCCGCTTTGACGGCAATCCCACCAAAGGCGTGCTGGGCATGAGCGGCGCCGCCCCCCTGGCCAGAGACGCCCTGCTTTTAGCCTCCCGCGGGAAGGCACTCACCCTGCCCAAACCGCCACGAGGCATCGAACGCGCCACTGTGTGCCCCGAGTCCGGCAAACGCATTACTCCCAACTGCCCCCATCAAAAGCTGGAGTACTTCCAGAAAGGAACCGTCCCAAACGAACAGTGCGACGTGCATGTGCACCCCTGAAAGAAAATGAAGCGGGTTGCCTGCGCCTTGGCGAAGGTGACGTTGATTTCGCCATTTGTGGGGCGGATTCTGGATTGGCACAAAGCCAAACGCGGTGTGGATTCCATTGCCGCCCATGAGGACCCGGGGGTGCTATCGGTCATCCAGATTTACAATTACTACAAAAAGTTTGGGTACAAAACCGAAGTAATGGGCGCAAGCTTTCGCAATATTGGCGAAATCATCGCACTGGCCGGTTGTGATTTGCTCACCATTTCACCGTCTCTCCAGGCAATGGCGGCAATCAACTCATTTGTTTTGGTTAAGGAAATCGATGGCAGCATCCAGCGTTTGGGCTTCAACCAGCTCCAGCCCATTGGGTCCCGCTTTTCGGGAATAGTTTTTGACGGTGAGTTTGGTGATGCCGCTCTGGGGCAAAACAGTAATAAAATATTTAATGCCGTTTTTGGCGAATGCCGGAAAAAGTTCTGTGCCAATAAAGTTTTGTATTTCCTGGGTAAAAGCCCCCTTTGCGTTGCTGGAGTCCACAATCCACGCGATGCCATTATTGGCTTTGGCATGCGTTAGCCCTTTGTTCAACACCGCGTTTTTAAATTCGGCAAGGGTAACGGCATAGTTTTGCCACTCGTCCACAATGGCTTTCACATCGTCGCGCCAGAATACAGTCAATTTGTCTTCAACTCTAAATACTTCCATGACATCTCCTTTGGTGAACACAGCAGTCCGTGAACACATCATAACGGTCACAGACAATATAGCTTAACGGGAAGATGCAACCACCGGAACTGGGTAAAAAAATGGAATTCGAGGTGGCGGAACCGATTCCGTGACATGGAAGTCACGGATGTGTGCGTCTGTTTGGGCATTGATTTTTCCGCCGAAGATTCCCTCTTGACACCCTCGCCGGATTTTTGTAATTTATTCGCACCCAAAAACCAATTCGTCGAATCACCCGCAAACAGTGCACGGAGCGTTTTTTTTCCGGAACGCTACCTCTGCGGATGTGCCGTACGCTATGAAAGGACCCCCAATGACTGCGCAATCAATCGCTTACGAGCAAAAACTCCCTCAGATTACCGCCATTCCCAAAGAAGACATCAAACCCCCACAAATGCCCATGAATACGTATATTCATGAGGCATACACCAATTACAAGTGGGCCCAAAAGGATATTGCCTTTCTCAAAAAGGCGGGCTTTTCCATGGAATTGCTCGAAGATATTCCCATTCGGTGCGATGCGGCCAGCGAGGCGCAAAGCCTGTGGCAAAACGTGATGACCGGCCGCAGGGAGGCGCAGGCCATCTGGCACGAAGAGTCTCCCGACGCCTACGCATTGCGCGACGAATGTCTGCACACCATGCGTTACGCGTATCACGGCATCATCGAACTCATCACCCGGGTAAACGCCATTGCCGAAGGCAGCTCCGACGCCGACATGATTCAGGACCTCAACGACATCTCCATCCTTGGCAAAGAGAATCCCGAGCCCCTCGAAAAAGTGGGCTTTGACCTCGAAAAACTCGAACTCGCCGCACAAATGAGCAAAAAAATGCACGAACTGAAATCCGCCGCCACCGTCGACCAGTACGACAAAGACGTCAAACGCATCCGCGATCAGGCGTACACTCACCTCAAAGACGCCGTGGACGCCCTGCGCCGCTGCGGCCAGTTCGTTTTCTGGAAAGACGAAGATCGTCGCAAAGGCTACATCAGCCAGTACAATCGCCGCCATGCATCCGCCGCCAATAAATCAGACGCGGTGGAACAGGAAGAGGCTATCTGATTTGCTCGTGATATAAATCGCCGCAAAACCGCACCAGAATACGCCAACCCATTCCGGGACACCCATAGGGCAATCGCAAAGTCGTCGCTGCAGCAAAATAATGTAGGGCCCGGGGTTTATCCCCGGCCGAAAACTGGTTGCGGCGGCAGAT
>JAFGQN010000246.1 GCA_016935665.1 Deltaproteobacteria bacterium | reverse complement strand
ATCGCCATCAGAGTCGGTATCGCCATCAGAGTCGGTATCGCCATCAGAGTCGGTATCACCGTCTGAATCAGTATCGCCGTCTGGAGTTCCCGGCTCACAGCAGACGGGTGTGTCCGACGGGCAGGTGTACTCTGACAGACGCGTGCCATTCAACTCCCTGCATTCGCCCGTTCCAACGCAGGTGGCGGGGCAATCTCCGTCACTATCCGAATCGCCATCACTGTCGGAGTCGCCGTCGGTGTCGGAGTCGCCGTCGGCGTCGGAGTCGCCGTCGGTGTCGGAATCGCCGTCGGTATCGGAATCGCCATCGGAATCACCATCGCTGTCCGAATCGGAATCACCATCCGAGTCACTGTCCGCATCGCTGCTTTCGGAGTCTGAATTGTTGTTGTTTACCTCTGAACAGGCGACTATTAACATCAACGCCAGAAACGAGAACAGCCTCATAAAAACAGATAAACGCTTCACTCTATTTATGTGGTTCGCAACCATTGTTCCTACTCCTTTTTTTTGGGTTTCAAATACAAACTGTTAGTTATTTGTGCTAATTAACGCTGTTGTTGGGTTGAAAAAGTTTTTGATTTCAGACCAAAGAGAAACAACGACTCAACTTTAGACCGATTTTTCTTCTTTTTAATGTTGTTCGTCGTAACGGGGTTTTTATTGCTGGCGTATTTTAACAGCTTTACCACCCCATTTTCTGGCGAATCCGCGCGGTCAGACTGGCGGCCATGGCCTCATAGGCTGCGAGATCGGGATGACCGTCACATCCGGACTTGTTGGTGGCGCCCAGATTGATTTTTTCCACGTTGGCATCACCAACAGCCGTTATCACCTCATCGATTTCGTCGCTGAACTTGTCCTCCGCATAGTTGATGGCGCACAGGATGTAGGCATCGGGGTAATACCCTCTTAAACGCTCCACAAATGCCACATATGCTTCGATATAGGTATCGCGTTTCACATTGGCGTTAAAGTCATTGGTTCCAAGATTGATGACAATGACTTCCGGAATATAATCGCTATAGTTCCATATTGTCTGTTTGTCGTCAGGAATGGTGAGGCCGTACATATCAGGAAGAAGATCACTGGTGTCGCCACCGGAATTCTTTGCCATACCCTTGCCGGACCAGGCGGTGACATGGGCCTCGGCATTCAATTCCCGGGCAGCAAGGGCGCCATAGGCCAATGAACCCAACTCCGTGGCTGCCGAAAACGGGCAACCAATATTGCCATAGCCTGCGGAAATGGAATCGCCAATTATCGCCATTTTATGCGCAAATGGGGGCGAGGATGCCAAAAGAGCGCCGTTGGTGACTGAGAATCCATGAAATGCCACGGGCCCAAACATCGCCTCGGGATTGCGATAGAGTTCGAGCCGGTGATCTCCCGCAGGAACATTTTCGGCGACACGGTAGGTGTGGACCGCGGTGCTGCTGGTCCATTCGTCGCCCTCTGTAACGATGGTCGATTGCAGCTCGCCGTCGAGTACAATCTGAAAGGAGATACCTCCCGCACCGGACAGCTGCACATCGAGTGCGCTTCCCTCAAAGCGTACGCTAACGCCACAGTTCGTCCATGAACAGGATGGACTGCCGGGCATCCGCCAATCAAAGCGGCCCAGATACTGAACTGTCTCTTCAGAGCTGGAACCCGTGTCGGTCTCGCTACCTGTGTCAGCTGCGTTACCCGTGTCGACCGCGCTACCCGTATCGGCCGCGCTACCCGTGTCGGCTGCGCTACCCGTGTCTGTGAGGGATCCTGTGTTGGAATCGCTGTCGGTTGTGAATTCCGTTGCGCTGGCGGTGTCATTTTTCGCCGACGTATTGTTGGAATCGTCGCAACTGCACACCGCTGTCACCAGCGAAAGCCAGGACAGCAGTATGATTTTGTAAACATCGACTTTCATTTTTGTTCTCCAGTCTTTTTTACATGGGTTCATTTGGAAGTGAAAATCTCTGTTTATAATAACCGTTTGACGTCACTTGTCCACTTTACCCGATTTGAAATGGCACAACCGGGAGCGTCTATCGAAATCGCATTTTGAATAAAAAAACCTTGTCCGAAAAAAAAGCTATTGATAATTCCAATAAACCAGTTAAACAGTGACTGTCCTGGGGCCATAGCTCAGTTGGGAGAGCGCCGCGTTCGCAATGCGGAAGTCGAGGGTTCAAGTCCCTTTGGCTCCACTGAATTTCAATGCAATCAAATTACCGAGAGATCCGCTCTGATTCTTTTTTATAAACTCCAGCGTTGGGTTTTCTTTTCAGATATACTGCTTTCACAATTCAATCGGTAAACAGGTAAAGGTGGCATTCATGAAAAAACAACAGGGATACACTATTTTGCTGGTGCTCACAATTCTGTGCACACTGGCTGCCGTTTCAACGCTCATCCCACAGGAAACCGCATCCAAAGAGTGCTTCATGGGGTACAAAGCCCATTGCACCGCCGCGCCGTTGAGCACCATTATCTGTTTAATTCTGGCGGGAGTGTCCTGCAGGGTGCGATCGAAAAAGTTTAAACGCAGCGAGTGAAAAATCAGGGGGCCTCAATATAGTCAATATTGAATCCACTTAAGTTAAGTGGATGGTCCGATTCAGGAGTGTCGACTGCTTTTTACCCAGTCGCGGATATGGCGGATGTCCTTTTGGGGATGCCCTGGTTTTCAGGAAACTGCTGATGCTTTTGCGGTTGTTCCATTGACCCATAGAGGACAATCTGACCGCAGCGGGTCGGTTTGGTTTGGATATATATAAATGGACTGTGAACCTGTGATCAGGTCAATGAAAAAAAACCGTTGCCGTAAGGATTACCGAATGACAGGTAATATTCACAGTGGGCAGCAAAGTGGCGGGTGAAATGCGATTGGGGCGGTGGTTTACTCTTCTTTGTATTCGGCCAGAAAATTGTACACGTACTCGCCGTACTCATTGCGTTCGTATGTGCCCATATCCGTCAGCATCGGTGGCCCCCACTTGTGATGGAATGCCCACGCCGTAAAGTGAAAATTGTTGTCGCGGATGGCGCCGGTAATCACATCTCCGATGTCCGGATCCATACCGCCGTTCCAGCTGCCGAGGCCCCATTCTGTTAGAATCACCGGAAACGTCCCGCCACAGTCCGCAAACTGATCCAGAATGGGCGAATTGCCGTCTGCCTGTTCAATATGAAATGAATATATATGGCCAACGTACATGATATTGTGGCTGAGAATGGGGGTATTGTTGCAGCCACCAATCGTTTGAGACCAGGTGGGACCACCCACCAGTACCAGGTTGTTCGGGGCGTGCTCCCGAATAATATCCACATAATTCTGCGCGATGGGCTGCCAGAAAGTCCACCGTGGAGATTCAAAGACGTCAATTTTAATGGGCTCATTGAATACTTCGTAAAGCACTCTGGGGTTGTCGCTGTATCTGGGGGCCATATCTGCCCAGAACGCCTTGGTTAGCGTATCCAAATCCGAGTCCGGAATAACGTTCTGAATATAGTGCCAGTCGATAATGGCATACATGCCTTTGGTATTGGTCACGTACTCCACTATCGGACTAAGATATTTTTCAAAATGGTTTTGCGCGTTGTCCTTTGTCCAGCCCCCATCCGAGGGTTGGTCATCCTGGGGTTCGTCTTCGGGATAGACGGGCAGACGGATGATATTGGCGCCCCAGCTTTGGGCTTCGTCCACCTGCGCCTCAAAATTATTGTTAAATACATTGGAAACGTCGATTACAGAAACACCATGCAGGTGCACCGGGTCATCATTGGTTAAATCGCCATCGCCGTTGCTCAGTTTCACCGTATTCCCCTCGGTATACAGCCAACCCTCAGGTGGATCGTCCGGCGCCTGACTGTAAATATCAACCATTTCGGCCCAGTCAATATCTTCTTCTGTATCCTCTTTTTCAGACTCCGACTCCGAATCCGGTTCGTATACTTCACACACGCTGATCGATAGTGCATCGCACGCGTCTGTACAGGCATCGCAGGCCAGGCAATATTCCAGTGCTTCAAACAATTCGATGCCATCGGGATACTCTTTTTTGCAATCCATGCGGCAATCAATAAAATTCACCGCTTTGGGATTTTCCATGCGGCAGGTTTCCGCGCAGGGTGCATATTTTGCGCACTGCTCATCGGCCTGACAGGCGTCATGTTCTTTTTTGCAGGTGCTTTCTTTGGCACATTGCCAGCATCCGTCCGCATCGTCATCGCCAAAGCAGGACGCGTGTGCGTCGCATTTGTTGTCCGCATCCCCATCCGAGTCGCTGTCCCCGTCTGCGCCGGATTTATCTGAATCTTCTGTCACATCGGTTTTTTTATTGCAGGCCATCGGTCCCCAGATGATTGTGGTTGCAATGAGTGCAAATATAAGCCAAAACCCATTTCTCATTGTCTGCTCCCTCTCTATTGTTTCCCAAAAAAAAAATATCGCATCCCTCCTTTTTGAAGGCAGATACGGCCTTATTATACGAAATGAGTGGTGGAAATAGATAGCCGAAAAGGCTTATTTTTTTTTAACGTTCAAAGGTTGCCTTTGATACGTATTACGAATAACATGGTTCTTCCGCGCCATTTTCAAAGGAAGAATATGTCGTCGGCCCCATGTCTACTGGGCACTCTGCTTAATTTCGAACCGGTTTCCCGAATGGTCAAATATAAATATGAGTTCATTTTCCACACGGGGGATAATATCGATGCGATACCCTTTTTGTCGAACGCGCTGTATCAGTTCCGCGCGATCATCCACCCAGATGGCCACATGGTGAAATGGATTGGCAGATACATTTTCCACGCAAAACAACTCCAGTAAAAGGTCGTCCTTACCCAGCATGTAGACCGGGACGGTTCTGGAGATTCCAAAGATGAGGTGTGTAAAATCCCGGTCGACTTCAAATTGATATTGCAAAGACATTCCCAGCAAATCAATGTAAAAGCCCTCAATGTCGCTCTGTGTGCATATTGGGATTCCAATGTGAGCCTGTCGCATGTTAGTCTCTTCCTTTCTGAAATGGCGCCCCCAGGTGGGTAAAGCGTCCTATACGTACGTTCATGTGTGATAACATATTGGGTGTCATTTTAATCACAGTGCATTTTATTATTTGACAATAGCCCGTTTCCACTCTAACGTTTTATACACGCTACCACAATGACGTGGAACGTTAGAACCTGTCACCTGATGAAAGGTATAGTTAAGGTGTGGCAGAAGCCCTCCTTACAATCTGTCCGAAATGTGCCCCCGTCGAGTATTAATTCGCAAAGTTCAATTCGGTACGTCAGAGATGTTTTTTTTCAAACGGCTGGCAAGATGCAGTCGTTTATAGAAGGGGCAGTGGAAATGCCCGAATGGAGAAGAAAATGAATAAAATATTCGTCGGAAGCCTATCCTGGAACACAACCGACAGCGACCTGCTCGCTGCTTTTGAAGGATTCGGAGCGATTACTGAATCAAAGGTAATTTCAGATCGTAACACCGGCCGCTCTCGCGGTTTCGGCTTCGTTACTTTCGAAGCGTCTGAAGCCGCTGCAAAAGCAATCGAAGAAATGAACGGCACAACCCTTGATGGTCGTGAAATCACCGTTACCGAAGCGCGTGAAAAACGTCGCGAGGGTGGCGGCGGTGGCGGTGGTGGTGGTCGTCGTGGCGGTGGCGGCTTCGGCGGCGGTGGCGGTGGCGGAAATCGTGGCGGTGGCGGTGGCTATCGCGGTGGTAACCGTGGCGGCTTCGGCGGCGGTCGTGACAACGACTGGTAGACCGAAAAGCTAATACAAAGTCAAAAAAACAAAAAAGGCGATGTCCATTTAACGGGCATCGCCTTTTTTTTATTTGTTTTCCCGCGCAGGTTGCCGCATCATCCTTTTATGCGAATAACGATGCGTAAATTGTTTTTTTTGTGTTCACTTGGGATGGTCCTCACTTTTTCACAACAGAGCGCTGCTCGTGGGGCGCGGGATTTTCAGCTGGGTGCCGGCGTGCAACTGGCATTCACCGCGCACGATTTATGTTCCAGATATTTGGACGTACATGAATGTCAGACTGGAACAGTGGGATTGGGCCCTCAAATTTTTGGCAACTATCGATTCGCCAAAAGGGCCGCCTTTGGATTTGTAGCGTCGTTTTGGCGAACACTTAATCATTCCATCGATGTTTCCAATGGCTCTTACGACGGACGCAGTCGGTTGGTGATTTGGCGCACGGCAGCAGAAATCCGATTGTTTCCGGTAAAAGGCCGCCGAGTGGATTGGTGGATTGCGTTTGAACTGGGACTAACCGGCGCCACCGATTCCCATGTGGAGGATGCCCTGCTGGACGCCCGCCGCATCCATCAGCTGGGATTTGCCACGGGTATCGGTACAGGAATTGATTTTCATGTTTCCAAACGATTCCTGCTGGGATGGGAGCTGAGAGCAATTATGCTGTTGTATGGCGATGCTCCCAGAAGCACCGACCAGGTAATCGCTACCGAAATCGGCAGCGCGCTGTGGCCGGTAATGGGCCTGATTAATTTCAGTGTGCTTATTTAAACTCGGATCAAAGCGGTATTTCGGTATTTCGAAATTACATATCCGCTAAAATATCAATGGGGCTTGGGCAGGGATTGCGAATGCCCCGAGCAACGTGCGTATATATCATAGTGGTTTCCACGCTTTTGTGTCCCAGCAGTTCCTGAATCTGGCGCAGGTCCACATTTTCAATCAGCAGTTGCGTCGCAAAGCTGTGCCTGAGTGAATGAACCGACGCGTGTTTGTGTATTTCGGATTTCAAAAGCGCTGCTTTAAAAGCACGCTGTATGGTTTTGGGTTGAATATGGTGCCTGCGGATGGCCTGTGTGCGTGGATCGATTGAGAGGTCATCCTGAGGAAATACCCACTGCCAGGACCAGTTCTTTTCTGCGCCGGGAAATTTTCGCGCCAGCGCATCGGGCATAAACACCGCGCCGTGATTGTTGTGCAGGTCCTGCTGGTGCAACTGTTTTGTATTATCGAGTTGTTGTTTTAGAGCCTGTGTCAATGAACGGGGTAAAATGGTCACGCGATCTTTGGCCCCTTTTCCATCCCGCACGGTAATGGCATTCAGGTCAAAGTCAATATCCTTCACACGCAGTCGTGCACCTTCCATCAGTCGCATACCGGTCCCATAGAGGAGCGAATTGAATAATCTGTACTTTACCGGGGTTTCTTTGATGATTTTTGAAACCTCGTTTTGTGACAGCACCACCGGCAGGGTGTTTCGCTTCTTAGCGCGAACCACATTTGAAATGGAATCAAGGTTGATATCAAGAACGTTTGTACACAGCAACAACAACGCCGCGAATGCCTGATTCTGAGTCGATGAACTTACTTTCTGTGTGATGGCCAGGTGTGACAGAAAATCCTTCACATCAATGGCAGTGGGATAGGCATGATGACCATTCTGAGCGCAGTACACCAAAAACCGAGTGGACCACGCCATGTAGGCCCGTTCAGTCGCCATGGACAAATGCTTCAACCGAATCACTTCCTGCAAATTAAAAAGGACATTCTGACAATTCAGCTCATCCACCTGTTCTCTGGAAACGAGCATTTCTGTGGTCTCGTTAATATTGCGGTTGGTAATTTGTAAATTCGCCTTATGTGACTCGAGAAATGACAAGTACAATTTAACAGCCGTCTGGCATTGTTTAAGTTGCCAATCCGGATAGCGATTGCATTGTTGCATCTTCTGTTCAAAGCTTTCTATAGCTTGCCATTGTGGCAGGTTGCCCATTGTTTGCCAATGCAACGCAAACATTTTCGCCCAGGTGACAAAATAAGAGACCGCCCTTGGTGGCACAAGACGTTTGTCAATCAAATGCTGCTTAAAAACCTGAAGTAAATTATCCATACGTAACCTCCAAACACTCCCTTCTCGGCCGTTTTTCACTTTTGTTGCAAAAAAAGTTAAGAAAATTTTGGTACAGCACTCAAAGTGACTGGCTGTCGCAAAAAAAACGGAGAAAAAAAACGGACTGATTCATTTGAATGAGCACCAGAGTGCATTGAGGTCGGCCGACTTATGCTGATAATCAACGCTCGTCTTATGTGACATGTCTGATAATACGGTGATAATCGGTGAAACTCTCAAAAGAGGTACCATTTCAACACATTGCATTGTCCATAAATAGAGCAATGGAATTGAAAAAGTGAATTGGGTCGACAAATCCAGCATCAGGGACATGTCCAATAAAACGGTTGATAAATTATCCCGGATTATTGGACATTCTTTCAACGCCACCATCTGCATAAAGTCGAATCACAACAAAATGCAATTTTCTGAGTGGAAACCATGCATTGCATGGGGTATTTTCAAAATGAACGGAAGTTACAGATGTGTTCCAAAACAACGAATGTACGAAAAAGCCGATTTGAAGGACATGTCTTATAAAAAAAGAGTTATCGCACGAAAGAGAAGAATACACGAATCGCAGATTTGAGTAGCGTGGCGTTTTCGGAAAACATGAATCTCGATGATTTATTAATATCAAAAATTCCTAATCATGAAAATGGAATCACAGATTTGAATAGCGTGACGTTTTCGGAAAACATGAATCTCGATGATTCAGTAATATCAAAAAATCCTAATCGAGAGAGGGAATCGCAGATTCGAATATCATGGTGTTTCCAAAAAAAACATTGATCGAAAATATGATGAAAAGTAATGGAAATGAATTCATCAACACAACGATCTTGGAAAAAGATATTCGATTGTTGTGCTGCTTGTCTGAACGCAATGCGTGCTATAACAACCGCTTGCAGAGGACATCTAACCGCGCCGTCGCGCGGTCAGCTGCCCCTGAAGCGGAGCGTTCGGCGAGAGCGCAGATTGTGGCTGTTGGTAAACTCGTCAATTGTTAGGTAAACGGATTTGCAAAGCAATTTGAGTTTCAATACAGATTTGATTTGCAGCGCAATTTGAGTTTCACACGAACGTGTTTTTTCGATTCGAAATTAGTTTCAATTCGATTGATTTAAATTGCGACATAATTTGCATGGCAATTTGAAACTCGTGATAATCTGATTTGAAATTCGGATTAAGGCGTACGGTAATTGATTTGCAATGCAATTTTCATAACAACTCGATCAGAAATTATCTGATTTGTTAAACGACTTGATTTGCGAAGCAATTTGACCTGCATCGCAATTTGATTTTGCAACGCAAACTGTTTTGTAAATAGATTACCAGGTGCCGGCGGATTTGGATGAGACAGAACGACATTCAGAATCAATAGAATTCTAAATAATCCGTTCTGTGATACAATCATCGCCGAACAAGCGCTTCCAGGGGACAACCAACCGCGCTTTCGCGCGGTCAGTCGCCCCTGAAGCGCGGCGTT
>JAFGQN010000036.1 GCA_016935665.1 Deltaproteobacteria bacterium | reverse complement strand
GGGAGTCCCTGTGGGAGAGTAGGTCATCGCCGGGTTTATTCTTTAAAGGGGCGCAGCACTTCACGTGTTGCGCCCCTTTTTTTTGTCAAGCTTTTATTTCTCCTGTCAGCGCTGTACCAGGCATGCTCATCCGTCTCTATTAAAATTAGAGACGTCGCTATAATTCTTTGTGAAATAATTATATAATGATGCAATTATTATGTATTTGAAAATATTTAATGAAACTTGTATTTCCTGAAGATTAATATTAACATTGTTGTTTCATAAGATTGAGTTGGATAGTTATAACAACATTATTTGAAACAATCTAGTTTGCGAATAGAGGGGGCAATATGAGTCTGGTTTCGACTCTCAAGAAATTTGCGAACAAATTGGAACTGACAATCGGTACCGAAGATGGCAGCGTTTTATTCCACGAGGGGGATAGCTCCCCGGATGATGTGGCTGCCATATCGGCCGTTGCTTCGCACGATCTTCGAAAGGTTGGCGAGTTGATTGGAATAGGCGCGTTGTCGAACATCGTTTTGTATGGAGATTCGACTCATATTGTGGCAAGAAAATCGTCTCAGGTGGCGTCATTATCAGTCCCCGGTAAAAGAGATGTGCAAAATATTATCGATGTTCTCGCTCAGGAGGAATGGAATTGGAATTCCTGTAACGTTTCACCCCATAAAACTGCGTTAGAAAATAAAAAGGCGATGAACCAGAATCGTGGTCTTCAACAAAACCGAACGAACAGCTTTGTTCGTGAAACGTTGCCAATTTCCCTTTCTGCTAAATTAAACGAGGGTCAAAAGGATGAAAAAAGCAGCCCCACATTTTCTGCCCGTGTACATCGAGAAGGGTTAGAAATATCGGATAATTTGCACAATTTTAAATTTGATTCTCTGGAAAAAGCTGTTCAGCATTCGTTGAAACAAGGAAATTCGATTCAACGCCAGTCTGCCGTAAAAGTCGGTACGGCCCCCATTTTTACTTTGCAAAATCGAGTACCTGAAGCTGCACACGAATCTGACACGGACAGAATTGATCGACTAATACGAAGTGTAAGACTGACTCTATTCTCGGGTGAACTGTCAGAAGCTGATCTTGTAGTACGCAAGTTATTGGGGACGTCATATTTTACAAGCAAGCAAAATGCCTCGGCATTCCAAACTGATTTGTCTGATTTATGTCAATATGTGAATGACTTGTTACAGGGGGAGTCCGGTAAATCTGCAGCATTTTGCGCAAGCAATGACGTTTCAACTGATATGGACGATTCGATTCGTTGGGCCACTCACGTGTGGCAATGTCGTTTCTGGATTTCACAGGGAAAATTGAAGGAAGCTGAACAGGCTGGAAAGTCTGCATATTATCTGTCTTCCAGGTTTGACAGTGTATCCAGAGGAGCAACCCATTGCCTTATTGCTGAGATGTATATGATGGCGGGAAAAGTCAGTGAAGCTTTAAACATTATTAAACCCAGCAAAAACATTGCGCAGCGTCACGGGTTTAAATTGTTGTTGGGCGCATTGGAGCTGACCGAGTCACAAATTTATTTCAATGACAGAAAGTTTGCTCAAGCCGAAGCCTCCGCCTGTTTGGCGCTGGAGAGAATTCCAAATTCAATTTATCCCAGACTTCTACTGGGACGTATCGCATTGCTGGATGACAAAATATCCAGGGCGAAAAAAATATACGAGGAAATTCTTGCGATGGATCCGGGACACCCCGATGCGTTGATAGATTTGGACATATTGTCAGCTATTCAATCCGCAAGATTTGATAGGGAATCAGTCTTTCCGTATTTCGAATCGCGAGAAAGCGCACCTACCAGAAGTCGAATACGCATTATGAAAAATGCACTTTCGCGAGAACCGGATTTGCAACCGTTGCGAAATCTTCTGGTGTGGCGTCTGGCGTCACTGGGTGACTTTACAACCTCGCAGTTGTTGCATCATCCTTCAAGCGAGGAGACAACAAAATACCAGTATAAACCCAATATTATCGTTGGTTATGGCACTTCAGTAATTTTAAATAGTGGATATGTGAATATCGACACCTATATGGAGACGGTATCTCGTGACAGCAACGTCGGACTGCAGGCGAAACCAGTTTCTGAACGAGCAGAATTGACCGATACGCGTCTGTCTTTGCCTCCTGAAGAAATTCTGCGAATTGTTAAAAGTGATATGGCCAGCAAACTTTTTTCAGGTGAATTAAACGCCTTTTCTTTGGCGGATTTGCTGGAGTTTTTACGCAATGGCAGACGAACGGGTTCGCTCCTGTGTTCATCGGAAAAAGGTGTTGGCGCCATTGAATTAAAAGATGGTTTTATCTGTTCGGCTATTGTACCCGATATTGACAATATTGGTACATTGTTACTCGAACGCGGTAAAATCACGGCGGAAAAACTTGCAGAAGGTATCGAAGCACAGGAGAAAGATATTTCCGGCGCGAAGCTGGGAGCCATTCTCGCTAAGCGGGGATTCGTGGATGCGGAAAGTGTTAGAGAAGCAATTGTGGCTCAAACGTTCTCTGCTATCAGAAATATGCTGGATTGGACATGTGGCCGGTTCGTTTTTTCCCCGGCGGCTTTAACCGGCACGCAGCCCGTGTGTGTTGATATTCGATTGGATGTGCAATTTGTACTGATGGAGCTGTATCGGAAAATTGATGAGGAAAATCGACCAAAACTCCAGCCACTCGAATGAGTTTTGTTGTTTAATGTATATTGCGTACACATTTAAAAGGTCTTTCTATGAGTAAATTGAAGCATGCCAGGTTGATGCCGGAGACCCAACGTGGGGTTGTCTGCGATCTGTCCGGTGGGTTGCAGGAGTCATTTCGGTGTAAAGATCCGGAGAATATGTCAGCGGTAGCGAGCTATCTGGTTCGCGCGATGTGCGAATGTGGTAGCACAATGGGAATGACAAATTGTGAGAAAATCAGCATTGCCGGTCCTGGATATGCGGCAAGCGTTTTTTCGGACGAGAAAAATATTTGGATTTTTGAATTGGAACCGAACTGGTCTCAGCGTGAATTTGAAAAAAAATTTGAATCTGCACAACTGTCTGCAGTTAAGTAAATAGTTGGAGGTGCCACATGAAACGCATACTCGATGAGCTCTGTGAGATGGAAGGTATTAACGGGGTTTTTATCTGCAATGACGATGGCGATTTGATTGAATTCTCTTCACCAAGAGATTTTGACGCCATCACATTATCTCAGACTGCAACAGTCGCAGCACGTGCTGCAGAGACTATTTCTGTGCAGCATCATACGTGGGATTGTCTTGTTGCGCATTTTGCGGAAGGTAAGCTCATTTTCAGTAAATTCAGTCAGTGTCTATTGTGCGCAATTGCGGAGCCGAGTTCAAATGTCGCTTTTTTGAACGTTGCGATAAAAGTAGCGAGGAATAAAATTCAAAGAAAGTTGGAGAGTAGTAATATTGCCGCTGCGACAATGCGACCCAATAGTGAGTTTGGCCTGGGAGGTCAGATTTATGCCGACGGTGCAATTGGCACAGCTGGTAGTATGGCCGCAGGTCAAGCCGTTGCGGCCCATGGAATGTATTCTACCGGTTTAATTGAAAATTGGACTGGCAGTGATCATCGGATGGAAAACTTCGACCTTTCTGATGCGGGTAGCGGGGTGATGGGGTATGGGCCAGGTGAAGCGTCGGTTTCCTCCACCAGCGTCCGCGTGGCGGATAATGCCACATCGAATACGCTGAACCGCGTGGCCGAAGCGTTGGCGGAACTTGTGGGGCCCAAAGCCCACGCATTGGTACTTGAAGCAATGCAGAAGGTGTGTCCTTCGCAGCCTTTTTCGAAGAATCATTTAAAGCCTCTCCAAAAAACCATTGAGAAAGAATACATTGCCGGATGGAAAGACTTGCGGCAATTTCGAAAAAGCCTGCAGCGCTAATCAATTTTCTCAGCGTGTCCCACAGCTATTTCATTGTTCACGCACATTGAGATATGGAACATGATAGATGTAGTGTGAAAGGCGATGAAGCCCTCGTGAAAAGCACGTTTTCCCTCCGTTACTTAAACATTATATCCTTCACGCCAACAAAACGGCTCAGTTCGTAAATCAGCTCATCAGAGGGACTTAACCGAAATTGTTCAGGGAGGTTTAATGTGGTCACTGCGCCAGGGGTTTCCACCTCTAAAAAGGCGTCGCAACGACCCATATGTCTGGCCAGTATGGTTCTGAACTGTTCCATTTCCTGCGTGGGGAATTCATCCGCGTTTATGTGCAAATGGACTTCCGTAGTGCGACTGGAACGTACGTCCGTAAGCAGCGTCGCTTCGTTGACAGCAATTTTTCGCTCTTCACTTTCGCCTCGGCTATCCACCAGAACACGCCCCTTTATTAAAAGCGGTTCGCTGCTGTACAGTGCCTCACTGTTGGCTTCCAGATTTTTGGGAAACACAATAATATTGGCGCGTCCCACAAGGTCTTCCACCGCACCCAGACCGATTCGTTTGCCGGATTTCGTTTTGCGCTCGCTGTATTCCATCATGATGCCACCAATGACGATTTCCTCTCCATCCTTTTTACCAGCCAGCGATTTGGTAGTGTTGCCGGTGAGTCTGGAAGCTTCTTTTTCGTATCGCTCCATGGGGTGACCCGACATGAAGAATCCAACGGAAGCTTTTTCAAAGGTAAGTATTTCCCGCTCGGTCCATGACGTTGTGTTGTTGTAATTGGCCTCTTCAATTGCAATTCCGGGCCCGTCATCTGATGGGCCGGCAAGGGCGCCGAAGAGACTGGTCTGGCCGGACTCCCTGTCTTTTTGCGCAGATTTTCCCCGTTCCAGCGCCCGTTCAATAACCCCAAAGACCTGACCGCGGTTTATATTGGAATCCGCAGTGGTGCAATCGAACGCGCCAGCTTTTGTGAGACTTTCAAAAACGCCTTTGTTCACTTTACTCAAATCAACCCGCATGGCGAAATCGAAGATGTCGGCGTATGGTCCATCATTCCGCGTGTCAATGATGGAGCGCAGTGCGGCGTCTCCGACGCCTTTGATGGCGCCTAAACCAAATAAAATCTTTTCCTTGAGTTTTTCATTTTCCGAGTCGTACAAAACAGAAAAATCGATATCGGAATGGTTAATGTCCGGTTGGAGAACCTGAATATTCCGTTTTTTTCCAAGACGAATATATTCCGCGATCTTGTCCGTATTTTCGCGGTCACAAGTGAGCAACCCAGAAAGAAATTCCGCTGGATAGTGGTATTTGAGCCAGGCGGTCTGATACGTTACCAGCGCATAGGCGGCGGAATGACTTTTGTTGAATCCGTATCCCGCAAATTTGTCAATCAGGTCGAATATTTCGTTGGCTTTGCTGGCGGGAATGTTGTTTTTCTCGCAGCCTTCAACAAAAATGTTGCGCTGCTTGATCATCTCCTCCATCTTCTTTTTTCCCATGGCACGGCGCATGATATCTGCGGCGCCGAGAGAGTATCCAGCGAGAATCTGGGCGGATTGCATCACCTGTTCCTGATAGACAATCACACCGTAGGTTTCTTTGAGAATTTTTTCGAGATTTGGATGTGGATACACGATTTCCTGTCGACCGTGTTTGCACTCCACGAATGTATCCACCATACCGCCTTCCAGCGGTCCTGGACGGTACAGAGCCACTGCCGCAATAATATCTTCAAAACAATCTGGCTTCAGTTTTTTTAAAAGTTCCTGAAATCCGGACGATTCGAGCTGGAATACCCCCCAGGTATCTCCTTTGGAAATCATATCGTAGACACCGGCATCGTCCAGCGGAATCGCATCCATATTGATTTGCTCCGTCACATCTGGACGTTTCGAAACCAATTTCACCGCTGTGTCGATAACCGTGAGTGTCTTCAGTCCCAGAAAGTCGAATTTGACCAGACCACAGGTTTCCACGTGCCCCATATCGAATTGACTGACCAGAGGATTGCCCTGTCCGCGATCGCCGGCGGTAAAAACCGGGACATAATGCCAAAGCGGCTTGTTGCCAATAACCACCCCGGCCGCATGCATCCCCGCATGGCGATTCAGGTTTTCGAGCCGCTCTGCATATGTAAGAAGTTGGTCAATTTGGGGATCGTCCCGACGGGCGTCGCGCAGTTTGTCTTCCTCGGCCAGCGCCTTTGCCAACGTAACTTTGGGTCCTTCGGGGACCAGTTTTGCGATTTTGTCCACATCGCCATAGGGCAACGCCATCACGCGTCCAACGTCTCGCACCACGGAACGACTCTTGAGCTGGTGGAACGTGGCAATCTGCCCGACATTGTTTTCTCCGTATTTATCAATCACATAATGAATGACCTGTTCGCGTTTGTTTTTACAGAAATCAACGTCGAAGTCAGGCATGGACACACGTTCGGGATTGAGGAATCGCTCGAACAGCAGGTTGAGGGGCAGGGGATCGAGGTTGGTGATGCGCAGTGCATACGCAACCAGTGAGCCTGCTCCCGAACCGCGCCCCGGACCAACTGGAATGTCATGCTCCTTGGCCCAGTTGATAAAGTCCATCACAATAAGGAAATAGCCGGGAAAGCCCATGCTGCAAATCACGTCGAGCTCAATATCGAGTCGCTTGCGGTACACGGTGGTGTCTATTTCCTTGCCCACCAGTTTGAACTCCTCAAACCGTTCATTCAACATGTCGTGGGATGTTTTCCTAAGATATTCTGCCAGATTCATCCCTTCCGGCAGTTTGTAGTCGGGCAATTCGATTTTTCGTGTCGGCACCACGTTTTCGCACATCTCCGCGATTTTAATGGTGTTTTCGATGGCGTCGGGGAAATGCGTCATGATGTCGGCCATTTCCTGTGGGGTACGCAGATACAGCTCATCGGTGTAATGCAGTTTGCCTTTGGATTCTTCAAGGGTGCTGCCCTGCCCGATGCACATGAGTACGGTGTGCGCTTTGGCGTCTTCACTGGTCAGATAATGGCAGTCGTTGGTGGCCACGAGGGGAATATTCAGCTCCTGTCCAATTTTCCGAAGCGCGTTGTTGTATTCTTCCTGGCCGTCGTATCCATTGTTTTGAACTTCCAGGAAAAACATCCCTGGCTCCATGCAATCGGCCAGGGATTTGGCTGCCTGTTTGGCTTTTTCATAGTTGCCGTATGTAAATGCTCTGGCCACTTCGCCACCCAGGCAGGCAGAACAGGCAATCAGACCTTTACTGTGTTTGGTCAGCAGTTCCTTGTCGATACGCGGGCGATAATAGAAACCCTCTGCGTACCCCATGGAGATGAGATACTTGAGATTGTCGTACCCTTCCTGTGTGCGCGCCAGCAGGATTAGGTGGTACGATTTTCGATTGGTTTTGTCGCGGCGATCCTTATCGGCCACGTATGCTTCACAACCCAGAATGGGCTTGATGTCATTGGCAATGGCCGTCTTGTAAAAGTCGGCAATGCCAAACATATTGCCATGGTCTGTAATGGCCACGGCGTTCATTCCGTATTCCTTGACTTTGGGAATCAGGTCCTTCACGCGGATGGCGCCATCCAGCAGTGAGTATTGGGTGTGAAGATGCAGATGTACAAAATTTACAGTGCTCATTTGTTCACTATCGATATGGCGTTCGTGGTTGTAAAGGGAAAAACTACTCTTTTCCCAATTAATTTTTTGTCCATTTTTATTAAACCACCGACGATTTTACAAAAGGCCTTCGGTTACCCCGGAGAAACAGAAATACCCTGTTTTCAAGGTTACCTTTTCCGTCTCCGACGCTCTTTGTGCCGGTACGGCAATTTTATTTTACAGGGACAAAACGGAACCTCTCAAAAAGTATTGGGGAAAAAGTCTGAAAATTTGACCAATAGTGCGCAGTCGTTGAAAACTGGGCATCAATGAAACCTCAGTTTCGAGGTGCGTGTGATGGTTTCGGCTCGGCAAACGTTCGCGTTTCGCGCACGGTGTATCGTGCCTCCTGATTTGACCGTCACCTCGGCCAAATGCTTTCGCGCAAAACAACTGGATACTCCTGGTGCACACATTCTCGGAGAAATCCAGCATTATTATCCCGAAATGGTTGTCCTCAATGATCGTTGGAGTGCCCGTCGAACAAAGAAAATCGTGAAAAAAACGGGGACTACAAACGTGTTTTTCGCAATCGCAGGAATTTTCACACAGAAATATGGGAGCGTGAAGATATTGCCCGAGTTGTCGAAAAATACAGGGGACATCATGGTGTCAAGGGCATGTGGAAAATTGGCGAACTCATCAGATTCGGTTGGGAATGGAGTCAGGGCAGCTGTACTTCGATGATCTGGTCGCCAAAAATGATGCTGTTTTTGGGGTTTTGATATCGAATGGAATTGGTCTTCATTTCCTTGATTATCTGTTGTGCGCGTACACGATTGGCCGGGTGAGGCAAGCGCTCGGGGATGCCGGAAAGGGTCACTGGAATAAATCGAATATTGCGCATGGATTTCCCCGTTTTATTTTTTACAAAATCCACGTGCACAATGCCGCTTTCACACCACTCTTTTTTTCGAGAATCAAATAGGAAATTGCCAAGAGACCAGAATACGACCATGTTATCGATGATTTCGATACCTCTGAGAACATGGGGATGGGTGCCAATGAACAGGTCTGCACCCGCCTGAGCCATGGCGCGCATCAGCATGCGTTCGCGAGCGGAGGGATGGCTTACTGATTCAGCGCCATAATGAAGTGTCACGACAACAAAATCCACTTTTGATTTTAAATCCGCTATCTTTTTGGGAAGCATATCAATCAGTTGTTTCAGAGTACCATGGGCAACGAATCCCTGTGTTTCTGTGGGCGTGAAGTTGAGAATGGTTGTCGCCGCAATGATGCCCACCGATACGCCGTTTTTTTTGAAAATGTACGGTTCCCAGGCCTCCGCCGCGTTGGTGCTGGATCCGACATTCTGAACTGACTGCGCTTTCAACCGATCGAGGGTTTCGATAATACCCTCGCCGCCCTGATCCTCAGCATGGTTGTTGGCGGTGGACATAACCGTAAATCCGCCTTCCTTCAGCAATTTCGCAGCGGATTCTCTGCCTTGAAATGTAAGAAAATACAACCGGTGATAGCGGCGTTGCTCTTCTGTTTGGCAAGTGCCCTTTTTTACCGAACATGGTGGGGTCAACAGCCGTCTTCGTATGGGCGTAATGGGTGATTCCAGATTTCCCATGACTATATCGCGATTTGCAAATTCAGATTTAACGTAGCGAAAAGGATCTTCTGTGCCGTGCTGCTTTCCTGCTCGGCCAAAAAATACGTCTCCCACTGCAGAAAACGTGACTGTCTGGGCATGAAGGGGAAGCGAAAGAAGCATCTCAAGCAACAGCCATGATAGAACGAACACGATTTTGCGCATGGAGAAAACCTTTCCCTTAATAAAACGGGTCATTGGCGAACGTTGTAAACTGTTTCGATATTGCTGGAATACTATTTATTTCAAAATTTACGGTTTGCCAGTGGCATCATATTATTTATTGCACGACAGGGATTGGGGGAATGAAATGAAACGGGAATAACTACTTTTTCACGCGTTCAGAATATTCGCCAGTGCGGGTATCCACTTTGATCCATTCGCCTTCATCAACAAAAAGTGGAATCTGCACCACATAACCTGTTGAAAGAACCGCTGGGCGAGTGGTTTTGGTGGCGGTATCGCCCTTGGCGCCCGGTTCGGAACTGACAATCTGCAGTTCAACAAAATTGGGCAATGTCAGACCAATGGGATTGCCATTGAAAAAGAGCATGTCCACGTTAATGTTTTCGTACATAAAATTGACCGCATCATCCACCTGCTCGGCAGACAGCGCCACTTGATCGTAAGTTTCGTTATTCATGAAGTGGAACCCATCGCCATCATTGTAAAGATATTGCATCTTGCGCTCTTCCAGGTCGGCTTTTTCAACCTTATCGCCGCTGCGCCAGGTTTTGGCCCATTGTGCGCCGGTTACCATGTTTTTAACTTTGCATTTGTAGAGTGCGGTTCCCTTGCCTGGTTTAACAAACTGATACTCAGTGATGACGCAGGGATCGCCGTCCATTACAATTTTGGACCCTTTTCTGATGTCACTCATATCCAATTGCATTTGCTTCTCCTTGTCGCAATCAACGATCCCCTTATGCCTGTGCGTGACCGGGACGCCGAAAATGTGAAATTTCTATGAAGCTGGGAAAAGTCCCCAAGCGTGCGGCTTTCTTACTATCGACGACCATTTTCGTCAACGGGATTCATCGCCAATGAGGCGCAAACAACACGGTCCTCCAGCTTTTTTTATACGCATCGTACATCGGGAATGGTGAACCGTCTCGCAATTCCGTTTTCTACGCACCTATTCCACTGAACTAGACATCAAGTTGCCTTGGAACAAGTACTTTCAGACAATGGGGTTTCACCGTCACTTCCACCACAGCTGGCGCCTCAACCAGTTCACCGTCAATCTGAATCATGTCAGGTTTCTCCCGCTCCACACGAAGGTGTTTAAACTTACGGAACACAACTTTAGGTAGTTCGGCCAGCGAGCTTTTGGTCAGATTCATCACATTGCCAAGAAGCCATGGCGTGTCCTGTTTTCTGGCGATGATAAGTTCGAGACAGCCATCGTCGGGCTCGGCGTCTGAAGCGATTTTCAAATCGCCTCCGTACTGGGTGAGATTGGCGACAGTAAACAGCAGAGGGTCCGGGATATACAACGTTTCGTTATTATCAATTACGATATTTATCGGCTGTGGGGTGTAATTGAAAAACTCATGTACACCCGCCACAATGTAAGGAAATATGCCGCGAACGGGTGATTTTTGAAACGTTCGCACAATAGCCGCATCCCATGCCATTGAACAGGTGGCGAGAAATGGCCTGTCGTTGACGCAACCGACATCGATGGCCTTTATTTCCGCAGTGGCCAAATCCAGTGCAGCATCTGCGGGCGAAAGGGCGATACCGAAGTGCCGCGCAAAACCGTTGCCACTGCCCATGGGAATGGCTCCCAACGCGGTAGATGAGTCAATCAGTGCCGCGCCGGTCGTGCTGATGGTTCCATCTCCCCCCACCACCAGCAGTATGTCCACCCCCTGTGCCGCTGCTCGTCGAGCCTTGGTGCGACCGTCTTTTGCATCCTTGCAGAACTGATACAAAAGGTCATTTTCCGGTGTGTCCCAGAAATCGTCAAAAGCTGCCTGTACTTTGTCGAAAGACCACATAAATCCGGATTTCCGATTCACCAGAATTCGAACGTGGCGCAACGCGGATGATTTTGTATCATTAGTCAATGGGACTGCTCCTTCGGTATTTATCTTTGGCGCATTCTGGCACGGGTTGTTTGCAGGTGCAACTGCATAGTGGAGGCTTTTATGCAAACGAGTCGTTGTATTTTGTTATGGTTGCCGAATCAGGTAATGTATGCTCTCCACTCGTATTTGCTGCGGGAAACGGTCGTTTTCAGATGAAACCAACTTTTCCAGGAGGACGTGAATGCCGTCGCTGAACTTAAAAAGTCTGGTGGTTGTGTTAACCACATTCAGGTCTGTGACCGTGTTGGCGCAAATCATTCCCTATGGTTCTTCAGTAATAGAACCCGCGACGCTGGTACACGCAAAATCCAAACCCAAAAAAGCGCCGCAGAAAAAGCGGGAACCAATCTAAATGGACAATGCATTCAAGGATGGCGTTCAGCCGCAAATGGGTGCGGATTGGGCACTGCCGAAGAATCCATCTGTTAAATGCATTGAAAGAGCGTCGGAATATGACGTGGTTCGGGCGGCAGACGTTGGCTTAGCGGTCCGAGTAGATGCGTTGGAAGCATCGCTTGAAACGTTGCGCCGAACTGGTGTTCTCGCTGATTCGGCATCGAAAAGGGATTGGCGGTCGAGTTGGTTGTGTCGAATCTAAAGGAACTGGAAACACGCATGGCGATCCTGCATCAAAAAATGGCACAGGTGAGGGCAGACGCCGGCTATGAAAAAACACTTGCGCAGCGGTTGTCCGAAACCGAGAAGTGCATTGCAGAGCTGGAATGAGCCCTTGAAACACAGCTGGAAACCGCCGCGGCTGCAAAAGACGCCCCCCAAAAAAAAGTGACGGAGAAAACGAAAAAAAAAAAATCATCTTTTCTGGCGCGAATGAATGCGCTTTTGCCTGTGGAAATATTCGCCTTTGGTGATTTTATGTATGTTATACAGGACAACGCACCGGATGACTTTGCGATTGGCCAGCTGGAGGCGGACGTGGCCCAGAATTTGAGATCAGACGTGACCATTACCGCGGCCATCGCCTATGACAGTGACGCCGAGTCCATTGGGGTTGGAGCGTTCACCATTTTTGGATGAATTCTCGGGAAGGACGAAAATCATCTCGTGCACAGCGCGTTAATCGAGTCTCTGGGGTTGATTCCGGGGCAATTTGATGTGCCATTTGGCATCGACAACATCAGTATCTGCTTCAACATTATCTGTTTCAGTCGTGGTGACACAGTTGAAACCAGTATCACTTACGGTTTCTGTATCGATCTCGCCGGTCTCTGAATTCGTGTCTGTCGGATGGGCGCTGTCGAATTCAGTGGGAACAGAAATATTGGACCGGTCTCTGACACAACGCACATTTAACTTACTCGTTTTAATAGTACTCTCCCGGTCTGGGACCCAGCCATTATCAAAAGAGCTTGTGACCTGACCCATCTCGTAAGATATCCAACCATCGGAAAACGACACATGCCATGCGTGATTATTGGCATCTTTCGAAGTTGTTGACGACCAGGACCAGGAGGGGCATATCACTGGCACTTCAGTAATTGCTGAACACGTGGTCTCCAATGCCGGAAGGGCAGCCTCGTGAAGCGGCGAGGCGTATCCGCCGTTGTTTGCGATACCGCGAATTTCAATCACATTTGGTAGCCGCCAGCTGTCGAATCCGCCCCATGAGAGATTTTCACAATAGGCCAATGCCGCAGCCCAGTTCATCGTCGCCGTACTACCCGTAAGACAGTCGCCTCCGGATTGCCCGGCAGCGCATCCCTGCCACATCAGACAGGTGGCATTGTCTGCCAGCACTGGCTGGTTTTCAACAGTTACTTCCCGGTTGAAACGAGTTATGTATCCTGACGATGAACCACTTTGGACACAACTGACTCTGCTGCTGTCTGTTTTGGATGAGATGGCCATATCGCCATTGGTGTATAGCGTCCACGAGTCAGAATCTTTGCTGACGTAAGAGGATGAAGACCAGTACTTCGAGGTTTCTTCGTTGGCAGAAGCTGGTGCGGTGGTATCGTAGCCAACGAACGATTGCAGGGCGAATTCATCGGGCAAACGCCAGTCATTTCTACCACCCCAGTGAAGTCTATCGCAGTACTCGATTGCGTCCTCCCATATTAAAGGCCTGGGCGCACTTGACTCCCATTCCAGTCCAGTAGTAACATTGTCCCGCACAACAGGTTCGCCTGCGACATCTCATATTGTGGTAAAACGGGTATCCGTTGCATTTTCAAGATCCCATCCATTCTGAGCATCCTGACCATATAATAGTTGATCTCTCATGGGACATACGACAGCCCCCGCATCATTGTAGTAGTCTCGCTGGCCGGAATCTGGTAACAGAAAATACGGCCCTGGCACATTGCAATCCGCAGTGCCACATCCAGGGGACTTGCAGACGCCCCCAATACAGATGTCATACTCTCCTGTCGGGTGTAGTAATCACCGAACAGGGCGTGAAATCATTCAGTCCTTTACAATCAGTTGGCAACACTGCATTTGCAGCACTGTTTGCGGATATAACCGCGGGAGAACAGGATGGTTCAGTATCCCGGGCGTCAGGCCCCAGAGTACTGGTATCCGCGGTATCCGGTCTCGAGGTGTCGGTGCCTATTCCCGCGATACTACCTGTTTCATTATCGACGTCCCGTTCCAGTATGGATCCGCAACCTGCACTAAGCATGCCTGAAGCCAACAGTAAAACCAACCACTCTCGTGTCCATGGAAAATTCAAATACGTCATTGATTAAGCTCCTTTTGATTCTTCAAAACAATTGACAAGCAAACCAGTTTTTAAAATTGAACAGCGCCAATCCGTATAACTGATGTACTGGCAAAGCAAAACTGATCACTCTGTAACTCTTTTACAGTCTTTTTTTGAACGCCCGTTTATTTAACACGGAAACCGCTGTCAATTTGTTGAGATACACTCATGGAAGCCAGCATTTGGAATATTCGAACAGGATGCATGCGTGCGAACCCACGTGCAAAACAGCCGGGGATGAATTTTGATTTTTCGAGAAAGACGCCCTTTCGCCTTGCAAACAAAAAATATGAAAAGGAATTTTTTTGGGGGCGCAGGTGATCAGAACAGCATGCTGTCCACATTCTTACTTCTGAAAAATGCTTGAAGAGACATCGGCTTCGCACCAACCCTTCTAAGGGCCTTTGTATTGCACACGCTGATGTTGAACAGCTTTTTTTTTTGCTCAAAGAGCACGCGAGGTGGGAAAAAGCTGTGGGGAAAGCCAAATGATTACAATCAGTCTTTGGTGCGGACCGTGTGAAAGAGCATTTGAAAAAAGCAATCGGATGGCGACACAGATTGATTTATTATTTCAGGAGGTACGTTATGGATTGTCCATCGAACAGAAGTATATTTCTCAGAGCGAATGGATCGCTTATTTGCTGGTGTGATTACGGTAATAAGAAAATCCTTAAAGAATATGATGAACAAACAGATTACGGCGAATACATCTGTTCTGGCGAAGCGTACGCAACGATAAGAGAACAATTATCGGAAAACAGGATGCCATTTCCCGAATACTGTCAACACTGCATCTTTTTACAATCTGAAACGCCTTTTGATTCGTCTTTTCGCGACAATAAAACAATTACCCACCTTCAGGTAGAACCCAGCTACAGATGTCAATTGGAGTGTGTTTCATGTATTGGATTAAAGGAAAGAAAGAAACTGATACATCCGCCTTATGACCTCGAGCCTGGAATTCTGAAAAAAGTACTGCAGGATTTAAGTAGCAAAAATATCAAAATTGAGAAAATCAGTTTTGAAGGACACGGCGAACCAATTTTAAATAAAGGTGTGTGGGAAATGGCTAGAATTGCAAAATCCCTTTATCCTGATACGCACCTTTGCATGACGACTAATGCGAATCTGGATTTTGACAGTGCGCATATCAAAGCTGGCTTTGACGAAATAATTTTTGCAATTGATGGTGTGGATCAAGTCAGTTACGAAAAATATCGAGTACGCGGGAATTTTGAAAAAGCGTTCTCATATATGAAAAATTTTGCTATCGCAGCCAGCGAAAACAAGATTGAAGTTAGTACCCTCTGGAAATATGTGTTGTTTGGGCACAATGATTCAAAGGCTCAGTTGTCGGACGCACAGAAGTTGGCGAAAGAGGCTGGCGTTAGCGCTATTATTTTTGTCGCTACTCATATGGGGCCAATGTCCACGCAGATTAGAGACTTTTCACAAATCCCATTGGTGAATAATGGTGTTTTGGTGCAGTTTTGCCAGTTCATTAGCTTTGATGATGATGACATTTACAAGTCCTTTTATAAAATTGTATCCGCATGTCACAATAATAACCAGAAAGCTGCCATGGAAACTTTAACGGCCACATTTGGCAGAATTCAGAGGCTTGTTGGAGAGCAGATTAAGATAAATAATGTCTCCGAGGACTATTCATTAATGATTTCCATATTGAGAATTGTACTCAAGCTTTACACAAAAAAGTATGGCGCCAATGATGTCCCGTCGATGGATAATACTATTTTTGATTATAGATCGAAAAATGCCATTCGAGTTTACGAAAAATACCTTGAAATTCTATATAAGAAACAATTGTCAAACATTAAAACGCAGCTTCTTAAACTCACAGCAGTTCCCAGAAAAGTTGGGAACTGTTTGCCAGTGCGAACGAAATAAACGCGGATATTAAAAGGACCTGGGGGCTTTGCAAAATTTCTTTAAAATTACTTCACGTTGTTGACATGTTCTTTTTAAGGATCGCTGTGAGCTGTTCAGCGGAAAGATTGGTCCCGACTTTGACACTTGAAAGAATAAAGTAATGCAATTTCATATGGTTACGGGAGCACTTCTAGTTTGTGCCAGCAGGATTTGCCTTTTTTTGCAGGGAGAGGACTTTGGGGGGGCGGCTTGAGTCCGATGGCGGAAAACAGTTTGAAGGCGTTGCCTTTAATGTCCGTACGGACCGAGATAGTGGTCTTCTTCATTTTGACGGGTATGGCTCTGACTTCTGTTAATTCCCGCATTGCTTCGACGACAGTGAGCGGTCTCTCTTTGATAATGCCGTCATCGATGGCGGGGCTCTCCAGCATGATTCCCTTTTCGCGCAGAGCGATGGTCATCAGCGATTCG
>JAFGQN010000245.1 GCA_016935665.1 Deltaproteobacteria bacterium | reverse complement strand
TTGTTTTCGAAAAACCACCCACGAAATCATTGGCTTTTTCGTTAATTTCAGGCCGCTTTCGAACACCAAGTGTCAAAGTCGGGAATTACAGTGAAGGCATTCTCCTGGATATACAACTGAAATATCTTCTTCGTCTATGGCGCACTGATTCAGATAGGCAGTGCCTTCGCATCCGCATACCGGACTTAAATCATTGGGCGCCGATGATATGTTGAACTATGACGGAAGGAGCGTCTTCTCCGGTGTCCGTGACCGTTTGATTATGATTCGCCGGGTGACATTAAGGACGATGAAGGGCAACCCTCCCCCCAGTCGAATGTTGTCCTTAAACAAAATGGCCCATGCCAGTGCCGCGATGGACAGGCCCAGCAGCACGAGGGACAGGTTGCGAATCACGTTTGCCGGGGCATCTGTCATGCCAATGAATCCGGTTTTGGGTTTGGTAATGACTCGAATGATTCCGAAACCAACCAGAGTGGCGAAAAGCAATACGGCATTGGTCTGGCCAAGGAGCCGGGCCAGCGGGGCGATAGGGACGCCAAATGCGACAGCGCCAAACATGAGCCAGATATTACTGGCCAGCAGGATGGGGTTTTGAGTGATTTTAGCGACCAGAAGCCATATGGTGATGCAAAGCGCCATGAGTCCGGATATGACAAATAGAATTCCGGCCCGATTCAAGTCAATGCCGCCACTGACAATAAAGCTGGAGGCGAGCGAGATAATGGGAACAAATTGAATTATTTCGGCAAAGAATTTCTTTTTGGATTTCATGGAACAGGTTGCCTTTCTTTGGGGGGAAGCGAGAGAGGCCATCATTTATTCTATCGCTACGCCCGGTGTCGGTTGATGTGTCGACACACAGCGGTTATTTCATGAGTTAAGCAGTCATGCAAGTTTCAAAGGAGCTGCGTGGCGAAGCACGTACTTATGCGAAAATTAAATGGAAACCGTGTGTGATGTTTGAAAAGTAGCTCGTGAATTTTATTCTGATTGAAATTGAACCTGATTATGTCTATAGTTCCACGGGAAATATTCGTGACTTGGAGTACTTGATGACCGGAAAAAAAATGCAGAAAGTTCGACCGATAAAAAAGAATAGCAGAGACAGTGATACAACACTTCTGGGAAATGCATACATTCGAGCGGTAAATCGCGCCAGAATTATAGATCTGTTTAGATCTGGCAACTCTCTTTCGAGGGCGGATCTGGCCAGACGATGTGACCTTTCAAAACCCACCGTAAGTGCCATTGTGGACGACCTTATTTCCGAAGGTGTGTTGCAGGAAGCCGGCAAGCGTTCCAGCGAAGGGGGACGGCGGGCCAGACTTCTCGAGTTGAACCCGGAATCGGCCACATTTGTGGGAATCCATTTTGGCGAATCCGTGACTCAGGTGGCCGTGACTGACGCCTTTGGGCGTATTTTAACCAAGCGGTTTTCCGATACCGTATCCGGAGAGCCGGACACTACAATTAACACCGCGAAATCATTGGTGATTAAAGCCCTTGATGAGATTTCGTCCGATATTGAGCGAGTGACCGCTGTGGGCGTGAGTGTCCCGGGGCTGGTGGAACGTCAGAGCGGCACGTGTATGTTCGCCCCCAATCTGGGGTGGCGCGATTACCCGGTGGCAAAGAGACTTTCCGAGTTGCTTGGCGTGGAAGTATATGTGGCCAACACCACGCAGACAGCGGCGTTGGCGGAATACCAGATGGGCGTGGCAAGGGAGGTTCAGGATTTTGTCTGGTTGTACGTGGGCAAGGGAGTTGGGGCCTGTGCGGTCATTGGTGGGCGTATCCAGTTTGGAACGCGGGGATTTGCCGGTGAAATTGGTCACTGTCAGGTAGATCACAACGGTCTGCAGTGTGGATGTGGACGGCGGGGATGTCTGGAAACCACCTGCTCCAACCTGGCCATTGTCCGCGAAGCCTGTAAGGCTGTGGAGGCGGGGCATGCCACATCTCTGGCCTCGCTGGAACATGTTCTCAGTGCCCATGACGTCAGCTTTGCCGCCGAAAGAGGCGATGAAGTGGCCCGTAAAATCATGTACGACGCAGGCCGTGCCCTTGGTGTTGGCGTGTCGCTGCTGGTAAATATCCACGATCCTCAAATGATTGTGATTGGCGGTCCTGTAGCGGGGGGAGACGAACATTTCCTGGCCGGGGCGAGAGAGAGCGCGGCGCAAATGTCCATTGAATCTGCGGGTGCAAAAATAGTCTTTTCTGAATTGGGTCGCGATATTTATCTGCTTGGGGCGGTATCAATGGCCATGGAACAATCCAATGCCGCCTACCGCATCGTGAAAAGCGCCAAAGCCATGGACGTGGACGACACCGACGACATGCGGGTCAATTCCAACGCAGTGTGAGGGGATCAATTTCACGTTTTCCCGGCGGTATGAGCGCTTTTCGCCTACTCCATATAATCTCCGTTACGCTAGTCCTTTTTTTGCAGGTCTGTTTCAGCTAACCATTGAATTCCTTTCGGAGAGGGAAGGGTGAGGCCACTATTGGGCCACTGGGATGTGATACAATTATCCCGACCCGATTATTCCGACCCCAATTATCTCGCCCCGGGATAATTTTTTAATTTTTTTTGCAACACAATATCAAAACGGCCGATAGGGGATTATGACATTACCCCGACAATTTCTACCCAATACAACCTACTTCATCACGCGGCGAACAACTCAGCGGGAATACTGTTTGAAGCCGACAAAGAAAAACACGCAAATCTTTTTGTATTGCATCGCCGTGGCAGCACTGAAAACCGGTGTCAGGCTTCATGCCGCATGCGTGCTGAGCAACCACTGACATGCCGTGATATCCGACCCTGAAGCAAGGATTGCGCAGTTTTACGCATGGGTACACAAGTATGTGGCCAAAGCGATGAACTGCTCCCGTGGTCGATGGGAGAATCTCTGGTCATCGGAAAAGTCCAGTGTTATTCCGCTGGAATCGGCGGAGGACATCCAGAGCAAAATTGTCTATTGTCTCATCAATCCAGTCAACGCCCATCTGACGGCTAAGGCATCGCAGTGGCAGGGCGTGTGGCTTTACAAACAAAGTCATTCGCAAACAGTAAAGCGTCCAGACAAATATTTTCAACGTGATGGCACCATGCCCCAAACGGTAGAGCTGCAGATTCATGTACCGGAGTCGCATGAAAACATGCGTGTCGCCGCCTATGAGAAACTGATTGAAGAACAATTGTCCGCGCAGGAAGACGAAATTGCGGAAGCAATGAAAAAAAAAACGACAGACATTCATGGGAATGGGAGCGGTTTTAATGCAATCATACACAGCCAGACCACAATCCATCGAAGAACGGCGAGGCATGAATCCGAGATTTTTCTCCCTGGAAAAAAAGCTGCGAATCAATGCAATACGTCGTTACAAATATTTCGTCTCACAGTACTGGGATGCGTTGAAGCGGTGGAAAGAAGGGAAAAGGGATGCCATGTTTCCGGCGGGCACTTATGCAATGCGAATTCATTCGGGCGCATCGGTGTCGTCAGCATAAACGAAGTTTGGCTTAAACGAAGTTGGGTTTACAAAAAAGAAATTGATGGCAACGCACGCGTGTTTTGCACTCCTGCATCTTCTGTTGGAAACTGAGGATTAGATCCCTGGCTTTACGTATTGATGCGCTCAGTATTTCATACAGAATATTCGAAATTAGTTGCCAGATTTAACTCACGGAGAAGATTTTTGGCTTTTCCTGCTGCAAGAAAATAAACAACCGGGGTGGGGTGATTATCTGTATGACAACGGTGCAAAAACTGCGCGGCTGAAACGTCTGGATGCCATAGAAAACGGGCGTGTGTTTCGTCCGGAAAAACCGAAATCAGATGTGCGGTTTTCAGAAAGTGATTTCTTTTGATGCGGGAAATGATGACATATCACGGCCTGAAACGCATGCCGTTTGACAAGAGCATCAAGGCGCAGGACGCAATGACGACAAGTCCTTCAAAAGAGTGCGCATCAAGACTGGGATTCATCAAACATCGCGGCGGAATCATGCTGCTGACGGGCGACCCGGGCGTGGGCAAGACTATTGAGCTTCGAAAATTTGTGCACGGTCTGAATGAGAACATTTTCAAACCGCTGTACACGCCGCTATCCACACTGAAAGGCGCGGATTTACTGCGGCATCTCAATGAACGGATGGGACTTCCCCGCAGGGCATCAAAGGCGTCGGTATATGAGCAGATTCAGCGGGAAATCCTCGACTGCAAAGAACAGCGCGGCAAAACAATGGTCATCATTATTGATGAAGCCCATTTGCTGAACACCTCATCTTTGCAGGAGCTGCGACTGCTGACCAACTTCAAAATGGATTCCTGCGACCCGTTTATTTTGATTCTTGCCGGTCAGATTGAATTGCGATGCACCATGGATCTCTCCGTGATGGAGGCATTCTCTCAGCGAATTGCCCTGCGCCACACGATGCCGCCCCTGGACCCTGGTGAAACAGTGGAATACGTCGAAAAACAGATGAAACTGGCAGGCGCTTTGGAACCGATCTTCACTCCGGACGCCCTTGCAAGCTTCCACGAAATTACTTTTGGCATCCCCAGAAGAATCGGCATGGCTGCCGAAATGGCACTTACCCTCGCAATGATGCAAAACAAAAAAACAGTGGACACCGACCTCATCCTCAAAGCCAAATCCCTCAGCTGAAAGCTCCCTCAATATCCTGATTTGAAAATATAAACACCGGTCAGAATAACGCGGGAATTTCAACCAAAATCCAAAGAACTGTTTTGGTGAACAGCCTGATTTCGTCCTCTTTCCCGGTCAGAATAATTGCTTATGCAGCGGTCAGAATAATTTTGTAAACAACACCCCGATCCGAGACCACCCCATCTCCAATCCCAGCGCCACCCGGGGAAAAAGGACTCTCCGCAACCAACAATAACATGAAAATAGCGGATGCTGAAATTGGTGCTATGGAACAATCGCGCAGAGCGGGAAATAAAGGCGGAAAAGGTGTATTAATGGTTCAGGGGAAACCAATATGCCCGTATTGTCAAAGCGATATCAAAAAAATGGCTCTTACCTTAGAGTTAGATAGCTTAGAAATACATCACTTAGATACTGGGGAAGTAGCTGTTTTATGGGGTAAGGATTTTATAAATCTACCAGAGGGGAAAAAACTAAAAGATTTGATGCCAAAATCCTGCCAATAGTTGTATCCGTCCTGTGAACACGCGCACGAGATAATTTTTTTGATGGTGTATAGTCACTCTCGAAATGGAGGTGTGACAATGAAAAAGGACGGGACTGTCAGGTCCAGACAAGGTTGG
>JAFGQN010000244.1 GCA_016935665.1 Deltaproteobacteria bacterium | reverse complement strand
GTGCATCAAAAACTGTCGTTTTCATTCGTTATCATTGAATTTTTTCACCTGATTCCTGCTGTAAGGCGCAGCAATACGCAGATTTGAAATTTTGCATTCTCAAAAAAAAGCTTAATCAGGCGCCTTCATCGCAACAAAAGTAGTCGAATTCCTCCTGTGGTGGTGGTCTGGCAGGCACTGGAATGGGTGGTTCAGATGGCAGTCCAACTCCATCGAGATATTTCTTAATTGATGCACCGTCAGTGATGGCAGCGACCAGGCGCATTTTACCGCCGCAAGTACATGTCTCCATTTGCAGGTTAATGTGCGAGCCAACAGCGCAGCCCACAGAGACCCGGTTTTTATACCGTCGGCCGAATCCTGCAGAATTCTGCGCACCCGCTGTCCCGCTCGTTCGCCTATCGATACGAGACCAATGATAGAGGCTGATGTCATTCCCGCCGGCAACGGTTGCTCCTGTGCGAAATCTTTCACTCATTTTGCTGCGCAAAATAAGTTGCCGGGTGTCGCGAGCAAGTCGCGACTAATCCTTTTCCACATGCTTTGGCAAGGTATGCCCTTCAGCCTCGATATTCAAAAAAAATGTCTCCAGATGCGCCGGCAGCACCTGATGCAACACCTCCTGCTGCGGCTCGCGGCATTTGTATTCGCATTTTGGTAATGTGATTGGGGCGCATGACATCGCCCCTACTCGGCCGCTTACGCGAGTTGTTGCAGAATAACGCCCATTTTGTGCATTTTGTGGCCAAAGATGTAAAAAAGATACGCTGATACGCCAGGGGCTTCATTGCAGTCATTAATTTGCAATGCTGATGTGTAACCAATTCATTGCTGTAAACGTTGGCATTGGTAGTTTCCTTTTGGAGGAGCAGGTATTTTTTCCGAGATTGCCTGAATCGCTGCGAAAGGTCCAGGGAACAAATCGGCTGCCGCTAAGATGCTGGGGGGCCATCGGAAGGTGGTGCAGAGGAGGGGGGAGGGGGAGGCCCTCGCCGATACGCAAGACTAGCCGTTCGTATCGGACCAGCCGCCCCGCAACTTCCAAATCGCGATGAGGGTCCATTCGTTGCTGATTCCCGTGTCCCAGGTCGTCACGCCCTGGGGACTGTCCGGGCGATGCAAATAATCCCCCTTCCAGGATATCAGCTTCACCTTGTCCCCGACCATTTCAATCGTCCAATCGTTGCCGACTCCGGTGTTCCAAGTCGTCACGCCTGGAGGCCCATCCGGACGGTGCAGGAAATCTCCTTTCCACGACATCAACTTCACCTTCGTCCCGACATCCGGATACAAACCACCGACCAGGCCGCCGACGACGCCGTTTAACCGGCAGCTCAACCGATCCCATCATCAGTTTTGGAAAGCTTTTTGCCAAAATCGGGCAGCCTGGCATTTAAATCAGGGAGCTATCAGCGAAATGGACGCCACCGGGTGAGCGAGGTCACTCACGTTGGATACGTTGATGACATCCGAAGCGATGGAATAGACATAGTCATCCATAAAAACACTGCGTTTCACCTGAGATTGTCCACGGGTCCACCAGCTGTTGCACATGCCCGTCTGCTGGCCATCCACTTCCGGTTCTGCATGGGGAATTCCCCCCATGTATGAAAAACCATCGGCCACAGTGACCTTGTACACCATTAACCCACTGAATTTCATCACGTCTCCAAAGTCACTGCCGCCGGCACTCTCTTCACATACCACCATGGGAATGGCCAGCTGGTCCAGGGTTTTAAAGTAATTAAACGCCAGATGATTGCTGGTGGCATCGGAAGCGGACCCCCGGGTGCCAATCACTTCTTTGTGCAGCAGTGCTGGCTTCGTTACATCCTCGATGTCCAGAATCTGCAGTTGAATCCCCTGGAAATACGCGTAATCCCCCATATCCTCCGCATCAAATCCAATGGAAAGAATATGAGAATCGTCCATTATATGCATGTAGGTGGAATATCCCGGGATTTTCAGTTCGCCTACGATTGCGGGAGCCGATGGGTCGCTTAAATCAAAAACAAACAGCGGGTCTGTTTTCTTGAAAGTAACGATAAACCCCTTTTCCCCGTAAAATCTCGCAGATCTGATGTCTTCCGTGGGAGCAATATTATCGACCATTCCCGTCAGTGTCAGATTGCCATCGGCATCACCGGTCAATACGGACAGCGTACTGTGCACATCCGGACTGGGCACCCGGCCAGAGGTGGTGGCGATTCGGAGATGTCCTTCAAACTCATCCATGGAAAACTGATTCAGGATACGCCCTTTCACCACGCCGCTGCCCCGGTACAGTACCGAGGCATTGGCGGTCCGCAACGTAAATCTGTGAACGGTGGTGGCTTCGCTGATAGCGGCTGTATCATCGAAAAACCAAAATGCCATATTGCCCCGATAGTGACGCATGGCCAGATAGAGCGAATCGCTGTCTGCATACACTGCGCCGGGTCTGGAAACCACACTGGCCATTGCATAGTCGGATTGGTTGCGCAAATCCAATCCCAAAACAGAAATCAGATTGCTGCCATCCTGGGTTTGACTCATATAAAAATGACTGCAGTCGTCGCCAAAAGTTTTGGTACGCGTCGCTTCCCCATCCAGAAACAGAGTGTCCTCGATAAGGGGCAACGATCCCGCCACATCCATCGTTTGAATGGCCAGGGTGTTCGTTTCGATCAATTTGTCAAATCGTTCGTTTATTTCTTCTTCGCTCAACAGCTGCTCGTTCCCACACTGCCAATAGTTCACATCGTCCGGAATGAATGGCTGTTGCGGCAGCGATGCCGTTAAAGAAGGGAATATCACCACGGTGTAGACCGCGTCGTCAACTCGGCGCGCGTTCAGATACGACCCGTTCATTTGCGTCTCCCGAATAACCTTTGGGTTGGACAAATCGGTAATATCAATAACAGTTATTTTCAATCGAGTGCCGTCGCCCACAAAATCACAATCGTACCCATACGTGCACTCACTTGAACCGGTGGAGCGCAGCGCACTGAAATTGACATCTGCAGAAGAAATGCTGTCCAAAGAGGAATACACCACCGCGCGGTCTCCTTTAACAAACAACTTCTGAGGAGTCCCCGCCATACTCAAACGCGATATGACGTTTGCGTCCGCAGGCGGCCAGGCATCCAGAATCTGAAATGCGTTATCCGCAAGAAGGTAAATGGTGCCATTGTCGTTCTTGAAAAAATCCGCTTCATCCACGCCTACCACTTGATTGTTGGTGGTTGACACATTCGTTGCGCCCTCATCATCATTCACTTCGCCACCTCCGCCGCCACTGAAGCCGCCTAATCCGTCAAGGTCCTCCCATGTTGTTACCCGAATGGGCACACAGGTTTCAGGCGAAAGCTTCGAATTTTCCAGAACCTGCGCCCGGTACGTCTCTACCTGTGTTGTCATTTCATCCACAGCACGTTGCCGCACCGCATCCCACACCGCTTCGCAATCCTGAATCGGACGCAGGGAGCGCTTGTCGAACGCCTCACTCACTGGAAGCTGAATCTCCGAAGCCGTATCCGCAGCAGAATCCGTGACGCCAGGCCCGGTGTCTGCGCTATCCAGGGCAACCTGATGTGTATTGTCGGTATCCTCAAAAAGCACTTGAGGGACAGTATCCTTTGGTTCAGTGACAGTCCCGGTTCCGGACTGTTCGAGATTGCCACCAGAGATTTCGGAAGCCGAATCCCCAAAAAAATTTCTTTTATTTGTTTTTGAATTCTCAGCACACGCGTTAAAAACCAAAAACGCGAAGCAGAGCATACCCAAACGAATCGAACAGAATTTCATGACGACCTCCCAGCAAAGAATCATTGGAAATTCTGGCAATTTTAACACCGTGGCGGCGTTTGCTTCAACCAAAAACGGTCGCGCTGTATCTCTATGAGGAAATGGACATATCCTTTCACAGCTGACACGCGCGGCAGGATTAAAATGAAAAGGAGCGAAATATGAAGAGTATCCAGGTGATTAAACAGGTTTCGAAAGAAGAGTTGGAAAAACAGGGAATTTCAGGATGGGGAATATGGAGCAAAGAGGAATCCAGATTTCCCTGGACCTACGATTCGACAGAGACGTGCTATTTCCTTTCGGGAGAAGTGATTGTGACTCCCGATGGTGGCGAACCGGTACACATGGGCAAAGGCGATTTGGTCACGTTTCCCAAAGGGATGCGCTGCACCTGGGACATTCGCAAGGCGGTGCGCAAACACTACACGTTTGAAGATTAAAAAAAAATCCACATGCAAGACGTTGAGAAATCCGGCTACCAGTGGCGAAGGCTGCACTATTCTGTGTCCGGATGAAACTCGGCGTTCAGCGCATCAAGGTTTTCCTGGGCGCCACGGTGCTGTGGATTAATGGACAACGCTTTTCGAAAGTTTTCCTGCGCCCGCTCCCGGTGCTGCAGGTGATAGTACACAAATCCCAGCATGTTATAGGCATCGGCGCTGTCACTGTCTTTGGCCACAGCCCGCTCCAGCACAATTTCAGCATCCTGCAGCCGCTTCTGTCGCACCAGTATGTATCCCAAATCCACAAGATAGGCGGTCTCACCGGGATCCAACGCAATCGCGAGACGAATTTCCTTTTCCGCAGCGTCCACGTCACCGAGGGCCACCAGCACGACAGCCAGGTTGTTGCGAATGGCGCCATCATTGGGCGCCAAATCCACAGCCTTTTGATAAGTCATCTGTGCCGCGCGAAATCGCCCCACCATCTGATATGCCTGGGCAAGATTGGCAGCGATATCGGCATTTTCAGGGGCCATCATGGCAGCAGACTCCATTGTTTCGACCCCTTGTTGCACCCAGCCGCACTGCAACTGCGCCACGGCAAAGTCAGCGACAATCACTGGATCTTTGGGGGCCATCAGACTTGCTTTTCGAAGTATGGTGAAGGCATCCTGGCTTTCCTTATTCTGAATCTTCTGCTGTCCAAGGGAATGCAGCGATTCCACTGTCGCCCCCGCAGGTATATCCACCGGCAATGGTGTATCCATTTGACACTTCACGCTCGCTGGTACGCCAGCTGGACTGCCTTCGGTCGCGTCGACATCTGCTTTATCGCTGCGAATGTCTACACCCGACGCATCCGTTGCATTATCGTTGACGGGTGATACCAGCGCAGCAGCTCCTCTGGGTTCACGCGGCAGCGTCCGACCCGACGCCGTGGCGCCGCACGACAACATGGCGCCGGCGACAAACCAAAGAAGAACTGCTTTTCCATAATCAGTTGTACTGCAAAAATTCATACGGGCCTCTCTGGCACAATCAGGGCCATCGACTTCTGACCAAAAAAAGAAAAAATGTTGGGCAGTAGTTTATCTACTGCCTTGCCCAACTTAGGCCGGGGATAAACCCCGGTCCCTACATTTGGAGAACTCGATTGCCCTGCTGGCACAATGTTACATAACTGGCAATTTAAACTCTACTGAACGAAGCGTCTTGTCTGTAAAACGTACAAAAACAGTTTGGGATAATACCAGATTTGCAATTATTTGGCGACAGGGGTGAGAGACGCCGCACTATTTCCCGTTGCATCAACGGCGTCCTGTGCAGGGGCCGATTCGCTATCCGCTGAAGCTTCCGCCGCTTCGGCTTCTGCTTTGGCGGCCGCTTCGGCAGCCCGTTTGGCTTTCAGTTCCTCAATCGTCATATCTTTTGGGGGATTATCTCGACCTCCCAAAAGCTCTCTATGCACAGGTAAAATGCGCATGGGACGCACAGACGGATAATCGTCCGGCTCCAGATATTCCGCTGCCTGCGCAATGGCGGCCATGGCGTGATAGTTGTAGTCATTTCGAACGCGTAAATGCCCCAGAGTATACTTGAATCCGCCCATGGCATCGTCGGGGTCGGGTACAAAATAAGTGGAATCATAACCGTCATGCTGCACCTGCAAACAATATCGCATACTGTGCACCACAACCTGTCGGCGCATCTCGATGTCACGCCCCACGCGTTTGGCGATGGCATACGCCGCCGATGCCCCCTCCGCGTACTGACAGGAGTTCACAGCGGGAAGCTCCCGGTGGGTTTTAAAAGATGCACCCACGTAGTCCGGATATTGCGCCCGATGCTGCCACCAGAAAAATTCATCGTCAATCCAATCCTGGGCCATCAGCCCCAGATCCGCATAACGCGCCTCACCCGTGGTGCGATGCAAATCCTCCATCGCAGTAACCAGCCAGGGAACAATACCTATTAGATTAACGCGATGTTCTTCGTCATAAATACCCTCCGGCGTGCGTTCTTTCACCAGTTTGTTCCACGCCTTCATGTAAAAATCGATGGATTTGTCACAGGCTTCCTTGAACCGTTTATCCTTGAAGTAGCTGTACAATCTTGCCAGCACAAAAATAAACTCACCGGCGTGAATGGTACTCTCCGCACCGTAGTAGGGATGATCGTCCGGAACATCGTACTGACGATAGTGACCATTTTTGTCCTGCATGTAGAGCATTTCTTCGGCCATGCACGACAGCTCGTCCCTGTAATCGCTGATGTCTGCCACATCGCCCAGTTTTAAAATCGACAAAATGGTTACCGCCACAGCGTTCAGTTTGGCATTGTAATACCTGGCCGGGGGATCCCGGTGACAGATGACGCAGCGGTTATCCTTGCGCCTTAAAAATTTCAACGAGAAGTCGATGCCCTTTTTAGCGCTTTCCACATATTCTTTTTTCTGCTGCAACTTGTTTACCATCAGCAGAGTGTAGGGGTTAAGCGCGTGGCGAACGATATTTCCACCGGGCGTCCAACGACGCCCCGGTTTGTTCAACGGCTCGTATTTATAGCGATACTGACCATCGGGCGTCTGATTGTTGATAAGCCAGCCGGAACCCAGCTCCAGTGACTTAATGAGCGATGAATAGGAAACGTCCCAGATGGTTTTAAGAGGCACACCGCGATAAATTTCCACGATGTCCCGTCCCTTCTCTTTAGGCCGCTCCAACCAGTTCACACTTCTGAACCGCTTAAAGTCAAACGCCGAATCTGCTTTAAAATCGAGTTCATTGAGTACCGTGCCGCGATTTTTCCTGATTTTGGCGCGATTGGCTTCCCTTAAGAACTGCGAAAGTTTGGCCTTTTTCAGCATCCGTTCCAAAAAGACCACTTCGGATTTGGGCTCCATGGTAACACCGTAACTGGGTTCCAGATAGTGTACCTCTTTTTTGCCGCCCCGTTCGGCGAGCATCAACCCTTCCAATCCCAGTTCCTGGTACCAGACCAATGACTCAGGATCGCGATCCGACAGATAACATTGGTGATAAATAACATCGATTTCTATTTCGAGATTATCGATTTCTTTTTTCAAATCTCCATCGAGTACAGCGTCAAACTCTTTGCGAACGTACGATACCGTCTCTTTCCAATCCTCTGCCACTCTCTTTACCGCGCCATCCAACGCCGCCATTAGCGTTGGCCCGTGGCTCATGCGTTTAACCAGTTTACGTCCCTTCACGAGGGGTTCAGAGCGTTTGCGCAACGAAACAATCACCCGATGTTCGCTGTCGCCAGTGGCGTCAAGAGGTAAATCAAAGCTGTAATCTTCAGGTGTTTCGCCGGAGAACATCGCGCGCACCCGTTTGGTGAGCCGACGTTTCACATATTTCTCGATTTCAAATGGATTCACACGCCGATACAGGGCATAGCGGGATCCCAGAACCACCGGATAGAACCAATGCAACGATACCGCATCTCTCATACGAGTGGACACCTGCCCCATCGTTTCTTCAATCCAGGGTTTCGGTCGGCCGCCGAAAGTTCGATCATACAACACATAATTATATCCCTCCGCCGCCAGCTTGTTGGCCACCACCTCATCGTCGTCCACATTGAACCATTCAATATCCACCGGCGCCATTTTCGCTGAAAACTGACTCAGCTGAGACGTCACTGCTTTGGCGCCCACCAGCGCAATCTTCGCGTCCGGCGATAACGACAACGCGGCCTCCATATACCGAACCAAATCCTTGTCCTGGCGGTCTTTAATGGCTGGGCGCGTCAATACCGCCTTGCTGGACGGCATGGCATGGGGAGATTCCTTGAATGGCGCCAACGGACTGGGACCTTCGTAATTGGGATCTGCACCGACTCTCGGGGGCTTCTCCCAACCAAATGGAACGGGTTTATCCGGCGGCAGGGATGTACACCAATACTTTTTGCCGTTGCCGCAAATTTCATCCGGATCTGCATCGAATCCCGGATCGACAGGTATGGAACCGCTATTGTCTTTATAATAGGCTTCTATCTCGCTGTTCGACGGTTTGGCGCACCCCGCGGTGACCGTCTGCACCCCCTTGTACAACAGGTTGTACAGCCGCTGTGCCCCCGTCAGATTGTCCTGCTCAAACCGAAACGTGAACAGGAACACCACCACGCCAACCGTAATCAGCGCAGTAATAATGTTGTTGATATTCTTGTAAAATGGCACCTTATCGGCTGCCCTGGCATTCTTTTTCTTTTTAGCCATCCAATTCTCCTTAAAAGAAACCCGCTCAAAAACAGTGAGATACTGTAGCGGGTTACATAACGATATACAATCATTTGATACTGTTTCGATTTGAAAAAAGATACGCCATTGCTCCAATCCAATGGACAGCATGTTCAGGATGCAATGCGAAACCAGCAGAAATTCAAGCGCTTTTGTCCGGATAGTCGGGATCCAATTGTGAAGCCACCGCATTTTTGGTGTCTGCCATCAGTTTGGATATTTCGCGTTTCGAATACTGGGTGGTATCGATTGGCTCGCCCACCACCAGTTGAATTTTCCCTGGATGAAACGCGAGACTTCTTTTATCCGGCATCCGCTTCCAGCTGCCATTTATGGTCACCGGCAAAATGGGCAATCCGGATGATATCGCCATCAGGAATCCCCCAACCTTAAAATCTCCCAACACACCGGTATCCGATCGTGTACCCTCCGGGAAAATGGCCACACTCACCCCTTTGGGCAATTGTTTGATGGCCGCATTCATGTTTTTGAGCGCGCGTTTCGGTTGAGAACGATCCACAAAAATATGTCTTGCGCCCCAGAGCGCCCACCCAAAAAAAGGAATAAATCCCAGCTCCTTTTTCAACACCCAGCGAAACTGCAAACCGGTATTCAGCATGAGTGCGGGAATATCCAGGAAGGACTGATGATTCGAGACGATAACATAGGATTTGGATTTATCCAGTTTGGGGTTGGTTCTGGTCTCTATTTTTGAGAATGTCATGCTCTTGGCAATCCAGACCCAAATCTGACACAGCCGGAATGAAAATTTTCCACTTCTGGAAAAGAACCCACTGACAAAAATGGGTAGCCACATTACCGCAGACACCAGCATCCACCACCAAACTACCCATGTCGCTTTACAAATTTTAATGACTTTCTGCATGCATAACCTCACTGTCCCAGCCAGAAATGATGGATATTTTTATGCTGTTCAACTGTTTTGTCTACAGATAAAACAGTTTTGAGGCTACAAACGGAAGCGGTGAAAAATGAAATCTCATTCAACCCACTCTAATCAACTTCAGCGATGCCCCTGGTGCGGAGATGATCCGCTGTACGTTGCCTATCACGACGAGGTATGGGGCATACCTGTGTTTAACGACAGCAGGCTTTTTGAATTTCTGGTTCTGGAGACGGCGCAGGCAGGTTTGAGCTGGATAACCATTTTAAGACGACAGGAGGGATATCGCCGTGCGTTCGCGGGTTTCGATGTTCAAAAAGTAGCAGCAATGACCGAACTGGACCAACAAAGACTGCTGGAAGATACCGGCATCATTCGAAACAAAAAGAAAATCGCGGCCAGCATCTGCAACGCCAGAAAATTCATCGAAGTTCAAAACGAATTTGGAACATTTTCTCAATACTGCTGGCAGTTTACCAATGGAAAACCCATTCAGAATCGTTACAAAGAGATGTCCGAAATCCCACCCCATACTTCATTATCCAACCAAATCAGCAAGGATATGCGTAAAAGGGGTTTTCAATTTGTTGGCCCCACCGTAATGTACGCCTTCATGCAGGCGACAGGCATGGTGAATGATCACCTCATCTCCTGTTATCGATATAAGGAAATTCGCCGGCAAAAAAACGAGGTAATGTGAATACCACTGCAATGATTTTAACGGTTATCGGCTTATCCAGTTGCTTTATTCCCGGTGTATTTGGCTGGCTGGGCATTTCATGTGCCGGCATGGGCGTAATACTCGGTATCATCGGCATGACCAATCGCAATACGCCCCCTCCCGCCATGGGGATGGATGTGGCGGCATGGGTGTACGGCATCGGTACATCCGCTGCGGGATTCGGTTTTCAAATCAAGTACGCAGCCGGCGCATTGGACAATCTGATACTGCCCATCCCCCTGAACACATCTGCGCTGTGTATCGCCATCCTGTTCCCCCTGTTTGTCGCCGTGCAGATTGCTGCCAGAAAAAAACGGCGCACCGCAGGTATTGTAATTGCAACTATCCTTTTTCCAATTATCACTGCGGCGACATGGACGGCCCTGGTGCTTGCGGACCGTGCGGGTATTTCACTGGTATAACCCGCCACCGGCGACCGCACCCGGTGCCAATACATGTATCGTTCGCGTCGCACGAGTCATTCGTAAGAAGGGTTTCATTTTAAGAAGCCTGAGGATTATTCCGTTTCGATAATCGCAAACGGAAGTCGTGCCTGCGCCGAAGCATGGTTGGAGAGCGCGAATGGCAACGCCGCCTTCAATGTTTCGCGGGTCTCTTTAGAAAGCGTGAGCAGGTTCTGATTCCCGGCCTTTGCCATGCCCATCTGGCGCGCAATAAAGGTCATCATGGTTCTGGACGGTTCCGGGACATGTCGCACTCTGGTGCCGGAACTGACTTGCGCCAGCACACGTGTGTAGTTTAACGCGTCCTGATACCCGCCAATACGATCGACCAGATTATGAAGCTTCGCGTCGGAACCGCTCCATATGCGTCCTTGCCCCACTTTTTCAACAGCTGCCAGAGACAAACGATTGCCACGTCCCTCGGCGATGTGTTTTTTCAGGTTCTGATACACTTTGGTCACTTGTTTCAAAAGCTTCTCCCGCTCTTCCGGCGTGTATGGTCGTATCCAGGACTGCATATCCGAGAAGGCCCCTCGCGCATAGGTTTTGGTGGAAATGCCCACCTTATCCAGCAACCCCGAAATATCGGCTTTGCCGTAATAAACCCCAATGGACCCCGTGAGGCTTGTAGACTCCGCAAAAATCACATCCGCCGCAGACGCCAGCAAGTAACCGCCGGATGCTGCCACACTTCCCATGGACACAACCACCGGTTTTTCTCTACGCAACGCCATCAGCTCACGCCAGATGATATCCGAGGCCAATGCGGATCCCCCCGGCGAATTGATGCGTACGACTACCGCGCGGATGCGACTGTCATCTTTTAGTTCCCGGATTTGTTTTTTCAGTGTATCGGAACCAACGGTATTAACGCCAAAGAAGGGCAGATGCACGCTTTCACCTTCTTTTATGTCTCCTTCGATATGCAACACGGCCACAGCGGGAGAATCCAGATACTGTTGACTTCTTTGGGGTTTGCGGCCGTAGTTTTCCGCAATGTAAATTGGACTTTCAAACAGCTTTTCAAACTCGGCCTCCAATTCATCGGCTCCCACAGCGCGATCGGCCAGTTTAAACTGCACCGCCTCATCCGCCAGAAACGGCCCGGACTCAATGGCTTTTCTGGCGTCTTCCATATTCCTAAATCCGCGATCTTTTTGAATCGCACGCACCATGGCGCCGTATACGGAATCCATAAACCGATTCATCGCCTTATCCGCCGGATGGGTGGGACCTGTTTGAGTAAAAGTTTCAGGGGCGCTTTTATATTCGCCAACCTGGATCACTTCGGCTTTTACTCCAATTTTATCCAGCAGATTTTTGAAGTACACCATATGGGTCGACAGTCCGGAGAGATGCATCCCGCCAGCCGGATTCACCCAGATTTGGGAAGCTGCGCTGCAGGCCACATAGCTTCCCGCATCGGCTTCCTCCAAATAACACAACGTCTTTTTGCCGGTGCGATTAATGGCCTGAAGTTCCCGCCGCACACCGAGGGCCAAAGTGAGCGGAATGGTTCCCGGCTTTGGTTTGAACAACAGCATATCCACACTTTTGTCGAGCCGTATGCGCTCCATGCCTTCCATTAACTGCCCAAATTCCAATGTCCCCATTTTTCGTTCGATTTCAATTGGCACAATGTAGGCGGGGGCCAGAATGAGTGGAATGGATCGGGGCGTATCTCCCGAAAAACGAACCGCCATGCTCATCCCTTCAAATCCATCGTGGCTCGCCGGGTATAATTTGAAATATGGAGATGCCAAAAAACCGAACGGGAATCGTGCGGAATCGATGGAAATGGACGCGTCCATATAATACTCATTTGGAATGTCATCTGTATGAATGCCTTCAGCCACAAATCTGCCGCGCAGGGAAATACCATCGGTGAGCACCACCGTCGCAATGGCATGCAAGTCAGTGCGGTGAAACGAATCTGTCGTGAAATTTTGATCAATCAAATCATACAGTTTCCGATCGCCATGCATATAGTGCAATTCAGCCCCCAGCGCCACGCGATCGTCCCCAAATGGGCGAACCGTCAGCGCCGACACAAACCGTTTGGGAGCATCTTCCCGCCGGGCCGGCATACGCACGGACTGATATTCGATGGGACGATAGCTCACTTTGGGCGCATTCACATCGCTGTAGGTGAACGCAACACTCAAATGATTAATGGGACGCACCGAGAGACTCAAATCCAGACTGCGCATGACATCACCGGTGTGATACCGCATGGAGCGGCGATAGGCGATTCCCAGCCCCAGACCTTTGGACGGATTCAGCGACATGGCCAGCGACAGACGCCCTCGCTTATCGAGTCCCTGCCAATCCCTGATGTATTCATGAGGAAGCAGCAATTCGGTTCCCACACCAAATCCCAATGGTCCTGCGGGAAAAGCCAGAAAAAAACCATGCCCCTGACCGGGCAAATGAGAATACTTCGTCGATGACGCCGCGGCATACACAAAACTCCACGAATCCAGAAACCCGATATTGGCCGGATTGGTGGCAATGGCTGTCGCGTCGCTCACTTCGGTCAGGGACGGTGACGGCAGAAAAATGCCTTCAGTTGGGGCGTTATACACTTTCTGTGCTCTCGCGTTGACGGAGAACAGGACTGCCACAGCCAATAACGTGAAGATTGATAAATGCAGGAATCGAAATAAACCCATTTTGTTTTCTCCTGTTAAGACGAAAAGAGAGAAATTGTTTTACATCTAATCATTGTTGAAAAACAGTACAAATCAAATCGGGCCCATCAAATCATGCATTCGGCTCGTTTGAACGTACAAAACGCCCGCCAATTCTGGTCGGCCGCAAGCAACAGCTTTTTTTACGCAGTCACCCGGAGTGATGCGCGAAAATGCATGGAATGCCCGTGCATGGAATTCCGGGACAGCTGTCAGCTACATGTCATCAAACGGATTGGCATCATCTGGCCGCTCCAGCCCAAATTCACGTTGGGACAAACCGGCTATCAATATTGCCAGTCCAAGCCGATCAAGATCATCATCCGTCGGCAGTCCAACCTCCCCGGCGTCAGAAGAATCGGTCCCGGATGCGGGAAAATATTGCTGAGCGGTCTGCACCATCGTGTAATACTCTATGGAAACCTCGGGTAATCCAGTGTTTTTCATCCAGCGACGAATATTTGTAGGTCCTGCATTATACGCCGCCAGCGCCAAATCCACGTCGCCGTCAAACTGCTTTATCAACCGTGCGATATAATAACTCCCTGCTGCAATATTAAAACGTGGATTAAAAGAATTGGTGGAACCTTCCCATTCCATGCAATCGGCCAGATACGCCGCTGTTCTGGGCATCAACTGCATCAGTCCCCGGGCGCCCACCGGCGATACGGCATCCGGATTAAACCGGGACTCCACCCAGATGATCCCATATATCAGACTGGCCGGCAGACCGTATTTTTGAGCTGCTTCTTCCACCAGCGGCGCCACTTCCATCACCCTTTCCGCGGTGACGTCCCATCCAGCCATCCTCCGGGCAGTCGTATTTCGGGATGCAACTTCGGTTTTGCTCCCTTTCCCTTTTAGCGCTGTCGCGTCATGATATCGAACCGAGCCCCGATTTTTCTGAATTCCGACTGACCGTCCGTCATCCCGGAGCGAATTGCGGTTCAGCGAAGACGACTTTTGATGCGACCGTGAACCCGACCCTGCGGCACCGCACCCGACAAGTAATATCATCGCGCCAATAAGAATCAAACAATTTCTGACACAAACCCACATGTGGCCTAGCATACTACACAATTTTATTCGAATGCAAATTATAGTGATGTTGAGGAAACAGATGCGGAAACCTTAGTTATTCCACAAAAATCACGTTCAATTCTTCAATAGTGGTTTCGATACGGAAATGCGATTCCGTGGAATGCCGTTCGGCAAAAAAGAAATCCAATGAATATTTTTCGCCCACTTCAATGCCCAGCGCGTCAGCATCCTCATCCAGATCAACGGACCCGGTTTCCTTATTGTGCACGCCTCCAAGATCAATGGCGAGACGATCATTGATGAACACCCACAAATCATCATCACCGATGAACGTAAACACTTCATTGCCATTGTAAGTAAATTCTGTATGCAGTTCAAAAGTGAAATGGTAGTTGTGGTCTCTCTCCTCATTTCCAAACAACTCGTCATCGATGGGGAAAAATTTCTGGTTGTCATAGACCCATTGGCCTGTTGAATCCAATTCCAGCGGCAGGGTAAACTCCATCGATTTATTCACCCCTTCAACGTCGTTAAACCATTGGGAAAATTCTTCGGGACCGTGGGTAGTATTGGTACCTTCTTCATCTCCAGCGTAAACCGGCTTTCGATCGTCTCCCAATCGATCTTCAACGATTCCTTTTTCCGATCGAATGACATACTCAAAATCGGGATGTTCTTCGTAGAAATCGCGAAGGATACCAGTCAGGGTCCCATCGTTATCGCCATCGCTATCGCCGTCGCTGTCACTGTCGCCATCGCTGTCGCCATCCGAATCCCCATCACTGTCGCCATCCGAATCGCTGTCCGAATCGCCATCTGAATCGCTGTCGCCATCCGAATCTCCATCGGCTCCAGCGGTATCATCTTCTGCCGCACATCCCAAAGTCCCCAGCATTCCAGCCAACAATGCCATCAGGACGAAAATGGAAAATCTCATGATTTGTCCTCCCTCTTTTTATCTTTTCTCGTAAATCCGAGAAATCTTGTTCATACTATCATAAATGCAGCTCCAAAAGTAGCAGAACCCATGCTAAAGAAGGAACTTTGAGCCGGGAAAAAGGGAAATCCGTTGAGTTTTTGCAACGTTATGGAATAAATATGTCACACCTGTCTCTTAAAACGATAACATGATTGATTTGGAAAACGAAAGAGCATGTCTCCGAACAAGAAAACACAACCTTTTTTAACAGTTCAACCAGGTTTGTAACGTTTGTTGCTAAAGTTATTCACTGTACAACATTAACATGAAAAATCGTTTTTACATTCTCTGCGCGAGGCTCATTCTTTTATCGCTGGTGGCGTGCATCCAGGGGTGTTCGGAATCCCGCCGTTCAATTACCAAACCATCGTCCCGCGCAACCGTCAAAGGGTCGACCTTGGCGCACTCGCGCCCTGTCGTTAATTGTCCTGAGACGGCCAACCACAGGGGCGCCTTCCCCTTTATCCAGCCGGAACATCAAACGCCCGAATTCTGGCTTTCCCGATGGAAAACCAGTGAGCTGGACAAACCGTTACTCACAACAAGGGACATTGCCAGTCAAAATGCGGCTGTAGGGCAAAGCGGAATTTTGCCTGCGAGTCAATGGAATCTGCTGGAGCCTATCAATCCCGAACGACAGGAAGTTGAAATACACACTCGCCTTCAGGCCATATCGTCACTCGTCGAGCAAAATCTGCTGGTAACCCACACTGGCAAGCCAATGCCGCCGCCGCAGAGAAAAAATTTGCAGCGGGACGCCGGGATTTTAAGCAGTGAAGAACAGGCCAGAATCTGGTACGTGGCAATAAATCCAATCCAGATGCGATGCGTGCCTTTCGATGCGCCTCTCTACAACGCAGATTCCGATATGACATACGACAAAAATGCATGCAGCACTATTGGGGCCCAGGAACCGTTCGAGGTGCTTGGACAGTGGAAGAATGACATGCTTTTTGTTCGCACCCCGTATGCATTTGGATTCGTATCGCGCAACGTGCCACACTCGCCCAATATCCCCGACAAGTACCGCGATGCATACATAAATGCGCCAAAGATGTGGTTGACCAGTGAATCCAATGTGGCTTGTGATGACACGGTTGTGGCGCTGCAGCCACGCATATACGTCCCGACACTACCCAACCAGGAAATACTCGTCGCACGCTCCGACTCGTTTTGCGCGTCCGCTATTCCCAAAGATGCTATCCATACCCGCAGAGCGCTCACACGCCGCACATTTATCGACACCGCGTTCCAGTACCTGGGGCACCCATATGGTTATGGCGGATCGGGCAATGGACTGGATTGTTCCAGATTTGTAATGGATGTCATGGGCACATTCCACATTGTCCTGCCCAGAAACAGTAAACAGCAATCCGTTGCCGGCGTATTTTCGGTGGATGTATCGAAAGTAAAGGACCTGTCTCAGAAGCAGCACTATCTGGACCTTGCCAATCAAAGTGGCATCGTGGCCCTGTACTTCCCTGGACATATTATGTTTTATCTGGGTCGGAGTGAAAGCGGCGTCCCAATGGCCATTCATGCACTGGGAGAGTACGCCCGTCCTTGCGACACCACAGATTCCAGGAGGGGCGAAACGGTCTTTCGCGTAAAAAAGGTGGTAGTTACCGATCTTTCACTGGGACTTGGGAGCTCCAGACGTTCATTTCTGGAAAGGACAACGAATCTTGTCATTTTCGGTTCATCACCGGCCACCGAATTGCAACCGGTGCTAAACCATCGCGCAGCAAAGCGCCCGGTGATGCCAACGGACAAATGCACTGACTCCATCGAACAGCGTATTTTTCAATCGCCTCGCCGACTGATAACGAATGAGCCGGCCCGGCTCATTGCAACCGGTTCACAGAATCCAGGTCCATCCACGCTACAGATTTTCGGACCATTGGGCCGTCCACTCTCCCATACGGTGCATCAGCTGGGGGGACCGCCGTATACGGTCTGGACCCAATTTGTTCCCCTCGAAGTGGGAACGTATACGGCTGTACTGGGAGACGGCGAAACCATATTTGCATGTGATGAATTCACTGTCCGCCCCTGGCGCTCAAAAAAAAAAGCGCGGGAAGAACCCGGTCCCTATTGGGAAAATCGCTGGAAGTGGGAACCGGATACCGAGAACTTTTTTTCCGCCTTCGTGGAGCAGCTGTTTGACTTGCCCGTTGAATCCGACATCACCTGGCATGGATTGCAGGAAGTGCTGAAGGATGCCAATCGTAATCTGCTGTATAATCATCTGGGCCAGGACGAGGATGATGAACTGCAACTAACGCCGGATTGCGCAGACCTTCCCTATTTCCTTCGCGCGTATTTCTCATGGAAAACCGGATTGCCGTTTGGTGTTCGTTCATGTAGCCGAGGCCGAAAAGGGCGCCCACCATCCTGCAGCGAATTTCAAACAAATCTGATTGAAGCGCCTTTTGAAGAAGAACTGGACAGTGAAGCCAAAATCTTCGAGCGCTTTGCCAACGTGGTAATTGGCTGGAACGCGCATTCCGCCAGCGGCCGCACTCACCCGGCATCCGATGAAAGTGACTTTTACCCGGTCAATTTATCTCGCCAGTCACTGCCCCCGGGCACCATCTTCGCCGACCCATACGGTCACATCATGATATTGAGCAAATGGGTGCCGCAACCCGCCGGTGGACATGGCATTCTGATGGCGGTGGACGGACAGCCCGATGGCACCATTGGCAGACGACGGTTCTGGCGCGGTGATTTCCTGTTTGATGCGGACACCGAAAGTTACGGTGCCGGTTTTAAACGATTTCGCCCAATTGAAATAGTGGATGAAATCACGGACACCGGCACGGTGAAAGTTCCAGAGACGATGGACAACAGGTCCCTGCGCAAAAGTCGCATCTTTTCCAGATACAGTTTATCGCAATATGAAAATGGAATAGATGCATTCTACGCAAAAATGCAGCAATTGATAAATCCCATGCCCCTGAATGCTGAAGAATTGTTGCAAAGTCAGATTGACGCTCTTCACGAAGCGGTAAAAAGACGGGGACAGGCCATTGAAAATGGAGAAGCCTTCATGGCGGAGAACGACTTCAATCCAATCGAAATGCCTGAGGGACAGGCCATCTTTCAAACAGAAGGCCCGTGGGAGGATTATTCCACGCCTTCCAGAGATATGCGGTTACTGATTGCGCTCGATGCGGTGCTCATGACGCCCAATCACGTTGCTAAAAACCCAAAACAATACGGGATTTCAGATAGTTTTGAGATAAACCGAGTCATCGATAATTTAACCCGAATAATGGAAGCCGAGCTGGATAATCGAAAATTTCAGTATACCCGAAGCGATGCGTCCCGATGGCGACTTTCCCTCTCGGATGTGGCGCAGCGGCAAAAAGCCCTTGAAATGGCCTATAATCCAAATGATTGCCCGGAAATCAGATGGGGCGCTAAAGAGAAATCGGATGAGTCTTCCACTTGCAAGCGCCATGCCCCCGATGAGCAGCATGCCCGAATGCAGGCGTATCGGCCCTGGTTTCGTCAACGCAAGCGGCCGGTTCGCGATTGAACATCACTGGCATTCTCTGTTCTGCCATCATCCCGACCCAAAACGAACACAATGTGGGTGTGTTCCGTACCAATGAAAGGAAAGCGACCTGGAAAGGTATTCCGGAAGATATCCGGCTTGCACTTTTTCCAGTTAGGAAGTAATACTTCTTTGTAATCATTCCTGATTTCTGGAATGTTGAGATATAAATCTGAATATATGTTCTCCGTTCGCTAAACAAGCGAGCGATATTTTTTTAACTGCTCTATGCAGCCAGGTTGGGAACACAGTAAAAAGGTGTTCCTCATATATTTTGATGTACCTGTCCGGGTACTTCGTATCTCCCTGTTCCGATTTCATTCCAGTGTCAAAGGAGTGTAGTGCATTTATTTAACTGCACCTGATCCAATGTAGTCAGAGTGCTTTATCATAATGTAAAGGAGTGGTTCGATGGGACCCATTATTTACGTATTGCTGGGCCTGATTGGCGGCCTGGGTGGCGGTCTGGTTATCGGTCGGATTATAAAAGCCAAAAAGGAAGCGCTTGAAAGCGAGGAAGCAAAAAGGGAAGCTGAAATCATCCTTGGCAACGCCCAAAGAGAAGCGGCAAAAATTCGACAGGATGGTGAAATCGCCGCACGAGAAGAAAAAATGAAGGTTCTGGCTTCGGTGGAAAAGGAGACAGAACAGCTGCAGAAGGAACTGTCACTGAAAGAAAAAAAGTTCCGCTCACAGGAAGATCTGCTCAACAAGAAAAAAGATATGCTGGCCGGCAAGGAAATCGATATTTCCAAAAGGGAAGCCGGAATCGAGAGAACGGAACGAACCCTGTTGGAGCGCAAGCGTTCTCTAGATAAAAAGATTTTGGAAGTGCAGCAAACCATTGAGAGAAAAGCCGCACTATCAAGAGATGAAGCCAAAAAGGAACTCATCGAAAGCATTACCGACGAAGCCAAACGCAAGGCAGCGCTTTCGGTTCGGGAAATTGAAGAAGAAGCCAAGGAAGAAGCCGAGACACGCGCCAAACGCGTGATTGGTATCGCCATTCAGCGCTATGCCGGTGAACACATTCAGGAACGCGCTGTTTCGGTCATTCACCTTCCCAACGATGAACTTAAGGGACGCATCATCGGCCGTGAAGGTCGTAACATTCGAGCCCTCGAAGCAGCTACCGGCATCGACCTGATCGTGGACGATACACCGGAAACAGTTGTAATTTCCGGATTCGATCCGGTTCGCAGAGAGGTGGCGCGTCTGTCGCTGGAGCGGCTCATTCAGGATGGTCGAATCCATCCAAGCCGTATCGAAGAAATCGTATCCAAAGCGCGAAATGATGTGAACAAGGCCGTGAAAGATGCCGGTGAACAGGCCATTCTCGAACTGGGACTGGCCAGGGTCCATCCCGAGATCGTCAAAATGCTTGGCCGATTAAAATTCCGATACAGTTATGCCCAAAACGTTCTGCGCCATTCTGTGGAGTGCGGATTTATCGCCGGCATGATGGCGGCTGAACTGGGCTTGAATCAGAGAAAGGCACGTCGTGCGGGCTTGCTGCACGACATTGGTAAAGCCATGACCCATGAAATTGAAGGGTCTCACGCCGTCATCGGTGCACAGTTTGCCAAGAAGCACAAAGAAGAACCACTCATTGTAAACGCTATTGCGTCTCACCATGAGGATGAAGCCGCCGGTAGCGTTATCGCTCACCTTGTTGCCGCAGCAGATGCACTGTCCGGAGCACGTCCTGGCGCCCGGCGTGAAATGCTGGAATCCTACGTGAAGCGGCTGGAAAGTCTCGAAAATATTTGTAAAAGTTTCGAAGGTGTCAACGAGTCATATGCCATTCAGGCGGGCCGTGAAGTCCGCGTTCTGGTTCAAAATGAAACCATTTCCGATAACGACGCTGTGATGTTGTCCAAAGATATTGCCGCGCGCATTGAATCGGAATTGACCTATCCCGGACAGATTCAAGTCACAGTAATACGGGAAACCCGGGCAGTCGCCACCGCGAAATAAGAGGAATCCCCCATGTCTTCCCTCAAAATACTGATGATTGGCGATGTAATGGCCAAAACCGGACGATATGCCGTGCGGAAGATTCTTCCCGGTATCATCGCCAACCGGGAAATCGACTTCGTGATTGCCAATGGTGAAAATATCGCCGGAGGCATTGGAATCACACCCGAACTGGCAGACGATTTATTTGAACACGGTGTGAACGTGATCACATCTGGAAATCATATCTGGCGTCAACGCGAGATTCGTTCTTACATTGAAAAAACACCGGCATTGCTCCGGCCGCATAATTTTATGAGAGGGCAACCCGGCCTGGGATTCGGCATATTTGAAACGGTTGCCGGAGTAAAAATTGGCGTGATTAACCTTGCGGGCCAGGTCTACATGGATGTCAACCCAGACAATCCATTTACCGCGGCAGACGATATCCTGAAACAAATGGGGAAAACAAGCCTGGTTCTGGTGGACTTTCACGCTGAGGCCACCAGCGAAAAACGCGCACTCGGATACTATCTCAATGGTCGCGTCACCGCAGTCGTTGGAACCCATACCCATGTCCAGACCGCGGATGAGCAGATTCTGGATTCAGGCACCGCGTTTATCACAGATGTGGGAATGACCGGGCCGCACGACTCCATTATTGGTATGCAAAAAGAGCTGGTTTTAGGTCGCTTTGTAACCGGGATGCCTGAAAGCTTCCGCCCCGCCAAAAACGGCCCTCGCTTTCAGGCTGTATATATCGAAGCAGATGCCAATTCCGGCAAAGCCACCCTCATCGAGCGCATCAACCAGAAAGTGGAATAATTCCATTTATTCCCACCGCATCGCGACGCGCAGTCAACATTTTCAAACTTTTTTCACTTTTTTTGCAACAAATCCGAAAAACGGCCGAAAGGGGGGGGAACAACTTGTTCTGTCTGCAGGTAGGAGGAATCATGAAAACTGTGACATTATTTTACAGGGGCACACCAATCATTCACAAGCCTATTTCAAAAAGTCAAATTCACATTGGTACGGCAGTGGACAACGATCTGATTGTTGCGTCTTCCCAGTTGCGGGAATGTCGCATCACCCTCGCGCTCGACAAGCAGGGAAAATGGCAGTCGCATCTACAGGGCGACACCATCGAAAATGGCGCCGTTCGGGCCGAAATGTTCCCCGGCAAACGCATTAAGCTTGGCGAATATCAAATAGCGCTCTCCACCCTTGAAACTGCGCCATGCTCAATAAAGGAAGATGATCTGGGATTGATTGGTCAGTCTCCGGCCATGAAACAGTTGCGACGCCGAATTCGCCAACTGGCGCCATTAAACGGACCGGTCTTGATAGAAGGTGAAAGCGGAACCGGCAAAGAACTAACGGCACGCGCTGTACATGACTCCTCTCAAAGGCACGACGGGCCGTTTGTGGCCGTCAATTGTGGCGGCATTACCACCTCCATGGCGGAGGATATTTTCTTTGGCCATGAGAGAGGCGCATTTACCGGCGCCAATCAACATCATCGCGGTGCATTTGAACGGGCGCACAACGGGACTCTTTTTCTCGACGAAATAGGTGAGTTGCCGCTGTGTCAGCAGGCGTCTCTCCTGCGCGTTCTGGATACCCGCACCGTCTATCGAATCGGTTCGGAACAAGCGAGACTGATAAATTTCCGCCTGGTGGCCGCAACCAATCGCAACTTAAAAAAAATGGTGGAAAGCGGCGCTTTTCGGCTCGACCTGTATCATCGAATTGCCACACTGCAACTTTCGCCTCCGCCACTGCGACACCGAAAATCGGATATCTCATTGCTGGCCACCCATTTTCTCAAAGAGCTTGCCAATGATGTGGGGCCCAAACAACTGCGCAACGAAGCACTGATGCGGCTTTACGATTATCATTGGCCAGGAAACTGCCGAGAACTGAAAAATGCCCTGTATAAAGCCGCGGCTTTCAGTACCGGGACCACCCTTGGCGCATCGGATTTTGAGATGGGGGCGATGCACAAAAACAGACGTAATCACCAGATAGACGACGATACCATCGTTCATGAATTGTGTCGGCTGGATGGAAATGTATCGGCTGTCTCAAAATCCCTTGGCATTCCACGCACCACCCTGCGCAACCGCCTCAAGGAAATTGAAATTCCGCAAATGTAACTTTGTCCATGCGCCCATCGCGTTCGGTAAACATGACTTTGCGCTTGTTGGCGCCGGGTTGGGGGAATAAATTAAGTGCATTTTATGTTCTAAAAATCATCGAACATGGTATCTTCCGCGCTCTTTATGAATTCAAAGAGAACGGTTCACGACGGAGCCCTTCTCCAAAAAAAGGACAGTGGTAATGAGTGACGACTATAAAAACAGTATCTGCCTCCCCAAAACACAGTTTCCAATGAAAGCCGGTCTTGCCAAACGAGAGCCCGAATTTCTCACATTCTGGGAGGAAAAAGCCATATACGCGAAGATGTTGAAGAAAAATGAAGGCAATGAGAAGTTCATTTTTCACGACGGCCCACCGTACGCCAACGGCACCATTCACCACGGACACATTCTCAACAAGGTATTAAAAGACATTGTGGTGAAATATCGCATGTTAAAAGGTGATTATGTCCGATACATTCCCGGTTGGGACTGTCACGGTCTGCCCATCGAACTGAACGCTGAAAAAGAATTGGGCAAGCCTAAAGACAGCGATGACAAACTCTCCATCCGCAAGCGATGCGAAGAATTTGCCATGAAATGGTCCACCACTCAGATGGCGGAAATGAAGCGACTGGGCGTTTTTTCCGACTGGGACCATCCGTATCGCACCATTTCGCCCAAATACGAAAAGTCCATCGCCGATCAGCTGGCTGCCATTGTGGATAAGGGCATGCTGTACCGAGGTTCCAAACCTGTGTACTGGTGTTCCGAATGTACCACCGCACTGGCGGAGGCCGAGGTGGAATATCAGGATCACACGTCTCCGTCCGTGTATGTGAGATACGACGCCATCGATAGAGCAGCGCTTTTGAAACTCGCCGGTCTTGAGGATGACGGCAGTCAGTTGTCACTGGTTATCTGGACCACAACGCCCTGGACGCTTCCCGCGTCTCTGGTGATAGCCGTCCATCCCCGCTACACCTACCGCGCGTTCCGGGTGGGTGACGAGTTGGTGATCATGGCCGAAGAAATGGCCAATTCCGCATTCAAGGCGTCTGAATTGGAATATGAAGCCGTGGGACAACCGTTTGCCGGCCAGGAAATGGAAAAACTGAAGTGCCGACACCCGTTTATTGAAAATCGCGAAATCCCCATATTGCTTGCAGATTATGTGACCCTGGAAGCGGGGACAGGCTGTGTGCACACCGCGCCAGGACATGGTCAGGACGACTACGTTCTTTGTTCCGCCCACGGTATTGAACCCTACGCTCCCGTAGATGAAAAGGGCCGATTTGAGAAGGCTGTGGAAAAATGGGAAGGCATAAAAGTCACCGACGCGAATCCACATATCGTTGAGTACCTGTCCGAGATTAAACGATTGATGAATCCCGCCGGACAAAAAATCAATCACCAGTACCCCTGTTGCTGGCGCTGCAAAACGCCGGTCATTTTCCGTTCGACGGCGCAGTGGTTCATCTCCATGGACAAAACCGGTCTTCGGGAGCAGGCGTTAAACGAAATCGATGCCACGCGATGGATTCCACCGTGGGGGCGCGATCGCATCCGAGGTATGGTGGAAGACCGCCCCGACTGGTGCATTTCAAGGCAGCGCCTGTGGGGCGTACCGCTACCGTTCTTTTTCTGCAAAGATTGCGGCGAAAGTCTCGTGGACGGCGACATTATTCGGCATATTGCAGCCATCTTTGGTGAGTATGGGAGCGACGAATGGTTCAAGCGCGAGCCGTCCGAGTTGCTCCCCGAGGGGACAGTATGCACGTGTGGATGCACGGAATTTACAAAAGATGAAAACATTGTGGATGTGTGGTTCGAGTCCGGCGTCAGCTGGGCTGCAGTGGCTGCTCAGGTAGACGGTTTGGGATTGCCAGCGGATTTGTATCTGGAAGGCTCCGATCAGCATCGCGGCTGGTTCCACACGTCACTGCTCACCTCGGTGGCTACCACAGGCAAAGCCCCCTACAAAGCGGTTCTCACCCACGGGTTCATTTGCAACGAGCAGGGAAAAAAATACTCCAAGAGTCAAAAGAACTTTGTGCCTCCCAGCAAAACCATCAATGCGCAGGGGGCCGAAATTCTCAGAATGTGGGTGGGATATGAGGACTATCGTTCAGACATCGTCTATTCGCCCAAAATCATCACGGCCCTTACCGATTCATATCGTAAAATCCGCAATACCATGCGGTTCATGCTGGGAAATACCGATGGGTTCAATCCCGAAACGCATACGGTATCCATCGCCGACATGCCCGAACTCGATCGCTGGATGCTGGCGCGATTCCATTTGTATTTGAATCGGCTGGACAGAGCATACGCGGAATACAACTTCCATCTTATTTTCCACCGCACCGTAGAACTGATTACAAGCGAACTGTCATCATTTTATCTGGATATTATCAAGGACCGCCTCTATTGCGAAGATCCCAATGGGACATTGCGCCGTTCCGCACAAACCGTGCTGTTCATCATGGCGCGCGACATTTCCCGCATATTGTCCCCGGTGCTGAGTTTTACCGCGGAGGAAGTCTGGCAGCATCTCCCCGGTGCCGACAAGGCTGCAGAGTCAGTATTTCTGGCAGGATTTCCGGTCGCTGATGATGCATGGAAAAATGATGCACTGCTCGCCAGGTGGCAGACCCTCAGAGAAGTGCGCCGGGAGGTGACCAAGGTTCTTGAAGACATGCGAAAAGATGGCAAAATCGGAAATGCGCTTCAGGCCAGCGTGGAAGTGACGGCGTCGGGCGCCACTTACGACACCCTGGCGGATATGGGAGAGGAATTGATTACCGATGTCTTTTTAGTCTCTTTGTGCAAACTGAAAAAGGGCGACGGGAATACATCGATTACCGCAACGCCCAGTCCGGACGAAAAATGTCCGCGCTGCTGGCGAATGGGACATGGAGTGGGCAGCCAAACCGAACACCCCGAGCTATGCAGTCGCTGTGCCGAGGTCATCACTCATCTCATCAGCACAGGACAATACACACCTGGGGAATAATACGTGCACGCCCAATTCCTTTCCATTCGTCAAAAGCCGTGGCAGCTCGCACTGATTATTGTAATTTGCGCAATTGCGTTGGACTTTGGCACCAAAGTCTGGGCACAGCAGACACTGGTGTCCAACAGATTTTTGGAAATGCAACAAAACTATCCCGCCTGCAGGGACACAAAAACTGAAACCCGCCGTGCGCATTTAGTGCGCGTCCATTCGCAAAAAAAAGTCATCATCCCCAATCTGTTCCAATTTCGCTATGTGGAAAACTGCGGCAGCTCGTTTAATCTGATGGAAAACGTATCTGAACGTTTGCGATTTCCTTTCTTTGTATTCATCACCCTTTTTGCATGTCTTGTGGTGCCTTTCCTGTACCTGCGCACCCCCAGACATCAGGCGTTTATGCTGTACGCACTGCCGCTGATACTGGCGGGCGCCATTGGCAACCTGCTTGACCGGATTATGTATCGATACGTAGTGGATTTTGTGGACTGGTTCGTGGTATTTCGTGGCAAAGAATACCATTGGCCCACTTTCAACATCGCCGATGCATTGATACTGATCGGTCTGGGGTTGATGGGAGTACAGCTTTACAGAGGAGACGCCGCAGCCGCCTCCAGGGAAGCCGCCTCAAATGGCGGATTCCCCAAAGAGGATGGCATGGCCAATGAAAACGACGTTCAACTCTCGCCCAAACCGTCCGCGCGAACCAACGGCGCAGAAGAGGAAACACAACAATGACAGACAAAAAAAACAATACAAAACGCCCCATTGCCGTGGCGATTATCATTTTTCTGGTGTTTACCGCTGCCGATCAGGCATCGAAATACTGGGCACACCATGCGCTGCTGACGGATGAATTTCACGAAAAAACGGATCAGTTTCCCGCATGCGCCTCCCCGGATGAGGAGCAGGCGCGCGGTCGTTTTGTCTACCTGAACTCCACGCCCATCACCGTAGTGGAGGACCTGTTCACCTTCAGATATGTGGAGAATTGCTCCAATGCGTTCAGTCTCATGAAGAATGTGCCGGAAGGTTTTCGCTTTCCGTTTTTGCTGATCATTTCCATACTGGCATGTTTCTTCATTCCTTACATGTACTTAAGGACGCCCGTTGAACATAAATACACCCTTCTGGCGTTGCCGTTTATTCTCTCTGGAGCTCTGGGCAATCTACTGGACCGAATGATTTACCGCTATGTCATCGATTTTGTGGACTGGTTCGTGGTAATGGATGGGAAGCCACACCACTGGCCCACATTCAACGTTGCCGATGTCTCGATTGTTGTGGGTATCGCACTGATGGGGCTGCAAATTCTTGCCAATCCCAAAAGGAAGAAATCAGCAAAACAGAATTGACAGTTATCGTCCATAATCCCCATTCGATAAAAAAAGACGCCTTTTCACACAACCCGCAAATGAACATGAGGCTGAACACAACAGGCCGAAAACCATTCAGACACGTTTGCAGATTTGTGGAGAGGAAACTGGTTTTGATTTTCCTGAGGCTTAAAAGGACTGACCTCAAAACAGATTTGTCTGATTCGTTCTACTCTTCTGTAGTGTCGGACTGTTCACTGTCCGTATCGCCACCTGCATCATCATCAGTTGAGGGCCCCCCTTCGTCATCTGAATCATCTGTATCACCGGGTTCGCCTGTATCCTCGTCCTCCGGCTCCCCTGTATCAACCTCTTCGGGCGCTTCCCCGTAAGCGATGTCCACCAAACACATTTCATACTTGCGAACAGTGCCCGGCTTGCCGCTTTCTTCTGGCATCATCAGCACAATCGCTTCCACATCCTGCCCACTGTACGCATCTTCTTCAGCCTGATCGTAACTTGGTTTAAAACAATAGGAATTGAAATCCTCCCATTTGACAAACCTGTAGCCATCAGCGTCCTGAGGTTCCGAAGCAAACATGGTATAACACCAGCGATCGGTCTCATCGTCTTCCGCATCGGGACCACTTAATTGGACGCGGACCTTAAGATCCATATTGGGATTGTTTGAATCCTGCCAAACGGCTTTGATCTTTAGACCGTCTCCTTTATCCGAAAGTTTGAGGACGTCCATTGGCATTTCATTGTCCGCATCCTCATCTTCGTTCTGCTCCTGATTGATGTTCACACCAATCATCGCCAATCCCTTGTACGTATGATTTTCTTCCTCATCAAAAGTGGTCACAATATCCCCCTTCACACACAGCGCCTTGCCCGCCTCAATACTGGAAAAATCTTCCGGCTCAAAAGAACTCTTCAAATCCTCCCATTCTCCTTCCGCTGTGGCCCATGCATACCCCTTCCATTCACCGTCATTCACACTCACGTACCCCCCACCCTGTGTCATTTCGCTGGGAGGCGCCTGCAGTACATCATCGTCATCATCGTCATCGTCATCATCTCCGCTCGAGTCTTCATCCTTCGAACCGGAATCTCCGCTGTCTGAACCACCGCAGCCAAACCCCGAAAAAATCACCAGACCGGTGAGTAACATAAGAAAAAACATCATTCTAAAAGTCATATCAAACCTCCAGTTTGTATCGGTTTCTGCCGACAAAAAAGTGCTTTCCAGATATGGATGTCACCAGTACTTTCAGGACGCGCACACGTGTTCATAGCGGGCCGGCAACCAGAAACAACCATGGCAAGCATACAGAAACCGCAACTTTCTGCCAGTGCCTTTTTATTTAAATTTCCACGATTCTCATGAGTTTGTGACCAAGCTGGTGTTCATCTGGCGCCCCCTGTTAAAAAAAATGATTCGAAACAGGTTATGTGACAAAAGTTTCTGTGATATGGAGGCTGTGTACCGTGCGCCCCCCTGGCATTACACTCAAATGAGGAAAATAATGCAGATACTTTTTGTAAGTACTCGATATACACCAGAAAACAAACCCGCTGACGAAGCATTTTTTCGCAAACTAGCGGGTCAATTTGTTAAATCCGGACACGATGTTCGAATGATTGTCGCTGGCAACTTCCAGTTTGAGCGCGTGCAAACCCCTATGGCGCAGCGTTTATCTCCAGTTGCGGCCAATGTCGATGGCACGACTTACGAATATACCCGTTTTGACACAAAAACCACTTCGGGTGTCCATCTTCATGTTTTAAAATCGAGAAACGAAATACCTGAGGCATACTCCCCCACAGCAATGGGATCGGCTGCCGATGCGCTTGTCCGCAATGCGGATTTTACACCGGAAATGGCCATCGTATTCAACGGCGAGGCCTCATTCGCTGGGGACATCGCCAAGTGCCCTCGAAAAATAGCCGCGTTCACCTCCGACATACTTGTCCCTGGTAATGCATCTCCGCATTCGGGGACAACGCAGGCTCAAAGCGACCGCATTATCGTGCACGGGACCGTTTTAGCCGCACAGATTATGCAGACGGCGCCGAGTACTCAAATCGCCAAAGCGATTGCCACTGGAGTGGCCGAAATCATGCCTGCCTGCGGAGATGCTCCTGGCGCATCATTGGAGGTCAAAAGTTCCACCAAGGCATCGCTTCAAAACACCCTGGGGCTTCCAGTGCGATCGGATGTACCCTTCTTTTATTTAAATCTCCCCATGGCGCAATTCATGGATGCACTTCCGAAGATGCTGACTCAAAATGTGCAGGTGGTGTGTAAATGCCAATCAGATGCCATCGAAGAATTGCTGGAAACGTACCCTGATAGACTCTGTGCGTTACCGCCTGATGCCAAAGATGACAGTATTGTAAACGGTGTTGATTTCCGGATACAACGGCACCACCCGGATGCGATTGCCACAACACTGCTGTCTGGCACGGTTCCCATCGTCGCTGCGAGGGAAAACACGTCCATACTGGAACTCTCCAATGATGCCCAAAGCGGCACGGGGCTGCTGTATACTGGGGGGCATATAAATGAGGCCGTCACCAAGGCACTGGGAATTTACAGCAATCCGTCCCAATTTGTTCAACTGCGCAAACGCATCGCCCATTCGGTTGCCACACTCGAATATGTCGCTGAGCAATATCTGAACGCTGCAACAGACGACCTGTAGCGCTTCCCGGCACTGCGCAACAATTTTTTTCAATAGTCAGTCGTCCGATTTTTTTTCGTCGTCATCGGTGTCTTCAAGCACCGACGTTTCGACAGTGTCATCGCCCAGATTCAGATTTAAATGGGGAATGGCATCCGGGTCGTATGACGGTCGATTGTCAATCACTTCAGGGACGATAGACGGCAAATTCTCGATACGACCCCGTTTGATGGCTGCGGAATCTAACAGGGTATTCTCCAGCGACAATTCATCCACATGAATATGTGTGGACGGTTCATGCCCATGCATAAAACTCTCATTTTTAACAACCACACTCTCCATGATGGCATCCACCACCTCATCATCTGAAAACGCCATATCCGGGGGAGCAGATTCGTATATGGAAACAGACGCGGCATGGTCGTCCAGAAAATCCAGTTCGTCCTCCACTTCGCCGCCCTCGGACTCAATCAGTCTCCGAATATCCGGCAGTCTGGAAGGCGTACCGTATGATTTTGACAACACATGGTCATGATGTTCTCGCCGCAACAGGGTGGCCAGAATGCGAACGTTCTTTTTACGGTTGAGAAGCGATTTTTTCAAATCCTCATTTTCAACTCTGATTGCATCCCGTTCATTCTTGACGGATTCGATTTGAAATTCCTGTTCAATCAGCGTTTTTTGAAATTCCTCGTTGATCCCTTTCTTCGCCGCCGCTGCAGCTGTGGCCGCCGATTGCGCCTTCAGTCGAATCACTTCTTCCCGCAACTCCCAGATTTCCTGCTGGGCCTGTTCCAGACGGCGCATGGAATGTCGCAGTTCAGTTTCCAAATCCTCACGCACACACAGCAGCTCGGTTTCATTCTCGTGTTGCAGCCTCACCAGCTCGTTGCGTAAATGACGCACTTTTTCCGCAGCCGTATGCACTTCCTGCTCTGCCCCTTCGCTTCGTTCCGCCATCATCCCCATGGCTCGCGTCAGGTCGGCCTCCAGGTGCACAATTCGCTCGTTGGTCTCCCGAAGCTCCTGTCGTGTCTGGTCGTGCGCCTGCTCTTCCTCCGTCAAGTCCGCCTCCATCTTTGACACTTTCCCCCTGGCGTCCAGCAGCATGGCACGGGTTTTCTGGTGGGCGGTCTGTTCTTCCAGATACTTGAGTTCCGCGGATTCCGCCTGTTGTCGCTGAACAGCCGCACTGTTCACTATTGGCCAATACTCCTCCGCCTCCCGCTGCAATTTTTCCACCTGGGTCATCGCGGCGCGATGGCGCTTCTCCAATTGAGAGAGCCGAAGAGAATCCACTTCCAATTCAATAATCTGCCCTTCCAACTCCTGATTGGTCTTTTTCAGCTCGCGAACCTGGTTCATCGCATCGCTGTAGCGCTCCTCCAACTCCGCCACATGCTCACTGCGATGGGCCGCAACAGCTCTGGAACGCCCCTCTGCCACGGCCAGCGATTCTTCGAGCTGTGCCATTTTGGTCAATGCGTTGTTATATTTTTCCTCCAGTTGCGGCAGCCTGTTCACCTGAAGCTGCAATTCACCGCAATGCTGTTCGGAATTGTTCAGTTGCGTCTGAACATCGGTCATTCGCTGCTGCAGTTCCCTGCTGCGCTCTTCCGCTTCCTCGGCACGGGTGGTCACCATCCGAATCATATGTTTTGAGCGTCCCAGCTCATCGCTGGCAAGCTGCAGTTTTTGCTGCAACTCTTCCAATTGACCATCCCGTTCCCGCTTCTCTTTTTGGAACTCCTTTTTTTCGGTTTGAAACATCTCCAGACGAATTTTCAGAGCCTGAATATCCTCCGCCTGAGCTTCGGCACGAGACTTGTCAGTTTCCAGCTCCAGCTCCAGCTCCTTCACCTGCAATTCAAACAAGTGCGCCTTGCGTCGCATATCTTCGCGAATCGTAATTTCATCCAGCAGTTTGCGGTGCTCTTCTTCGAATTGTACTTCCAGCCTCTGTCGTTCCGCCTGTGCCTGCACGCGGATTTTGTTCAATTCATTTTCAAGCGCCCCAAGAATGGCGTCGTGGTCTTCCTGTTGTCTGGCCTGGGTTTCCAGAACCCGTTTTTCCTCCCGCTCCCGCTGCAGCTGTTCCCTGAGTTGTGCGCCCTCCCGGCGCAACTGCTCCAGCTCTGCCTCCCGGGAGGCCACTTCCTCAATTCGTTCATCCAGCTTTCGCTGCATCCCCTTCAACTCAGAGCGAACCAAATGCAAATCCTTAACGAGAGCCTGTCGTTCCTGGTCGTGGTCTTCCCGTTCCTTTTGCAGAAGTTCAATGGTCTGTTCCCTGTCGGCTATCTGCTGCTCCAGGCGGCGAATGGCCCGTTGCAGTTCATGGACAGATTCTTCCAGTTCCAGCTGATGGTGGGATTTTTCAGAGGCCTTTCGTACCGCTTCCGCCACAGCGGCATCTTTGCGTACAATTTGCTCATCCAAAAAAGCGATTCGGGCAACCAGCGATTCTCTGTCACGAACCTCCAGCTCTGCCTGCAACAGCTTTTCATTCAGTTCGTCCACCTGCGCACGCAACTGATCAATCTTTCTGTCCCGTGCCTTTTTCTCCGCCTGGACCAGATGAATCGTTCCCTCGTATTTTTCTTCCTTAAGACGATATCCTTCTGCCACCGGTAAAAACGGCAGTTGCGCAATCACCGTATCATCCAGTCGGTGGTATTTGGCGGAACCAAGTGCCACAAAATAATCCGGAGTTTCCCCCTCCGCCGGCAGCAGCCGATCATCCAGCAACGGTCCATCTTCCTTCACGCGCCGACCAATGGGGGACAGTGTGGCGCCAAACAGGGGTTGTTGTGCAAACAGCATCAAATGGGGGAAATACCGTCTCAGCAACCGCTCCAAATCAAGAAAATCCGGTACTTTCGACAGGGCGCCTCGGCCGGCGACACTTTCAACATTGGGAAAAAGAAATGCGGCGATACCGGAAGGCGACAGCAGATTGCGGCACATATCTATGCTTTCTTCCAACACAAATGCTTCACTTTGAACGTTGGGATTCAGCATGAGGACCATATCGAAGACGCCGTTGCGAAAAGGAATATCCCCTTCCTGGGCAACAATGCGCTGAAGTCCTTGTTTCATTTCGGTCTGATGATCCGAAGCGCGCCCCTGTACCAGAGTGATTGACTCAGCAAGGGGGAGCAACAAGTCCACGCCCTGTTCATTGGGGGCGCACATGTCCAGGATAATTCTGCCTTTCGCAAATCGCTCCAACAGCAGATAAGAGGGGATGTGGTTTCCAGCCTGCATAGTCACGAAATTATATAACGTAAAAACGATATAGGAAGTTTTAATCGAAAATTATATATTGGAACATCGCAAAGTTACTTTATTTTTCGCCACAAAACCAGCATAGCGCAGCTGCACATGTTGCAGAAACCATCTTTTTATGGACACCGATTGATTTCAAAATCTTAAATTTCGATTGACGTTTTTTAAAAAAAGCATTTTCATTTTTGTTTTTTCAGACTGTGGATCACTCTGATGCATAACAACATCAAAATAACAGCCGCAATCCTGTTCCCTGGCACACGATTCGTTTACCGGCCATGGCTTTTTCTCGCCGGTTTACTGGGAATGGTCCTAATCAATTGCCAGGCCTCCCCTGATGCGCAACCCATGACAACCGAGCATGCAACCGCCATCTACGATACGGAGCACCATAAAATGAGGCTCGAAATTGCCACTCGGGGATATCTCCCGGTTGCCGAGCGAAACCTGGGCTGTAACAATGGAGGGGTTATTCTTCAGGATGACGCGGTGGTCACATATCGCAGAAACGCCGATGACAACGAAGCGCGACCCCTCGACATCGTTGAGTACAGCTACAGCAATCAGAAAATCACCGCCGAATTCATAAAAGAGGACGCCGAATTTTTGCGAACCCGCCCGGATTTGGACAGCAATGCGGACATTTACAGTATTCGGTACACATATACTGTTGTTTTGCCAGACGGTCCGCCCGCAGAGGGCACCTTCCAACTGAAACGCCCGGAAGAAAAAACGACGTCTGATACGGAGTCGCAGCGGGAAAAGGATTCCTCCCCCTTCCCTGATACATCCACCGGGACCGTCAGTGACACAGAACCATCCACAGAATCGAGCAATGGAGTCGACAGCCAGGGAGACAGCGCTTCTGAATCCGAAACGGATACCGCTGCGAACACCGATACTGAGTTGGTTCGCGAGGACACCGATTCGCAAACAGACACGTCCGCTGAAACATCTGATAGGGACACGGTGCTGCACATTGAGGCAGAATGTGCATGCGGTTTGCAAAGGGGCGACTGCAACAGTTCCATTTATGGATCTATTCCCAACGATGTCGTCGATACAGACCTTGAAAAAAATGTACCTCTGTGTAATTCACTCTCGAAGGTGGTGGAATACATGAACACCAATGCGATGATAGTTTTCCATGATATTGATTTTTCTCCATACAACAGTGTAATTATCAAAGCCGCCAGCGCCAATCCAAATGGCCGGTTGCGGCTGGTCGTCGGAGAGAGTCTGCAAAACGGTCACGAACTGGCCACGGTGCCCATTTACACGGGCAGCTGGAGCAATTTCGCGCTTGTGGCCGCACACATCGAACCCTTTGATGGCGCCGCCCGTTATTTTTATATTGTGGGTGACGGTCTGGTGAATTCATCCGGTGGAAATGCGGATATTGACTGGTTGGAACTTACTCCTGAACTCATTGAAGGCGACACGGATGTCGATGATCACCAGGCGGAAAACTGTCTGGAATTTGATGATTGCTATGCTGACTGCTGGACCTGTGCCAAAGAAGACTATTGCTACCAGCACCATATCAATTGTGCAGCAGACACATGGTGCAACGTAATCCTAAAATGTATTGAGCAGTCGTGCGGCCCCCCCGACGACACGGAAAGCAGGACCCGGTGTCTCTCTGACTGCGTCAGCAAAACCCCAAATGGTGAAGCACTCTTCGAAGCGTATCGCCAATGTGTGATGTGCGATGTGTGTCCCACGCAGTGTGCCACAGAAATCAAATGTACAAAAATCCAGAACAGCGGCCAAACGGTCACCAATGCTGAAAATTAAAAGGGACCTGCCCACTGATTTACACGGACACCAACTGACGACTGATATCACCGGCAATTTTTTCAAGTTGCGAGTACATCCTATTAAAGGCAACGGGATTCAACCCCTGGGATAAAAACGCATCAATTGGGGCTCGCCAACGCAGATATGCATCTGTGTGGGGGCAGCTTCCTTTTGTGTACGCGCCCATCAGGAGCATCTCCTCATTTTCCTCGTACGCGGCCACAACGGCCCGTATTGTGGCCGCAAGTTGCTGATGCGATGGCTGTGTAACTGCGTTCATCACTCGAGAGATGGATCGAACCACATCGATGGCCGGCCATTTCCCCGCATCGGCCCGTTTTTTCGAAAGAAGAATGTGCCCATCCAGAAGAGATGTTATTTCACTCGAGATGAGTTCATCCCCCTGCGTTTCGGAAAGCACCGAGTAAACGGCACTGATACTGCCTTTGGCGTTGGGAGATGCGCGCTCAATGAGCCCGGGCAAAAACGAGAGTGTTGTGGCGGCCAAACCACCGGGACCGGCAGGAATCCCCAGCGACAAATCCAAATCCCGTCTGGCGCGCACCACCCGCGTCAGGGAGTCCACCAGTAACAACACACTGCGTCCCTGATCTCTAAACCACTCGGCAACTGCTGTGGCGCATTGAAACGCCAGAACGCGCTGTGCGGCAGGCGTATCCGAAGTGGCCAGAACCACAACCGATTTTTCGAGTCCCCGCTTGCCGAGTATGCGATGAACAAATTCACCTGCTTCACGACCCCGCTCACCGGCAAGGCATATCACCGCCACATCGCAAGTGCACTCCATGGCCAGCATCCCCAGCAAAGTGGATTTTCCCTGGCCTGGCCCGGCAAACAGACCCACTCGCGCCCCTTTCCCAATAGCGAGAAGTCCATCAATCGCCTTGACTCCTGTAACCAGTTGCTGCGTCACCTGTGGACGCTCAAAGGGATGTGGTGCCGCACGATGAATGGCCCAGCGCTTTTGAACATTCATTTTTGGGGAACCGTCCATCGGAATTCCCAAAGGAGAAATGACCCGCCCCAGCAAATCATTTCCAACAGGGATGGTCGGCACGCGTTCCAGTAGAGTAGCAATGGTGCCTGCATCCGGCGGTGTTGGCAAAAAGAGCGGCACCAACCTGCAAATGTCCTGTTCCACTTGAGCGACCTGGGCGATACCATCCTTCCCAATTTGAACGAATGCACCAACTGCACAACCAGGCAATACGGCCGACAATACCGTATCTGAGACCGCTTTTACCTTTCCAACAACCTGCACCCCGCGTGTGCTGCCAACAGCTTGAATCAACTCGGCAATCAATGAATCCATCTCTTTAATATCCGTCGCGTATCAGAAAAAAATTCCTGTGAGCAATGCCAACAACCCTCGAGAAGCCGTCACACTGTCAGTATATGTACATCCCACAATCGGACCGGTGGGATCACTCGTTACGTGGCTGTACCAAATAGAGTCACAAAAATGATTGTCCACGTCACACCCCGGTGTGTACATCAACCATTCATCTTCCACATCAAGAAAAATCTGTGGATCGTGGTAAACAAAAATTTCCACCAGCTCTGAGGCCGCCTCTCTGGCGGCAGTGTATATGGGCTCGTTCCTGGCAGAACATTCATCCATACCAAATGAATGCGCCAATCCATCGCGATGTATGTCGTCGTCGTCAGTCACTGCATCGAGAAAATTCATGACGTGTACAATTCGGTGCAAATCATCCGTCCGAACCGTATGAGAAAAGCTGTCCTGCAACGTGTGTATGGCCACTCCCACATGATATGCTGGCCCCCACAGCCGCAAGGAAATCTGACCGTAAAACTCCACGTATTCGGTTATTGACACGATTTGCTGATTCTTCGGCTTCGACATCAGCGCAAACGCTTTATCAATGCGCGCATGGATAAAATCTTTAGCCGCAGACATCGCCACCACATTGCCCGTATCGAAATCGTGTTCCAGACGGCGCAGGAAATGCTCCTGCTGGTCATCCGGATCTCCGTGCGTATCATAAAGAGAAGCCAGACTCGTCACCGAACGACCATGTTCATCCGGCCATCTCGTACCAATGAGAAGACTTGAAATAAAGTATTTCTGAGACGGATGCAGTTTGGGGAATTGAAATTTCTCGAAAATAGCATCGGCATACATCTCCCACAGATTTGATTCGGGCAGAGGTATATCCATTGCCACATCCGGATATTTCTCCAGAAAGTTCAACAACATTTCTGCAGTCATTTTCTCGTGGCAGGGATCGGATACGCCTGTATCAATGTAATAAGCTTCCGCTCTCTGCTGGGAAAACAGCTGCAAAACAAATACAAGAATACAAAATTCAAATAAAAATCGCATATGTCTCAAAACTGCCACTCCATTCCCAGTGACGTTCTGAATGCCAGCCGTTTCAGCATTGGTTCAGCTACGGCCGGAATCATGACTATGACACCAAACGGACTGAATTCCACAATCAGGTGGCCAGTCAATGCCCAACGAAACACTGTGGGTTCAAAAGCGAAATAGATACCGGTTGTTCCTCTTTTGTCAAAGTATGTATCAAACATAAGCGTCGATGTGCCAGCGGTCAGCGACAGTTTCAAACGCTCATCCATTAACAGAATATCCGCGCCCATCCCCAGATTCAAAACCCCCTTTGTCATTTCCACATCCAAATCTGTTGCCAGCCAGTAATCGCGCTGCCCTTCCAAAAAAAGGCCCATCCGCTGCATCCGCACTCCGGCCCGAACCATTCCTCCCACACCGACCGCGTTATTTGACATGGCCTCCATATCACTACCGGACGATCCAAATCCAGTCAATGTTACGTACCATTGGTGGGAATCCGCAGCGTCTTTGGCACAAACAGGCCAGGGCACCAGGAACATCGCCAGCACCGTCAACCCAATCACCCAATGGCCCTGTCCCTGTGCGGTGACACGCCTTGCAACGTTAAACAAGCGATGTCTGCACCAGTCCGGCATCAGAACGTACCTCCCAGGCTGACTGCAGTGCGATAGTGCAAATAGAACAGAGGGACATTCTGCAGTACGGGAACAAGCCAGCAAAGCGTAATGGGATAGAGCTGTATATTTGCCTTGCCAATATGAAACACAAATCCGGCGGGGCGAAGTTCAGAATACAGGCCCATCGTGCCCTGTGGGTTCTGAAAACTCTCCGTCATCAATATCGTGGTCCCCAAAAGAATCATGGAACGCATTCGATTCTCAAAATAGCTGACCCAGCCAGCACCACCAAACGAGATCAGGTCGTTGCTCACATCATCGTTGTAAGACGGTTCCTCCAAATGGCTGCGTTCTAAAAACGCGTACATCCCGACGCGTTCACGCTCTGCCCCCACGCGAATCCCAACCGCCCAGGTATTCAAAAGGCGCGTGCCCCCCACCAATGCGCCTATCAGCGGACTGTTCAGTTCCACATCCGCCGAAAAATGCCAATCCATCTTGTCCCGTGCAGGCAATGTAAGGTTTTGTTCTGCCCGGTCATTTGTCGCACAGTGAGCAACCCCCACGCAAAAAAGAATCAGCAAAATTGAAAAGGTGAAGACAATCCTCATATTACGCGCCACCCATGGATGGCGAAAAATAAGCGAGATCAATACCCAGTTTGGAAAAAGCGATTTCCCACAACTTTTCGCGAGATACGTCGAAAAATAAATCAGAGGAAAAAGGCACGTGCAACCATGAACCGGATTGTATCTCCTCCATTAGCTGTTTGGGGCCCCATCCCGAATATCCAAGACAGAACAGAAACTGCTTTGGCCCTTTACCCGCAGCAATATCCTCCAATATTTCAAGGGACGCTGTAACGCCAACTTCTCCTCCAAAGATTCTGGTTTTCTCGCTTTTCCAATCCGGTGAATGAATCAACCAGCCCAATTCGGGGGTCACAGGTCCCCCTTCCAACACGGGCGGAAATTCTTTAAAAAGCGCTTCCTCACAAGGAGAGATGCCCAATTCAAGAAACACGTCGTTCATGGGAATATCGACCGTTTTATTTAAAATGATGCCAAATGTTCCTTCAGAATGCTCATGCTCCAGAAGAAAAATCACCGTCCGGGAAAAAAACGGATCTTTCAGCTGAGGCGAAGCCACAAGAAATCCAGGTGCCAATTGCGTTTCCATAACGACCATTTTGCATCACACCTTTAAATATGTCGAGTGATGATAAAAATAATTCCGTATTTTGTTTTTATAAATTTAAAGAGTGGGAATCATTTCTGACTGGAGCATTTTTTTATACGACTGGCAATATCGCTCTTTGAGAATCCTTTCATATCGCCCTTTAGCGCCTCTTTGTAATGGCTGACTCCATCCGAATACATTCGTCGGTCGCAGGCAATATCTCCCATGTATACTTTGCTGGCAGTGCTATCGGGAACCATTGAAAGCGTGCGAATAAAGTAGGCATTCGCCTGAGTAAACCGCTTAATTTTAAAAAAGAGAAAGGCGGTCTCAAAGCAGATTTCCGCGTTATTGGGACTCAACTGAACTGCTGTCTCTGCCAATTGAATAGCGCGCTCTGTGTTGCCGGCTTCCAGTTCCACCTGGGATAGCATTCGAGTCGCTTCGATATGATTGGGGACAAGTTCGAGTGCTTTGTTCAACTCAACACGGGCCTCCTCATTTTTTTTCTGATGAAACAATGCCGTTCCCAGTCCGATATGAAAGGTCCCTCTATCCGGCTCCAGCGCTATCGCCTTTCTAAACGCCTCCACTGCCTTGCCCGGGTCTTCTGAAATCCAGATTTCGCCCAATGTACCATAGGCATCTGCCCAGTTTGGACGAATCAGAAGCGCCTTTTCAACCAACGCAGCGGCGTCTGTACCCGTTTTCAACATACGGCCCAAATGATACAGCGCAAATGCAGAGTGCGACTCTATTTCAACCGCTTTTTTGGCAGCCTTCAACGCATCCGACATCTCCCCTTTTCGCTCCCGGACCAATGCAAGTCCCAGCCAGGCGTCATATCCTGCACCCTTTTCTATTGCCTCTTTGTACAACTCAACTGATTTATCCCACTCGTTCATATAATCGTAGGTTCTTGCCAGCCCCACAATCGCTCGAACGTCACCACTCTGCCGAACAGCTTCGAAATTCTCAATGGCCCTGGCAGAACGGTCAAACTTAAGCCACATTCGACCAAAACAAATTGCCCCCAACGGGGATTTGGGGAAATCCCGCTCCATTTTCCGGCACCCGTACTTGGCACGACGCAAATCTGAATTCTGAATACGGATTTCGGCCAGCCCCAGTCTCGCTTCTGCGGGATTGCGAAGCTTAATTTCCGCGAGTTTAAATAACCGCTTCGCTTCGTTGTCCCGATTGGCCTCCAGATTCAGGTTTCCAACTCGCATCAGCTCTTCGGCGATATCTGCTTTCTCAGCAAGGTCATCGAGTGGATTTTTAACAGATTGTTTAGCAAATGCGGCAGGGACTATAAGCAATAAGCACACTGAATAAAGAACAATTCGCATTTTCCAGCACCTTCCAAAATTCACCTGAATCAGGTGACGGTTTCAAAGTCAAAACGCATCTTTGGACTATACACAAATACGCATTGTTCACTATTATTGCAAAAAAAAAGTCGTCAGGAGACGATCTTTCTAAAGATGGCATCTTTTTGATTTGAGGCGCCGACCAGATTCGAACTGGTGATGGAGGTTTTGCAGACCTCTGCCTTACCACTTGGCGACGGCGCCGTTAAAAAACGGGTGATTTATAATCACCACAAACTATCCTGTCAATAAAAAAGCTGTCTTGATTTCCTCAAAAGAACAAAAATTGAAGCTACTTATTTCGATAAATGATCCTGCCTCTTGTCAGGTCGTAAGGGGACACCGCAATCCGAACAGAATCTCCCAACACGATACGAATTCGAAATTTACGCATTTTCCCGGCCAGGTGCGCCAGAACCGTTAACCCGGACTCCAGGCGAACCCGGAACATGCCCCCGGCAAGCACTTCTTCGACAACTCCATCCAACTCTATGTGATCCTGTTTTGGCATTTTTCTCCATTTAAAGCGTTGCGCGCCAATTATCCCTCAAACTGGCCCAAATTGTTGGAAGGAACTTATGCGCTTTTGTTATAACGGTCAACTTAAGAAGATACAAAAAATAAAAAAAACCCGTGTTGCTATTTTCTTGCAGGACAAGGTATACGGAGCCATGGATTATTCAACGTTTATTGGTTCCAGGTATATCAAATCCAAAAAAAAGCGAACCATTTCCGCTATCACGTTTATTGCGATTACCGGTGTAGCACTTGGAGTCGGTGCATTATCTGCGGTACTCTGCATTTCTACGGGTTTCCAGGACGAATTCACTCGAAAGGTGCTTGGCGTGAACGCCCACGTTCTGGTGATGAAGTACGGAATGGATTTCAGGGAATATCGCAGCGTAATGAAAGACATCCGCAAGGTGCCTGGCGTAAAGGCATCGGAGCCATTCGTCATCCAGGAAATGATGATTTCACTCAACGACAAAAGCGCCGGTGTGTTGCTAAAAGGGGTGGATCCCAACCTGGTGGCGGAGGTACTGGATTTGCCGGGGCATATTGTACAGGGCGATATGAAAAATTTAAGAGTACCGGATGCCCGCCCTCCTAAAACCGCCTACGAAGAAGCCAAACAGAAAAGCATCACTGCCGCCCTTTCGGAAGCGACGCGCAAGGTAGCCGGCTCCACCGGGGACGATGTGTTGGCGTCTGCGGGTAAGAAATCAAACAACATTGCGAAAAAAAATCGGATCGAGAAACAGTCGGATTTGCCAGGGGTCGATACAACCTATATCGGCAAAGAAGATATGACTGATGGTGCACCTGGCGAAACGCCTGAAGGCAACGTTGCACCAGAGCCCCCGCCATCCTCACTCCCCGGCATTATCATCGGAAAAACACTGGCCGAAAATCTCGGCGCCAAAGTAAATGATGTGATACAAATCACAACACCCCTCATTGGATTGGACATGCTCGGCTGGTCTCCTTCCGGCCAGGCACCGAAGTTTCTTAAATTCAGAGTTACGGGGATTTTTTATGCTGGATTTCTCGAATACGACACCAAACTGGTGTTCGTTGATTACTTCGAAGCACAGCGGTTTTTCGATCAGGGAGATTCCGTCACCGGCATTGAATTGGTGGTCAGTGACATCAATCGCGCGCCCCGGATTGCACAGGACATAGATGACATCCTTAAAGATGGCCCGTACCGTACAGTTGACTGGGAAGAGTTGAACCGTCCGCTGTTCACCGCGCTCAAAACGCAGAAACTCGCATTTACCGTGTTGTTATCCATTATCGTGGGAGTGGCCGCGTTTAATATTATTGCCACGCTGGTAATGATGGTTTTCGACAAGCGCAAGGAAATTGCCATATTGAAATCAATGGGCGCTTCCCACATGGGCATATTGAAAATATTCCTGCACGCCGGAACGGTGGTCGGTTCCGTTGGCATCGGAATTGGTCTCTCAGCAGGCTTTCTCATCTGCTACATACTTGAAGAAGTCGGCTGGCCACTGGATCCGGAGGTGTACCTCATCGATCATCTGCCCGTCACCATCGATTGGGTCAATTTTATCTCTTCGGCATTAGTTGCGTTTGTTATTTGCATCGTGGCAACAGCCATCCCCAGCCTAACCGCTTCATTGCTTCGCCCTGTGGATGGCCTTCGCGAAGACTGATCTCATCTCGCCCCTGCCACAAGGGGTTGTCTGAAAAGACGATTGGAATAAAATAGACTTCGCAGGCGTCTTTTTTTGACGACGCAGTGAAATGCACGCGTCAATTGGCAGCAACGAAAGAGATATTCCGTTTTGTTCAGCATTCATAAACTCACATTTATCATATTCACCGCCGTTGTTTTTGGACACATGACGCTTGCCAGCCCGGTCTGCAGTGCGGAAAATAAAAACTACACCGTCAAACAGGGCGATACCCCTTTGGGCATCGCCAGACGTTTTGGAATATCGGCAGATGAACTTTACCGTTTCAATACAATGGCTCCAGGTGATCCATTCCCCGTAGGTTTGAACCTGAAAATCCCCCAAAAAAACCAGGCCGCCCGAAGTGAATACGTTGTAAAAAGTGGCGACTCAGTGGCCAGTGTGGCGGATTTTTACGGCGTGGCGCAGGATGATGTGCGCCGCCTGAATAATATGGGAAAAAGGGGGGAGTTAAAAGTTGGACAAACCATTCAGATTCCCCGTCGTTTGCGGGGCGGCGCCAAAGGGCATGTCATCCGTCCGGGGGACACCATCGCCGGCATCGCACAAAAACATAATGTTAAAGTGCGAAATCTGATGGCTGCCAATAAATTGAAAGATTCCACGTCCCTCCGACCCGGCCGCACACTGGTTATCCCCGAAGAGGATTCGACGGGAAAATACGTGCCGAAGAAAACGAATAAACTGATCAAAAGTGGAAGCAAAGTTCCCGGCGGCGTTCAACACACCGTCCAACCAGGTCAAACACTCTGGATTATTGCCCGGGCATATCATGTTCCCAAAGAAAAAATCGCCGCTCGCAACAATATCGAAGTGGATGCGCCACTCAATGCGGGAGAAAACATTCTGATTCCCGGCGCCCGGCAGGTGGTTCCAGTGCGCGTCCGCGGCTATGTCGTTCAGCCCATAGAATTCGTTCGAGTGCACAACAACGAATCGATATCGCTCCGATTGATGAATAAAACTGGCCGCGTCAGTCCATATGCGCGTCGAAAGCTAAGCGAACTGTCTGGGCCCCGCCAAAAAGAATACCGCAGCCGAATATTGCATTCGCGCCTGATTCATATGATTCAGCGGGTTGCGGAGCGTTACCCCGGCAAGACCATTGAAATCGTTTCAGGTTATCGCCCCGGTGAAACCGGTCAGGAATCCATGCACACACAGGCGCGCGCAATGGATTTCAGAGTGCGCGGCGTTCCCAACCGGGAGCTCTATGAATTTTGTACCGGACTTCCCAATGCGGGATGTGGCTATTATCCCAATTCGGTATTTATTCACATGGATGCCAGAAACCGGTCGGCCACCTGGACCGATTACAGTCGTCCGGGCGAAAAGGCCATCTATGAAAATCCAAATGCTGACGGTACCTCTGACGCGTTGGGGGAGTCGGATAAACAACAGTGATACCGGTTTCGATTAAATCAATGCTGGAATCGCTTTTGGATTCCGAGGGGCCGGTGGATGTCCTGTTGCAGGCCAGAGATATTTTCGAAATGGTCCTGATGGCCGAATCCACTACGAGAGTTCTTCCCGAACTCACATTTTCGTCTCACTCGGAAAAAAAATGGATTCAAACGATTCTCAAACAAAATGACATTTGCGACGACCTCTCATTTAAAACACTGCTCGGATGTGCAGATTTGTTGCTGAATTCCATTACAGACGAGAGCACTATACAGGTGAAAGGTATTTTTAAAATTTTACTAAAAAACCTATCCTGCAAGGCGGCGACTTCCCAATAGACATCATTTTTGTGAACAGATATGATTGGTGTTGAACCGAATATGAGGATTTTACAAGAATGCGTAATACTCTGGCCCTACATGCAGTAATCACCAAGGAACAGTTCCTTGACTGTTATCTGAAAGACCTGCCGGCGGGCGGGTTATTTCTTCAAACCGAAGAAGCGTTCCATCTGGGAGCCCCAATTGTTCTGAAATTGCAGATGGTGGGGCTGCGTGAAGAGCTTGAGTTTAAAGGAACTGTCGCGTGGCATAGAAGGCCACGGGCATGGAGTTCATCTCTGCCTTCGGGAATCGGATTTCAGTTTCACGTTGAAGATCAGGCCAAACGGGATTTTCTCCTTAAATTCGCCGCGGGAAAGGTAACCGATCGCAGACGTTCCGGCCCCAGACGTCGAGCAGAACACGACTGTCGCGTTCGAATTCACGACACGTGGATTCCCGCCAAAATAGCGAATCTGGGAGCAGGTGGCGTCATGTTGATGTCCGAGGAAAAATTGGAACAGCGGACAACCTTGCCCTGCGTCGTATATCTCGATGGTGGTGATACCGCAGCCGAATGCAGCGTGCTTGTGGAGCGAGTGGAAAAAGATCAATCCACATACGTGGCCGGCGCCCGATTCCTCCGGCTTCCGCAGGGATTGCGACTCGCATTCGAAGAGATGCCCATCGTCGGCGTTCAGACACCGGAAACGCGTGCGCAGGAAATCATCCGACGCAGCACATTTCCTCCCCCTCGACCTGTCACCGGCACATTTCAAATTCCGCCCGTGAAAAAGTAGTCGTTCAGTCTACGCAAGATGTCATCAACTCGACATTGGTTCATTGGTTCGACCTGAACAATTTCCAAACTGAGCCCCAAAAGAACTGTTGATGTTGATTTCAATCAGTACGGAATTGTTGTTGCAAGGAAACGTGCGCGAATTGTTTCAGAGGAGGGAAAGCGACTGGGTATCAGGTAATGAGATACTTCTCGGCAACTTCGCCATCTTCGAGAGCGTCCAGAATCTCGTCTACCACATCTTCCGAATCCACACCTCCGTACCACACATTTTGCGGATAGACGACAAGTGCAGGCCCACGATCACACACTTTCAAGCAACCTGTGGAGGACACGAGAATACCGTCCATGGACCGGTCGATGACCTCATTTTCAATGTAGCCCAGTAAATCCAGCGAGCCTTTTTTGTGGCAAATGCCTTTGGGCTCGCCACTGGTGCGAAAACTGCCACAGACAAAAATATGATGAGTTGGTTTTTCCATTTTCTGTCTCCTTTGTATCCCAGTTACATAACCAGTTCGAAACTCTCTTCAGGCGCATCGCGATCCTGCCGATCCATGAAGAGCCCCAGAATTTTTTCGAGAATGCGCATGGCTCCCGTATACCCAACGGTGGGGAAATAACTATGACCTATGCGATCCAGAATCGGGAAGCCCATTCTAAGGAATGGAATATCCTCATCGCGGGCGATGTACTTGCCATAGGTGTTTCCAATCAGCAAATCCACTTTCTCGTTTTTGATCCACTGGTGCATCAGATACATATCCGCCTGAGGACCATTTGCGATTTTGGCATCTGGTACAGCGTCCTTCAACAATTCCTCCAGCTTCTGCTTGAATTTTTTGCCAGGTGTACCACTCACGATGTATTTGGGCTTCATCTCCAAATCAACCAGGAATTCCACAAGGGGAATTAATGTATCCGGATCACCCCACAATGCAACGGTTTTGCCATGAAGGTACTGTTCCATATCCGTAACGATGTCCACAACACGACCGCGTTCCGCGGTGATCAGCGCAGGCACTTCGACTTTTCCATGGCGGGAAAGGCTCATGATGAAGCGATCTGTGGCTTTGATACCAATTGGTACATCCAGCATATCGTATCCCACTTTGCACTTTCTATCGAGATCCTGGGCAGCGGCCTGTGTGCACCACTCGCCGAGAGCCAGTGTGTAAGAACTGTCACCACAACTCTCCAACTCGGCAATGGTGGTTCCACCCTCGGGATACATCACATGTTTTCCCGTTTGAGGTGCATCCAATACATCTGAGGTATCGGGGAACATCACAAATTTAACGCCGAGCATATTGGCAATTCGCTTAATCTCCCGCATGTCAGCGGGTTCAACCCATGCTGGAATGATGTTCAGCTGCTCTCTGGGAATGTCGCTTTTTTGGGCGAACCCTTTAACAATGCCCTTGAGCATGTTCGCATACCCGGTGACATGAGATCCCTGATAACTGGGCGTACTTGCATGAATGACATACTTGCCTTCCGGAATCTTTCCGTCATCCTTTGCTTTAGCAACGATCTGATCTACATCGTCACCAATGGTTTCAGACAGGCAGGTGGTATGCACCGCAATAATATCTGGTTCATAAATCGTAAAAATGTTGTTAATGGCCTGAATCAAGTTGGATTGACCACCGAACACAGACGAACCTTCCGTGAACGAACTGGTTGCCGCCATAACAGGCTCTTTATAATGTCTGGTCAGCGCACTGCGATGATAAGCGCAACACCCCTGCGAACCATGGCTGTGAGGCAAACAGCCGTGAATCCCAAGTGCCGCATACATCGCGCCAATCGGCTGGCAGGTTTTGGCCGGGTTAATTGTCAGCGCTTTGCGCTCTTTCACCTCGGGTAATGTATGTCTTAAAAGCATTGTATTTCTCCGTATCTTTGTTGCAAGGTTCGCTGGCTACCCGTTGCTTACCAGGTCCGCTTTGATGCCGTTACTGTAATCCCAGGGCGGCGAAATCAGACTCCAGACCCTGGTTGTCGTAATTCGCTCAATGTCTTTGTAGAAATTGATTGCACCTTTGAATCCCGCATACGGTCCACCGTAGTCGTAACTGTGAAGCTGTTTAAGCGGAACACCCATTTTTTGAACAGCATACTTTTCTTTGATACCCGCACAAAAAACAGCCGGTTTGTAGTACTCAATCCATTTTTCAGTTTCCCATTGGGAAATATCATCGATAACCATCGAGCCTTTTTTCATTTCCTTTGACATACCGTGATAACCAGCGAAATCCAGACCTTTTTGCTTTGACAGCTTTTCGAGTTGTTCAGGAGTTTTGCGCGGATTGTACCGTTCTGGATCTTTGTCCACTTTCAGTTCTTCGATGTTGCGGGTATCCGCATCGAGTTTAATTGAGGGAAGAACCTCGCGACCTTCATAATCGTCCCGATGACCAAACTCATACCCGGCACTGACGGTTTCCATGCCAATTTCTGTAAACAGTTCCTGATAGTGATGTGCCCGAGAACCGCCAACAAACAGCATTGCCACTTTACCCTCTGTTTTGGGTTTGATGGTGGAAATAACTTCTTCCACTGCCGGCAACTCGGCTTTGATCACTTCTTCCACTCGATCAATCAGTTTCTTGTCTTCAAAGTAGGCAGCAATTTTACGAAGCGATTTCGCAGTTGCCTCCGCGCCAATGAAGTTCACTTTAATCCACGGAATGCCAAACTTTGTTTCCATCATATCTGCCATGTAGTTGATGGAACGATGGCACATTACCGTGTTCAGATCTGCCGTATGCGAATTGGCGAAGTGATCAATACTGGAGTTTCCGCTAAATGTTGAAATCAACGAAATACCGCAAAGGTCCAGGATTCTCTCGATTTCGAAGGCATCGCCACCGATGTTGTACTCACCCAGTAAATTAATTTTGTATTTGCCCTCCTGAACGGTATCGTCGTTACCAACCACATGTTTAAAAATCTGATTGTTGGCAATATGGTGTCCGGCGGATTGGCTCACGCCCTTATACCCTTCGCAACTAAAAGCAAAAACATTACAGTCGCCAAATTTCTCTTTCGCCTGAGCAGCGATGGCGTGAATGTCGTCACCAATCAATCCCACTGGGCACGTTGCGAACACACTGATGGCTTTGGGGTGAAACATATCGTATGCTTCCTGAATCGCTTCACGCAATTTTTTTTCACCGCCAAACACAATGTTCTCTTCCTGCATATCGGTGGAAAAACAATACGCCATATAATTCTCGCCGCCTTCGTCGGGCTTTGTCTGATTTCGTCGTGTCAACCAACTGTAAAAACCGCAGCCGATCGGACCGTGAGTAATATTGATGATGTCCCTGGTAGGTCCAAGAACCACACCTTTACAACCGGCGTAAGAGCAACCGCGCTGGGTAATAATACCAGGGACAGTTCTCACATTCGCCTGCACTATTGGTGCAGAGCCTTCTTCATCCACGACAACCATTGCTTTGGCACGTTTTCTGGCTACCTTTGTTGGATACTTCTCCAGAATTTGTTTTTTGAATGCTTCTGGATTTGGGAAATCTTTTTTGTCAACCATTACTCAAGTCCTCCAGACGAGTCGAGAACGTTACCACCACTGTGGCCTGAAGCTGTCTCAGCTGTTCGCACTCGGGTCGCTTCGTAAACGGGCAGAACGAAAATTTTTCCGTCGCCGGGGTTACCTGTTTGGTTTGCTTTGATGATTGCCTCAATTGTTCTGTCTTTCCAATCGTCAGAGACAATCACCGTGATTAGTCGTTTGGGAATCAGCCTCGGTCCCTGGCCAAGCAGACTGATTGCCTGGGTGTCCCCCTCTTCGGCGCCTTTAAGCACTTTTAAATCCACAAGTCCAAGACCGCGTCCGGCGACTCGGCCCGTGGCGGAAAAGGATGTAATACCAGCATCCGCAAGCGCCTTCTTGGTGGGGTTCACCTTATTTTGTCTGATGACAGCCATAATTTCTTTCATAGCACAGCTCCTTCAGTGAAAAGGCACTTGTTGTTAGTCCTGTTTTACACCTGAACTAATTGTGTAGATCTCTTCCACAGGGGATACAAATATCTTACCGTCACCATAATTTCCTTTGCCGGTTCTAGCTTTATCCAACACGGTTTTTACAACAAAATCCTTGTCATTGTCGGGAACCACACAAAGCAGCATTTCCTTGGGCAATTCATCATAGGTAACTTCGCCAACTTTAAGTCCACGTTGCTTACCACGACCAAACACGGGAATTTTAGTGACTGCAGGGTAACCGGCTTCCAGTAGTGATTCCAGTACTGCGTCTGCTTTTTCGGGCCTAATGATAGAACGAACCATTAAATATTTTGAACTCATTTTCATACCTCCAAAAAAGTCTTTGCGTCAGTTGGCGATGCCGAAATCGATTAAAAGTTTTTCGAGATCTTCGATTGACATTGGTTTGGGAACTACAAACATATCGTTATTGTCGATGTTCTTTGCCAGGGTGCGATATTCATCCGCCTGAACATGAGTGGAGTCGTAGTCAATAACAGTTTTTCGGTTAATCTCTGCTCTTTGAACCATATTGTCCCTCGGAACAAAATGAATCATTTGAGTGCCCAATCGTTTGGCCAATTCTTCGATCATTTCTCTTTCGTTGTCCACTTTGCGACTGTTGCAAATCAGTCCACCCAGACGAACTCCGCCTGAATCCGAATACTTCACAATACCTTTGCAGATATTGTTGGCCGCGTACATCGCCATCATCTCACCGGATACAACAATGTAAATTTCTTCGGCTTTACCGTCCCGAATCGGCATGGCGAAACCACCACAAACAACGTCACCGAGAACATCATAGAACGCGTAGTCCAGATTCTTATCTTCTTCATATGCACCAAGTTGTTCCAAAAGATTAATGGAAGTGATGATACCGCGGCCGGCACATCCCACACCAGGCTCCGGGCCTCCGGATTCGACGCAGCTCGTATTTCCATATCCAATACGCATTACATCATCAAGTTCCACATCATCACCCTCTTCACGCAGTGTGTCGAGAACAGTTTTCTGAGCAAGCCCGCCCAACAACAATCGAGTGGAATCCGCTTTGGGATCGCAGCCAACGACCATTACTTTTTTTCCCATCTCGGCAAGTCCTGCCACTGTGTTTTGAGTTGTGGTTGATTTTCCGATGCCGCCTTTACCATAAATTGCTATTTTTCGCATTTCTTACCTCCAAGGAATTTGGGCTCATCTAAGTTCGAGCCAGCGATAGCCAGCTTATAAGCATTAGCCGTGCCAAAATTCGCGAAGCCAGTATTGACGCGGTTTATTCCCGTGATTACGTTTTCAGGCAGAACACTTTTGTACATAGCGGTAGCTTTTTTTATGTCTTCTTCATCCAAAATACAAGAAGGTAACTTTTATGAAAAACTCCATGAGTTCGACGGAATTTAAAGAAGCTAAAACGATCTCATTTGTTTTCCAAATACCCTTTTGAAACAGATCTTTATCTATAACGTGCTGTTTGCACGCAGCATAAGTGTGAATTCATTTCCAATCGAAATAAACTGAGTAATTGTAAAGTGACATTTGTGTTGCTTCTTAAAAAATCATTGGCCAGGTTTTCCAATTCGGCTATCCGGTAGTTTAGAAAATCGGAACAAATATTTCCTGGAGTCCAGCGACGTAATCTATAACCGGAAGGATCACCCCGCATTTATCCACAATATTTGAGAGTTTGAATGTTTGAAAAAAAATCAGGACAGACTGTCAATTGTTTTGATGTGCAGAGGTGGTAAGCAGCGACAGCAGATTCGAGGTATCTATCTTCATGGCGTTCGTATGCGCATGCTTTAACAGGTTTCGTGCGGTGGTTCTGGAAACATCCACACCCATCTGTGCAAAAACTTCGCGTACAGTTGTGCTCCCGGAATGTTTACCAATAACCATTTTGGATGTCCGCCCAACAGTTTCTGCAGAGAAGGGTTGATACATCAATGAATGTTTTGTCTGGCCATGACAATGAACACCCGATTCGTGAGTGAACACATTGGCTCCAACAATCGGTTTATCTGGCGCAATAGGGCGCTCCGTGATCATGGAGACGGCTTCACACAAATGTTGAAGTCCAGGCAATCGGATATGAGTATCACGCTCCATCCCCATCGCAACTGCAACGGCCACCTGTTCCAATGGCGCATTTCCTGCCCGCTCACCAATACCATTAACAGTTGTACTCAACTGTGTTACGCCGTTTTCAACGGCTGAAACGCAATTTGCAGTGGCCATCCCCAAATCATTGTGCCCATGAAAATCAAGTTCCCCACAAAAATGATGACTTAGAAAATTTGCCAGGCTTGCGATACTCGATGGAATACCAATGCCGACAGTATCGGAAAAACGCAGGCGGGATACATTGTACGAATTTAAAAGAGACATCATTTCCAATAGAAAGGCGCGATTGCCACGTGTGGCGTCCTGTGCTCCAATACTGATTTGGTCGGCATGTTGATATACGAATTCAATACATTTTTCCAGCGTGTCCAGAACCCATTGTGGCGAATACCCCATATGCCCCAACTGGAAATCAGAAACCGGTACGCTAATATGAATTGTTCCAAGTCCGAGAGAAAGCGCCTTTTCAATATCTTCACGATTCGCTCGGCACCAGATGCCGTACCTGTCACGGTATTCACTGCGTTGCAGATAGGTTAAAAACCGTTTCTCCCAAATAAGCGTCTGTGCGATGCCCACTTCGATTTCGTGTACGCCAATCTGTAGTAATTCTTCTGTTATCTGAATTTTTTCCAGCTCCGAAAAGGATACACCCGGAGCCTGTTCGCCATCGCGCAACGTCGTATCATTAATATAAATGATGCGCACTGCCATATTTACATGCAACCCATTCCTTTGCCAGTGCATCCCTTTCCACTGGCGCATTTGAATTTCTCGGTCTTAAAATATTTTCGTAAATCCTTGCCCTCAAACAATACAGGAAGAATGTCATCAATCATCCCTTCCATCCGCAACAGTTTAATACCATTGGCGTCCAGTATCGATGCCGGCTTCGGCCCGGCATCTTTAACCAGAAGAGACTTACAATCATTGAGTATCCCTGCCACATTCTCCCATCTGGAATCGCCTCCCCCGGGCATTGGCGCCTGACGTTTTTCAACCAAACTTATTTCACCATTTTTTTCCTCATAAATCAAAAACTCATCGGCTTCTCCAAGATGTCGATTCACCAGCATTCCCTCATTGCTGACTACCGCCACATAGGGTCGATATTCGTCGGGATTCACCGGAAGTTTTGAATATTTTTCCAACATGTCGCTGGTTCCAGATGAACATCCTTCACCCAGAAGCCCGGCGGCATCGGCCCGACACCGTTGACAATGGGTCATTTGCTCCACGTATCCTGATGCAGTCAGACGCACCTGCGCCATTAAAAGTGGGTCCGGTTCCTGAATGTTTTCGAACTTTGTTTTTTCGACGGGATGAAACGCCATACAGTTTTGCATATCGACGCCCATGTCCAACAGATAATTACCAATGTCTTTAATATGATGGTCATTCACACCGGGAATCACCACCGTGTTTACTTTGACAATCGTATCTGTTTTTACCAGTTTCGAAATGGCCTTGTGCTGCTGTGCCAATAGAACTTTTGCGGCTTCGACACCAATATAACGATGCTTTTCAAATCGTACCCAACTGTAAATATTCCTGGCCACTTCGGGATCGATGGCATTTACTGTAATCGTGATATGGCTGACATCCAGCTCCACCAGTTCATCGATGTAGGGTTCAATTTCCAAACCATTCGTCGCAACACAAAGTAACATATTGTGGAATATTTCTCGTACGCGTCGCAGCGTTTCCATGGTTTTGTCAGCGTTTGCAAATGGATCCCCTGGCCCGGCAATTCCCACAACAGAAATATTGGGTTTCTGCGCCAACAAGTCTTCCAGGTATGCCACAGATTGCCCTGGAGTCAGCACTGCACTGGATACGCCCGGTCGGCTTTCGGAGACACAATCATATTTTTTGTTGCAAAAATTGCATTGAATATTGCATTTGGGGGCAACAGGCAGATGTACTCGTCCGTACTTTGTTTTCGCCTCGCCATTAAAACAGGGATGATTTCTAATATCCATGATGCGCTCCTTAAATGTAGCTGTATCCAACCGAACTGAGAGACTGTTTGGTTCGAATCAATTCATTGGTAATCAAGTCGAGGAGATTCAATGTTCCCTTGTAACCCAAATGCAAAATTCGCTGACCGCCAATACGATCATGTATTGGAAACCCCACACGAACCAGCGGAATGTCGAACGATCGAGAAATGGAATATCCCTTGCTGTTGCCAATAAAAACATCGGCGCCTTTTTCCATTGCAGCCATTTCGATTTCCTTAAAATCAGATCCTTCATAAATAATTGGAACTTCTGCGTGGTTGTCGTTCACCAACTGCATCATTTTTTCTTCAAATCCCTCTCCTTTTCCTGAGCCGCCACATACCGAGAGCTGCATCCCGATTTCGAGCAAAAAGGATGCAATCGAAAGTACAAAATCGTCTTCCCCGTAAACCACTGCGCGCTTCCCAAAAACATACTTGTGAGCATCGCCATATGCATCCACTAAACGACCTCTGTTTTTACGCAAGCTAAAAGGAATTGATTTTCCGGAAATTTCTTCAAGTGTCTGATAAAAGATGTCAGTACAGCGAATCCCAATAGGCAGAGGAATGCGAGCGGAAGTCACTCCATGCTTTTGTGCAAGGTATTTCGCTGCACTTTGTTTATCGGAAATAACCTGACCAAATTCAATTGATGCTCTGGCAGTGCCAGTATGTTTCAATACCTGTATAGGGGTTCCGCCCGGCGGAATGGGATGATGTTCCTCCCAATTTCCACCCTCCAGAGTTTCGGAGTAGTCGGGCACCATCACATAAGACAAATCAAATTCTTTCAGAACTTCCTTTAAATAACGCAAATCCTCACAGGAAACCATCCCCGGGAACACATTTACCGGGCCGGATGGATTGCTTTCACCTTTGGCAAACGCCTGAACCAGTGCCACTACTGCCAGATAAAATCCTTCAATATGACTTCCCTGATAACTGGGCGTGGATACCGGAACGATAAACGGAATGGACTCACCCTTTTTCCTTGCCACGTAATCCTTGATATGAAGATTCATATCATCACCGATGGTTTCTGAAAGGCACGTGGATGCAACGGCAATCAATTCTGGATGATATTGCGAAATGAGATTGTCGAGCCCCAGATGCAAGTTTGCCCCACCACCAAAAATCGCAGTTTCTTCAGTAAAACTTGAAGATGCAATATCTATCGGTTCTCTAAAATGACTGATTAAAAACCGCCGCATGTAGGTTGCGCACCCCTGTGATCCATGTAGCATTGTAATTGCATTTTCAATGCCCTTGAACGCAAGACTTGCACCCAGTGGAGTGCAATAACTGCACGAATTTTGAGTGACCGCTTTACTCATACCATGCCTTCTTCCTGTAATAGTTCCACACCGGACTACAAATTGTGTCATGCACTTCTTTGGCAAAATTCATCATTCCTTCAAAACCGGCCAGTGCGATTTTTCGTTCGTGATTATGGTCACAGAATCCAATCCCCAACTTCATGGCCATGGGACGCTCCTTCACTCCGCCAATAAAGATATCTGCACGCGTTTCAAGAGCGAATCGGGACAGTTCTATGGGATTGGAATCGTCCACAAGGATGGTTCCGTCATCACACATGTCTTTCAGGATTTCGTAATCTTCTTTGGTTCCAGTTTGAGAACCGGCCAACACCACATCAATACCGATGGACCGAAGTGCCAGAATAAGAGAAAATGCTTTAAATGCGCCCCCCACATACACCGCTGCGCGTTTTCCTTTTAATTTTTTTCGGTACTCTTTGAGTAGCGGATAAATTTCCGCCACTTCAGATTTCACCAATTCCTGCGTACGTTTGTAAATCTCGTCCTTTTTAAAAAAGGACGCCACATCGTAAAGCGCATTGGATGTGTCTTCGATACCAAAGAAGGATACACGAATGAATGGTGTTCCGTATTTTTCCTTCATCATTTGGGCCAATCCCAGCATCGATCCGGAACACTGAACCACATTCAACGCCGCCCGGTGGGCCTGTTTAATTTCTGCCACGCGCCCATCGCCGGTAAACACAGAAACGACTTTTATTCCCATTTTTTCGTAATAATTTTTAATTATCCACGCCTCACCCGCCAGATTAAATTCGCCCATAATGTTAATACTGATGGGTTCGGGTTTTTCCGGCTCTGCAGTACCAATCAATTTAAACAATGCGTCGCACGCTGCCCGATACCCATCCCGCTTTGTTCCCTTGAACCCTTCCGAATGCACGGGGATAACCGGCAGCTCCAGTTCCCTGTGCAGTTTTTTACATACCGCATCCACATCGTCGCCAATAATCCCCACGATACAAGTTGCGTACACAAACACCGCTGCGGGTTGATATTTCGCCACCAAATCCCGGACGGACTTTTCCATCTTTTTTTCGGCGCCATGAATGATGTCCTGCTCTCTCAAATCAGTGGAAAAACTCAAGCGATGCAACTCCGGTCCCGACGACAACGACCCTCGAATGTCCCATGTATACGCGGCACATCCTATCGGCCCATGCACCAGATGCACGGCATCCGCCACCGGATACAGGACTACTCGTGAACCGCAGAATACACAGGCCCGTTGGCTCACCGCCCCCGACAGACTCTTCCTGTTGCAGTCCATTTCAAACTCGCCCTGCCCCTTTTTGAACACCTGTGTTTGTCTGGCCTTTAAAACATCTATTGCTGGCATAACGTCTCCGAGCTTTTCTGTAAGGGGCACTGCATCCCTTCCTGCCATGGGATAGAGCATGATGTGTGCCAAGTGATATGTTCGTCAAAATGACGTGAAACCAGCTGTGTTTATGCGAGAAATCGATGGGCTGGCTGTCTTTAGGCAGATACAATATTGTACGAAACCCTCAAAGTGCTTACATTTAGGAAACTTTCCAAAGTCGAGACAATCCGCCTACAGTTCGACGACAAAGAAAAATCATGCCGGAATATTCAGTAAAAACATCCCGTCGCTGAAGTCTCAAATTTTATACAATATCAGTAAAAAAAATCGGGGCGGACGCACCTGGATAAACGCGCTGGGCTTAACACGCTGAGGTAACAGGAACCACCTTGAAAAATTAGAAAGACGCATCCTGGGCAAAGCCGTCGGCATCCTGTCTTCCCACATGTTTGTAATTTTTTATTTCAATGCCATACTTTTTCACCCGCAGTCCCATAATACGTTTGGTGAGCCCCAATGCCTCCGCAGCTTTGGACATGTTGCCTTTGCATCGCTTCAGCTCCTCCATAATAATTTCGTACTCAATGGCATCCAGCTGCGCCTGCAACGTCCCTTTGGGCTTCGCATCGTGCGCTTTCACTGTCTGTAACGTTGGCGGCAGATGCTGGCTTCGAATGACGTCGCCTTCACACATGATAACCGCGCGTTCGATACAGTTTTCCAGCTCCCTCACATTCCCCGGCCAGTGGTATGATACTGCCATGTCAATAGCGGGCGTGGAAATTCTCGAAATCTGTTTTCCCATGTAATGGCTGTACTTCTCGATGAAGTAATCCAGCAGCAAAGGAATATCAGTCTTCCGTTCCCGCAACGGTGGAATGGTTATGGGAAAAACATTCAAACGATAAAAAAGGTCCTCCCGAAAATGACCGTCTTTAATACGCTGAGCCAAATCCCGGTTGGTTGCTGCAATAATCCGAACATCGGCGCGCATCGGTGTTGCGCAACCGACGCGTTCGTATTCCCGCTCCTGCAGCACACGTAAAAGTTTGGTCTGGGTGTCGAGTCCCAGTTCGCCAATTTCATCCAGGAATATGGTACCGCCTTCAGCCAGTTCGAATCGTCCCTTGCGAGTACTGACGGCGCCTGTAAAGGCACCTTTCTGATGTCCAAACAATTCACTTTCAATCAGATTGGGGGGAAGCGCAGAACAATTCACTTTAATGAATGGCTTGTTGTGACGCAGGCTTTTGTAGTGAATGGCATGGGCAAACAACTCTTTTCCCACACCACTTTCTCCCAGCAGCAACACAGACGTTTGAGCCGGTGCGACCTTGGCCACCAAATCATAGGCCACCCGCATGCTTTTTGAGTTCCCAATAATATTGGACGGTTTATACCGTTCCTTCAGCTCTCCCTGCAACCGCACATTTTCGTCAAGCAGCGACTGATTCTCTTCATGGACAGCCCGATGCAGACTCACCTTCTGGGAAACCATTGAGGCAATGATGGTGAGCAATTTGACATCTTCCTCAAGGGGCAGATGAGCCCCGAACTGACGGTCTGCGCTGATGGTTCCTATCACTTCTTTATACCACTTGATTGGCACGCAGATATACGATATGTCCTTTTTTTCATCCGCTCTGCGAGACTGCGTTTTATCCAGAAAATCCGGATCCTCACCCACTGCCCGCACAATCGCTGGTTCGCCACTCTCAACCACCTTCCCGGTAATCCCTTCCCCCAGACTGTATTTGCCACGCTCCTTCTCCACGTCAGTCAACCCATAGGCTTCCTCCACAAAAATCTGGTTGGTCCGCCGGTTGAAAATGCTGATCATGCCCCGCAGCATCCCCATGGTTTCATTCATCTGCCTCAGCACACGGTACAGGGCTTTGTGAATATCATCTTCCTCGCCGAGAATGTCATTGATTTCATAGAGCAACAGCATCTTTTTGGGGCTGTTTGGCATGGAACTGCTGTTCATGGCGCTTGTGCCTGGAGTCATGTCATTTCGCGGACTATTGTTACCGGTTCTGTTCATCATGGGATTGTTTGTGGAACTGCTCGTCATTACCATAGGTGGCCTCAATGTCGTAATTTGCATTTGGACCGTCTCGGTATTCAGAGCGTTTTTATTGACGGTTACCGTCCTGCTTACTGAATTTCGCCTAAAATCAATCGCAGCGAAATTTTTGTCCGATGTGGTCCAATTTTTAAACCAAAGTGTGAATTCAACCGCAATGTTCGAACATCGTCCGAACGACCGTATTTTGAGCAATATGTGTGCCACGATTCCCAAAATGTATCTTTTTATCGCAGGCCCATTTCAGTTTTTCGGGGAACAGTGCGTTACAACTAAATTTTATTCGGTTTTACATCAGATCAAAAAATGCATAAAACACAGCGTTCACCCCCCAAAACAGATTCATTTCCGTTCTTTACCTGTAAACAACGTACATTTTTGTACCTTCTAATCTTCCAGCAACTCTAAAATCAAACAAATCGCATGGGGTTTGACAACAGGATTTCCCATGAATTAAGCACATTTCATTCCAGGATGCGCACAAAGCCACATATCTGGCCAAAACAGCATCGTAATAATAATTAATTTCTACATTAAAACACAACGCCCGTCTGCCTGGGAAAACTGCCTCGGAAGGTGTCGTAGGCAGAAGCCAGCGTTTGGTTCATGGTGCCTCTCACTTTTGAAAGTCGCTGGCGGAATGTGGCCTCTATGGCAGAAGTCATAGCGTCCAGTTCCGCAGAGGCGTCGTCCCCAAAAATATTCTTCAATATGGCGAGGGTATTAAATCGCCCCCCCTGGACATCTTCCTCAAACGAACCGATATCGTCTTCAATTTCGAACACCATTTCCATGGGATGCACCGCCTCAAAAACCCTTTCATCATAGGGAATCGTCGCCATCCGACACAGAATGCGGTGCAGCATCCGAATATCACTGCTTCGAACGCCATTTATTGCGATCAAATCTTCCAGAGTGGCCCCTCCTTCCAGCATGATGCGCGTTTCCAGCTGAAAGTAGCGGACCAGATTTCGAAGTTCCGCCTCGATTTTATCGTCCCACAGATCCTGAGATTCAAGGGTCGCCTGCACCGGGGCGCAAATGGCGTAAATATCGTCAGATATGTTCCCAGCATCCTGCGCCGCCTCAGTCAGTCGGTCCAGTTCGTAGACAAAACCTTCGGTAAACACAAGAATGGGATAATTTCGAACAAGAAAGTCGGAATCCAGATTATACAACGGAAAATAGAAATCATGCAGATTCACAATTGCCCGATGCGATCGCTTTAAACCGTTGTAAGACAGGATTGGACTGGTAAGTGCATCATTCATGGGACCCCCTTCGCTGATTGCCGATACGCAGGTGACATCGTTTTTTGTTTTCTGGTTGCGCCTCTCAGTTTATCGAACATTTCGTGCAAAACCAAATCCTCAGGCAATTCTGCCGTTTTTTTTTTATCGAATAATGATTTTTTGTCTTTTCAAATCTGATTTTGTCGGACAAACCATCAAAAACACACTATGTTTCATTTAGCCCATATCCAAAAACAACACAGGTGAGACCAATGAACAAAATGATTGTACCCATCCTTTTATCTGTTTTTATTGCTGCAGCCCCTCCGGCATCAGCGGATGAGGTGGACGACCTGGCGGCCACGCTGTTTAAAGAGGGGAAACGGGAATTCGAAAATTTGAATTATACAGCCGCGGCCCGCGCATTTAGAGACGCCTACAGGCTTAGGCCGTCATGGAAGCTGCTCTACAACATCGCACAATCCGAGGCTGCGGCGAAAAATTACGGTCTGGCACTGGACGCATTTGAACGATATCTGGCTGAGGGCGGGGATGCGATACCTGCTGCCCGAGAATCAGAAGTGGCAGACGAAATGGGACGACTCAAACTGAAAGTGGGCAACCTCGCGCTCAAGGCTCCTGCAGGTGCCACAATCCTTATAAATGACACGACCCGAGGCACGACACCCCTGCCAGGATATGTACGTCTGGCCTCCGGACGGGAACATCATCTGGTGGTCAAACAGGGGGAGGAGGTGCTGCTCGATCGACGCGTGCGCATCGGCAGTGAGGAAACCCTGGAAGTGATTGTCAACGGCAATCCGGATGCGGCGGTTGCATCCAACAATCCCGAAGATAAAAATACTGATACACCCGCCAGCGAAACCGATACCACAGCTGAAAAAGCCGATCATTTGCCCAAAATGCAGACTTCTTCATCTCACCCCCTCAAAGTCACCGGATGGAGCCTCATTGGGGCCGGAGGCGCCCTGCTGATCGCTGGCAGCATCACCGGTGGAATCACCATGGCCAAGTCCTCAAAACTGCAGGAGGATTGCCCCAATAAGGTGTGTGATGATCCCGATGCGAAAGACAGACACAGCACGACGAAGAATCTGGCCATTGCCACCGATATTCTTCTGGTGGCAGGGGGCGTAACAGCTGCAACCGGGCTGGTGCTCCTGCTTGTGGACAGAAAGCGACAGCGCAACGAGCGTGCCGCAAGGGTGACTCCCTTTGCCAACGCCTCAGCGGCAGGTTTTCTGCTGCAGGGACAATTCTGACCATGAGGTGGTGGCTGCAAACGCTGGGAACCGTTGTGATGTCGGGATGCGTCGGCATGGCCGATTTGGATGGATACCATTTCGACGAGAATGGAAATGACACCAATACATCCACGGATACCAATATATGGCCAGATACCTCCTCGGAGACGGCGGCGGATTCGGTGTCAAACACTGGTTCAGACACCTTGTCAGATACGGATCCAGACTCTGGTTCTGTCACAGATTCAGGCACTGGTTCAGCAGACACAGGGTCGGATTCGACCAGTGACAGTGAAACGTGTGTCGCCAGCGTAACAGAGCAATGCGCCGGCGGCGATGTGCATTCGTTTAATTCCTGCGGGCAGGATGAGGGAGTGGTGACCGACTGCCACGATACAAATGCCATATGCGAAAATACTTCCGAACAAACGGCCAGTTGCACCTGCCTGGGCCATTGGGACAACGCCACTGACTGCACCACCTGCATTGCCGGATTCACCAACAACGACGATCACTGCGCGCATGCTGTTCGTTATGTGGTTGGAGGCAACGCCGGTGTTTCCGGTACCACGTGGGCGGATGCACTAAACGATGTGCAAAGCGGCATTGGCAAATGCGCAGAAGCGGTCTCGGGCGGCAGTGCTGCCATTTGTGAAGTGTGGGTGAAGTCGGGCACGTACCATATTTACTACAATAATGTGGCCAACACCGTGAACCTTCTTCCCGATGTGGAAGTATATGGCGGTTTTAACGCAATAGAAACGCACCGCAGCGAGCGCGACTTCAACACAAATGAAACCATATTGGACGGTAACGATGTGACCCGGGCCAACGCCGTTTACCACGTGCTTGTTGCCGAATCAGGAGGGTTGATAGACGGCTTCACCATTCAGAATGCCAGTTCCGGCTCAGAAGATGGAAAAGGTGGCGGAATGTGGATTCATCCCAGCGCCGCACCCACCATCCGCAACTGCCGATTTCTAAACAACACCTCCTGGTCCAAGGGCGGCGCCATCTATGCCGATGAAAGTTCCAACGCAACGGTAGACCATTGTTATTTCAACGGAAATACCGGTTCCACCGGCGGCGGTGGTGCCATCTTCAACACCACCGGAGCCACCACAGTCATCACCAACTCTATTTTTGAATCCAATACCACATACGAAGGCGGCGGCGGTGGCATTCTGAACAATTCGACGGGAGCAGTTCAAATTTCCAGCTGCACCTTCCGGGACAATTTTGGCGATCAGGGCGGCGGCGGCGTTCAAGTGGTCTTTGGCGATGCTATGATTACCGATTGTGTTTTTGACAACAACCGATCCACTGATTCAAGCGGAACCGCTGTCCACGCCACTGCAGCACTGGACAACGCCATTGCCATCGAGCGCTGCACCATTGAAAACCACTCGTACTCGGCACCTGTCAGCGCATCAACTGCCAAAGGCGGTGCAGTGTATCTGGGCAACATCGATGCCACTATCACCAACACCGTGTTTTCTAACAATCTGGCCTCAGGGATGGAGGCATACGGGGGAGCACTGTATCAAACGGGGGGATTTTTAAAAATTGCCAACTGCACATTCTCTGGCAATGAAGTCACCGCCGCCGATGGCGCCGCCTACGAACGAGGTGCAGCCGTATATGTAAGCGGTTTAACGGCAAGCATATGGAACACCATCATCTGGGGCAATGTGCCAATCGCGTACCAACACAATTACAATTCCCCAGGTGGCGGTCTGAACATATCTTTCAGTGACGTGTACGGCATCGATACAAGTTACAACAACAACCTGAATGCAGACCCGCTGTTTGCAGATTCGGCTACAGGAAATCTGCGCATTTCGGCGGGGTCCGTCTGCATTGATGCGGCGGACGGAGCCAACGCGCCCTCCACCGACCGGGACAATGAAAGCCGCTATGACCACCCGACTGTTCCCAATACGGGAACCGGCACCCCCAATTATGCGGATATTGGTGCGTATGAATACCGCTGAACTGTCTTTACACTTTTGAAACCAACAAACATTTCAGGACGACATACATGATACGAAAATGTTATTCTTCAAAACTGATGCCTCATTTTGAATTTTTCGACAACAAATCAAAATGCGATTATTAATTGATTAGTTTTTGTAATTTCGCCGTCAGCCGCCTTTATAAAAGGGCGCAGCTATCTGCAAAACGTCTATCGTTGTATTGGAAAAAGGCACCCTGAAAGGTCCCAAAGCAAAAAGTGTGAACGCCATGGCCGCCAGCGTGCGCCAGAATTACGGCGCCACAGTGAACAATTGCTACGGGCAATGACGATATTAACGCCTTCAACTACTCCCCGGCATCCACTCCGGAGGCGCTAACGGTGGCGGCATCCGATAATACAGACACTCGCGCCTACTTTTCAAACCGGGGTCCCTGTGGGGATCTGTTCGCCCCCGGTGTAAATATCACTTCCGCCGATATGAGAAGTGGCAGCGGCAGCACAATACGTCGCAGGAGCCGCAGCACTGGTTAGAGGACCTAATCCCACCATGAACGCCACAGATGTAATGGAAGAAGCGATTTCCATGGCCACAGCGGCTCAGCCCTGCACATCTCAATGGCGGATAGCCTTCAACACCAAAGCACCAACACTGAGAAATGCCCCCACGCCAAGCAAAGGAATGAAAGTGGTTGGCCAGTGTGCGGCAGAAACCAGTCCCCATGTGAACGCCATCATGGCCCAGTATACAACGGCCACCGCCACAGACAGAAAAACGGCAAAAATTGACGATGTAAAGGTTTCCATCGACACCAGTAGTGACAACGCCAGAAACGGTACAAACCACAGGGCCATGACGGTTCCATGTCGCAGTGCCACTGTGGATTCAAGGGCAGATGCCTCTCCCCCTCTAAGCGCTACGTCTTTGGCGAAATCATTCAGTTCCCCTGACGGAATTGATGCTGCCACAATCCCATTGACACCAGCGCGAGGCACCATCAACGTCTGCAGTTGTGGTGGCCAGATGAACACCTCACCCCCGCCCCCTTCCGGCGACATCTGCGGCGATTGCCATCTCTGAGAGACAGCCCCATTATGCGATTCGGTCACAATCAACTGTTTCGCCCGCCCAATCCGGGTGCGCTGCACTGAAATCCGAGTGTCATCGTTTCCATTGGACACAATCCATTCATTCATGGAAAACTGATTCATGGGTTGCCGGCTATCATAGTGAAGTGTCTGCTCAAACTTTGCCACCGCCTGAGGCGCAAAAACGTGACAATTCAGATGCGTTAGCGGAAGCAATACCGTAGGTAAAAGCATCAATGCGATAAAGATACAAACCGTCGAAATGCCTGCCATTTGAGCCGCTACCCATTCGCCGGAACGTTTGGCATGGGTCACCGTCAGCAGGATGCCAGTGGTGAGCGCCAGCGGAAGCAAATGAGACACTACTTCCGGCAGCTTGAACCAATACGCACTAAGCAGAGACGGAGAATCGATTTGCCCGGCCACTTCGGTATAATCGATAGCCACATACAGTGACAGTAACAATGTGAACACCACACTGCAGCGCACCAGCATTCGTTGCCAGAGGTATGCAAGCAGTATCGATGGCAATAAGGTTATTCTCCGCGGCGCTCGGCCACGATGATGAGTTTGGAGGATTCCGGCCCAAAAAAGGCGCCCGGTGTGGCCCGATGGCCCGACACTTTAACAACCGCAAAACCGGCCTGATGAAGAAGCTGGCCAATTTCGTGCAACGAATACAGACGCAACGAGAACTCGTGTTTACTCTGTCTCGAATTGTCTCCAATGATCAGTTGACGGCTGATATACAGGCGATTGTTGATGTAATTAAAATCCGTTTCCTCCATGCACACCATGTTGTCCATTTGAAACCAGACCATGTTGGGTTGCTGTCGAATCACAAAGTCTCGGTTGGCCAGTTCCAGCAAAAATGTACCGCCCGGTTTCAGCGCTCTGTAAATCCCCTGCAACACTCTCATGTTGGTCGGTTCATCAAAATAGCCAAAACTCGTGTCCATGCTGAATACGCCATCAAAGGTTTTGTCAAAGCCCAAATCGCGCATGTCGCCATGAATGAAATTGATTTTCTGTCCGGCTTCCTGTGCCGCATCGCCGGCACGCGCCAGCATTGAGAGCGACAAATCCACGCCAACAATACGATAATTACGCTGTGCCATACCGATTGAGTTACGACCGTTTCCGCACGCCAAATCCAGTAGCAACGCGCCAGGGGGCAGTCCCAGAGTGCGTTGAATAAAATCGATTTGTTTTTGCTGTTCATAAGCAGAACGCTCCGGCAGCAGCATGAGATACTCGTCGTCAAAAATGGTTGCCCACCACTCCCGCTTCTTGGTTCGAGATTTTCGGGAGGTCTTTGCTGCCAGTTTCAGTGCTGCATTGGCGGCATCAATTTTATCGTTCTTGAAAAAACTGCTGACTGGACGCCCGCCTCCAGGAGGGGGGGGCGGGGGAGGCTTCTGAACACCAGAGGCATCAACGCCACCTGACGTGGTCTGGGTTCCATCCACCACTTCTTCCACCTCTTCGGTGATGTCAATATCAAGTTCGTCATCAGACGACGCTTCTGATGGAAACTCCTGTGCGGGAACAACGGCGCCAGGAAACATCTCTTCCGGCGATGCCATGGCCGGCCCGGTTGCATCTCCCTGATTCATGTATCCCACATAATTATCCAATGTGGATTCCCTGGGACCATCATCGTCACCGGACTCGAGGTCAGTATCAAAAACGGCCGCCGCCATCTCCTCTACCGATATTCGTTTTTCCGGCTGTCCGGAAGTTGCCGCTGCATGCGCCGCAACGGCCTCCCCCACGGATGCCGCAGGCGAACTGCTGCGCACAGCGCCCATAAAACTACTGAAATCCCTGCCTCTATGTTCTTTGCCGCTGGTATCCAGGGGCTGATTCACAGGAACGGCGTGTTTGGGTTGAGATTCCATTTCTGCCGCATCGGGAAGCCGTGCATCACGACTTTGGCTGGACTCATCCACAGTATCGTCAAAAACCATCTCGGGAGTGCCCATATCCACATCACCGTCCACGTCATCGCTGTCGCTCTCCGGAATCAAATCCCCCTCTTCCACTACATGCCCCTCCTGCAGCTCAAATAATTCATCATGTCCGTCATCGTCCATATGAGCTGGCGGAGGCGAGCTTGCCGGGATGAAACTGATTCGAGCCATCGGTATATCTTTCAGCGGTGGTCTGGATGGCACAGGTGGCTTACCGGCGACCACGGAGTTTTCGGCCCCGTTTTGTGCTGGTGCGTTCTCGCCGCTGCCGTTATCGGTTGCAGTCAAATTGTCACTCAGTTCGAGAATTTCGTCTTTTCGGGACTCTTCACTCATTCGTTTCACTCCAGCAGTTATTCAACGGCATTGTTCTGAGTAATCACACCCAGTTTCTCACCAAACCGAATTGTTCCCGAAACAGCTGCCGGAGAAAGAGAAAGCAACTGCTCGGTCCATAGCATTACAACGGTCGACCCCAACCTGAACGCCCCAAGTTCATCACCCCTGTTCAGAGGTATCGGCGCATCGAAGAAGCGCACCGCGCTGGTATGTCCACCTTTAGGCGGTGCAAAGGGAGTCACAATATGCCCCACACCGAACGCCGCTACCATAATCAGTACCAACGTGCCCTTTCCCAGCTCGAAATGAAACACCATTCGTTCATTTCGCTGAAAAATCCCGGAGACGCGTTTTTCGGCCCATGGCGCCACGGGAAATCGACTGCCCGCAATGTGCCGAACCTGACGCAATACCGCCCCTGCCGGCACATGAACACGATGGTAATCCCGTGGATGCAGATAGATGACCATTCCGCCTCCACCGGAGAACAGATTTCCAACGTCGTTGCCCACCAATTGATTAATGCTGTAATCAAAACCTTTTACCAAAAAGGTCGTGCTGTCTTCGGAATGCCCAGCTGATTCAATCGAATCCACTGCCGCAATGGTCCCGTCGCACGGACTGATAAACGCGTCATCGTCGGGGCAGATTGAACGAACACCGTCTTTCAACGATCTCGCGAAAAAATCTCCAAAACAGGCATACCCATCCGTTGGTTCCTGTATCTCGCTTCGATTCACGCCAAATCCGAGCGAATATGCCTCGATGGCCGGCTTTAAAATGACCTGAGGTATTTTCAATTCCGCCAGAGTCCCCATTGAACCGCATATGCCCATTGCCACTCTGGATAATATTTTGTCCTTCATTCTCACCTGCTCCAAGGCTGTCTTTACTTAAATTTAAGCCCAATTATTATAGACGACAAAACGTAATGATTTCAAATTAATACTCTACGAACTGAGGAAAACCGGAAGTTGCGGCAGATTATCTGGCCAACAAGTCCAATATTTATAAATAATTCAATCGGAACTAAACAGGATTCCCCGTTTCAAACATCCGGGAAATGGCATCGTGGGTTCTTTTGCGCAACTGGTCTTTTTCGGACGTCGCCACATCTTCAACCGATATGGGCGACCCAATAATCATTTCGATCGTTCCCGATTTTACGCGAACAGAGTCTTTGGGAAGCACGTCGTGGGAACCACGAATGGCGATGGGTAAAATGGGAACTCCCGCCATGGCGGCCAATACAAACGCGCCGGATTTAAAGTTTCCAACCTGCCCATCCAGACTGCGTGTCCCCTCGGGGAAGACGAGAACCGACGTCCCATTTTTTACTTTCTGTGCCGCTTTTCTTATTGATTCCCTTGCTTTGCGAGAACTACTGCGATTTACTGGAATCATTCTGGCCAGCCACATTGACCATCCGAAAATGGGAATAAAGAAGAGACTTTTTTTTGCCATGAAGCGAACGGGGATGCTCAATCCGCAAAAAATGGCCGGAATATCCGTTTGGCTGGCATGATTGGCACAAATAACATACGGCTGCTTCAGCAGAATTTCTTCCCCACCTTTTACGACGAGGCGAATACCGCCTATCGCCAACAACACTCTTCCCCATGCATAGCGCGCCATCCAGATATACAATCGACCTGTCGGATCAAACAGAAGTCCCACAACAGCAAATGAAGCAATTATCAATGTATACAGCAGCATCAGGACAGTTTTTAAATTGGGAATCATGCCGACCTCGTGTTAATTCTTTCGTTCTTCCAGACCGAGCTCAACAGGCGCGGCATGGTCGCCCCCTTTTCGGCGATCCAAAGGAGAAAGTCCAGTACAAAGTAATGTCCCTCCGGCAACGGCCCCTGGCCAGCAGATGACAGCGCAAAGGGGAATCAGGGAAGCCAGCGTCATCATCAGGCCAAATCCCCGCAGCGCCGACCGATGTTCCCTGGCAAACAGCAGGCGCTCCTTCGCAGTGTATCCCCGCCGCGCCAGCGCCCAATCCACGTAATCCACCCCCAGCCAGAACGACATTTTGTAACCGCCAATCACTGCATACACAATCTGCCCCACCACCGGAATAATCAGACTTATCAGATACAACGGCGTCAGCCAGGCCAGTTTCTGCAGCATTTTCATGAACTCAACGGCAACAGAATGCCAGGCGTCCCGGACAAAAAACGACCAGTCGAATGGCGATACAGTGAAGGTCCCTTCGATTTCTTCCACTTTTTCGGACAATAAGTCGTTAAAAGGAGCACACAGAATCATGAATATGAGATACGCCAAAAGAACAGTGGTGCCCGCAGACAGGACCACCGTCACTGTGGCAAATACATACCACAAAATCTGCCAGGCAATGTGAGTGGGTTTCCCCCATATCAGTTGAAGCAAATCATCAATATTAAAAACAAATGCCACGCCCAGCGCCACGAACACAACTGTCCCCAAAGTCATTGGGATTAAACAGTATTTAAGCAGCTCCGAATGAGTAGAAATCACATATCGCTGCCCTTTAAAAAAAGCGGCCATGCCATCTCGAAACGTTTTCACTGCGGATTTTGCTGCGCCGGGTATCATTGCCTGCCTCGCCTGCCTCAATTGCTTTTGGTTTTATTCACCCTTTGTTTTCATTTAACGCGCTTTTATATCAATCAAAGCCAGATTGTTTCTGGCGACATTCCATGGTGCGTCCCAACGGGCTATCGATAGTACCTCACAGACAACATTGCCTCTGTGGCATCGGGAAACATGCGGCAGCTGCCGTGCTCGCACACAAATCCACCTCGAACAGTCCCTCCCGAAAGCGAAGCGGATAAAGGTGCCCACATCCCCCTACCCGACCACGTCACCGTACCATTGACAAACCAGTCCGGTGACCAGGACACCTGTCTGCCCAATATCAGTCGCTGTTTTTCCGCCCCCTGCAATTCATCGCTATACTGCAACCGAACGACAAAACGCCATTGGGACATCCACCGGTACTCCAGCTCACTGTCACTGACCCGGAAATCCCCATTTTGCTGCATCACGCCCAGTTTGTGCCGTCGCAACAGGGTTGAAAACCCAAATCCGTGCCTGGCCGACGCGCGAATAAACAGCGACATCTTCCCATGATATAAATATCCGTTTTCAGCGTATCCAGACGTTGGAGCGTCTGTCTGTTCGTAACGCCCTCCCGCCTCCAGAACCAATTTCGTTTCCCGGCTACTGCAAAAAGGTTGCGATAATGAAACAACGCCATGGAAGGCCTCCACCCCTTTAAAGCGGTCCCATCTTCCAACAGGACCGATACCGCCCAAATAATGGATATAGCTGGTGGCAACCTCAACGCTGGTCTCTGTTCTCTTAAACAGCACATTGCCGGTCACACGACCACCCAACTCATTTCCAAGCGAACGAATCAGCACCCAATCGGGCTCCAGCGTGGGCATCTGATGATATTTCACCGCCGGGTCAAGCTCAGACAGCAGATATTCGCCAAATGCGCTGCGATAGGTTCCCTCCGCAAGGAATCTCCGATACCACACCCCTTCGGTCTGCAACTGCAGTTTTATTCGCCTGAAATACGGCCCTGAATCCCACGCCAGTTCCGCATATACCGCGCTGCCTGATTCATTGTGTACGCCTTCTGAAGAGATGGTCCTGAAATTGTCGTGAGATTGAAAATTCCCTTCCGCATAAAACGAAATGCCGCCCAAACGAAAGTCCAGCAACGCCCCTGCGGTGGAAATGCGAATCCCGGGACCTTTATCCACCCATAACTGTTGCTGTGGAATGTCGGTGGCCAATTTATATCTGGGTTCAAAATGGACGCCGTGCATACCAAAGCGAACGACCTCTTTGGCGTGCCACTGCACCTGAACGGCAACCACCGTATCGGCCGCTTCTGCTTCCAGCATACTTCCGGTCACCGGATCCGTATTCTGGGTATTGGTACTGCCGCCATACAGACCCAATAAAAAACGCCCCGGTTGTGCAAACTCAAGCGAAGCGCCTCGCAGTGTTGCCTGATCCCAGCCTGTTGCGTCGCCATCCACATAAAATGCCAGCTTGCGGCCGAGTGTCAGTGAAAAGTCGCCAAACGTCACCTCAATGGACTGGGCCTTATGATGATACCAAAACCGTTCGATGCGAACATCGTTACCAAACCGATACATCGATATATTATCTATTGGCCAATACGCGGGAGAGGCCGGAAACATCCGCAGCTGCAACGTGGCCCCCCCGTCGGTGTCACCGCGTTTTACTGACAACATCAGCTGCTGCAGGACCGATGCGCGATTATCGTCTTCGCCCAACGCGAACTCCACTGGTGTTCGTCCGTTGTCGCCCACATATTTCAGAGTGCTTTCGTACTCTCCGGAAATCCCTTCTTTTTTTGGGGGCTGCGATGCACCATCCCCATCGCCAGTCGAAGAGGCCAGAACATTGAACGCCACAAAACACAAACCGAATACGGCCGCACCAATGCTGCAAAACCTCGGCGGATGGCTATTGGCGACGGGCCAACGTCGAAAACATTTCATGGGACTAATCATGCCCCCCGTTTGGATTTGCCGCCAATACGGCGCCCGCGTTTATTTTGAGGACCCGTCCCCCGTCGACTATGACTTTTACCACGCAGCGGGCCAGAACGTTTATTTGGGGGCTTTTCGTCATTTTGCGCGTTTCGCGTGTTTTGCGTTTTGGGTGCAGTACTTCCCTGCGAAGACGAATAAAAGTATTCGGACAATCCGACTTCCTTCTCCACTTTTTTGGGCATCCACGACGGTGATAACATCAACTGTCGTCTGGCTGTATCCACACCATCTATCCGCACTTCAATAACCGATCCTATTTTAAAAACGCGCCCGGAATATTCACCGCGAACCTTACCTTCATCAACCGAAACCTCCCACCAGTCATCCCCCAAATCCTGCAGCCGAACCAGGCCTTCAATCAGAAATTTGGGGTGCTGAATGAACAACCCAAAATCGGTCACGCCCGTCACAATACCGTTGAACAATTCACCGGTTTTCGCTTTTAAAAATTCCAAAACCAGCACCAGACGCAACTCTGTCTCCGCCGCCTGGGCCGAACGCTCCACTGCCGAAAAAATGGCCGCGTCCTCCTTTTGCTGCGCCTCATATTCCGACGACGTATCGAATGAATCTTTTCTAAGCAGCGTTTCAATCAGTCGATGCACCACTAAATCCGGATAGCGGCGAATGGGGCTGGTAAAATGACAATAAAATTTGCTGGCGAGCGCAAAATGACCTTCGCGCTCCAACGCATAACTGGCACGCTGGAAGGACCTCAACACGGCGAGATTGACCGCATACGACTCGTCTTTCCCTTCCACCTCTGTGATGAGACGGTTCAATTCCGACAGGGAATGATCCGGTGACAGTGAATATCCGCATGCACCCACAAACTTCGACAACTGCAGCTTGGACTCCTCGTCGGGTTTGGGATGAATTCTGCGAATAAACGGCGCCTGCTGGTCATCCAGAATTTCAGCCACCACCTCATTGGCTTCCACCATAAACATCTCGATTATTTTGTGAGTGTAGGAATCGTCCGCCTTTATCGCGTCCATCACGCGGCCGGTATCATCAAGGGACAATTCGATTTCCGGCAAATTCAGGTTAATCATCCCTGCCTTTTTTCGACGATTTTCAATCTTGTGCGCCAGCTCATCCATCCGCAGCAGGAGCGCATCCACATCGGCATCATTGCGTTGCCCTTTTCCATCGATGATGCCTTGCGCCTCCTGGTAGGTCAGCCGCTTTCTCGATGAGATCAATCCCTTGCACACCCGTTTGGCCACCCGCTCCCCGTTTGCGTTATAGTCGATAATCGCCGTCCGCGTATATCGCGGCACTCCTTCCTGGAGAGAGCACAGCCCATTGGACAGCATGGCGGGCAACATGGGCACCACATACCTTGGAAAATAAACACTAAGGGCCCGACGTTTGGCCTCCACATCCAACGCGCCCCCCTGTTCCACAAAATGCGCCACATCCGCGATATGGACGCCAAGGCGATATCCACCATCCGGCAGCGCAATCAGACCAATGGCGTCATCGTAATCTCTGGCAGTCTCGGGATCGATGGTAACGATGATCTCCTTTGTGAAATCCTCGCGATCCGGTGCGTCGTCCGGATTAAATCGTTCATAAGAGCGCTCCGCTTCCAAAATGGCGTCTTTGGGAAACTCTTTGCGCAAACCATACGCTGCCATGACCGCAGCAATTTCCGCCTGCGGCTCCCCGGAAAGACCAAACGCGTCCACAATCACCCCTTCAGGCATACCGCCCTCTGCGGGGTACCAGATAATATCCACTTTTACTTTGATGCCCGGTTTCTGATATTCCCTTTGGACATCCCGCACCACCACCGGTTTGGAAAACCGACGACCATCCGGGGTCACAAACCACGTGTGATTGGCCAGTTCCAGCGTACCCACCACGGTAGACGTTCCCCGTTCACAAATTTCAATTACTCTGCCGGCATAGCGGGTTTCACCATCCTTCTCGTCCGTTTTGGACAACTCCGCCATCACCTGGTCCCCCTCCTGCGCCCCTGCCGTTTTGCCTTCCGGCACAAACAAATCGAATTGCAGCGTCTTGTCTTCGGGCACCACAAATCCAAAGCCTCTGGGGTTGGCGGTAAACCGTCCCAGTATTTTCCGTTCGCCATTGGGGAACGTCATTGCTCTGGCAGTCCCCAGCAGCAACCGACCCTCCTCGCGCAACTTTTTAAACGCCACGCGAAAATCGCCATAATCTTCTTCAGATATCCCCATCTGCCTGGCCAGTTTGCGGGGTTTGATTTGCCCATTGGGCTGTTTGGACATTAAAAAACTTAATATTTCCTGTTGATATTTTTTCATATTTGACATGGCGCGATTGTAGTCTTTTTTTTCAGGAACACAACTCCGGGGAAAAATCAATCACCCAAAGGGAGGGTCAATGGCTGGAAAACGGGTTCAACGAAGGGGGTGTACAAGGCGAATGAAAAGCAATCTCGCATCCGCATAAGGCGAAAATTCGTTAGAGTGTCAGCAATACTTCGATGCGTCGATTTTTGCTGCGACCTTCACGCGTGTTGTTCGGCGCGATAGGCTTGTCGCCGCCCATGCCTTTTGATCGCACGCGTTTGGCATCGATGCCGCCGATAGTCGTCAGGAATTTCGCCACCGCTTCAGCCCGCTGAGCAGACAGCGTGTAATTGCGATTCTTTCCACCTCTGGAATCGGTATGACCACTGATTTCCACTTCCGCTTTGGGAAACTTGTTAATAGCCGAAACGATTTTATCCAGCAGTCCAAAGTTCTCCGAACCAATACCGGTGTCGCGTCTGGGGAAATCAAATCCATGCACGCTGATCAGGATGTTATCCCCCTGTCTCGATACCGTGGCCTCGCTGGGAGAGAAAAGGGATGACACATATTCGTATTTTTTCTTCTGCGCCGCCTCTGCGTCCAGCTGAGCGTTGGCTTGTGCCAACCGATCTGCCGCCGCTTTCTGAACTTTGTTAATTTCAGACTCACTCATACTGTGCAGCCTGGCCAGCTGTTTGCTGTGATCCTCAAGAATCTGAGAAATTTTCTTTTCGTGGGCCTTTTCGAGATCTTCTTTTTCCTGTTCCTTCTTTTTGATGATTTCGCGCATGTCCGCAATCGACTTGTGCAGGCCGTGAATGGCGTTCTGCATGGCAATAACCGCTTTGGCATCTGACTCATCAAATGGCAGCGTCGCTTCCAGAGGCTGATTTACGTTTTCCAGCTGTTCCTGGTGCCAAAGGATAAGATCCTCCAGCTCATAGTCCCCATCATCAAACATTTGCGCCAATTCCGTGATGGCAATGGCGCGACCGGCCAGCCAAATAGTCGTATTGGCATGAGCGTCCGCTTTTTCTTTCTGTGTTCTGTCAGCTTCCAGCACAGAGGTCACCAGTTTCAGTTCCTCTTTGGCCTTATGGAATGTTTTGGGCGCCCAATCGTCCGCATCCAGTTCCTCCGCATGGCGAACCGCCGCTTCAGCGGCAGCTTTCTTGCCCTCTTTCAGAGCGCGCAATTCCAAATCGGCATAGATATTCTGGATTTCGATTCGCTTCTCACGCGCCTTGTCTATTTTTCCTTCTTCTATAAGAGCAGAGGCGTCGCGCAATTCGTCGTCAGCGGAGACAAACTCGTCACTGTACAGGCTGTCCGCCCCTTCCAGTTTGGCTCTTTCACGCGTGGCCAATGTTTCCTCAAATTCCTCACGGGCCTTTTTCATGTTCTGACGAACCGTTGCCATTTTCGTCAGTCCCTGTGCCGCCTTCGCATCGGCATCCGCTTTTTCGCCCTTCATGGCACCGTTCAGTGCATCTTCAAGCAAATCACTAACCGATGCAAATCCCTCTGGCGCCAGCAGCGCACCTTCCTTGGTTTCTGCATCCGCCACTTCAATACTTAACTGATTAACCTGTTCGTAATGCTTTAAAATATCTCCGCGGCTCATCTGCGCGCCACCACAGCCAGCGAGTAATAACAGTGTTGCAACAAAAAATAACCGTCTCATAAAACCTCCTCGCAGAATATGCGGCACTTATTTCGCCCACCTCTGCGTTATTGTGACTAGCGTACACGAACGGTATGAGTTTCCTTCTGTTTTGGCCAAAGGTCAAGGTAGGATATCAATATTCAATAATTTTAAGCAGTTGTGATGTAATTGGATACAATTCACGGCATCGAATGGAAAGGGCGAAAGCTAAAAGGTTCCGGCGATACCCGCCAATGGAACCCAGCGCCGCTCCGCAGTCATTACAGGCGTCACCCCAAACTGCAACCGGGCCTGGCGGTGGGAATCGTGTCGCCGAGTCAACACTCGCCCTTCGATGACGCCAATCAAAATCCCCAGTGCGGTGCCCGATAACGTCCCGATGGCGGCGCCAAGGGGCACACTTTTCCCCTCTTCATTCAAGATAGCGGCCACGCCCCCCCCAATCGTTCCCAACAAACCGCCAAACAGGGCGCCGTACAACGCGTCCCTCAAAATAATCGCGCCCATTCCCACATAATGGCCACTGGGATAGCGGCTATACATCGCCATATCGATGAACCCCGTTGCCAACCCCAGCGCTGCGCCCCCCATTGCACCAATACCGGTACTTGCCAGAAAAATGCGCCACTCTTCCACATCGCTAATCTCCGAATAAATTACCAGGTACCCCGCGGCCATCCCATCCAGGGCGCCAACCCCGATACCGCGCAATCCGTAAGTAAAAATGGACGGTTGCTCATCGGGATTTTGGGCAAAATATCCACCGGCCTCTGCAGGGACCGCATACATGGTAAATAATGCGATAAACAGCAACGGAAAAATGAGGGCACTCAGTTTTGCTTTTTGACGCTGCATTTTTTTCCTCCACAGTTCGGTACACACTTCGGTACAATGCGCGATGGATGCGAATTTGAGCAAAGACTGTGCCAAAACGGTGTTATTCAACGCCTCGTTGAGATAGTGTGTTTTTGCCCGGATTTATTGGTTTAACGGCCACGGGGCAGTGAAAATTTCACCACAAAATCGATTCGAGAACTGCAACATGTGCCACTTCGAGACATCATTTGTGCCAGTGCGGCAGCAATTCCATTAATAGGAAAATCCCGCACCTACCGAGAAGCTGATGCCCTTTTTATATTTCCAGCGGATTTTGCCCCCCTGGGTAAACGCCACGGTCTGATTTAATATATTGCCTATCTTGAAACTAAATTTAAACTTCTCTTTCACTTTCATTTTGGCCACAAAGCTCAACGAATGAAACGGCAACTCAACCGTATCCGGCAATCCCAGCGCCCCCACCTCCGATATTCGCTTTCCAAACACATTGTAAAGCATTATCAGGGAACGGCCATTATCCACATTGTCGTAGCCCAGCTGACAGTTGAGAACAAACGGTGACTGCCCCTGCAATGGTCGGTTGTTGTTGGTTTGAATACCATCGGGATCCAATTTTACCTGAGACCGAATCACCGACGCATTGGCAGCAAAATAGATATCTTTCAGCGATTCGGAAATCCAGTCGAAGTTCTTTTTTAAATCAAATTCCAGTCCAAAATTACGTGCCGAACGCGCGTTCTGCCACGATACCTGCAACTGCGCGGCAGAACGAATGGTCACTTCGATGGGCTGATCGAACTGTTTGAAAAAACCGCCAAGGGAAATCATCTCGCCAGGAGCGAAAAACCAGTCCCAGCGCACATCAAAGTTGTCAATGACGGCTCTTTTCAGATCCTCATTGCCCACAATCGGATTGCCGCCCGTCACATCGTTAAACAACGCGGGAGACATCTCGCGAAACTCCGGTCGAGATACGGTGCGTCCGTAACCTCCGCGGATAATCATTCCGTCTTTAAATTCCCAGGAGACAGTCGCCGCCGGCAATACATCCAGCGTTTCCAAACCGGCATTCACCTCTTCTCCCGCAGGATTAAACAGTTCGAATGTTTTTACATTCTGGTCCGACTTTTCAACCCGTGCCCCGCCCATCACTTTAACTGTATCCACCAACTGCAATTCCGCTTTACCATATCCCGCCGACAGATTCTGACTGGCGCTGTAATTGTCGGTATTCATCGTTGCTTCCAACAGCTGAAAGCCATTGTACATCTCGCCCTCATACGTGAATGGCCCAATATACTCGTCCACGAACAATTGGCCAAAATCGTTCAACGTGAGTGGTCCCCCGGACCCGGGAAACGTGTTGGATCGTTTGCTGTCGTACTTAAACCGGCGTGTATCCACCTCTCTGTCCCGAATCATCAATGCTCCGCCGGCAAACAATTTCAGATTGTTCCTCGCGTTAAACTCAAATGGCAAACTCACTTCCATTCCCAAATCATGGGTGATATCAAACAACTCGCTGTATAAAATGCTGTTGCCTTCGGGCCTGTCGGAGAGTCGCCAGTTCCCGGTGGAGTCTTCGTAATCCTGGCGGGCCGTCAATCGCAATGGTTCGAGACGGGATGCGCGGGAAAACGTGTAGCGATAGGTCACTCCCAGATCATGCAACCTTTCAAACACGTGTTCGCCCAATAACTGCTGCGAAAACAGCTGTCGCTCTACCCAGCGACTGCGGAAAACCCGAATAGTGGTATTCGCGTCGTCGTTTCGTCCCTGATACCAGCGTGTCATTTTGTCACTGATGCGATTGAGCATGGTGGTGCTGCGCAAACTGTGATGTTCGCTAAACTCAAGGCCCACCGCAAGGAACGCTGCTGTCTTAACGGTATTGGTGTTGGTCTCAAAATCGTATTCATGGAATGCCCGGAGTGAATCCTCCGACATATTGTACACTACCATTTTGGGCGACACATTCTCCCATTCATTGTCGTACATGGCTGAACCAAGAACCCCCAATTTAACGCGCTTTAGTTTAAACGTGTTTCCCACACTTAAGGACAATCCCCAATTGGGGGGCACTGTTCCTTTCCAGTTGTGCCAGTTTTTGGGAATAATTTCACCCAAATGTTCCAGCTCCTCCGGCGTAAACCCGCCATCCGGATTGACCAGGTCCGCCACTGCCAACGCCTTGTCCTTTGTGGCAGCAACAAATTCACCTGGCAAGGATCGATATCCACCGTCAATACCGAGCCAATCAGTGGGGCCGGATTTGGTTTTCCATCCCTTTGAAAAAGTAGTCCCGGTGAGCAATTCGCCACTGCCCGAAATATCAAAAACCAATGTCGATGGATAATTGCGGCTGCGCAACATCACCACTCCGCCGCCAAACTCTCCGGGCAGTTCAGGGCTATAGGTTTTTTGAACCACAACACTTTCGAGCATTCCAGACGGGAACATATCCAGCGGAATCACGCGCCGTTCCGGTTCGGGACTGGGCAACATGGCGCCGTTAAACAATGTGGATGAATACCGTTCCCCAAGGCCGCGCACATACACATATTTGCCGCCCACCACAGTAATTCCCGTCACCCGTTTCAACGCCGATGCAGCATTGGAATCACCGGTTTTCGACATTTGTTCCGCACCGATCACGTCCTCCACAGCAGTGGACTCTTTTCGTTCTTCCATCAATGATGCAGTGCCGCCTTCGATGCGTGGAGCGGTCACCACATAATCCTGGAGCATCACCCCGAGTGGTGTGGCCTTTATTTCAAGAATTGTGGGCGCATCGGCAACCACGGACACATTTTTTTTTGTGACCGTAGCGTATTGATGATGCAGGACCGAAACATCATGCACGCCCACCGGAACATTAAAGTGAAAATGCCCGGACGCATCGGTTACCGCTTCGCCCGACTGACCACGAACAAACACCCGTGCGCCCTCAATACCTTCCCCGGTCTCCGCGTGAATAACCCGACCTTCCAACGCAGACATTTGCGCATTTTCCATTGCTGCGGCATCCTGTTTGGGAACCTCAATTTTTGAAATGCCTTCCACCTGGATGGATGTCACATCGCCCGTGGCGTTGATACTGCCCACCACTTCAACCGAGTATCCCGCTACCACATCCACTTCCCCAAGGCGCGCCACCACACTGTTTCCCAAATGCACCAGCAGCTCATGTCTGCCAGGGGGCAACGTCAATTCAAACACACCATCGTTAATTTCAACCACAGAGTCCGGACGGGCCTTACTGAATATCGATACGTTTTGAATGGGCGTTTTTTTGGCATCTTCAAATAGAACACCATGCACTTTTCCAGGGATATCCTGCGCACGTGCAACCGTCGAATACAGAATCAGCACAACAACAACTACCCAATTGGGGTTAAGAAAAATATTGAACATAATGATTTCGTTTAATCGCATTGCCAGCCATCGGCGCGACACCGTTCAATGGCCAGTCGAAGCTCCATGGCTTTGTTAAAATAGACTTCATCTGAAATGTTTGAGAGCGTTTGTTCCGCCTCACTCAATTCGCCGTTCTTAAATTGTGCATAGGCGAGGCCGTATCGAACCGCCGCCTCATCCAGAAGCCCCAGACGAAACAATCGGGGCGCCAGCCCCGCGGCTTCTTCGAACCGGGACATTTCGAGCAGTATTCCCATCCGCTGGCGGATTTTCTGCTGCTGCGCCACAATACGCTCGTTCATGCGCAGCGCATTGTAATGCTGGCCATTGCGCCGATAGAGTTCGGCCGCATCTGCACAAAATGTTTCATTCTCCATCGCCGCATGTTCAAACAGTCGTGCACTGATCAATTCATTGCCGGCCTTCATGTAGGCACGGGCCAATTGCACTGTTAATTCCGGTGCATTGGGGAAAGTGAGCCTGGCCGCCTCCAAAAACAAAATGGCTTCCTCAGGGGCGCCGCCATTCATGAAGGCTTCAGCAATCACCGTGTAGTCTTCGGGTTTCACGTCATGGGCCGTCAAAAACGATCGGCCCTCGCCAATCGCCTGCCTGAACAACCCCGCTTCCACCAGCACAAGTACTGATGAACGTTTCATTTCGGCGTTATCGGGAAATCGCGCAATACCGTTTTGCAACGCCTTCCATGCGCCATGATAATCGTTCAATTTCCAGCACGCGTTGGCTTTAAGCATATGCGTCGCCGCTATCGCGTTGCCTGCGCCTTTGGATGCGTCTACAAATTCAACGGTCTCTTTGTATTTTGCCAGCTTAAATGCCGCCTGCGCCAAAAACACATACACCATCGGGTCGGATTGCCCGTTTTTAACAGATGCCTTAAGCGCTGCATACGCGGGTTCCACATTGGAAAGCGACAAATGTGCAAGCCCCAACAGCAAATAATAGTGTGCTTTATCCACGCCCGATTTTTTCAAATCGATTTGCTCCAGCATGTGCACCGCGCGATCAAAATGTTTGTCCGAAATAAGCACAGATACAAGTGCCAACGTATTTATCTCTTCTTCAATCCGGGTTTCCTTTTTTGGGGTTGCCCCCAGCGTTGCTCCAATTGATAAGAACATTCCCACCAGAGCACCAACTAATAACTGTCGTTGTTTCAACTTCATAAATCACCCACTCAATTTGAACGGTATTCTGCGACGCGCCCATGTCTTGACCGGTTTGCCGTTGTAATAGGCCGGCGTGAACCGCAGATTTTTCGCCCAGTTCAACGTGACACTATCGAACACGCCCACAGGCACCGATTCCAACACATTGACTTTTTCAACGGCACCGTCCGCACCAATCAGCATGTTAATCACCACATACCCTTCCTGATTGTTTCGTCTGGCGCGGGCTGGATATTCCAGCGTTCCTTCGTACACAGGCTCGGGAACAACATCCACAGACTCCGGCGTCATCACCATATCTTTAACAGCCTGTTCACCAATCAGTTGGTCCACTGCTTCTCCCAAACCAAACCCCTCCATTTGCGGTAAATCAAAACTCAGTCCCGAAATCGCAGTGGAAATCACAGGGGCCGGCGCCGCTTTTCGGGTCGTGCGCTTCGGCCGCTGCTTTTTTTGCTCGCGTCGCTTCTTTTTGGGCTTTGGCTTTTTCTTTTGCGCTGCCGTCATTTCCTTGTAGTCGACTTTGGCTTCCTTTTTGGGAGGTGTCAGGCTGTTCATGGCCAGCACCAATGACAACACACCGGCGCTTCCCAGAATCATTACCAGCAAGGCAATGGCAAAACGCGCAAGACGCTCCTGTTTTGAATATAAATGCATGTTCACCAATCCGTTGTCTCGTTGCCCTGGGCTAGCCCGCTTCTTTTTCCGTTGCCACGCCCACATCTGTTGCGCCGGCCAGCCGACACTGATCCACCGCTTCGACAAGCTTCTCGGCAGGTACCAGGCGATCGGTAATCACCAGCACCTGGCCAGATGCGCCGCCTTTCAGTAAATCTCTAACGCGACTTTGCAGCATCCACGGCTTAATGGGTTGCCCTTCAATGTAAAGATTGCCAGTACGATCAAGATGAATGCGAATGGATTTGGTGGATGCCGGTGACGCGCTGGCGGCCCCTGGTCTCTCGATATCAATTTTCATATCTTTCACGAATGTCGTCGACACCATAAAAAAGATGAGCAAAATAAACACCATATCGATGAGGGGAGAAATGTCCACGCCCGTATTGGTATTTTTCTTTCTAAAATATCTCATGCCACTTTTCCTTGATAGTCCCAAGGGGCCTTTGTGGCGTGGCTATCCAGAGAAGCCACAACATCTTTTATCTTTTGAATTTCCATTTGCAGTGATGTCTGGCGCTGATCGAGAACACGACCAATCAGCAAACCGGGTATCGCCACTGCCAGCCCCATTTGCGTTGTGAACAATGCCAGCGAGATGCCACCGGCAATTCCTCCAGATTGCGCAAACAACGACATGTCGGCCAAAGAATCAAACGTTTCTATCATGCCAGACACTGTCCCCAAAAGCCCCAAAAGGGGCGCCACTGCTACAATGGCTTTGGTAAGCACAGAGTATCGTTCCATCTCCACATCAAATGGCGCCAGTTTACTGGTAAGCCGATGGCGAATATCGGGCACGCCAGGACGCAGTTCCGACAACGCCATCGCAATCGCTCTTGGAATAATCCCCTTAACGCGCTGGCGACGGCCGCTGTGCCAGCGTTCAATCAGCTTGCGGACAGTCCGGGACGACCCCCTGCGCAAAGTGAACATGCGAAAGCCCAAACCAAACCACAATACGCCCGCCAGAAGCACCAGCGGCACCATGACAAAGCCACCACTTTTGAGGTAGCTGGACAGTTGCTCGACATAAGACGGTGTCATACGGCTGCCTCAGCGGGTTTTCTGGAAATGCCGGCAGATGATGGAACATCTTTCGATTCGGAAGCGGGTTTCCCTCCGTCGGAACGAGGCGATTTGCCATCGCTTTGTGCATCATTTTCGTTTTCAACGGATTTGTTTTTCACATCGTCAATATTAATTATCTGCAACGCCGCTCTCTCCATCGCATCCATGATGGCACTCGCTCTGCCGCTGAGCAACGTCCCAAACAACAGCGCTGGAATGGCTACAATCAAGCCCAGTTCCGTTGTCACCAACGCTTCAGAAATGCCACCGGACAACATTTTGGGATCACCGGTGCCGTGTTCGGTGATGATGTCAAAGGTGGAAATCATACCTGTTACCGTTCCCAACAACCCCAGAAGCGGTGCCACTGACGCAGCAACCAAAATAGAGGTATTGAATCGGTCCACCATTGGCGCTTTATTCAGAATTGCTTCAGAAACGATGTCGTCTATTTTTTCCCGCTCTTTGTGCAGATTTTCAATGGTCACGCGCAGCACATGGGCTGCGGCGCCTTTGGCCTTTTTACACTTTGCAAGCGCTTTTTCCATCTGACCGCCGCGCACCAGTTCGCTCACGGAAACGATTAGCTTTTCGGTACGCGTTCCCGCCACAATCAAAATGATCACCCGCGCCAGAATCATCAAAACAGCGATCGCCCCCAGTCCAACAATGATCCACGCAATGATGCCGCCGCTGTCGACTATCTGCTTCCATGATTTTTCGTCTTTGTGCTCAACCGGCTTTTCCATGGATTCGTACAGGAAGATTGGCATTTCACTGGGAAACTGTCCGCCAACCATCATCGCCGCCGTTTTTTTTGTGGTTTTGTCCCAGACCTTGTAGCGACCACTGCCCGCCGGTGCCAACACACCGCCCCCGGCATCTGAAATGCCGTAAGCCGCAATATGACCGATGGTCAGAATTTTTCCTTTAACCTTTTTACCGTTGGTTAAAAAGAAATCTCCTTCGGAAACAGCCGTTGTTGCCCCCATGTCATACGCCTGCTGCACCAATTTGAATAGATTCACTATCTGCGTGGCCTGGACATCCACGTTGTCAGAAGGCGCTGAAACATCGAACCCATATTGTTCTATTGTTTCCTGAGCCCTGGCCAGCGTCTCTTTGAGCATGTCCTGACGTTCTTCCATATCCGTGTTGTCACGCGCTGTTTCATCCAAATCCATCTCGATGCTGTCCGCCCTGTTGTGAATGGCCAAAAGCTGACTTTGCAATACACTCAATTCTTTTTTGGCAGCGGCTTCTTTTTTGTTTGTTTCGTTTTCCACCTCGTCGATTCGCTTTTTTAAGGCCTTTCGCTCCGCCTCCAAAAAGGCAAATTCCTTTTGATACGCATCAAAAAAGTCATCCGCAGCCGCGACTTCAACTTTGGCCATTATCACCAGCCAAACCAACAATATCTGTATTCGCAACTTCATCACTTCATCCCTTTTGACGTTGTTCCAACCGCGTTTGGAAGAACAAACAATCCGGTGCGTATCTGCTTTTTGAATGAATCGAACAGAACCAACACCTGTCTGCGCTGCTCGGTATTCCGAATCGTTTCGAAATGCCACTCACCGTTGCGGTGCACGCTTTTACCTACTTTTCCGTCTTTGGTTTGCACATACATGGCCACCATGCCAATGCGCACCACATCTGCCAAAACTTCTTTACCGTCGAGCGAAATGACCTGCTTGTACATGCCACTTTCTCTGGCCAGTCGAAATTCATCTTCCGTTTGGTCCCAAAGTCTGGCAAACGCGTTTACGGGATGAAGCAGCTTGTCATCAATCTGCCGAATCAATCGATCCAGCTGTGCAATTCGCTCATCGCGCTTAAACGGAATCCCCGACGCCACTTTGTTTTTCAAGATACCAATGGACTCCAAAACAGCCGGAGTCAGGACCGCAATCTGCGTATCCTCCTCGCTCAATTGTTCCACTCGCTTTGAATGAGATTCACGAAGCTGCGCCAAACGCATCTTTGCACGTTGAATTTCTGCTTCCAGTTCTGCTTTCTGCGTGGCATAGGACCGAATACGCCCTTTTACTTCTTCTTTTCTTTCTTCAAGTTCTCCCGACAGACCGTCGACTTCTTTTCTTAGGGTGGCAAGACGTTCCGCCATCTTCATTGTTGAAGAAGCGCAAACCTCGTCTTGAGCCCCCAGTACAAATACAATTGCCCCTATCAGCCCCGCCAGAATTCCATGTTTTACCGACATCGCTGTTTTCTTCATCATCATGTCCAACTCACCATGTTTGTTACAGGATAAATCATATAAATGAAGAGCGGCATCCTTAGACACCGCTCTTCGAAACGGGAAATTCCCTTATCGTCAATTTGGTGCGGTGGTGGTCCAGCCAGCGGTCCAGTCCGCCTCCTGCGTGACGGCCCCCACGTAATTCACCTGGTCAAAAAATGCATTGGCGGGTGCTGCACCCGTACCGATGGCAATGCCTGTCGAATAGATACCCGCAAGCGCGTTTCCAATTTGATTGCCTGTGCCTGCATTCCACGTGTCTGACACCACTGTGGCAGGAACTTCATCCCCACCCTCCATAAAATTCACCGTACAATTTACAATGGAGTTATTGATTATCACTTCACCGTTAGCGGCATGTGTAATCGTATCACCGTCCATGTCGATGCAACCATCGGCAAAATTGGCTACGATTGTGTTGTGAATAGTCGCTTTGGTGCCCTCTCGCAGAAGCATGCCAATATCAGAGTTTTCACCACCGGAACCCAACAGAGTCACATTGGAAAGGATTGGATTTGCAATTGGTGTAAGTGCGTTATTTTCAGCGTTGTTGTCCGCTTCAATGCCCTGGTCGCCCGCATCCGGCGACTGTACTGCCAGAATGTATTGTGCGTATCCTCTCCAGCCATCGGTCCAGTCCAGACAATCATCACCAATGCCGGTCAGGTAAACATGTTTTACACTAACTGTGCCGCCAAAAAATTCAACTCCATCGTCTGCATTCATGTGTACCTGCACATTGTCAACAACTGTACCACGGCCAACGCCCTGAAAAGCGATGCCATTGAGTTCATTGTCTTCACTAATGAGACGACCAGCAAACTCAACGCGTACATACTGCAGTATACCACTGTTGTCGTCATCATTGGTTCCACCATACCAACCTGTTCCCCCTTCGCCACTGGCTTCACAAGGAGGCGTGTCACAACCATTAATGGTAGCGCGTCCATTTATAATTAAGCCTCCCCAGTCGCCACGGGCTCTCGAACCAACAGGATTCGAGGACGTAAATACAATTGGCTCGGTTACCGTTCCGGCGGCCATAATTTTGGACCCCCTTGTCACAACAAGCATACCCTTGGTGGATACTTCTCCCAAAACAGTCACACCCGGATCAATTGTCAACACAGTCTCATTCACATCATCACCCACAAAAACGCCGCCGCGCAACACATACGTGTAGGCCTTCGTCCAATGGTGCGTTGCACCGGTAAGAACACCACTGACAATGCACATTGTTTTGGCGGTGTTCATCTCCCCGTGACATTCCGCCATAGGCGTTGTTGTTGCGGTATCGCTGGCAGTGTCTATGGTGTCACTGTCTGTTGCTGTAATTTTGTCACTGTCTGTTTTCCTGTTTTCACCTGGTTTATCGTCGTCTTCTTCGCATCCGCCAACCAGCAAAACGACCATCAGCATCAGACAAAAGAGCACCACTAATTTCCATGTAAATTTTGACATCTTCAGTATCCTCCCTGGATAAAACCTTAATAGGCAAGGTTGTTGTTCAACTGTCATGGGGAGGAAGGTAGGCGAGTTCTTTGACAGTTGAATGAAGCTTGTATGACAACTTCAGAACATATCATTTACAGTTGTGTAACCGACATCTGAATTCTTCGAAGCGGTGTTTTCACAATGGACATCTCTATGTTGACGGATTCGATAACCAACCCCCTGAACCGTTTCCAGTTCATCTTTGGCAACGCCCATCTTTTTGCGCAGCGTTCGAATATGCGCATCCACTGTTCTATCCAGCACATGGGCATTCTCTCCCCATACCAGTTCAATAATCTGTTCCCGTTTCAGCACATGTCCGCCCGCTCCCACCAGTGACGCCAGCAATCTGAATTCAATTCGCGTCAACGTCAGCGTTTCCGAATCCAAAGTGGCCTGGTGGCTGCGGGGGTCCAGTGTTATCACGCCATTGGTCAAAACAGACTGCGTTTTTCTTTGGGCAGTCCTTCGCAGAATAGCGCGCACGCGCAACACCAATTCCCTGCTGCTAAACGGTTTGACCACGTAATCCGTGGCCCCCAACGAGAGTCCGACAACACGATCCATTTCCGCACCCATGCGGGATAAAAACATCAACGGTGTACTGGCTGTAGCGCCATTATATTTGAGTGTTCTGCATAACTCCGTTCCCGGCATGTCCGGCAACTCCAACTCCATAATAATCAAATCAAACCGCGTATTCTGAATTCGCCGTACGCATTCAGCACCTGAATGCGCACCCGTACACGTATAGCCGGCGCCATTAAACAACGCCGAAATTTTGTCCACAATTGATTCATCCGAATCAACAACCAGTATTTTAGTTGTCATATGCACACTCCCTGGAAATGATTGTTCCACAGTTCTATAAACTTCACACGACAGTCTCGCACCAACCGCGTGACAACTGTGTGAGAACCGTGTGAACAATTCTGTCACATTCGTTGACCGCTGAGATAACGCGATGCCTCCATGTAGTCACGTACGGGTAAATCCAGAGCGCCCCACACGGACAGATACTGGCGATACCAGGTCGCAGCGTCGTCAAAGCGCTTCATTTCAACAGCGACATCTCCCAGACGCTTTAATGCAGAAATTGAAATCAACGGATAATTCACTCGAAAAATCGCATCTGATTCAAGTTTATTAAAAAGCGCTCTCGCTTCATTTACGTTTCCTTTTTCAAGGTTGGCATCTGCACTTATAAATGTGTTCCACGCGCTGGACTGCGCCGTTTCCACTGTGACAGGACATTTTCGAATGATGCGGTCCAGACGCCCACAAAGATAATCCGCTTCATTTGAAAAGGTCTTAAAAGCGGATGGACGACACGTTCTTCCCCTGGTTTTGTCGAGAACATAAGCGATCAACCTTAAAGCTTCGGTGAGTTGTTCGTTTTCGTTTTCACTTTCCTCAACGATTTTCAACCACTTATTCGCGAGCGACTCTTCCTTGAATAATATGATTGGATAAAGCGAGTGCCGTAACTGCTCAAGTTGTGTCGCAGGTGTTCCCTTCCCGTCGGATAACATTTGCAAATACAACTGCAAATGCTGCACCATTCCTTCAGTCAACCAGCCCGCCGTTTCCAGCGCCAACGCAGTCTTCAATGCGGCCCCATAAGACCGTCTGGCCCAGATCAACGCGATTTCACCGTGTCGTCTCGCCATTTCCATTGAAAAATGCAACGCGGCAACCGATTTTTCGTTTTCGCCATTTCGCCAGACCAATCGCTGAAACCAGCTGTTTCCGTTTTCACTGGCCAGTCCAGTCTGCGGCAATACGGCGATACCCGCATAAAATTTGTTGGCCGCATCCATCTTTAACCCAGAATATATATAATTCAACGCTGTACTGGCGCTGTCCCCTTTTGCTGAAGCAATTGCACATCCGTATCTGCGCCAGAACGTATCTGTATTGCCACATATTTTGTCCATGGACGTCTCGCACGCAAAGTAGTCAGGCAACACCGGCGCCAGTTCTCGAACGCCTGCTGGTCCCCGGCGAATTGCGTCGCATGTGGTCGTTTTGTTTGCCGATGAAAACAATTTCCACAGTGCATCAACAGTTTCATTGCCTGTATGAGCAACCGGTGGAAACGGTTGCTGTTCCATACACTCTTTTGCCGACTCACCAATGACGCATTGCAAATATGCATGGAAGGCATCAAAGAATCTCCGCTGTGCAGAAGGCGGCATAAGAGCGGTCACACTGCCAACCCGCGGCAACAATCCCTCCGAGATAAGCGCCTTCAGTGCCATGGTTGTCAGTTCCTTCTGCCGACGTTTTTCAATGGATGCGGAGGCGCTTTGGTCCGTTCCCCCTGCTTCCGAGTCTGGCGCCATAAGCTCGAATCCCACGAACTGATATAAATCCAGCGTGAGTTCATCGATGGCATCTTCGAACCCCGCAGTATTGGCCAATTTGGAAAAAATCGTCTCATTGGCGTCATTTTGCACACTCATGGCAAACCGCCATTGGGTGTCGTAAGTCGCATGCACAGTGAGACGCAAATGCAAGTCATCGGACTGTTGTTTGCTGATGACGCCTTTGTGATCAATCAATTCAATATTGGGATCCAGTGAAAGATACGCACCCAGCAACTGGCGTATGGCTCGCGTACACCATGTCATATCGTCTTTAATCCCAACCAGTTCCACAGAATCGATGGTCATTGTGACGTGAGGCGCGGATGCCGTTGTCGGTAGAAGAAGCCGCATACCAGGAACGGCAGCCAGTCCACCCAACAGAATCCACCAGACGACAAACCGCCATTTACGCTTTTTTGAATTTGCCTTCGAACAGTTCGATTTTTTTCTCACATTTGGCACAAATTGTTCTGCGTCGGTATTTGCATCAGGTGCATCAACTGGTTGTTCATCATTCTGCGAGAAGCAGGTGTCATTACTTGATTTCACTGTATGGCTTTGCAACTCCAGACAGTGAAACTCAGACGAGTCAATGGCGCACAACAACTCTTTACGAATCACGCTGGATATTAAATGTGTGTATTCATGGCCCGCCAGCGCGCGAACAAAATCCAGTGCAGTATCATATCGACCGACCGCTTCCTTTTCGAGCGCCCTGGCTATCACGCCGTCCACGTGCGCCGCCAGCGTCCGATTCAACACGGACGGCGCCAATGGTGTATCGTTCATAATGGCCGTGGTGAGTTGGGGTATCGTTTTGTACTTAAAAATCGTTTTTCCCGTAAGTAACTCATACGCAATCACCCCCAGGGCGTAAACATCTGCCCGGCCATCCAGCCTATTGCCGGTCAACTGCTCCGGCGCCATATAGAGCGGCGTACCAACCACCTCTCCGTCCCGGGTAATGCGCGCATCCTTTGGTCCGAAAATGAAGCCCGATATGCCAAAATCAAGAACCTTCACTGTGCCACTGTGGGTCAAAAACAGATTGGCCGGTTTCAAATCCCGATGCACCACTCCTTTGCGATGAACGGCATCCAGCGCATCCGCCGGTCCTGCCAGCAGGCGAATTACCGCCGACAATGAAAGGGGCGCATTCTGCGAAATCAGCGATTCCAGATTCATCCCTTCCAAAAGCTCCATCAGCATAAACGGACACCCGGCCGGCGTTCTATCAAGATCATACACTTTTATTATATTCGGGTGAGAAATCTCCGAGGCGATGAGGGCTTCCTGCCTGAACCGCTCAAATACCTGATGCGACCGATGCAGCACCTCCGCATCGATAAGCTTGACGGCGCGGTTCACCTTGAGTTCCCGGTGAAACACTTTGAGCACCGTACCCATTCCCCCGTTCCCGATAACCCCGAGGGTCTGCAACCGACTCCCCAGGTAAAACTGTTCCGTGTCTTTAGACGTTTCCAATACCGTTGCTGGTATCATCAAATCCTGAGTGGCGGCAGTGACCCTTTCATCGATGGAGTTCATCGATTCCCCCTTTCCTGCTCACCCTATTTGGGCAGTATCCATTTGAATTGTTTTCACGGCGCCAGATATTCGGTGCATTTCGTGACGAATGTGTGCCAAAACAACGAAAAGAGTGTGACAGATTCACTTTTTGCAATACCCCCACCGATACACAACCGACACGTTTTCGGGATGTTACGGGAATGGCCAATTCCTCTGGATTTTTTTTCCGTTACCCCTCTGTGAAGATATCGGAAACCTTAAAAAAATCGTTCACGGTAACATTAGTGCCATTCCACATCTTCGTGTTATTTTATTGCATAAAATCGAATACTTACAGTAATAACACAAGCCGAACCAATCTGCATTCCCTCGCTTTTTTCATGCAAATGTTCAGTGTTTCTGGATTTTCTTATGTCATTTTCCATCCTTTTCTTGAATCTGAAAACGTTTTGCCGTATGTTCCCTTAGCTTTTTGGCAACGGAGGACACATTATGGCAAGAGTTACAGTTGAAGATTGTTTGGAAAAAGTACCCAGTCGTTTCGCACTGGTATCCGTGGCATCAAAACGGACACGTCAGCTGCTGAAAGGCACTGAGAAGACTGTAAAGAGCAAAAACCGCGAAGCAGTAACAGCGCTTAGGGAAATCGCCAAAGGCACAGTCATCGTGGAACAGGATGTTGCCGAGATGGAAGAGCAAATGGTAGAAACCCTTCCCGCCAGTGTTACCGATTTTTAAGAATACAAAACGCTCATTCGTTTTAAATTCTTACCGATCTAATCTCACTTGACTACCTAACTGTTCATGGGCCGCATCAACAGTCTCGGCCTGTCACACTCGTGGATACCCGTTCCAGGGAGGTCTGCAAACTCGTTGTAGAAGTAATAGTCAGTAGCGTTTTTATACGTGAATTTTGAAAGGTGCTCGGGGGACCGTATCCGCTGCAATGGACGTTGCTCTGCACTTATTGGCGGCTGTTCCCTGATTGTCCGACTATTCCTCGAATAGTCTGGTCTCCAGCTACGTTGATGACAAAACGAATAAAGTTTGGGAAGCGCGACTTTCGGGATAAAACCTTGTGTGTCGTGCTTTATTTTAATTGAGTCCCAATCCCATCTACAGTTTCGTAACGCGGCCGGCAAAAAGAATAGTGTTGGTCTGGTTGTCTCGAATGAAATAAATGAATGGTCGGTTAAAATTCATCTCAACAGCATCCTCATCAACTGCTCCCCTGTCATTCATCACAACGGCGGTGGCGGCGGCCGCCTCTGTGCCACTCTCGTCCACCTCTACAAACGTACTGTGATACACGTTATAAATCATCAGCGTTCGGGATCCGTCGATCCCCGAAAAATCCGCACTGTCACTGAAGGCGTCTGTCACTCCCAGTGCAATCAGTGTATCTTTCAGCGAAAAGTCCGTTTTGGATGTGAACGACGGCAAACTCAAGTGAACAGTTGTCTCCACCAACTTCGTAAAAATGGAGTGTATCATCTCTGCAGTAAGACTGCTTTCCACCGTGTTAAAAGCATTTTCATCGGGAAGTACCAGCACCATGGAAATTTCGTTCCCGTCGTAGTTCAACCCTACCGCATCAAACTTCTCGCCCGCCATGTACCCCATGGACTCGGTTTGATGCATCATCGGGACGTCGTTGTTGCCCCCATCCAGTGATGTAAATGGCATGGGCCGGGTTTGCGCTGTGTCAAATTCCACGGCCCAGGCGGCATTGAAGTAGATGGCATTGGTTAGTACCAAACGGGTGAGAGATGAGATGCTTCCGTTAGGCAGCAGTTCGGTAATCCGCTTTGCGGTTTCATTGGCGATGTAACTGTTGATTGCACTGCGGGCCTCTTTTGGCGCTGAATCAAAATTCAGTGTTTTGAGGTTGGCGCCATAAAACTGTGATAACAGATTCAGATAGTCGTCCAGGAACCCATAACCGGTCTGTCCCCACGTATCGTTTACTATATGCAGTTCAAACGGTTTGCCGTCTTTCCCCTGCGCGTTGGCTCCCCGGCTTGTCAGGGCCAAATCCAGGGCGTTGAAGGTCTCGAAAAGCAGCGGTTTCGACAAATCGAAGTGCAGTGCCGATTTCATTTGAGTAGCGGTATTTCCCCGGGCGCCTCCGTACACCATGGAAAGGGCCACAGAAATACTGTAGGGCGAATAAAACAGATTCCCGTCGGTCTGCGTGGCGAGCTGACCATACAAATCCATGGCGAATCCGTTGTTTCCGCTGACACACTGGTCAACATCCGAAGCTGCCACATCCGGTGCTGTAATGCGTGGAAGAACGCTTTCCAGAACTTCAAATTTCTCCCGGGGGGCTCCATCTGAGCTGCTGCACCCTGCCAGCATCAGCATCGCCAAACCAGATACGGTTATAAATCCTGTTTTTTTTTGCATGGGAATCGCTCCATTTCTTCTATAAAAGCCGTTTTACCCAAACACACCCCACCCTCACGAAATGAGAACCCGCCCCCTCAAAAAAAGTATCAAAAATGAACTTTGCGATAACACTTTTTCTCGCTTCCGGATTTGAACTCCAAAGAATCACATTGTCCTTTAATTGCAATGCCAATCAGTTGCGCTGCCAAGTATTTGAATCAGAAGGAAAGAGATGGCATGGTGGCTTGATCTCAAGAAAGGAGATCGGATAAGCCTTCCTGCCAATTTACAGGAAATACGTCAAACAGACATACCGGAGAGCTTCAAGGTGTTTGCCAAAACGCCTGATGCTGCATAAATTGAAAGTGCACTTAATGAAACCGACGCCGCAACGATACGCAAACGAAAGCGTCCAGCAAATACACTGGTCTGGCTTGTTATCGGGATGGCGATTTTCCGCGATCGTTCGATTCAGGAGATTGTATCTCATTTGGACCTGGTACTTCCCAGCCAATAGAAAACAGCAAACAAAGGAAGTAACCCATTAGTGCAAAGTGCAATTCCGCAGGGACGATATCGCGTGGGAGCGGCGCGTAAATATCAAAATGAGTGGATACAAACGAAGTCCGGGGAAACCTGCTGTAAATGGCGATGAATCCAAACAAATTTCGCTTAACTGACAGGCATTGCGTTTAGCTTGCAACAATTTAACGCCGCCCTTTTGTTCGAATGAGGCCCCAGAAAACTCTCGGGCCATTTCGAAAATATTGGAATTGCAAAGAAATTTCTGTATTGCGTCTTCCTGAACCCAAAATGAGACTCTGGGGTCCGACACTGAGGGCCTGTTGCAAAGTAGTTTTTCCCGGTTCCGGTCTCAGTGTCTTTGGCTCGAATCCCCATACGGACCAGCGGCATTTGGATTCTGCAAATCGCGGTGTGGACGGTGCATATGGGACTTTGGGAATCGGATTAATCTACAGGTCAATACGCATAACCGCTTTTTAACGACTGATACGCACCGTAGAAGGGGCACCGAACTTAGCCATTGGCGCTCCATTTATATCCGTGTAAATCCCACGTACTTTTCAATAAACGCCGCTTTGCCTTTTTTGAGGAATGCTTCAAACTGCCAGTTTTCGTCTGTAAGCAGGTGAGCGAATTCCGGTTTAAAGACGTAGGTGTACGTCTCCACTGTACTTCCATCTTCGAGCGTTACGGCAACGACCCGGCGTTCGTACATCTCACCTTCGAATTCATCAAGACGGGCGAAGCCGTCATCGCTGATCTGATCGTAAAGAACGCCGTGGGTGATGTATCCACCATTGTTGAAAATGGCGGGGTACTCCTCGTTTTTAACGGCCACGCAGCGATAATCTGTCAACCGCGCGCTGCCAATCGTACGGCAGGGACCGGCCACATGAACCATAATATCGTCACACATCAGCGAACCGTAGGTGAAGAGCTTTCGCATGAGAGGGCCTTGAACTTATCTTTCAACTTTATCGAGCTTGCAGACTTTGGTTTCGCCGGCGTGGGGCTGCAGACAGGTTTTGGCGTTTTTTGAGAACGCGCAATCCCAGTCAATGGCGTTGGCTTTGTCAATGCAGTACCAGGTGAGAATGCCCGAAACCGCCACCATGACCACGCCGCCGATGATGGCGCCTTTGGCGTTGCTCAAATACGCCTTGCCACCCGAAAACGATTTGGATTCATTTAATGTGGCCAGACCGGCGCGAACACCCTTGATGGCCAGCTGTAGTTTAAACAGCGTGGACACGCCCAAAAGCACAAAGAAAAAGACCACTGCCGCACCCGATTGGGCGCCGCTCAACCATCCCAGGCACAATACGTCGAGCATTAAAAAGAGGAAGATGGACAGCAAACTGTACACGCTCGCTTTTCGGGCGCCGCTCTGTATTTTTTTATCGTTGTCATCGAGCAGGCTCTCATCATCCACGCTCATGTCTTCATTGGGGGCTTTCAATTGCGGGAAGGGTGCCAGCCAGGCGGCAATCAGTGATGGAATACAGGCCACCATCACAAACATGAAATAATCCCGAAATCCCATGGAATCGGCCATCGGACCGCTCACCATTTGCGTGGGCACCAGAATCAGGTTCATGAGCGCTGTGGCAAAAGCGTAGTGGGTCATCTTGAATTTACCCGGCGCTATCTGCTGCATCATGTAGAGCATGTTGCCCACAAAACCAAAACCGTACCAGAACTTCTCAATGCTCACCAACGTGGCAATATGTGTAAACGACAAGGGATTGTCCGGAGATACCGCATAACTCAGGTAAAGATAACAGGCGTTGGGCACGTTCACACACAGGGCGAGAACGAAAAGGGTGCGCTTAAGTGAAAATCTCGCGATGAAAAAGCCGCCCAGAATGCCGCCGATAACACTCACCACCGTGCTGATGGTACCATCGATAATACCTTTGTCAGTCAGCGCCAGCTGCAGCGCACCATCTTCAAGGCAGCCCTGCATGAACAGAGGCGCTTCCACCAGTAGCAGCCCCTCGCCACTGCGATAAAAGAAAACAAACGCCAACATGCCCCAAAGCGATCTTTTATTGCAGAAGTCCTGGGCACTGGTGAGAAAATCCTGAACGACATTTTTGGCTGTGCGTCCCTTTTTATCTTCAGGGAGACTCCCGGTGGGTAGCAATGCCGAATGATACAGACCAAACAGGGCCATGAGCGCGCCGGACCCCATCAGAGAATAGAACCACGCCATCTTTGGCGTCAGGCCAACGCTGTCTTTGAGGTATCCGGCTACCCACACTACCAGGGACACCGCCACCACACGGCCCAGGTTCCAGGCCATGCTCTGAAAGCCAATGAATGTGGCTTGCTGTTTTTTGTTGAGCGTGGTGATGTAAATACCGTCGCAGCAGATGTCCTGCGTGGCCGAGGCGATGGCGACAATCCACATCAGACCAATGATGGCACTGAAATAGAACGGCAAAAAGAGTGCCAGCCCCATGAGTAAAAAGAGCACCCCAATGAAGAACTCCATGGACAGAACGAAAAACTTTTTCGTTTTAAACATGGCCAGAAAATCGGCCCAGAACGGTTTCAGCGACCAAACGATACCGATACTGGCCACCGCAATGGTAATCTCGCCATCGCTGTGTCCCAAATCCTTAAACAGGCTGGCGGATACCCAGATAACCATCGAGAACGGAATTCCCATGGCCACGTAACTGGAAATAATCCAAAACAGCGGATGCACTTTGCTTTTTTTAGGTTCTGCCATCAGGGCATTTTTGTCTTTCATTGCATCAATCTCCGTATTGCTCCCGTTTTGTAGTGATTTTAGGTACACGTTTTGGCACAAAAAAGACAGTAAAAACACAGGTTGTCACTGAAACTGCGTTGACGAGGCCCCATAAACGGGGTTGTTTATTATCCATGAAACACACGTCCAAAAACACTTCAAAGCGCTTACTGCCCGTTTCGGTCTTTTTGGCCGCCGGTATTGCGATGCTGGCGTTCACCGCTCGACACGCAGATGCCGTCTCGGGTTGCTGTTCGAGGCACGACGGGGTGTGCGACTGTGAGTGCTGCGACGGCGCCCCCTTAAGCGAAACATGTCGCTCGCGCATGCCGCAGTGCGGCGGGAAAAAGGAGGTGACCCCAAAAAAGGCCACGGGAAAAAGCCCGCGCCAAAAAACAAAAGTCAAACCGCCGAAGACATTTGTGGCGCCGGTCACCAAAGTGAAGGACGGCGACACACTGATTGTCGTGTGGCAAAAACACCAAATATCAATCCGCGTGGCGGATATTGACTGCCCGGAATTCAAACAGCCCTTTGGCATCGAGGCCATGCATTTCACTGAAAATCTGGTGGGGGGACAATCGGTTACGGTGAATGTTCGCGCCACCGATCGCTACGGTCGCACCGTGGCTGATATTGTACTGGCCGACGGCACGTCTCTGGCAGCGGCCCTGCTCAAAGCCGGTCTTGCCTGGTGGTATCGCCAGTATTCCGAAGACAAATCACTGGAGGCCATGGAAGAAAAAGCCCGAGAAGCAAAACGCGGTCTATGGACTGCGCCCGACCCCATTCCCCCGTGGGTGTATCGACGGGAAGAACGAAAACGAGCTCAAAACTGAAAGATGTTGCGCCAACGCTGTGTAGAGCCCTCCAAAAGGGAATCGCTGGCTAAAATGAAAAATTCAAACTCAGCCCCCGCTGGCCATTGTCCGACCCAAAGGGTGAAATTCCCGTGTAGCGAAACCCATCCCCTGATTTACTCAATGTAAGACGGCGGGCGTCTTCTAATGGCTGTTTATATCTGCGAATCATTTTATGACCGAGAATTACCATTAAAACAGAACCGACATCGGCAGCGATGGCAAGTGCGTACAAACAAAATGTAAACATATACAGGAGTCCACCACCGCATCCCTCTGCCGAATCATTGTCACAGTTTTTAGTTGCCCGGTATGCCGAACCTGGGGGAATCGTTCTGAAGAGCCAAAACTGGTAGGGAACCGCTGCCGTGCCCAAAACCACGCCCAGTGAGATGAGTGCGTATCCATGTCGTACTTTTCTATCGAATCGGCGTTCGAGAAAATACAGATAGTCCTCGTCGGGATGTTTCTGCCGATATTTCATATAATGATTTTTTGTAATCGTATTGCCGAAAATATTTTTCAGCACGTTGAAACGCGCCTCCTCCCGCCGCAATGGAATCAGCTCATCCCGTTTCATGCGCTTTTTATGGATGCGTTCATATGTGGGCGCCACGGTCCCGGATACACAATTCAATCCTTTGCCGGGCTCTGGAAAAAAACCGTCGTCACAGCTGCACTCGGGCTGGCCATCCCTGCGTATGCCGCACAATCCTCCGCCCGCGCACGATATACCGGCACACGCGCGTCTTTCGGCCGTATTTCTCAACAGGGTGTATATTTTCGGACTTTTTGTATTTCTCCCAGGATAATCCGCATCTATCTTTGGATGCAATGCCAGTTCCTTTTGCAGCGTTTCCGGCCACAGATGGGGAGTGGAATAGTATGCGGATTGAGGCACACACGACAAAAGGGTTGCATCTGTGTTGATGTATCCTGGATTGCAGGCGCATGCCGGAGTTCCGTCCTTAATCACACAAATCCCGTGTCCGTCGCAGTTTTCTGTGGCGCAACGGGTTGAAGAAGTTGTGTCTTCATTTGCCTGTGTAACGCAAACAAATAGAAAAATTAATAGAAAGAGTCCTGAAAATCGCATTAAGTGTCCTATCATTACTTGATAATACACTCAGGACCGATAAAAAGGGAAGACAGGTGAACTTTGACAGTTCGGTATTTCGCTCAGCGTCTATCTGTTTGGTGACGCCTGTGATATACGGGGAGTTGGTTTGCACGTCCGATTGTAACGGAGCAGCCGCACGACAACAGGAGCACAAATGTCATTTGAAAATCTAGGCTTAACCGTCGACCTGCAAAAAAATGTGAACGCCACAGGCTACGTGGAGGCGACTCCGGTTCAGGTGGCGGCCATTCCATTGATTCTGGAAAACAAAGATGTACTGGTGCGTGCGCAAACCGGGACGGGAAAAACTGCGGCATTTGCATTGCCCATTTTGCAGCTTCTGGAACACAGAGACACTGCCGATCGCCGTTTTCCCCGTGCGCTGGTGCTCACCCCCACGCGGGAGTTGACTCAACAGGTGGCCAAATCATTTACCACATACGGCAGCGGCATTCCTTTAAAATGCACCGCAGTCTTCGGCGGCGTGGGTATGAGCGCGCAAATCGATGCACTCAACCGGGGCGTGGACGTGCTGGTGGCCACGCCGGGACGCCTGTTGGATTTGATGCACAACAATCACGCCCGGCTCGGCAATGTGGAAATACTGGTGCTCGACGAAGCCGACCGGATGCTCGATATGGGATTCATTGAGGCCATCACGGAAATCGTTGCGGCTGTTCCCAAAAAGCGACAAAGTCTTCTTTTTTCGGCCACATATGCCAAAGCCGTAATGAATTTGGCGAACCAGATACTGTATCGGCCAGAGCGCGTGGAAATCAGTTCGCGCAATGAGGCGGCGACGTTGGTGCAACAGCGGGTGTATCGCATGAATGCGCGGGCCAAGCGCGGCGTGTTGCGTCATCTCATTCAACAGGACCACTGGTCTAAAATACTCATATTCACCCGAACGAAGTTTGGCGCCAATCGCCTTGGTGAATATCTAAACCAGATGGGAATCACCACCGAAGTGCTGCATGGCAACCGCTCACAGTCCTCACGGGACAAAGCACTGGCCGCTTTCAAATCCGGGGATATCGCTGCACTCGTGGCTACGGACGTGGCGGCGCGCGGACTGGACATCACCGATATTTCACACGTGGTCAACTTCGAACTGCCGCAGGCGCCGGAAGACTATGTTCACCGCATTGGACGCACCGGCCGTGCAGGCAATCCGGGAGACGCCATTTCACTGGTGGCGCCGGAGGAAAAAAGGCAGCTCAAACAAATTGAGCGCATCATGGGGCAATATATTCCTGTGGGAGAGTTGAAAGGAGCGAAAGGAGAAACCATTTCCCCTGAACAATTTATGGATGATGAGGCGGCATCCCAGCGTTCCCGACAAAAAAGCCGACACTTCCCACAAGGAAAGACGTCTCGTCGCGCACCTGCAAAAGATAAAAATCACCGCGTGGGGCGCAGGCGTTCCACAAAATAAAACGTGGCAACAAACACAACCATTCGGAGAACCAATGTCAGACAAAGCAACAAAGGAAACCGGAAACTTAAAAAAAATACTTCTGGCGTGTCCACCGTTTCACCACCCTACTCTATCGTCCATTGCGGTGACGAGTATGGCCACATGGCTGCGGGAACAGGGCGTGGACTGCGAAGAAGCGTTTTTTCATCTGGAGCTGATGAGGATTGTGGGGCAGGAAGTGTATTACAATAGCGTTGAGCGACGCAAAGGCAATGTGGCAGAGCTCCTTTTTGCCGAAGCCATTCACGGCAACGTTTCCCCTGCGTACGCAGCACAGTTGACTGATTTTTTTGGCGACAGGAAACAACGCGATGCCATCACCGCTGAATTTGGTGAACAGTGTTTGCAGCGTATCCTGCTTTTTGGCGCAGAAATTGTAGGATTCACCACTTCGTATAATCAGATGATGGCGTCACTTTTTTTGAGCCAGCTTGTTAAAAAGTATACCGATGCTCGCGTGGTATTAGGCGGCACTCAATGCAGTGACGCCATGGGCGCAGCTCTCCTCAAAGCGTATCCCCATGTGGACTATGTGGTCAGTGGATACGGTGAAGCGCCTCTGTTGAAATTGTGTCAAGGGAATTTTCCCAAAGAGGGACTCATCCAGGCGGCCACGCCACCTGAATTTCAAAACGCCAGTCTGCCCGACTATCGCCATTTCAGACGCGAGGCCGAGGAATACGGGCTCAATCCCGAAAAGGAAATCAACATCCAGTATCAAAGTTCCAGAGGCTGCTGGTGGGGTGAAAAAAAACACTGCACCTTCTGCGGACTGCACCGTTCCCATTTATTGTATGAAGCCAAAACCACCGACCGGGTCATTGAGGAAATCCGCACCCTGTTTGAACGATACGGCCAAACAATCATGACCACCGACGCGGTTCTCTCCCTCACCCACTTGCGAAACGCCATTCCAAAACTGGGGACGTTCGAGCAGCGACCGTGGTTGTTTTACGAACTCAAGGTCAACCTCACCGAAGGCGACGTTATGGCGCTGGCCAAAGCCAAAGTCATTGTTCAGATGGGCATTGAATCCCTCAGCACCCGTCTGCTGAAAATGATGAATAAAGGCGCCACTGCCATTCGCGTGATTGCGGCATTAAAATGGAGTCGTGAGCATCATTTGATTGGCAAATGGAATCTGCTGTATAAAATCCCACAGGAAAAGGTGGCGGACTACAGGGAGCAAATCGACATCATGAAAAAAATTCCGCATCTGCCGCCGCCACGCATACTGGGGCCCATTCATATTGATCGATTCAGCCCATATTTCGATAATTATAAAGACTACGGCTGGACCGCCATTCATCCGGCGCCCGAATACAGGGAGGCCCACCCCCATGTGGATGAGCAGACACTGGAGGATTTGGCCTACCATTTCGAGGGAGAGGGAAACAACCGGGAGGACGGTTACTTCGATGACCTGCAGGCGGCCTTCGATGAATGGCACACACGTCATGATCGGGGTGATGGTCTCTTTTTAAATCCAATCCAGGGATTGGTGCGCATCGAAAACGATAAAGAAACTGTTATATCTCTGGATGAGGAAGAAGCTAAGATTATCGGCGCCACTCACGAAATTATACCCATTAAAAACCTCATCGATCAGATTGGCTGCAGCGAAGATACCATTACGCGCATGGCCAGTAGCGACTTGCTGTTCGTTGAAAACAAACGCGTTGTGAACCTGACCGTGCGCACCGAGTTGCCGAACTGAAAAATGGCTCTGCCTGAAATAAAAAACAATATGTGACGAATTTCGTTTGAAGGAATCCACTTATTGAGATGGCGTCTCGGTGAGATTGGCAATAGTCTGGCGAACGGCGTCCCGCACCAGCCCGTTTTTATCATTTTCAAACTCCGCCAGTACGGTTGCATCGGCAATGCCTTCCACTGCGGCCTTTTTAACAAACATGTCCTGCTCCGAGGTCGCAATATCCTTTAATATCTCCCCATTTTGCAGATTCTGTACAGCGGCCTGACGCACCCAGCGTCCCGCTTTGGATGTCGCCACCGTCTTAAGAAAGTCGTCATCCCTGATGTTTTTAACTGCCGCCAATTGTATCCATTCACAGGTTGTTCCCAAAAAAATCTTCTTCAGTGCGTCTTCGTCCTCCAATTGCGCAATGGCTGCAATCCGAATATCTTCGGGCGCATCTGTAGTGGCCACCTTCTGGAGGAATTCTTCACTTTCCATGCGGCGCAATGCCGCCCAGCGAACTACCGCGTGTTCATCTGTACAGGCGAGACGGCAAAGAGTGGCATCGTCCTCAATGCGATCGACGGCAGTCAATCGGATTTCCCAGGGTCTATCTGAAGTGGCGATTCGCTCCAGCAGCTTTGGTTCCCACAATGTGGATAAATCCAGACCATCAAGGGCCACTTCTCGAATCCCTTCGTCCGCATCATTGAGCGCCACCCATATCAGATGTTTTTGCGAGGAAAGTTCCTTCACCGCCACAAGTCGCTTATCGCGATCCTTGTCTTTCCACGCGGGTTTTAACCAGTCTTTGATTCCCATGCGCAAGCCTCCTGAAAAATTGTCCTCACACTGCTTTCCCGTTGTTGCACTTGTCGACGCCGCGCGCAACGCATTTTCGCCATCTTTTACAGATCCTTTTTTTCACACGCGCGTCCGTTACCGTCATGCTTCGATTTGGGAAACAGCATATGCTGCGCATTATCTTCACGTTTGTTTGCTTTTGGTGCGTTCATCTCTTCTGCCCTGGAACCAATGCCCAAAATTCCGCCGCCAATACCACTGCTCTCCTGCAACGCATCCAGGACGACGTGACACACGGAAAGCCGCTGGTGGTCACCGTTTACGTGGCATTATGCGACAACGACTCACAGGGAATCATCCCCGTAAAAAACCGCGCCATTTGCAACGGCGACGATCCCTTAAAAAATATATACTGGAAAGGGAACGGTATTGCCGGATACCTGAAGGCCCACCAGTGGCACAAGGTACAATCCAGACAAGACGTCAGCAACACAGTTGTTATAGAAGAGGTATGGTCCAAAACCCAATTTGCTTCGACGGCATTGCAGAAAATGGGCTTTCCACGTCAATTTTCCGTTTCCATTATTGCCAAAGCCTACCGTGGCAACCGTATTGGCGATGCAATGAAAGATTATCTGGATGCTGTAAACAACGACTCTCCCCAAACAATCGCACTGTCCGATGGCCGACTGCTGCAGGGCGGCGGACAAAGCCATCTTGTGGGATATATAGGGCATAACTACATGATGGATGTCTCGGAAGGGACCAGCACATGGTGGATGCTCAAACACACCTGGTCAAAAGGCACTTCGACTACACCCAAAGGCACTTTTGCTCTGGCGTGCGAGAGCAATGCCTACATCCGTCCCTTTGTCAGTCGGCAGAACATATATATTCTAATGATGAACAAGTTCCTTACTTACCCAAGCGCATGGACGGTGGGAGGGATCATCGATGGATTAGCGACGGGCGGTGACGGCAATTCCATATTCAAACACGGAGTCAGGCAATTTGCCAAAGGTCAGCAGTGCGGTTTATGCTGGGCCAAAAAAGCATTTTCATTCGGCCCTTGATGAACCCATCTGGCGAAGCGCTTGCCCAGGGGCCATTTTACACATCTGTCAGCTCAACAGCCGGTCGCGTCTTCGTCCGCATTACTTTCCATGGGGACTTCATCCAGCAAAAGGAGGAAGGCGTCGCGACTGGTGGCTTCGCCGAGACGCTTGCGGAATGCGGCCGCGCCGTCAAATCCTTTCAGATACCAGCAGGCGTGTTTGCGCATCTCGGTCACTGCGCGCTGTTCCCCGCCCCATGCCACATACAAATCCAGATGGCGACGACAGGTGGCGACCCGTTCAGCCAGGTTTGGTCTGGTTCCCACCCCGGCTAACTCACTGAAAATCCACGGATTTCCCTTCGCGCCCTGCCCCACCGCCACGCCGGCACACCCGCTTTGCCGCAGCATATCATCGGCATCCTTCACGGAATGAATACCACCATTGCCGATAACCGGGACATCCACGGCATCGACAATCTGTTTCAGATACGCCAAATCCACTGGCCCGCTATGCCCCTGCTCCCTGGTTCGGGCATGAATGGTGATTAACTGCGCACCGGCCTGAGCCAGAATTTTGGCCACTTTCACCCCGTTCTTTTCGTCCTGGCCATACCCCAGTCGTGTTTTTGCAGTCACCGGTACATCCACTGCTTCCACCACCCTGCGGGTAATTTCACCCAGTAAATCCGGGGTACGCATTAGAGCGACACCACATCCCATGCCGTTCTTAATGACTTTTCGCGCGGGGCAACCAAAATTGAGGTCGATGATGTCCGCCCCCTCACGGGCAACTACCTTTGCGGCATCCGCCATCATCTCCGGTTCGCGGCCATACAGCTGCACCACATGGGGATGCTCTCCCACGTATTGCTCCATCAACGAGAGTGTCTTCTGCCCTCTTTTCCTGCCTCTGTTTCTGGCTTTTGCCTCAAAATACATCACAGCGTGACAGCTGATGAGTTCCGTCACGCAATACAATGCGCCCAATTCTGTGCACAGCTGCCGAAAGGGTGGATTGGTTATACCGGCCATCGGTGCGAGAACGGCGCCTCTCCCAAATTCGTATGGTCCAATTCTAAACATATCTGTCACGGGATATAATTCTGGTGGTCAATGTCTGCGATGGGGGTTGTCGATTTTTAATTTTTTCATTTTTCGCCACAGGGTCGTGGGAGACAGGCCCAATGCCTCGGCAGCCCGATCCGTACTTTCGTAATTCACCAACGCCGCTTTGATGGCCTGCTTCTCGGCCACAGCGACAATGGCATCAAGTGTTTGAGGTCCATCCTCCCGAGTGGCATCGGGCAGGAGATCGTCCACCTGAATTTCGTCGCCCTCCATGGTCAATGCGACGCCCTGCTCAATCATATTTTCGAGTTCGCGCACATTTCCGGGAAATTCATACGTGGTGAGCCGCTCCATGACTCCTTTGGCCAAACGCACCGAACGTGACATTTTAATGGAAAATTTCTTCAAGAAATGCTCAACCAGAACAGGAATGTCTTCGGGACGTTCACGCAATTTAGGCAGTATAAAACGCACCACGTTCAATCGATAATACAAATCTTCGCGGAATCGTTTTTCCCGAATGGATTCCTGCAAATCCTGATTGGTGGCCGCGATAATTCGCACATCGACGGGAATCGGCTTATTGTCGCCAATACGACGAATTTCCTTTTCCTGCACGGCACGCAGCAATTTGGCCTGAAGAGACGGGGTGGTTTCAGCGATTTCATCGAAAAAGAATGTCCCGCCATTTGCCTCCTCAAAAAGGCCTTTGCGCGTGCTGACCGCTCCGGTAAACGCGCCTTTCACATGGCCAAACAGCTCACTTTCGAGCAGTGTTTCGCTGATGGCCGCGCAATTGACTGGAACAAAGGGTCTGTCCGTCCGTTTGGAGTTCACATGTACCGCTTTGGCGATGAGTTCCTTTCCCGTGCCGCTGTCACCGGTGATGAGCACGGTGGTATCCGTTGGGGCGATTTTAATAATGCGCGTTAAAACGTCACGAATCGGCCGCGATCGGCCAACAATGTTCTCAAAACCGTATCGCTCCTTGAATTCATGTGTCAAAAGCGAAAACTCGCCCGATAGCCAACGCCTTTCCAGAGCCTTGTCAACCTTTATAAAGAGTTCGTCTTCTGAAAAGGGCTTCTGAATATAATCCCAGGCGCCCAGACGCATGGCCTCCACAGCGGTTTCAATAGTGCCATAGGCTGTCATTACAATGATTTCCGTTAACGGAGATGCCTCCCGGACATGCCTCAGCACGTCAATACCATCCACCTTTCCCATGCGCAGGTCGGTGATAACCAGGTCATAGCTCTCGTCATCAACCGCATCGCAGGCATCCTGTCCATCTTTTGCTTCCGCAACGTCGTGGCCGGCACTGCGCAGCATAATCGACAGCGTGGCCCTCATATTTTTTTGATCATCAACTACCAGAATGTGCGCCAATGTGCACTCCTTTACTAAACATACACGACTTCCCGACGTAAAGGTAATATACAGAATGACGTGCCTACTAACAACCGCGAAAACCAAAATAAAGTGAAAATTCAGTATTTATAAAACATTTGCCTCAATATTCAGAAACTCCAGAAGTTGATTTTATTCCAATAAAATTACCTCTTGTTTCAATAAACGCCCGAACCAAAAAAGCTTTAAGAGGTTGCTTGACACAATTTCAACTGTGCTTACATTTGGGCCACCTTTTTGGGCGACAACAATTCTGTAATAGAATACAGATTATCAAATACACGTGAAGAATTAAGCATACGATTATTCGTATCAAGGAGGATTTTGTTATGGGAAAAACTATTGGTATTGACCTGGGAACAACCAACAGCTGTGTTGCGGTTATCGAAGGAAATGAGCCCGTCGTCATCACCAACGAAGAAGGGGGACGCACTACCCCGTCCGTCGTTGCATGGGATGAAAAAGGTGAAACACTTGTGGGCCAGGTAGCCAAACGACAGGCGATCACAAACCCGGAAAATACCATTTTTTCCATCAAACGCTTTATGGGCCGCAAGTATGACGAAGTCTCCGAAGAAGCGAAGATGGTACCTTACAATATCGCCAAAAGCGCAAACGGCGACGTGGTTGTAAAATCCCGCAACAAGGATTTCGCACCACCGGAGATTTCCGCTCGCGTGTTGATGAAATTAAAGAAGGCCGCGGAGGATTATCTGGGGACCGCCGTCACCGACGCCGTAATTACGGTACCCGCTTATTTTAACGATTCCCAGCGCCAGGCTACAAAAGACGCCGGAAAAATCGCTGGTCTGGATGTAAAGCGAATCGTAAATGAACCCACCGCTGCCGCGCTGGCCTACGGACTCGACAAGAAATCCGAAGAAATCATCGCCGTTTATGACTTTGGTGGTGGTACGTTTGATATTTCCATTTTGGAAGTGGGCGACAATGTGGTCCAGGTGATCTCCACCAACGGGGACACGCATCTGGGCGGAGACAACGTGGATAAAGTGATTATTGATTACCTGATAGACGAGTTTAAAAAGGATCAGGGAATTGATGTCTCCAAAGACAAAATGGTGTTGCAGCGTTTGAAGGAAGCGGCCGAGAAAGCCAAAATTGAACTGTCCAGTGTGATGGAAACCAATATCAATCTGCCCTTCCTTACTGCTGATGCAACGGGGCCCAAACATATGAACCTGAACCTGTCCCGCGCAAAATTTGAATCAATGATTTCGGACCTGGTAAAAAGAACGCTCATCCCCTGCCAAAAGGCGCTTGATGACGCCAGTAAAAAACCATCTGAAATTGATGAAGTCATTCTGGTGGGTGGTTCCACTCGAATTCCTGCAGTTCAGGAATCTGTGAGCAAATTTTTTGGTAAAAAGCCCCACAAAGGCGTGAACCCCGATGAAGTGGTCGCTCTGGGTGCTGCTGTACAGGCCGGTGTTTTGGCCGGTGATGTCAAAGATTTGCTGCTTCTGGATGTAACCCCTCTGTCCCTCGGCGTTGAAACCCTGGGCGGCGTTACCACCAGGATGATAGAGCGCAACACCACTATTCCTGCAAAAAAATCAGAAACCTATTCCACAGCGGCGGATAACCAGACCTCTGTTGAAATTCATGTGCTGCAGGGTGAGCGGGAAATGGCCGCAGATAACAGAACGTTAGGTCGCTTCCATCTGGAAGGTATTATGCCGGCGCCACGTGGTGTACCGAAAATTGAAGTAACGTTTGACATCGACGCCAATGGTATTGTGCATGTGTCTGCAAAAGACCTGGCAACAGGGAAAGAGCAGAAAATCACCATTACGGCATCTTCGGGACTCAGCGAATCCGAAATCGATAACATGGTGAAAGATGCCGAGAAAAACAAGGCAGATGACGAAGTCAAACGTAAATCCATTGAGACCCGGAACAAAGCAGAGCAGTTGGTGTACGGAATTGAAAAAACCCTCGAAGAAAATAAAGACAAGCTTCCCGCCGATGAGGTATCCAAAGTCCAGGTTGCGATTGATGCATTAAAAGATGCCATCAAATCCGGCGATACAGCCAAAATCGAAGCCAAGATGGAGAACCTCACCAAAGCATCTCATAAAATTGCGGAGCTGGCCTATCAACAGGCTGGCGGAACCCCGGCCGCAGCGGGCGCCGCCGCAACCGGTGCCGCTGGTGCGAACCCGAGTGCGGCCAATCCCTCAAAAGATGAGGGTGACGTTATCGATGCAGAGTTTGAGGAAAACTGATACACTTTTCAAAACGGCACATCGCCCCTACTAAAATCCCGCACATGGACCACTGATCGGAGTTGTTTAGTCCGTGACTACGCGATAGTTCAAGCTCGAGAACCGGTCAAATTGTCCGAAAATGTGGACGGTCCGGGATTTATTCCCAGCCGTTAATCCATCACGGTGGCAGATAAACTACCACCCTACTTTATTTTTCTAAAAATCAGGATCTTACGATCGCCCTGTGCTGCGTAACGAGCGAATTGAATGCGACAGATTTTGGGTCTTTTTCGTTATTTACAGAACTTTTGTTTAAAATTTATGAATTAATTTGTTATCTTAAAGAAATTCAGAGTTGGGCAAAAAACGCATCGCCCAATTATATATTTAACAAAAGATGCAAATGTTTAATAGCCTCACGAAAAATCTGAAATTTTGGACTCATTGATGAAAAAACATTTTGAAGTCGCAGCCGTGTTGTTGTTCGTCGGTTTCGCCGTATTGGGATGCAGCGTCACTGAGGAAAAAATCACACTATGGAAAAGCACTCAAAATGGGCCCGGTAAAATAGCAGATGTCATTCGCGATCAGTCGCAGGAAATATCCTTGCGCAGCGCGGCAACAGTCGCATTGATTGATTTAAAGGAACACGCGCTGATCAACGATGTTTTCCGAGGACTGCCGCCAGATGATGCAGATGAAGTCATTTTGGCATCCATGCCTGCTCTGACCCGACAAATCAAGGGGGATTCCGCAGAAGATTCCGGGCTCAGCTCGACGCAGATTACAGCCAAAGATGGCATGTATCTGCTCTTTGCGTTCGCCGGGCAGAAAAGTCGCAAACCGGTGGAAGACGAGTTGATCCGCTGGTGTACGGAAGGCGATTTTCGTGCCAGAGAACAGGCCGGATTCAACATCCGTGTGATCATTGAAAAGATTGGCGTTCCGGTGTACCGGAAAATGATAAAAAATCTTACCATCGACAAGCGAAACCTGATGCAGATTGCCCGCATTTTGCGTGCCTCCGAAAACCGGGAAATACTGAACGACGCATCCCGGCAACTCGCCGGCGAGTTACAGAGACATCTGGATAAAATCACAGACGGCCATCTCACCGCCGCCGCCATCATTGGCGGGAAGCCGGTTGCGGATATGCTGGTGGCCGTTGTCGCCCAAACGTCTCTTCCCATCCAGTTGCGCAACTATGCATTACTCGCCTACTCCACCGCACTCGAAAAAAAGAATGTCAGCAGCAACGACAAACAGGTTGCCAGGCTTGTTTCGGCAGCAGAAGATACGGCGCGCCCAACGGATCACCGGGAGCAGATTTATCTCACTCTGGCGCAAACCGTTTCCCCGGCTACCGTTGCCAGCTTCAAGCGATTATTGAAAGACCAGACATTTTTCTGGCGGATGGTCGGCGTCCGATGCCTGCTCCGCCAAAACGGGGAAGCCCACCTCGACATTATTTTAGAAAACCGGGAAATGGTAACAGATACGCAGGAAACTGAAGAACTGACAGCCTTAATCGCCCGGTTTCCCAATCTGAAAAGCGCTATTGTGGCTAAACTGAAAAGCAACGACAGATTCAGCATGGGACTCGCTATTGGTGTGTTGGCACTTCTGGGGACGCAAGACGACATCCCCTCTCTGAAGCCACTTACCCGTAGCAGGGAACGGTTGCCGGCTGAATTTCCGGATAAAACAGTTGGTGCTGCTGCCTCAGCCGCCATTTTGGCGATTGAGAAGAAAGGTTGATTTTACATGAGCACACGGACCGCCAGTCAAAAAGTTCTGCAAAGCTTTCACGCAAGGGAGACTCTATGGGAAATTTTTACGGAGCAAGCCAGGGAAATGGATTGCTCCGTTGATTATCTGATTAACGAGGCCATGCGCGCCTATGCCGAAGCTCACGCATTCCTTCCTGCCGGACCGGGCGCCCGTGGTTCTCAGGCGCCGCCACCCGTGGCGGAGCGATTTGATGACCGCGACTCCAATTATGGCAGACAACAGGAACTGGCGCGCAACCGGCATTCGTCTTCGCTGGTCATGGACGATGACGACGATTTGGTAGCGTTCGCCGGTGACGAAGACAGCAGCGATGACCTTTTTGGTCTCGACCTGGACGAACGGGATTCCGGACTTCCACTTCCGGCTGAATCGGCACCCACGCTTGCAAATCCGGGGGGAGCTCTTCGCCCCGCCAGACCCGGTGTCCCATCGGTACCACCGCCCATGAGCACGTCGTCTGCACCATCGGTTCCATCGGTGCCGTCGATACCCAGACCCCCAAGATCGACCACACCGCCGCCGCCGCCCATCAGCCGTCCCGCGGTGCCTTCCGTGCCACCAGCGCCCAGGCCCATGGTTCCGCCAGGGCCCCCAAGAGCGACAGCCGCATCTCCAGTGGGATCATCAATTCCCCCGCAACATCACCCGCAGCCTGTGGTTGCGCCTCCCATGATGCAGCCTGGCCGCCCTATTTTAACAATGATTTACCAGGGACGAAAAATTCATATTCAAAAGGATCAGTTTATCATTGGCAGAGGCTCCAGAAGCGCGGACTTGCCCATCAAAGATCCCAATGTCTCTCGCAAACACGCTGCGATTCTGTTCCACAATGGTGCGTATTACATCAAAGACCTTGGCAGCACCAATGGCGTGGAATACGGCAATCAGCTGGTGGATTCCAAACGAATTGATGAAGGTGATGCCTTCTCCATCTGCGGACATCCTTTCCATTTTACCTATACCCCCTGATGAGCTACACAGACTCCATTCTGGCACTGGCCCGTGATGTTTTGCAACGGGTGGATTGGGAAAGGGAACTCAATTGCCCCGGATATGCCAGGCCCGCCAACTTTGGCGATGCGCCTGTTATTACCACCCCGCCAATGACTCCGGCGCCATCCCCGATACCCGCCAGGACAGGCGGCATTCCAGCCCAGCCTCAACCAAAGACCCGACACGCTGTTCCAGGGGGAAGGCCACCGGAGGAACCACGCGGATTCGCCCCCTCAGGGATAGCTCCATCATCGCCGCAACAGACATCTTACGATTCGCGTCCCTCGTCTGCGGCATCTTTGAATTCTGCAGCGTCCAATAGCAGCAATCCACCTGTGGAACAGTCTCGCGCGCATGCCATGGCGGCGCTCAAATTCAAGCTGGAAACCTGTACCCTTTGCCCGTTGTCCGAAGGACGCAGCCGGATTGTATTCAGCGATGGCACCATGTCGGGCGCCATTGCATTTATAGGAGACGCCCCTTCTCGGGAAGAAGATGTGGTGTCTTTGCCATTTATTGGGCAACGGGGGCATTTGCTGAACAAAATCATTCTGGCGATTGGTCAGCGTCGGGAGACCAGCTATCTGTGTAATGTGGTCAAATGCGCACCCCCGGAAGGGCGGGTCGCCACCAGAACAGAACTGCATACGTGTGGCGATTTTTTGTTTGAACAGCTGAAACTGGTTTCTCCCAAGGTTATCGTTGCACTCGGGCAGGCCCCCACTGAGCTGCTGCTAAACACTCAAGCTGAATTGCATACCCTGCGCGGCAAATTCCATCAGTGGAACAATATTCCTGTCATGCCCACGTGGTCACTGAATCAGATGCTTTCGACCCCGGCAGTCAAACGCGAAGTATGGGATGACCTCAAGCAGGTCAAAGCCATGTTGGAATCCACATCCCAACAAACAGAATCATTTTAACGGTCCGACGCTCCGCTCACCAGATGCCGGTTCCACATCGTTGCCTGATTGACTGAAAAGTTGGAAATATTTTGAAATGAGTTACAATACAGTCCGTGGAAACAAGAGACGCGAAAAAATACAATCTTGGCAAGGCGACGATTCACATCTGTCCCGCCTGTGGTGTGGTCAATCCGGCTGGACCATCCGATGGTTGCCCCCATCTGCAAGTGGTCCGATTCGACGGGGTGGATGAAGCCCTCGAAGAACTGGTGATGGATGTCGCCAGCGCCAGGCGTCACTTTCAGGAACGGGCAGCCACATTAAAGAGAGTCGTGATGGCGCGGGTTCAGGACGGCACTGCAACAGTACAAACGCCGCGTCGGATACGCGCCGGCGAAGTGGACAAACTGTATGCCGAGGCGAACGATCGGCCGTTCATGCTCACCCATCCCGATGAAGTGGTAAAAAAAGTAAAAGTGACATCCCAGTCATCAAGGCAAAAAACACGGAAAAAGACCACACCCCAATCTCTTGATTCAAAACAGCTGGACCTGCTGGCCTACTCCCCATCCAAGGGAAACGCCTAACCGTTTACTTTTTCCGAACCAGGAGCTTCTCAATCAGATTTTTACTGTAGTTGGGCAATTCGATGAACGCCACTCCCATACCCCGTGGCTCCGTTTCCACGCGCACCACTTCTCCCACGCCCTCCACTGTCTCAATGTCGTCCGTAATTACCGTGAACTTTAAATTGACTCGGGTACCAACGGACAGAGGATTTCGAGAACGGATGAAGACGCCGCTGCGGGAAATATTGGTCACATACTCATTTATGAACGCATCGTAACTCTCGAATTCCTTGTTGATGGTGACGCGTTCCTCACTTCGTTTTGATGTATATCCCATTTATTTTCTCCAGGGCTCACGGTTTGCGGGAATACACATGATAACTCTCCATGTGGCAGTTTTTGTCCACGGTGATTTTGATTTTTCTTCCAATGCGCCGTGACATCTCCTTCACCGCTGCCTGGCTGATACCGCGCAACACTTCGGCCACATTGGGGTGCACCACTACTTCCAGAAACCCTACGGGGGGCTCATCCGCCGTTCTTTGTATTTCCCGCAACACTTCACTGGCAATGGTGATTCTGGAAATAATGCTGCCGGTCCCGTCGCAATAGGGGCACGACTCGTGCAACATGCGTCCCAGACTCTCAGTGGTGCGCTCGCGTGTCATCTCAATCAGGCCAAACCGACTAATATCGTTCACCGACGTTTTTGCTCTGTCGCCCTTCAGCACTTCCTTGAGTCGCGCGGTAACCTTATGCCGATTGGATGGCTTGTCCATGTCGATAAGGTCCAGCACAATCAATCCACCAATATTGCGAAATCGAACCTGGTAGGCGATTTCCTCCACCGCCTCCATGTTGGTCCGGAGAATTGTCTCCTCCTGATCCCTGGACCCTTTTCCAACAAATTTACCGGTATTGACATCTACGGCGGTAAGCGCTTCTCCCTGATCAATCACCAGAGAGCCGCCAGATGGCAGTTCCACCACTCGTTCCAATGCCCGTTTGATTTCAGATTCGATTCCGAATGCATCGAATATGGGTTCATCTCCAGTATACAGCTCCACCGCGTCCAGGCGGCGGGGAATCAATCGATCAATAAAGCCGCGCAAATCCTCGTAGACATCGGGGTCGTCCACGATAATCTGGGCGACACTGTCATTAAATTTGTCGCGCACCACCTTTAGCGGTAAAGAGAGATCGTCGTATAGCAGACATGGTTTTCGCTTTTTGCTGAAACGGGCTTTGATTTCCTGCCACGTCTCCACCAGATATGCCACATCGGCCTCAAGTGCGTCGGCGCTGGCGCCCATCGCCGCGGTACGCGCAATCAACGCACCTTCTTCGGTCTCCAGTCGCGCCAATATTTTCTGTAGCCGCGCCCGTTCCTTTTCATCTTCAATTTTACGACTGATACCCCCCTTCTGAGACATGGGCATGTACACCAGATGTCGTCCGGCCAGCGATACATCTGACGTAATACGACAACCCTTGGTGCCAATCATATCCTTGGAAACCTGAACCGGAATAGATTGCCCCTCCTGAAGTGTCTCGCGAATGGGCTGCTTCCTGCGACTTCTCTCATTTTCAACGATGACGTCGGACGCATGCAAAAACGCGTGTTTCTCCATGCCAATATCCACAAAGGCCGCCTGCATTCCAGGAAGCACTCTGGTCACCTTGCCTCTATAAATGTTGCCTACAGAGGTTTTTTGATGGGTTCGCTCCACCAGCAACTCGGCAATCATTCCGTTTTCAATGAGCGCCACCCGCGTCTCCTGCAAATCAACATTGATGGCAACAATGTTTTCCCTGGGCATTCACACTCCCTCAATTACTGATACGTTTCCCCCATGCGCCGCATTTTCGAGACTATCTGGAAACGCCCCTGTTCGCGGGATGGACAAATTACATCTGAACAAATGTATAATCAATCCGTTCGCCCGTGCAAACAAATTATATCTGGAATTTCAACATTCAAACATTTATCCCGCTTATCTGACAGGTCATCACGGACGAATCACTGTGCTGTCGGGGAACACGTCGAATCGAAAATCCGCTTTGGTGAAGGTTTTGACCAATTCAATCTGTTCCAGCGTTAAACGAATCATATTTCCCGCCTGGTCCACCAGGATAATCCGACGAACGGTAGGGCAATCCCCAAAAGTGATCACAATTTTCCGAATCAGCGGGTCCGTTTCACGGGGAATGAGTTCAACAACTTCAAGGGAAGAATTCTCGTCTTTCTCCGTCGCTGTCGTTTTTCGCAGTTGTCGCACCCCAAAACCCTCTTTAATTGATATCAATGGTTTACCAAAAAGTTCAATCAGACTGGTAAACAGCAGGTCATCGCTTCCTGTATCCTCCAGGTGCATGCCTGTTTCACCATCCCATGCGCGAATGCGTTTTCCGTTATACACTACCAGTTTTGCCGAAGGCGATGTGTAGGCCATTCTAAAATAGCCATTCTGAGACACCTGGATTTCCCCCGTCGCCGCAGCTCCCCGCTTGCCAAAACGGGAAATAAATTCATGGGTAAACAATGCGCGAAATCCATCGACATTCCTGTAGCAGGCGATTGTGTCGCTGTACCATTTGGGGGATTCCGTTCCGTTTTTCGGAGCGTCTCCGTCACCAACACCCCAGTTTTCTGCACAGTGAAGAAAGTCACCGCGGCAAAGCAGAATCAGTATCACCAATAGTCCCGAAACGACACCCTTTGGACTGTTTGATGAAATGATGTTCATAAATTTCAATGGGATTCCCCGTTCCAAATGGTTTTTCACCACGGCCTAATGACCGAAGCGCCCCAAACAAAACACAGATAATCTCGGAACGCAAGCACGATGCGTAAAACGGACCGCGACACTTCCGAACACCCGCCAGTTTGGTTTTGCCCAAAAAGTGCGTTTAAAGCAACAGCCAGGGTGCAGTGCTGCGTTTTTTCTGCTACACAATACCCATGACCCACGCAGAAATGAAGTTGTTATCCGTTTGGACTCGAAAGAAAGTGGTCGTATGAGCGCAACATCCGCCATCACCAGAATCATTCAAACCATTGAAAAAGCATATATGGGAAATCGCAATGCGGTTGAATTCGCAGTGTGCACGTTTTTATCTGAAGGCCATCTGCTCATCGAAGATACCCCTGGGGTTGGAAAAACCACACTGGCCAAAGCCATGGCAGCCGCATTCGGTGGCAGTTTTTCCAGAATACAGTTTACATCAGATCTACTGCCCGCAGACATTCTCGGTATTTCCATCTGGAAAGGGGAGAAGGATACCTTCGAATTTCAAAAAGGTCCGGTATTTGCCAACGTGGTGTTGGCCGATGAAATCAATCGCGCCTCTCCCAAAACCCAGTCGGCACTGCTGGAAGCCATGAGCGAGAGACAGGTGTCACAGGAAGGTCAGGCATACCAACTGCCGGCCCCTTTCATGGTCATCGCCACCCAGAACGCCAGCGACAGTTTTGGCACCTACCCCTTGCCCGAAAGCCAGCTGGACCGATTTACCATGCGTATTCATCTGGGCTATGCGCCGCCGGACGTGGAAAAACAACTGGTTCGCGCTGGTGGAAACCTGCATCCGGAATCCGTCACTGCGGCGGTGTCCACATCTGAGTTGAACGCGCTAAAAGACGAAATCGAGCAAACGCACATGGACGATTCGGTACTGGAATATCTGATGACTATCGTGGCTAAAACCCGAAGCATGTCGTCACCAAACTCGGGTTCCAGTCCCCGCGGCAGTATTGCCCTTTACAAATGCGCCAAAGCCTTTGCACGTATTCAGGGGAGAGATTATGTACTTTCGGACGATATTCAGAAATTGACTGTACCAGTTCTGGCGCATCGACTGTCGGGACGCAGTGATGGCATATACAGTGGAGAACAAATGCAATCGGCAAAAGGGCTGCTAAAACAGATTCTCCAGTCGAGCAAAGCGCCGATTTAGGGAGAAACCAATGTTTCAGCAGCGCAGGCAACGCGGCAAGCCCACCCGAAAGTTCCGCATCACCCGGGAAGGCAAATGGTTCCTGCTGTTACTGCTGGGGGTGGGCATGGCGGCGTTCAACACCGGAAATAATCTACTGTATCTGGTTCTCTCACTTAAAATCTGTCTATTTCTGGTGCAACTATTTTTGGCGGAATTCAATTTAAAAAATGTGTCTCTGAGGCGAACCGCACCGCACCGTGCCGTGGCGGGCGCATTGTTTCCAGTGACGTTGCACATCACCAACGAAAACAAGCGACTGCCCATCTTCGGAATCCAACTTCGCGATGTAATAGATGGGGAACGTTTTAAACGCAGTGGCCATTTTTTGAAAGCGGGACCACTGGAAGCGCGCCATATCGAATACCAATGTGAGCTCTTCCTGCGGGGAAGAAGCCATTTCGACGGTATCCTGTTGTCCACCGCGTTCCCGTTCGGACTGACCGAACGTGCCAAACTAATCCCTTTAAGCCATGAAATAATTGTATGGCCCGCTAAAGAGCCAGTACATCTGCCGAGGCATTTTTCCCCCGTTCAGGAAGGTACCGTTCCCATTTCATTTAAGGGTGCAGGCGACGAATTCTGGCAATTGAAGGAATTTCAACAGGGAGAGGATGCGAGGCGAATATCCTGGAAAGCCAGCGCGCGACAAAACCGCCTTATTCTGATGGAAACACAGGCGCGCAGCGATCGCAAAGCGCATATTGTGCTTTTGCTGGGTGCTTCTGACACTGGCAGGGAAAAGGAAATGCTCATCCGGGTAACGGCATCTCTCACCGATGAACTCCACCGCCGGAACATTCCGGTCAGTCTCAGCACATCCCGAAATCATATTATCCATAGTCGCCAGGAAACCGCCGCCCCTCTGCTGGATCACCTGGCCCTGATGAAAACCGACATGCCATCGCCGCCGGCGGAAAATATTCCGTTTGGCGCACTCATTGTCAATTCCGCCACAGCGAAAGTATTTTTAAAATATCCTGTCTCTTTGCAACCGACGGATGTCGAAACTGCGTCCGCTTCCACAACTGGCGCAACCACTGAATCGACATCCGAAAATAGAAGGGTTGCCCCATGAACTTTGCGCTGGTTCATAAATCAGTGCTTTTCAGTCTCGCCGCCATCGCGGTGCTGCCGTTGATTTTAAGCGGTGAAACCGGCATATATCTGGGCCCGGTAGTCGGCCTGATGTGGATAGTGGGTTTGGGGTTGCCGGAACGCTGGATGAAAAAACCGGTTTTCCGCACCGTCGCCACATTTACGGTGGCCACCTTATTTGTCATCCAGGTAATTCGCGTTGGCGCCGGGATGCATCTGGCCGTGGCCACCATCGAATTCGCCACTCTGCTTTTGGCAGTAAAACTCTGCATGCGCAGCGAATTTGGTGATTTCCAGCAAATTGTACTTCTGTCTTTCGTGGCGCAAATCGCATCCACGGTGACCAGCTACCAGTTGTCATATGGATTTTTCTTCGCGGGTTTCGTGGTGCTTGCACCTTTCGCCATGTTCCTCACTCAATTGCGCAAGGAAATGGAAGTCCGATTTACCAAAGCCAATTCCTACACCCGACAGCGCCTGCTCCAGTCCACCAAAATCGTGCAAAAGCGTTTGCCCGCGATTCCTCTGCTGGGCACTGTATCGCTGCTGGCAGTGATCAGCCTGCTGTTCCTCAGCATTCCAAGGTGGGGATTTGGTATTGGTGGTGGCGGATTAATTGGCAATCCAATGCCGGGATTCACTGATGAAGTACAAATCGGCGATTTGTCTGAGACCATCGAAAACAACAACATTTACATGCGGTTATGGCCCAAATACACCAGCGACAAACCCGGCCGTTCTCTCAATTTAAAATTTCGTGGAGCCGTTTTCGATACTTACCGAGATGGCAAGTGGCAGCATCACAAAGGCGACCGCGGATTTCACTACTTTACATCGCGAAACGGCAGATATTCATTTTTTGTTCATCCCCAAAAAGCAACAGCGTCCTACCAGATCATGCAAAAATCCACCGATCCCCCGTTTCTATTCATACCGGTGGGCGCAGACAGTGTACAAATGGAAGCGCAGCTAAGGAGAGGTCGGACGCGTTTCAACGCCCTGCGTATCAACGCGAATGGCGTGCTGAAGTACAATGACCCGCGCAAGGTGGGTATTCGCTACACTGCCAACATCAGCGGGAGCCCCCTACCAAACTGGCCCATTGAAAATTTCCGGGTGTATCTGCAATTGCCTGAACACCACGAGCGAATCCGTCGTCTTGCAGAGGAATGGACACGCGGGAGTCCATCTGTACAAACCCAGGTGAATAGAATTGTGGTGACGTTTCAACAGCAGTTTGGATATGCCAAAACCGTTTCCGCGCTGGCACGCGCATCGTCCAGCGAATCAGACGTCCTGCACCGTTTCCTTTTCAGCTATCGAAAAGGCACCTGCGAACACTTTGCCACCGCCGCCACATTGATGTTTCGAACACTCAATATTCCTGCACGATTTGTTACCGGTTTTCAGGGAGCCAAATGGAACGATATTGGCGAATACTACACGGTGGATGCCTCCATGGCCCACGCATGGACGGAAATATATTACAACGGACGCTGGCACACCGTGGATGCAACTCCAGTCCAAACCAATGGAAACAGCGTGGTCCTGGCAGAAAAGCCACCTTATCTCAGGCAATTCATGGATACACTGGAAATGAAATGGCATCAGTACGTGATTGATTATAACGAGACCACCCAGCAGAACCTGCTGTCCCAGGTGCTTTTGCCGAACAAAGGGCAGCGATTTCACAGACCACGCTTTTCTATCTCCCAAACCGTTCTGGCCACTCTCATACTGGTCATCTTCAGCATATTCGTCATATTCAAGCGAAAACAACTGGGCGCTGTCTGGCGGCAATTCCGCCGACAGTCGGGTCCACCCCGGTCATCTGCAACCGCTCTCTATCTGAAACTGGAAACCGAACTTGGCCGAATTTCCGCACCGCGGCCCGCTTCAAAGACGCCAAAGCAATTCCTGGAGCAAATGGCGCAACAACATCCGTTGATTGCAACTTTTTTACAGGAATTCAGTGATGCCTATCTGGCGGAGCGTTTTGGAGGACACACCATGTCACCCGACATGAGACGCATATTTTCAAGCCGGATTGCGGGGATTTCAAAGCAATTGCAAAAAGAAATGCGGTCAAAGGCAGGCGGGTAATTCCAACTATAAATGCGGTTCGGGCTTCCCGACAACCCCCATATCCACCTCATATATCCCACCTAAAAAACTCATTATGTAGAGATGATCTGCCTTCCAGCCGCCAACTCCCGAACCGAAATTCACTGCGGGAATCATTTCATCCCCCCCGCGTCCATCACTCCGTCCCAGACGGACGACTTCCTCTACTTCGCCATCCGGAGTAATGCGCAAAATCACTCCAGACATCACCACGGCATACAGGTTGCCGCAAATATCTGTAGTCATGCCGTCAAGCAGCCCCTTCATCTCCGTCGTCACGTCAAAAGTGGTGAACAGTTCGGGTTCGCCAAGAGTTCCATCCGCTTTCACCGGCGCCCTATGAATGCTTCCCATTTCTTCGTTGAAATACAGGGTTTTATAGTCCGGGCTGAAGGTAATACCGTCAAAAGACACGCCATCCATTGACAAAAGCGGCTCATAGGTATTCTCCTCAGGATCTACACGGTAAATGCGTCCCTCTGCGCTGGCCGCATAAATAATGCCGTCCATGTTCACAGCCAGACCATTGGGACTGGGAAGTCCCTGTGCAAATGCCTCAAAAGCGCCATTGGGATAAATCCGCACCAGTTCATTGTTGAACGCATTGGTCACGATAAGATCACCTTCCGGCAACAGGCGCGTGCCCTGCGGCCACTCGATACTGATAGCGGCCAGTGTCGTTGATTCGCCGTCGTATGTCGTCTTCGCAATCGCGCCGTTTTCCACACCGGCCTGGAGAATGTAACCCTCTTTATCGAACACAAAATCTTCCGAAGCGACAAAGTGGTCTATTTTAACAGCCTCCCTGGGCAGCGGCAGCAAATTGTCACAATCCGCATCCAAAAAGCCAGTATCGGAATTACTATCGTCATCGGATTCAGTATCTGTATCCCCACTGCTCGAACCGTTATCCGTTTCGGTGTCTTTTTCTGATTCAGACGTCGTATCCCCATCGCTATCGGCGTCTCCATCCGAATTCGAATCGCTGTCCCCATCATTATCTCCATCGCTATCACTGTCACCATCGGTGTCCCCATCAGTATCGGCGTCACCATCCGAATCCGAATCGCCGTCCCCATCACTATCACCATCGCTGTCACTGTCACTATCAGCATCGGCACTGTCTGCATATTCAGCGCTTTTCTGGTTGTCCCCCCCATCACACGCAGCAAATAGCCCAAACGAGAGAAAACAACAAAGAATCAGTCCTCTTTTGCTGTTGCCTGCACGCATCAAACGATAGAAAAGGATGTTATTCATGTGCAATCTCCATAGGAATCGATTTATAAAATTGAAATCGATTAAGCCGCCACTGGTAGCGACCAGTGTTTTTTTTACCCACAAAGCAAAACAGATTTTCTGCCAGTTGCCCCTTCTGCTTCGATGTCCGAACATCAGTGCACTCTATTCCTGAAAAGCTATCACAACCCAGGAGGGAAATGCGTTTTTTTTTAATTGAAAAACGGCAGTGAACAGGTCTTTGCCTTCAACGTTCGGAAAGTGGCAATACCTGCACACTTGAGCTATATATCCAATTGAATTCAAAAGCGAATTCCAGAACGTCTCAAATTTTATGGAGATGTACGCCACTCGCTGCCGGTCAATATTGGGTCCCCATCGTGGAACCCAAAGGGGCGGAGCCTGTCCGGCGCCAGAGTAGTATCATGACCAACAAACCCTATTCCCGCAGCAAATACACAACAAGCGAATATACATCGTCGGTGTACACGCCCGGAAAATATACAGAGGGGCATTACACAGCCCTTTCCTACGCCGACAGCGAGTTTGATCCAGGGGCCGATGCCAAAGATACCCTGCTTGGCCGCATAAATCTGAAAGATGCCACAATTGGCATTCTGGGACTCAACAACACTGGCATATCCATGGCGCAGCTGTTCGCCAATGCAGGATTTCACACGGTGGGTGTGGACGGCGACCTTTCAATGGTTGAACGTCTCCTCGATGAAAGGCCAAAGCCCCTCTCCTCCCAATCGTCGGAGAATCTCCATGAGGCGTTGCTCCACGGACTTTCCCTTTGTGACGATCTCAACGCGATCACCTCGACCAACTGTCAGCTAATCACTGTTTTCGCACCAGATATCAACGCCGAAAAATTCGACGCAGAGGCCATCTCCCTTGTATTGAACTCCCTGTTGGCCACGCCGCGTCCCATGACGCTCTGGGTATTCGAATGCAGCAACCGTTCAGACGACTTTGAAAAACGGCTCACTGACGAAATTGTAAAAAGAATAGGCGTTCACATAGGTAAACATGTATTTGTAGCTTTTTGCCGAACGCAGGGAGAACATCCCCCTGAGAAACCACTCACCCGGAACACTGCCCTGCGCATTACGGGAATCACCCCCGAATGCACCGAAGTGGCCAACGCGCTGTTTCGACGGGTCATGGACAAAGTAATCACTCATGACCAATAGCCCTTTTATTCATGAAAGTACTGTGGTGGATGCGCCAGTACAGATTGGCTGCGGCACTCGCATTTGGCATTTCTGTCATCTGATGAAAGGCTGTGTCATTGGTGAGAACTGCGTCCTTGGACAAAATGTATATGTGGCGAGTCAGGTGGTCATCGGCAACGGCGTTCGCATTCAAAACAATGTGTCTCTTTATGACGGTCTCAGCATTGGAGACGATGTGTTTATTGGGCCCGGTGCGGTATTTACCAATGTGAAAAACCCCAGAGCGCACCGCAACCAGAAAGCGAACTTCCGCCCGACGCGCATTGAGCGTGGTGCAACGGTTGGCGCCAACGCAACCATCGTTTGCGGAGCGACCATTGGCGAATACGCCTTCGTCGGCGCCGGTGCCCTGATTACAAAAGATGTGCCGCCACACGGGCTCATGCTGGGGGTACCTGCACAGCTGACAGCCTGGGTGTGTCGTTGTGGCGAAAAGCTGACACAGGGCAGCACCTGTGATGTATGCACATGGACATGCCAATGATTCCCATGTTAGATATTAAAGCACTGCATGCGCCCCTGTCACCAGAGCTCGAAAACGCCATGCTCAAAGTGCTTCGTTCGGGTCAATACATCAATGGCCCTGCTGTTGCAGGATTTGAAGCGGCATTCGCCAATTGGATTGGTGCCTGCAACGTCGTGGGGGTCAGCTCCGGGTCAGATGCGTTGCTCGTCTCGCTGATGGCGCTGAGGGTGAGACCCGGTGACAAAATTATCACAACACCGTATTCGTTTTTTGCAACCACCGGCGCCATTGTGCGCCTTGGCGCCATTCCGGTGTTTGTCGATATTGAACCAGAGACGTTTGCTTTGGATCACACACAGATTGAACAGAAAATTGATGCAGATACAGTCGGTATCCTTCCAGTCCATCTGTTTGGCGCTCCTGCAAATATGGAACACATTTGCAAAATTGCTAAACGTCATCACCTCTGGGTGGTGGAAGATGCCGCCCAGGCATTGGGCGCGCAATTTAACGACCAGCATGTTGGCGTTCTGGGCGATGCGGGCGTGTTCTCTTTTTTTCCTGCAAAGAATCTGGGAGCTGCCGGAGACGCCGGCGCCGTGGTGACGCAGGACGATCAGATTGCGCATCGAATCCGCCAGCTTCGGGGCCATGGTGCGAGCAGACGTTACCATCACCAGTTGATTGGCGGAAATTTTCGGATGGATACCCTGCAGGCCGCTTTTCTGGAAGTGAAGCTCCCGTTTCTAAACGGCTGGAATACATACAGAAGAAACGTGGCGGTGCGCTACACGCAGTCGCTGGCTATGTTATCACATGTAACCTGCCCAACAGATCTTCCAGGCCATGTGTACAATCAGTACGTGATTCAGGTTCCGGCGCACCAAAGGAAAATGGCGATACAGGCGCTGTCGGAAAAAAGCATATCCAGCGCAGTGTACTACCCCACTCCGCTGCATCTGCAACCGGCACTGTCATATCTTCGATACAGGCCAGGAGCGTTCCCCGTAGCGGAACAACTTTCCCAATGTGCCCTGGCGTTGCCCATAAACCCAACTATTACTCCCGACGAACAGCAACGGGTGATACAGACACTCACCATATGTGTGGGGGAGCGTTAAGTCGACCCATGAAAAACTTTGCACTTATCGGCGCTGCTGGTTACATCGCGCCGCGCCATATGCAGGCCATTAAAGATACAGGGAACCGATTAGCGGCGGTGGCCGATCCCGCTGATTCGGTAGGGATCCTGGATAAGTATTTTCTGGACGTTCGCTATTTTCCTGAAATTGAGAGATTTGACAGACATCTCGAAAAACTGCGAAATGGACCGGATGACACTCGCATTCATTACGTGTCAATTTGTTCGCCCAATTATCTTCACGATGCGCACGTGCGGCTGGCATTGCGATCCGGCTGCGCGGCCATCTGCGAAAAACCGCTGGTGATCAACCCCTGGAACCTGGACCAGCTTTCGCAAGTGGAGTCAGAAACGGGGGGAAAAGTCTACTCCATCATGCAGCTGCGTCTCCTGCCATCACTGCTTCAGTTGAAGGCATCGCTGGAAAAAGCACGCATGGAAACCCCCGGTTTGACCCGGAAAAAAGTCTCGCTCAGTTACATTACCGGTAGGGGACCATGGTACCAACTCTCATGGAAAGGACGCGAAGAGCGCTCGGGAGGGCTGGTAACCAATATTGGCATTCATTTTTTTGATATGCTCATCTGGCTGTTTGGAGAAGTGAAACAGGTGCGCGTGACACAGCGGACTTTGCTAACGGTGAAAGGCGAACTGGAACTGGCGCACGCAGATGTGGACTGGCACCTCAGCGTGGATTTCGCCTCCCTCCCATTTGAAGCTCTTCCCGGCCAAACCACCACATTTCGCTCCATAACGGTCGACGGGGAAGAAATCGAATTTTCAAACGGGTTTACTTCATTGCATACACAGTCATATAAGGAAATTCTGAACGGCAACGGCTTTGGTATTGAGCACGCCAGACCCGCCATAGAATTGGTTCACAATATTCGAAAAGCAAACGTGGCATCGAGATAACTCTGCTGTTAAAGTGATGCCTTTGAACGCGATTAAAAACCACAACTGTTTTAGATAGTTCAACCACCAGGGAAGTTTACGGTTATGACAGCATATCTTATCACCGGCGTCGCCGGATTCATCGGTTCCAATCTCGCAGAATCCCTGATTCAGATGGGACACGACGTCATTGGAATTGACAATTATCTAACCGGTAAAGAAGAAAACATCGGCTCGTTACAAACGCAAATGCGTTTTGTCGAAGGAGATATTCGCGACACTGCACTCATGAATGAGCTGTGTAAAGGCGTCGATTACGTTCTGCATCACGCCGCCATGGCCTCAGTGCCCTGGTCAATGAAAGAGCCGATGTTGGCGCACGACCACAATGCCACCGGCACGCTTAATGTTCTATTGGCCGCCCGCGACAATAATGTGAAAAAAGTGGTAATGGCCGTTACATCCGCTGCGTATGGCAATACAAACGTTTTGCCCGCACATGAGGACCTGCCACCAGATCCGCTGTCTCCGTATGCTCTAACCAAATTGATAGGCGAGCAATATTTAAAACTGTTTTCATCCGCATACGGATTACCAACAGTGGGATTGCGATACTTCAATGTTTTCGGCCAGCGGCAGGATCCCAATAGCGCCTATGCGGCAGCGATTCCCATCTTTGCGCGAAAGTTAATTCACGGCGAATCGCCGGTTGTATTTGGCGACGGTGAGCAAACCCGTGATTTTGTATACATTCAGGATGTGGTTCAAGCCAATATTAAAGCATGCCAGGCCGGTAATGATACCGATGGAGATGTTTTCAACATTGGCACGGGCAAACAAATTACTGTTAACGAACTCATTGAATACATGCAAACGCTCCTTGGCACACATCAGGAAGTCCAATATGTGGAAGAACGGGCCGGAGATGTGAAGCATAGTGTGGCGTCGATTGAAAAGGCGCGAAGACAACTTCATTATGCTCCAGCATACTCAGTCTTTGACGGTCTGAAAAATGCCATTGGATGGTACACCGAAAATCTCTGAAATAGGAACGATTTGACTTTCTGCATGTCGACATTTGCAAACATCAAAGGCATTCAGTGAACACGATAATTGTAACATTTGTTTCATCCATAGCGGTTGCAGTACTTGTCACGCCTCTGGTGCGCAAAATCGCAACTAAAGTCGGCGCTGTCGACAAACCTGGCACGAGACGAATCAATACAACAGTGATTCCACGACTTGGTGGGATCGCTATATTATTCGGGTTTCTCGCACCCATTCTGGGTATAATGCTATTTACAAATCCGCTGACAGAAGCGTTCAAAAATGATACATTGCGAATCATATCCCTTTTTTCCGGCAGTATCGCTATCGCGACGCTTGGCGCGATAGATGATATTCGAAATGTTCGAGCGATTCACAAGTTATTAGTACAACTCATTATTGCAATCAGTGCCTATTTTGGCGGATTTCAAATTAATTTGGTTTCTCTTCCGTTTGTTGGGTTGCTGCATATGGGAATCTTCGCACTGCCCGTCACTGTGCTGTGGATAGTTGGAATCATCAACGCCGTAAACCTGATTGATGGGCTCGATGGGCTTGCTGCCGGAGTGTCCTTTTTCGTGTGCATCGTTAACTTCACTATTGGGTTGCTGTCGGGTAATGCACTTGTGGCGCTGTACGCAGCCGCTTTAGGTGGTGCACTGATTGGCTTTTTGATTTTCAATTTCAATCCGGCGACAATCTTTATGGGTGATACCGGCTCCATGCTGATTGGATTCATTTTGGCGACAACATCTCTGATGGGCGTCAAAGGCGGCACAGCCGTTGCGCTTTTAGTACCCATTCTTGCTATGGGTGTCCCTATTTTTGATACGCTCATTGCCATCGCAAGACGTTTCGTTGCGAAACGGCCCATATTTCTTGCTGACAAAGGTCATTTTCACCATCGATTACTGGAAATGGGACTAACCCATAAAAAAAGTGTACTGATTATATACGGAATATCTATTCTATTTACCGCCACTGCCATCGCCATATACCTGGGAAGGGAAAAGTGGGAAGTTGGTGCAGCCTTGCTTGTTTCCACGGTATTAATATTTATCATGATGCGAGCGGTAGGGATGTTTCATCGCGGGGAGAGGCGACTGGAATCCACTGGAGAATATAGCGACTTCACTCTACGTATCAAACAAAATCTTCCTGCATTTATTTTAAATATACATGAGGCGCAAACGCTCGAAGCGCTTCAATTGGCACTGGACGAGTTTTGTGAACACAGCGGACTGGTTATCGCGCAATGCACAAAGAATGGCACATACTATTTGAACTATTGGAAATGGGTGACCTATCACGGCCACGCAGCTTCAAAAATTCGTCAAATCAGCATTCGTCATTCTATCCAATGTGGTGAGAAAACGGAGAACTACGAAATGAACTTCGGTTGGCGCTCCGAAGATTCACCATTTGATCCATACGCTGATCTATTGCTACGCATCGTTTTCGATTCTGTTGTTGAAGCGAGTTGCAAACAATCGAAAGAGGCTGATAGACAAAGCGACTAAATAGTCATTCATTATATTGGTGAAGGGGTAAGGACCACAGCAGATGAACGATGTTACGAAGTCAATGTATAAAGAATGAATAGGTCTCTTAGATCTGGAGTGGAATTATTTGTAATGTGTATCACCGCACAAAGTTCGGTTCAAAAAAACCAGATACAAAAATCTCAACCCAAGCATTCAAATACAGATCAATATAGAAACATCAGCCGTATTTACCCGCAGACGATTCTCAATCAAAAAGACACATTTCTCAACTATACGTCAATTAAAAAGCGCTGAATTTGTTATACCCAATGCGAAAACGAAGCTTCCTACAATGGAGAACAGAAGTTGTCAGTTCGAGCCGATTTTCGCCATTGATTGCAGAGGATTGAAAGTTCACCGTTAATATCCCAATTATCGGTAGTTATAGGTTTTTCGTTGAAAGTCTACATTACTATTCTGTTAGTCGGCACAATAATTATTTGTTTTTTTTCAAAAGTTGAACCATTTATCACATGGAAAAAAAGCTTCTTTTCAAATAGAAATTTTTACATTTTTACTCTTTTGATAATTGGTCTATTATCTTGGCCGGTTGATGTTGAAATGCACGCAGCGTCTTTTTCCAGTGATAGTCAGTTGGGGATGAAACGATATCTGCGCATCGTGATCTTTTTGATATTATTCGGAACAAACCTTCTGCAAATTCTAAAACTAAAAATTCCAAAATCGAAACTGCTTCTTTATTACTTCCTCTATTTTCTGTTTTGTCTCGCTTCGAGCACATATTCTCCCTTTCCGCAGGAATCAATGTGGAAATCCTTTGAACTGCTCGTCTATATGTCCTGGACCGCCGTCGTGATTCAAAAATCCATAATTCAACAAACACCACATAACTTGTTGTACGGCACCATGTATTTGCTTTTCGCACTGGAGATTTTTGGTGTAGTCAGTATGGTTCTTTTTCCAGATGTAGCATTCCGTATATCAGAGTCAGGAAAGGATGTCGGTTCCAGCACAGGTGGCAGTATAATTCCCTATGTAAATGCCAATACCTTAACCCAAATCGGCGGCACTGTCTTCTTAGTACTTTTTCTGTACATGTTGGATAAAAAACAGTATCGAATCCCTGTTGTATTGGCAACGTTGATATCATTTATAGTGATGATTCTCAGCCATTCAAGAACATCCATTTTTGCAACGGCCATTCTTCTTTGCTTGCTTTTGATTAAAGATCATAAAAAGTTCTTCGTATTTAGCGTTCCAGTAATCTTTTTACTGGTGGCATATGGAAGTACTCAATTTGTTGTAGACTATATGTCTAGAGGTCAATCATCAAAAGAGCTTATGTCTATGACCGGACGCGCTTGGAGGTGGGAAATAGGGTGGGATGTTTTCTTGAATAATCCCTGGTTTGGGACAGGCTATTACAGCGGGCATAAAGCAGTACTAAGCGGCGAAATTAAGCATTTGTCCACGCTTGATAATACTTATCTGGATTCTTTGGTTGACATCGGTATTCTGGGAACATCATGGCTTTTTATTTTTCATCTATACCTGCTATACAAAGTCATCATTTTCTCGCTTCAAACTCTAAAATGTTCGAGAACTTCAGAGAAGACGATACATAATATCCCTTTAATCATTTTTTCCTTTCTTACTTTTCGCACTATGACCGGCCCTTCTTTCCACATCCTAAACATGAATTTACATCTGGCATTGACCTGTGTAGCGTTTCTTGAAGCACATCTATATTTGAAGAAACGTCTCCGTGTTCGAACGGGAAGTCAATAGCCCCGGTGTACCCATTTATGCAGATTAGAAATCTAATTTTTTTTTACCAAGTGCCTCGTTGCGGAAATCTACGTTTTGTAACAAAACGCAATTATCAAAGTCTGGTCCCCGAGCAAAGCATACCTGGGATAATATCAGATAACGTCCCTGCCTGTTGTTTAAATGTGAACATACTATTTCTGCAATGCGTAAGACAGAACTCGGTTCTTCAAATATGAAATCCTCATCTAAGAAGAGAATTGGAAAAGCTTTTTCCATTAGCGTACTGAATCAGATCATAAGCAGCGCAACAAATTTTGGGATCAATATTATTTTGGTTCGAACACTATCCAAAACGGAATTTGGCTTATACGGAATTTGTTTTGCCGCACTTTTGTTTATAACTGGTATTACAGATTCTTTACTGACCACACAAATGGTGGTGCTATCTCCTGAAAAACCTGAAGGACAAAGAAAAATCTTTGCTACGTCTGTCTATGAACTCGTCGTCCTGACGACTTTTGGCATTGCTGTGCTTTTATTATTAGGTTCGCATTTGCTCTCGCCATTCTCAAGCACAGTAGCGAATTTTCTACCATATATCTATCCGCTTGCTTTCGCGTCATTGTTTTTTTCTGTCAAATTTTTTTTTCTACGATACTTCTATAGCATTAAAAAAGAAATCTATGCCTTTGTCACAAATCTAATCTTAAGCATCTGCGTATTTTTACTGTTTGTTGCAGACTGGGTTTTGACATCAAAAATTACACTATTTGAAGCAATTTTTTACTATGGTCTTGCACATCTGATTGCGATAGTCGCCGCACATCACCTTTCCAGATTTAAACATTTTCCAAGGTCTGCCACCCGAATTAAAGATGCATTGGGGGATACGTGGAAGGGAGGAAAATGGGCGAGTATAACGAATGTTGCATTCTTTCTTAGAATTCAGGCTCACACACTCATTGTAGCATCAACCATCGACATTGCCGGCGTTGCGCAAATGAACGCTGCCCGTCTATTCGTTACCCCTGGCCTACTCCTCATTCCCGCAGTCTGCCAGATTGCGCTTCCAAGAATGGCTGACATCAGGGCCTACAACATACACGCGTTTAAAAAATCAGGAATCTTTCTAAGCATCGCTTTTCTTAGTGGAATGTCGCTCTATGTAATCGCGCTTATGTTATTGTGGCCATTCATTCAAAGTATTGTAGGGGAAACTTATCATAACATTGGAGGCATCGTGCAAATATGGTGCCTATTTGGTGCAGCGATAGCCCTTAGAAACAGTTTGGAAGTAATGGTTCAGTCTTTAAAGGAGTTCAAATTTCACTTATCGGCGAATCTAATCGGCACCGTAATCACGTTGGTATCTGTCACATTTTTTTCAAAATTGTGGAGCATTAGCGGCGCAATTTTGGGTCTATTCACAGGAGAAATTTGTCTTGCGGTTTTTTATTTTTATCGTATTCAAAAGCTTGTTCGATGATAAGGTCCACTGAAAAATTGGCTTGCCTCAAAGATACAAACCTAAGATTCGTCCTGCAGCCATCTTGCAATAAAAGTAGGATAAGTTCCATTGACTCGTGCAGTTTGTAACTGGGGCACAAAATATGGTTGTTTTAACGACAAAGAGAATTCATTAGTACAAATTTTTGAATACAACAAAAAAATGCGATAAATTCCTCTGATGGAAAACTTAACGTTGTCAAATTAAAATTCGGTTTCTATGATAGAATTCGAAAGGTTCCTTGATAAACTCCAAAAAAATTTTTTTACTTAACCCAAAGCGGTTTTTTACGTTTTTTACATCGTTTCCTAATTTTCTAAAGATAGACAAAATCCGGCACTCTAAACGATGTTCAAAATGCTCTAAGAATAAAGAACTTGCTTATATAGGCATAACAAATGGTAGCTCCAATCTGTCTATTTGTTTTTAATCGTCCTGAAAAGACACAAGCAACTTTATCTGCGCTAAAAAAAAACGATTTGGCGGATGAAAGCGACTTATTCATTTTTTGTGATGGACCTCGCGATACGCGAGACAATAAAAAAATCAGAGAAACGCGTAAATATGTTCAACAAATCAATGGATTCAAGTCTGTAACAATTCAGGAATCAGAAACTAATATTGGATTGGCAAACTCGATAATAAAGGGTGTGTCTCAAACAATTGAAAAATACGGAAACGTAATTACGTTGGAAGATGACCTCATATCTTCGACCAATTTCCTGTTATTCATGAACGAGGCATTGGATTTTTTTCAAAGTAATTCAAGGATTTTTTCCATATCAGGATACACACCAGACCTCTCCTCTTTGCACAACTATTCCAAAGATTTTTATCTGGGATACAGGGCATCATCATGGGGCTGGGGCACTTGGAAGAATCGCTGGGGAAATGTCGATTGGACTATTAGTGATTACCCGTCATTTAAAAACAATTTAAGAAGAAATATTCAATTTATGCGGGGCGGCAGTGACCTGCCACAAATGCTGTATAATCAGATGCATGGAATAATTGATTCCTGGGCGATACGCTGGTGTTATAGCCAATTTGTTCAAAATCAACTCACAGTATTCCCTTCCAAATCAAAGATCAATAATGTCGGTTTCGGTGAAGATTCGACACATACTAGATGCATAAAAGGTTTTAATACACCATTAGACAGTGGCGAACAAAAGCATTTCAATTTTCAATCTTCCATTAAACTGAATGCTTCTTTAGTAAAAGAATTTCGAAAAAAATATTCATTTATTTCCAGAATCAGAAATAAATTTGTATAATTTTCACGCTACTATTCACAGTATAAATAGATGACTTCGAGTAAGCACAGTAAAATTTTATTCATACTTCATTTGCCTCCTCCGACTCATGGTTCTTCTGTTGTTGGAAAACAGATTCAAAATAGTGACAAGATAAATTCAACATTTAGCTGCAAGTATATAAACCTGAATACATCAAAAAAGATTTCTCATATTGGAAGATGGAATCCGTCAAAGTTCTTTTCTTTCTTTAAGATAGTTTTTTCAACATTTGTATCATGTATTTTTAGACGACCGGATTTATGCTATTTAGCAATTACAGCAAAAGGAATCGCTTTTTTAAAAGATGCTGTTATTGCTCTAATTGTAAAAGCATTTGGCATAAAAATCGTTTATCATTTTCATAACAAAGGTGTGCACCTTTATAGCCAAAAAAAATTGTATAATGTTTTCTATAAATTGGTTTTTAAAAACAGTGATGCAATATTACTCTCAAAATACCTTTATCCAGATATACAAAGGTATTTTCCAAAGGAGCGAATACACATTTGTCCTAACGGGATACCTGAACCAAAAGAATGCAACCGGGGGTATAATTCGCACTCCAACAAAATTCCCAGAATTCTTTTCATTTCAAACTTAATTGAAAGTAAAGGTGTCCTTACTCTATTGAATGCGTGCAAAATTTTGGCTAGTCAGAATATTCCTTTCCAGGGTGTTTTTGCTGGAAACGAAGGAGACATCTCTCGAAAGCAACTGGAAGAAGAAATCTGTAATGCAAAACTAGAAGAGCATGTTAAATACGTTGGCGCAAAATATGGGGAAGAAAAAGAGCGTTTTTTTATGGAATCAGATGTTTTTGCGTTTCCAACCTTTTACGACAATGAATGTTTTCCCTTGGTCCTTCTGGAAGCTCAAAGTTTTTTCCTTCCTTCGATTTCAACTTATGAAGGTGGTATTCCAGACATCATTGATAATGAACGCACAGGATTTCTAATAAAGAAGCAAAACGCTGAAGAACTTGCACAAAAATTACAGCTCTTAATAGAAAATAAAGATCTACGGTTTCAAATGGGACAATGCGCCTATCAGAAATATAATAGGAATTTCACTTTGAAAATATTTGAAAATAGTATGACAAGCATCATTGTGTCTTTGTTAAACCAGTAGTCGCAACGTCGACACAATCACAATTGTTCCGCAAGTAGATTGCTGATGTATGACATAAAAAAAACTAAAATATCAAAATTTGAATTTTCAGACTCGAACTCCGAAGCTGTGACAAATTTTCTAATTGAGTCATTGGAGAAGCAAAATTCAAATTTGTGTCTTGCATTTGTAAACCCACATTCGATTGTCACCGCTCAAAAAGACAGAAAATTTGAAAATGCGCTTAGAGAATTCGATTTAATTCTACCAGACGGCCATGGGATAATATTAGCTTCTCATTTAACGGGACAACCACTAAACGAGCGAATTTGTGGTCCTGATATCTTCAGGAATGTTCTTAAAAAGTCAAAACAAAATCAAAAATATTTACGTTTTTTCTTTCTAGGATCATCAGATTTCGTTTTAAAAAAAATTGTACTTCGTTTGTCATTAGAAGAACCTTTTATACAAGTAGTGGGTACGTACTCTCCTCCTTTTAGTGATCAATCACATTGGAATAATAGCGACATCTGTAAATTAATAGTCGATTCAAAACCTGATTTTTTGTGGGTTGGTCTAACTGCCCCTAAACAAGAAAAATGGATAGCGGAACATCGAGAACTTCTGAAAGATATTCCTGTTATCGCCGCGATTGGTGCGGCATTCGACTTCTATGCCGGTACAATACAGCGCTCTCATCCGTGGTTCCGAGAACATGGTCTGGAATGGCTGCCGCGCCTCATTAGAGAACCTAAACGCCTTTGGCGTAGAAATTTCATCTCGACACCTCGATTTTTGTCTCTCATTGTAAAAGATTATCTAAAACAAAAATGCAAGTTTTGATCTCTCCCCAATACATAATCCTATTCCATTACTTCCGTGAATTTATTAGCGTTGCAAATCAACACGGCATTGACGTGGCTCCATTAAAAGGCGCTGAATTACTGACGAGCGTTTATCCGCCCAACGAAGATAGAGGTCTGCTGGCAGACATTGATTTTCTGGTCAAGGCTGAAAACTTTGCTTTCGTGAATACACTCCTCATGCAAAAAGGTTATGTAAAGCGAGTTATACCTGGCAGAAAACATACTGCATCACAGTTAAAAGACTCTGGATACTATCTTCAGATCTCTGCCACAAAGAAAATATTGTTCGAGGCTCATCGGTTTTTAGTTCAGCAGGAACGCCATCCTATTAATTATGAAGCACTATGGAAAAGAACCATTGACTCTAATTTCGACGGTGTACCTTGTAAACGACTCGCCCCGGAAGATACTTTTTTACATCTTATAATTCATGCTTTTACTGATTGTTTCTCAGAGCTAACTCGTCCACTTCGTGACCTTGAGTTATTGATAGAGAATCAAAAACCCGATTTTCATATTCTTATTGCACGTTCAAAGGCATGGAAATGTGAACGCGCACTTTGGCTAATGTTTATGCTATTGAAGAAAACCAGGAACATCGATATCGACGATGCATTCATCAGAGCCATTGCTCCAAAAGTTGCAGTTTCCAATGTCCTTTCATTTCTAGTTCCAGACGAAAATGGATTTCGATTTCAACAATTGGATCACCGAAAGCGGCAAATTGTTTTATGGCCTTTTTTGATGGATGGCGTCGTACCAATTATAAGATTTGCAAAATACTACTCGATCCTCCGCATAACAGATTTTATTTCGGATCATTTTTCCATTTGCCACTAACAATTGTCCTATGTTCCATAAATCCGAAAATTTGTGCAAATGCCACAGATTGAGAATTCTTTTATACGGCGTTGAATGATCAATTATAATATTATATGAAAATTATCCCCATTTGATTCAAACAGGTAACAAAGTTTCGATTAACTAACCACAAATCTTCTACGTATCCGTCCTGTGAACACGCGCACGAAATAATTTTTTTGATGGTGTATAGTCACTCTCGAAATGGAGGTGTGACAATGAAAAAGGACGGGACTGTCAGGTCCAGACAAGGTTGG
>JAFGQN010000243.1 GCA_016935665.1 Deltaproteobacteria bacterium | reverse complement strand
GCGTGGGAAGGAAGCCTGAGGCAAATCCCCGGCCCGAGGAACACGAATCGCATAGGAGGCATTTTCAGATGGGCGAGGAGGCGCGATTATCCAAAGCCCAAAGCCAGGATTCCTCACCAGGATTCCTCACCCAGGTTGTTGTAATTTCGAGCGTTTTGGGTGGCCAAATTTTTTTCCGATTGTTAAATGTGTTGGTTATGGGCGAAGATTCTGACGGGAAATCCGGGCGCATCCATGCGTCAGGCCGGGCACGTATTGTTCAGTCTTCAAACAGAAGATACAGAAGTGCAGAATGCGCTTGCATTACCCGCAAATTCTTTCTGTAAATTCGACGCACTTTATGCTGAAAAAAAAAGATACACCGGAATGCATGCGCATCGCATAAGTGCCGACCGGGAAAATGACTTCTCGTTGTCCGTAAAAATGGGATTTAAAGATTCAAGTGACATCTCCGCTTTTCGCCGGTGTTCCACCTGCTGTTGGTTCTAACAATTCAATGGCTAGAAAAATCGATATCAATTACCCCACCCCGGTTGTTTAATTTCCATGCAATAGGAAAAGCCTAAAATTTCTTCCGCGAGATAAATGCTGTGGTTAATTTCGAAGTTTTTTTTTGAAATACAGAGCGCATCGACACCACGGGAACAGTTCATTGTTTTGGCCACATACTTGTGCACCCATGCGTAAAACTGCGCAATCTTCACCTCTGGGTCGGATACCACAGCATGCCAGTGGTTGCTCATTACAAGGCAGAGAGGATTTCTTATGGTTTGGAGCGTGGGATAATTCAGAAGAAATAGAGTTCGTAGACATTTCCGTTGCCGTCGTCGTACATGGTGGGTTTGGCCCTGTACGCGTCAAAACAGGCGCCTTCAATGTTGGTTCCCACTGATTCTCTGAGGGCCTCCAGAAATATTTCCAGGGAGGGATTGTAGCCGGTAACCTTATGATCTTCGAGAAATTCATTGAGGTGATCATCGAATTTGCATACCACCTCGGCTTTTTTGGCAGGACCTTCAGACCGGGCAACGACTCTTCTCACTGACTCCAAATTGTCGCGCAGCACTTCTGCATTCCCCTCATTCAAATTGGTTCCCCGGGTCAAATCGGCGGTACTTAAATCAAAATTGCGCACTACCTCACTGGCCTTCTCCTCTTTTAACATTTGGCGATAGCGCAATTCATCAGCGGACAGTTCCTGTTCATCGACTAGATTAGCAGCCGAGTCTTCGGCCAACTGGGGCGATACATCATAGTCATCTTTTAGCCCGATTGAATTTTCACATGGGGTAATGCTGTTGTCAGGGCTTTTGAATGAGTAAACGTTCCGAATGCCATTGTAACCGACAAACCGGGTACAACCTTCGAGATACGAATCCCTTATCCGCTTTTGGTCTACTTCATCCACAATACCGACGTTCTTTATAAAATCATTGGCGGCACTGATGCGTTGTTTTTTTAGTATCATTTTTGTCCGATTTATCACATCGCTGGAATGAAAATCTCTAATAGAGCAGTTCTTACTTCTTCTTATTCGATTGTCATAAGATACTTTTGAAGAATGATTCTCCAACCTGTTGGCATCGCGCTCTCCCTCAGCCGCATTTACCGCTTTATCCGGTTCATCAGCGCGTTTATTCACATAGCGCCCAATCCAATAACCCGCCGCAAAAAAAACAACCGGCGCTAAAAAAATGGCCATCTTCATTTTTAAGCTGGTCATACGTTATCCCCCCTGGCCAAAGGAAAGAAAAAAGCCATGGCGCTTATATCGTCCCCATTTCAAGGATACCGCTTTTTTACCTGGTGTTCAGTTCGCGTTCGCAAACATTTTCATGAAAACATGGGAACCGTTCTCGGAAACTCGGGTAGTTGCGAAGTTTACGTTCATACGAGGCATTATCTGAATCGCTTTACGCTCAAAATCCAAAGCTGGACATACCGGTCAAATTTTGATGTGAATCATACCATTTCATGGTCTATAGAGGGATGCCGACATAGGGAATATCAATGTTTTCTTCCTGGGCGGATTCTATTGTCACGGTGCTGTTTGGGAGTGCTTCATAGCGCACTTCAGCATTATCCACTCGGTATACATGACTCTCACCTGTTTCCAGGGTGACTCTCGCTGCGGGCCATTCTTCCGGTATTTTGGTGAACACGGTTATCGGTTCGCATCTGTACAAGTCGGGATTCGCCATCTCATCGTCATTTCCCCAGGTAAGACCGTAGGTTGACGTGTATTGAACCGGTTCGATTTCAGAGACGGACGGCATGGAGAAATTCAGTTCTATGTGTATGACAATATCACTGCCAGAACCGTCGATACTGTCCAGATGCACGGTTGTTCCCGATCTGGCCACCATATACTTTCTGTATTCGGCGTATCCGGCAAGCCATATGTTCGTTGCGGGAAAACCGGTAGGGTCGACCAGCCATTCAAGAAAATCATAAAAATGGCTTTTCTGTACTGCACCGTTATTGGTTGGAAATTCAACCGATTCATTGTCACAATTGAGATAGATCTCATCGTCACAGATTCCGTGAAAGTGTATGCTTCCCCCTGTGGTTTCAAAGGTGCCGCCGCTTTGAAAGGCAGCAAGAACCAGGTCTCTCATTTCGCTGTAAGTGGTGCCTGGGCTCACTCCGCTACTGCTCTTTCTTTCAAAGAGATAGTTGCCCCGAATAAACATATTCCAATCTTCTGAGGTTGGGTCAATATGCCAGTCGGTTCCTCCTGCCCGGTTAAACGCCAGAATTTTTTTTTCTGCCGAATCTATCCCATAGATGAATTTTCTAATATAGTCACCGGCAAGGTCCACCGCCTCCTCGGCCGAAGCCGCGGTGGCCCCACCCTCGTGTTGCCAGGTGTGATTGGCGATTTCCTGCCCACTTACGGTATAAGCGGTATGCCAAATTGCATTTTCTGTGACGAATTTCTCTGTTCCCGGATTTACGAAAAATGTTCCGACAATTCCCAATTCTTTCAGTTTGGGAATTGCGTACTTTGCCTGTCCCTGAGTGCTGTCATCAAAAGTTACGGTGAGCGTTGTCTGCTTCCCATATTTCCAATATGCCGTTGTGCTTTCACCTACACCGGCAGCGCCAAGTGCCGCGTACCATGTTGGACTCCCCAATGACCCGGTCATGCCCTTTTGGAATTCGTGTGTGATAGAATTGCAGCCAGCACCATGAATTTGACTATCACTATCGGTATCTCCATGGATGCCGCTGTCCGTATCGCTGCCGGTGTCATTTTCCGCATCGCTATTGTTTCCGTTATCACTGCCACTATCCATATCACTGTTGCTGTCAGAATCGTTGCCGGTGTATTTGGCGCCCCCATCTGTTTTTGCGTCTTCTCCGCATCCGAACGACGCTCCAAAAAAAATAATCATCAGTACGACCAATAATTTGCAAATATAAAGCATTCACTATCCTCCATCAGAAGAATCAACCAAACTTCGAATACGCTTGTGTCAGGGAACATATTCATAAGGGCCTATCGCAATGGTTTCGGGGCGTGGCACACCATCATAGTCTTCATTCAAATCATCTATTCGAATCCCGGCGCCAATCGCCAACGAATCCGCCGTTAAATGGTAATCTCCGCCGTTGCTGCCATCATACGAGGCAAACAATGGATCAACTCCCCACAGTTCATGTGTTTGGGCACTGGGAACACCGGCAGGTATTTCGCCGTTCGACCACCAGACCAAATTGTAGTCAATGGCTCCGGCACCAAAGATTTTGCGCACTTCTGCGTGGCAATCAATCATTATGTTATTGAGCACTTGAAATCCGTCGACATTGTCCAGACTCACCGCTGCGCCCCAGGAATCATCGTTGAGAAGCGCCTTGAACAAATTGTTGTATATCGACACATTCTGGAATGACCCTTCGCTGATCAGAACACCGACATCGCGATATTCAAAAATATTGTTTCGAATAATAAGGTCGCTCGCAGGTGCATCAATCGCAGAGATAGTAATTCCCTTTGAACTTGCGCGGCTCAAACGGCAGTGATTCAGTTCGATGAGCGTATCTTTCATGACGGGTCTTCCGCCATGTAAGGTTCGATCCCACGACTGAATGCAATCGACATGGGGAAAGTCTTCGCTGGGATATGCCGGGTCGGTCAGGCCCTGGTGGTTTCCCGCATCTTCAACGTTTCCCAAATCGTGCAGGTAGTTGCGGCGAATCGTATGGTGATCGCCAAAAATACGAAAGCCGTCCGCATCCTCACCATGGAAACCCGTATATTCGATTTTAGGGTGATGCTGAACGGTTTTTTCTACTTCATTGCTTTCCAGGGTAATATATGATCCCACAATATGTACGCCCCACTGTCCATTGTGTTCGAGATGGTTGTTGCGCAGCCTTGCATCGCTTGCAAGGTTGTTGATATCAGGGCCGCTGACATCGATGCCCCCGGATGGACATTCGAAAATATGATTATTCAGAATATCAACATGGCTTGCGCCGTTAACATAAACGCCCCTGCCGTCCGGCATCTCCGCTTCAATTTGGAATCCGCTGACAGTGACATAGTTGCCTTTGATTTCAAAACCTTGACATTTCGCAGCATGTGCCGTTTGCGAAAGGATTTTGAGTCTGGCATCCTCGGCGGTGCCGCTGTTTGAAACCACCACTCTTTCATCGTAAACGCCGGGTTTAACTACCAGCGTTTCTCCAGCGGACAGGGTATCAACTCCTTTTTGGATTGTACGCCAGGGCAGTTCTTCAGTTCCCGGATGGGTATCATCTCCGTCTTTCGCAACATAGTAATCTCCCACGACGGGCTCAACTATGTCGGTATCGCTGTCCATGTCAGTATCGCTATCGGCATCTACGTCGGTATCGCTGTCCGCATCGCCGCCTGTGGCACTGTCTGTGTCGTCTTTCCACGAAGTGGCGCCATCGGTACTGCAACCAATCATGAGTCCTCCTAAAACCATTGCCAATACTCGGAACAACCATTTTCTATTCATTGCGCCTTCTCCATGTAAGCAGTAATTACAGGAATCCAGATATAGTATATGCTGATTTCAGAAGTCTGAAGTCCCAAAAAAAAATCCGAAAGAAATAAATCGTTGCAAGTTCTGCGGGATGACTGGGGTCTGACCCTCTCACTTGACATTCAGGAGCATTTTTACGCCGAGGAAACCGCGATAAAGGGTCAGGCCGGAACAGTTGATGGGTCTCGCTTCTTTCGCTGTATGACCAACGCCACTACTCATCTGAAAGGGATTCGTTTGACGTCTGTTTATTCCTCTTCAGTTGCAATATCCGCCAGCGACATTAGCTTTAGGGGGTGTCTCCCAAAAAAAAAGGAATCTCCATGCATATTATGTTGCGATTATTCAGTTTTTTATTGTGTGTATCCATCGTATTTCCAGTTCTGGCCCAAACAGACCTGGGCGCATTGTCCTACGACAAAATGCTCAGCGACTACGCATATCCATTCAAGGTACACCGCCATTCGTTCACCAGTCAGGGACAGTCTCTGGAAATGGCGTACATGTATCTGCGAGACGGCGATGAAAGCCCCCACACATCTGCGAATCAAAAAACAGGCAACCGCCCTGTGGTGTTGCTGCTTCACGGCAAAAACTTTAATGGGGCGTACTGGGGCCAGTGGAATGCTGCGTATCAGGCCCTGACCTATCCTTTGATCGGTTGGATACAAGGCCCCGACGCCGACCTCATGGCATCGGTTAGCGCGCGATGTTACGATATGATTTTTACGCAACCGGTGATTGAGGAGTTTAAAAATTTTAAAAAGCAACCTGGAAGCGGATGTTGTGGAGCGGATTTTGTGACGCCTGTTCAGCGCAGCATTCGCCGACAATCAGCAAACATTTTGTTGACAGGCGTAACCTTTAAGGTTACAAATGAGGAATGATTAAGTCCTTCAAACATAAAGGACTGGAAGAATTCTTTTATTCAGGAAAGAAGAAGGGAATTCGTCCGGAACAAGCACCAAAAATTGCCAGAATATTGGACCGATTGAATGCGGCAGAGGATATTAAAGATATGAATTACCCCGGTTCATTTCTTCATCAATTGACAGGAAAATTAACGGGTCAGCACTCCGTTCGCGTTTCAGGTAACTGGCGGATTTTTTTTGAGTTTCGTGATGGCGATGCGTACATCGTTAATTATGACGATTATCACTGAAAGGTAATGTCATGGGTAAAGTAAAAAGAAAACCGACACATCCAGGCAATATTTTGAAGGAAGATTATCTCATTCCTTTGGAGATTAGTGTGACAGAAATGGCGATGAGGTTGGGAATCTCCAGAAAAACACTTTCCAAAATATTAAATGAAAAGGGTTCAATAACCCCAGAAATGGCGTTGAGGTTGGCGCGAGCTTTTGGTACCACACCTGATTTGTGGTTAAATCTTCAGAAAAATTTTGATCTTTGGAATGCAGAGCATGCATCATCCGATTGGAAAAGTGTCAGACCTCTTCCTTCTAATATTCTTCATCGTGAGCTATAACATATTGTCCGGCGAACAATGATAACCGTCGATCAAAAGTGAAGCGGGAAGTGACTTGAGGGTGAAAGTCCTTTGGGGGCCCAGATGGCAAGAACCCTTCGTCAAACGGCAACTGCGTTATCGCGAGGGTGCGTGGGAAGGAAGCCAAAGCCAACCCCCCCCCGGTCCGAGGTACACGAATTGCACAGGAGGCATTTTCAGATGGGCGAGGAGGCGCGATTTTCCAAAGCCCAAAGCCATCCGGAATCTGAAGATGTATATGCGGCGGG
>JAFGQN010000242.1 GCA_016935665.1 Deltaproteobacteria bacterium | reverse complement strand
TTTTTTCACAATCAGATAAAACCCATTGATTTCAACAGATCATGCCCTCGTCCGGGGAGATCTGCACCCATCCGTTATTCTATGGCAGAATTATTGTTGCTGACAATCTCGCGGAATTGTTCTCCCACCAGAGGTATATTTTCCTGGCCCATACCTTGATTGACTGAACGGCTGGCCCAAAAAAATTCACGAAAACTCGGTTTACAAAATCGAGTGAAGTCGTCTTTTGAAGTGAAACAAGATGATATGAGGCTGATTATCACTGACTTAAAAACCGTTGGTACAAAGTCTACATTGTAGACAGACCTGAAATAATACGCAGGCAGAAAGGAGAATGTCAAATAGCACAATTGTTCCCATTATAATTCTATTTGTGTCTTTAGCCATCAAACAATTTACAAAAGGGTTAAACCATGAAAAAAAAATCATTAAAACGTATACTGTCAACTATCACTTTAACTTCTTTCATATTTGCGCTTGTCGGTTGCGATCGAACTTCGAAACAAGGAAATTTGGAGCAAAAAATTTTAAGCCCCAATACCGACGAGGTATCAGAGAATTACTCGCCATCAACCTCTGAGGAATGTCTCTCGGATTTTGCGCTTCCGTTGGTAACGGGTGATGCACGATTGCAGGCGTTGAACCAGGAAGGATACATTGAAAATCTCAGCGATAGTTTTGATGAAATACTGGTCAATAACGCACAATACCTCGAGTACTCGGACCTTGACATGACTGCGGTAAGTGTACCAATTTCTCACAACGGAATATCAATGTCATTTATGGCCTATCTGGATGCCAATTTGAACGTTTTAAAATCGATTGTTATTGATTCCAGCGACCTGCAGATGAATTCAGAGAATGATGAAATTCCACAGCTTAATGGAACCCTCAGACTGTATTCAGAATTTGGCGAGATAATCAAAACCATACACTATGCCAACAATGAGGTTGACGAGGTTGAAGATGGCATCGTGTTGCAAAAAGATGATATTTATCGCCGCTGCAGTGTTGGTTGCGCGTGGAATTGCATTTCAGACACAGTGCCATGGTATTATATTGCAGCATGTGGCGCTGCATGTGTCACAAATGTATTCATATGTTCCGCCTGTATCGGTTTTGCCGGCGCTTTTTGCCTGGATAAATGCGGTTGTTAGCGCGTCACCTGTTTAAATCCTCAATGTAGAGTAGCCGCCTCCATTCAATGACGAATATTGGTACTATCCCGCAGTTTCTGCTTCCGAGGATTCTGTCTCTACCCGGAAGAGCCATTCCCGCATTTTGGGATAGAAAACCTCGGGATTCCGTGTGATTATCCCCCTCAGCGGGATGGTCCGTTGTCCCTTATTCCAGCAGACATCCATCTCCACCGTTTGCCTGCGAAACGTTTTGACTGCCTTTTTCAGTGGCATCTGTTTGATGTTTATTCTGCGCAAATCCGCACCGCGTACGGCGATAACCGTCGGGTTGCAGGTTCCTTTGAAACGGATGATAAAATTTCCGCCCGCGTTCTGCAACATCATCACAATAGAATGTTTCTTCGTATCCGCGATGGGCAAGCAGCATCTTGTCTTTAAGGCGTTCCGGCTCTGGCAGGAACTGGCGTTCCCCTCCCTTTTCGGCAGCCAGAGAAATATCTGTGACATTGTTTGAGAATAGGTGGCAATAGTGGCAATAGGGGACGTAGGGCAATAGGGGACGTAACCAAGTTGGACCCTGAGAAGAAACCTCGGTTTTTCAGAAAATTTGAAAGCGAAACACAGCATATTGTATGGTTGGCAACACGTTGCACCACAAGATATGGTGGCATTGGACTGGCCAGTGATCTGCCTGACTACGTCCCCCTTTGTTGCCCAGAGAGCAAGAGACTGAGGTCGAAGGACTGGCGTTGCCAGGTGATGTCGAATCCGATAATGCGCTTGTTGAGCCTGGGGATGGCGGGTATTTGGCCGATTGGCGGCGGGAAAAAGCCGGGGGGGATTCAAAAAAAGAATTATTTTCCGTTCTTTATTGGTGCTTCGATGCCACTGCCAATAAATTGTACAGTTCTGCACTTGATGCGGAACGCGACAATAAGTCCGGTGAAACTTCAAATTGTAGTCAATGCGGAATGTGAAGCGAACGGCTACACCTGAAGATGGGAATAAAAATGATACAAATCACAAATTATTTATTGGTCCTCCTCATATTGTTTATCACTGCCTGCAGTCATAGCGGTGGTGGCGGCAGTAAAAGCACATCTTCAGATACCGATGTGGACAGCGACACGGATGCCGATGGGGATTCCGACGGAGATTCTGATACGGATACCGATGCGGACTCTGATACGGATACCGATGCGGATTCCGATACGGATACCGATGCGGATTCCGATTCCGATTCCGATTCCGAAGATGCGGTTGAAAGTGATTCTGATACCATTTCAATTTACGATACGGATACTGTGGATACCGAATTGGAAACGGATACGTTTCCAGACCCGGAAATTGACACGACGAGATCTCCGGGGGGCGACGAATGGAATGCCACCCCGAGGCTGTTTCAGGTAAACAGAGAAGCGGCTCACGCCACGTTGATGCCCTATGCCACCGTGTCTGCGGCGCTGGTGGGCGACAGAACCAAATCCATTTTTACTCACTCGCTCAATGGCAAATGGAAATTTAAGCTTGCGGACCGACCAAGGGATAAAGTGGACGGATTTTTCCGCCCTGATTTCGACGTCAGCGGCTGGGACGAAATTACAGTGCCGGGAAACTGGCAGCTGGAGGGATATGACCACCCCATCTACACCAACGTCACCTATCCGTGGACGGGATATGAGCAGCCGTCGCCGCCCAACGCACCCACGGTCTACAATCCGGTGGGCGCCTATAGAACCACATTTACGAGGCCCAACTGGGGGGGGAGACAGGTGTCGGTTGTTTTTGATGGTGTGGAGTCCGCGTTTTATCTGTGGGTGAATGGTGGGTACGTGGGGTACAGCGAAGACAGCTACACTCCGGCGGAATTCGATATTACCAATTTTGTGAAAAAAGGTGAAAACACCATCGCGGTTGAAGTGTATCGATGGTCCGACGGCAGTTGGCTGGAGGACCAGGACTTCATCCGCCTGAGCGGAATCTTCCGGGATGTGTATTTGTATTCCACTCCCAAAGTGCATATCCGGGATTTTAAGGTGGTCACCGATCTCGATGCGCAATACCTTGATGCCACATTGCGTATTGAAGCGGAGGTTAAAAACTTTGGGGCGGCAGAGATTAACGGCTACAGCGTTGAAACGGCATTGTTCGATGCGAGCGGTAAAATGGTGCTGGCCGGCGAAAGCGAACCGCTTTCCGTTGGTGGAAATTCCGAAGTGACGGTTGTCCAGAACCGGCCGATGACCAACCCCCATAAATGGTCCGCAGAATCGCCGTATCTGTACACGCTGGTGCTGGCGCTTCGCGACCCGACGGGCACGCTCATTGAAACCGAGAGCGCCAAAGTGGGATTCCGAGAGTTTGAACTGGTGGACGGAAAGATGACCATTAACGGAAAGCGCATCCTGTTTAAGGGAACCGACCGTCATGAAATTCACCCCGATCTGGGCAGAGCCGTTGATTACGAAACCATGGTACGCGATGTTGAGCTGATGAAACAGTTCAACCTGAACGCGGTTCGCACCTCCCATTATCCCAACAACCCACTGTGGTACGAGTTGTGTGACGCGTATGGCCTTTACCTGATTGACGAAACCAATCTTGAAACCCACGGCGCCCGGGATGTCGTTCCCAAAAGTGACGATGCATGGCGGGAAAATGCGGTGGATCGTATTCGCAGCATGGTGGAGCGGGACAAAAATCATCCATCCATTCTGCTTTGGTCGCTGGGCAATGAAGCCGGTAGCGGCAATGTGTTTACTTCGATGGCCGAGTGGGCCCACCAGAATGATCCCACCCGTTTGATTCACTACGAGGGAGACAACGGTGCGGCGGATGTGCAGAGCTACATGTATCCGAGCGTCGAGACGGTGGCCGGCTGGAACAACAGCAGAAAACCGCTTGTTTTGTGTGAATACGCCCACGCCATGGGAAACAGTGTGGGCAATCTGTTTAAATACATGGACGCGTTCAAGAGCAATCCGAATGCACAGGGGGGCTTCATCTGGGACTGGGTGGATCAGGGCCTGCGTCATGAAAAAACAAACTATTTCGATTTTGGCGGTGACTGGGGCGATAATCCCAATGACGACAATTTCTGTGCCAATGGGATGGTTCATACCGACAGAACCGTTCAGCCGGAGCTTTGGGAGGTAAAAAAGGTCTATCAGGATATTCAGGTGAAAGATAGCGATGTGAAAAATGGTGAGGTGGAAATTGTAAACGAGCTTCTGTTTACCAATCTGAATCAGTTTGAAGGGATCTGGCGTTTGATGGCGGATTCAGAAGTCATTCAGGAAGAAACCCTGTCTGCCGAAGATATGAACATTGAACCGCAGCAGAGCGGTATCGTTACTCTCGACATCAATGCACCCAACCTCACCGCCGGCGTGGAATACTTTTTGGATTTCAGTTTCCGTTTGAAGGAAGACACGTTGTGGGCCGATACGGGTCATGAGATTGCAGCCGAGCAATTTCAGATGCCGTACAATACTCCTGCGATGCCATCCGTGAATGATTTATCGATGGAAGCGTTGAGCGTCAGTGATGGCGCGGGGAATGTAACCATTAACGGGTCGGATTTTAAAGTGGTCTTTGACAAAAACAGCGGAACGATTTCGTCTTTCGATTACAAGGGAACGCCATTGCTGAAAAAAGGTCCGGTACCCAATTTCTGGCGCGCCCCCATCGACAATGACTGGGGCAATCAGATGCCATCCCGAACCGCAACATGGAAGAACGCGGGCCAGGAGCGGCAGACCTCCAACGTAACAGTCGAAGAAGTCTCCAGTGATGAAGTGCGGATTACCGTTGCCTTTAAACTGCCAACCACATCGCCATCTCAGTTTGAGGCAGTGTATACGGTGTTTGGCAGTGGCGATATTGTGGTGTCTGCAAAACTGACTCCTGGCAGCAACCTGCCCGAAATTCCCGAGGTGGGCATGATGCTCACGGTTCCCAAAGGATTTGAAACGGTGACCTGGTATGGTCGGGGCCCCGAAGAAAATTATCAGGATAGAAAGACCGGGTCTCATGTGGGTTTGTATTCAAGAAGCGTGGATGACATGTTTGTCGCGTATGCGGAAGCCCAGGAAACCGGTAACCGGACCGATGTTCGATTTGTCACCCTCACCAACGACAAGGGCGTGGGCATTGCCGCATTCGGGATGCCGCTGATGGAAATCAACGCCCTGCATTACACACCACATGAGCTGGATCGCGCCAAGCATCCGTATGATCTGGTCCGGGACGACGACATTACGTTGCGTTTAAATTACCGGCAGATGGGCGTGGGGGGCGACAACAGCTGGGGCGCCCGGCCCCACGAAGAATTCATCCTCCGTTCTGATCGGACGTATTCCTGGTCGTTCCGAATAGCGCCCATTTCAAACGACCGTCCCTCTGCCATGGAACAGAAGAACATCAATTTCGCAAAGTGATTTTCGCGCCGATGAGCAAACGCATGACGAAGGTTGTGCCGTCACCATCAATGCGTTTAGCGGACCATTTGGTAGCGCCATGGAATATGATCCAGAGCATCGGTGGTGCCGCTGTACGGCAACGCTATGGCACGATGATAAATGAACATCTGTTGCTTCAAAATACTTACACAGCGCTTGCACAACAAAATTTCAGGTAAATTCCAGACGAAAAAAAAGCCCTGAAATCCAAACGATTTCAGAGCCTTGACCCCAAGGGGACTCGAACCCCTGTTACCGGCGTGAGAGGCCGGTGTCCTGGGCCACTAGACGATGGGGCCCAAATTTGCTCGGGAACTAGGATTCGAACCTAGATTAACGGGGCCAGAACCCGTCGTCCTGCCGTTAGACGATTCCCGAATCACAGGCAGCTTATTTATATGTCCGGATGTGATGTGTCAAGCAAATGAATTGGATTTTTTTAATTTATTTCAGCAATTTCGAATGAAGCAGCGGTCGGGGATTCCCAATGAGTTTCGGATGGTTTCGGTTTCGGTAATGAAGCCTTTGGTTTTGAGGTCGCGATAGCCGCTGATGTGGGGCTGGCCCTGGCGCAGGCGTTCGTTGATTTCGGTCATTTGGAGTTCTCTGAGGTACTTGCCAACCATGGACGCTACGGCGATGGGCAGATGGGCGCTGTCGCCGTCTTTGATGAATGCCATTTGGCAGTTTCCATAGAGTTGGTACCGGCTTCTGTCCCGGTTTTCCTCCAGAATGGTGATGGCGCCGGCGCCTGCAGCAGCGAACCAGGGGCTGTAGCAGCGGGTGCCACCCACTTTGCCGCATAAAGCGAGGATGGGTTCGTTTGGGTGGTTGTTTTTCAGTTGATTTACCAGTTGCAGCATCAGTTCAAAATCGAGCTGCAGCTTGTTGCGCTCTCCAGAGTCCAGTGCGTCGTTGTAGCTTCCGGGGCAAACGGTAAATGCAACAGCGGAAAGTGGGTGAATTCCGGCTGTTTCAAAGCGCGCCGCAATGTGTTCGGATACGTGGAACTCCGACGCGTTGTATTGGGGGATTGCCAACGCTTTGGGCGGTCGACATACGTGGGCATTGTCGGCGGGGCAGGGAAGGGGGAGTGGCATACACACTTGAGAGTACAGTTCATGGGCATCCGATGGCGATAGCGCAAACAGATTGAGCCATTTCAGTACCGCCGTTTCTGCCTTTGCTTTTTGATTTTTTTTAAAGACCACTTTGGAGTCGTCGGCCAAAAGGGACTTGTCGGACAGAGCCCAGAATTCATCCTCCGAGTATATCCGCGCTCGAAACGCACATGCGGTTACCACCAGTGGTCCGAGTACCGGTCCCAAACCATTTTCATCGATTCCGACAATAATCATTGATTGCTCGCTTCAACGTTGGTTTTTCTTCAAAAGCACAAATACTTCCCGATTGCCTTTGGGGCCGCTGATTACTGCATCTGCCTGATCAACAACCGTCAGACCCAGGGCGGTCGCGTTATCAATTACTTTTTGCACGGCGGCCATGCGATCGGTGTCGCTGCGCACAACGCCCCCTTTGCCCACACGGTCTTTGCCCACTTCAAACTGCGGCTTTACCATGGCGAGAATTTCGGCGGAGTCATCGAGGCACTGCACCACCTGGGCCAGAATTTTGGTGATGGAAATAAACGACACATCGATTACTGCAAAGTTGGGGCCGGGTGAAAACATGTCTGGCACGATTTCTTTGGCGTTGGTTTGCTCCATGCAAACGACTCTATTGTCTTTTCGCAAGCTGTAATCCAGCTGATTGGTACCCACATCGACCGCATAGGACTTGATGGCGCCTTTTTGCAGGCAGCAATCGGTGAAGCCGCCAGTGGAGGCGCCGATGTCCAGAATGATTTTCCCGGATACATCAATGTGAAGCAGCTCCAGGGCTCCCGCCATTTTAATACCGCCCCGTGAGACATATGGATTTTGTTCGCCACGGATCCGAATACTGGCATCGCGGTTGACCATAGTGCCGGCTTTGGTAACGGCTGTTTCGTTCACCAGCACCTGGCCCGCCATCAGTAGCGCCTGGGCTTTCTGGCGCGTGGGCGCCAATTGCAACTCCACCAGCAGTTTATCTATACGTTGTCTGGACATTCGCTACTCCTGAACTGAATGGAATTCGTCGGCCTGCCGGGAACAGGTGCGCAAAAACGCGTCAATATCCACGAACCCCGCATACAGCTGTCCCGACAGATATTGGGCATCGGTGGGGTCGTGCGCATCGGGAATTTTTACGTAGCTGTTGACCGATTTTCCTCTAAACTCCCGAACCATTGGTCCTCTGGGAGAAATCCGGATGAGTCTTGGGACCCCCGATGTTCGGGTGACGGCCGTATGGGTGCGACGTCCTGCTTCAATGATGATGGCCGCCCCGGTGAACCAATCGTCGGATTTGCCGTTGCGATTGCGATCGTACTGATTGTGAAACAGGACAATATCGCCAGACTGGGGTTTTTCCCGGGTGAAATATGCATTGGCCCGGGTTGCCTTTTTCACGATGTCAGGCGCATCGTCCGATGCGGCGATGCAACCGGTCAGTCCGGCGGATTGAAAAACGGAATACACATCCGGGGCGCCATAGTGTTTTGCCGATTTACCGCTGTGATAGAGTTTCAATGACTCTCGAACGATTGCCTCTCGCCGGGAAGCCACAAGGCCCGCATTCTTTTTGTCCCTTGTGGAATTCCTCACAGACGTCGCTTTGCTGTTTGAGTCCTGATGGAGTGGCTGCCAGTTCGTTCGAAAAAATGCGCCGTGATGTGGTGGCGATGTAATGGACGTGCCGCGGGCACATGCGATAAACGTGGGGAAAATCAGGGTTATCATGAGTGGCGTGAATTTGTTCATAATCTGGATTTGCCCCGTTTCTGCTGCGAATCATAACGGCGAATTCGCCATACGTATGACATGCGCAGCAATATGCAGGAGGAACCGCCGTATGCGATGGTCGGCGGCAGATTGTCGGAAATGGGGGTGTTGATACGGACGCTCATGCCGGCCCAGACTCTGGGGGTAATCTTAAAATCCAGGGCACCGGAAATGTACAGATGGTTGTCCGGAAACGATTCGCCGTAAGACACCGAGCGTGCACCTGTTACGGTACGGGCAACTCCCAGACTGAAACTGGGAATCAGACGATAATTGTCAAAATTGTAAATCAGGCCTATGGAATACTGTTGCTGTTGTGGCCTTTCGATGGGAGTGAGAGATATGATGTTCGGGGCGCCCTCCTGACCGTTTTCATCTGCGACGGATTGACTGATGGTTGGTGTGTAATTCTGATATATGGCGCCGCTAAATGCCGCTTCGATTCCAATGGCATTGGTGATTCCGAAAAATACTCTGATCCCACCGGTCAGGCCGGGGATGCTCTCCGGTGAATTCAATTTTTTGGTGGGGAGGAACGATATTCCTGTCTGGCCACTGATGCCCAGCGCCCCTTTGTATGCCTGGACATTGACCGAAATGAGTGCCCCAACGAGAATTAACCAGATGGCGCTTCCTTTGGTTATTTGGGTTATTTTCAATTTAATCATTTATAAGGCGTGCCTTTTGGTAACCTCTGGTGTTGTGATGATTCTGTTAAGTTACTCTGTGAGTAAATTTGTTCGCTCACAAGCATATGATTTACCTCACTTTATACGATGAGATGCCTTGACAAGGAAGTGTAAATGTAAGTAATCTTTGCCCGACCAAACCACCGTTTGGCACTTAGCCAACATATCAGGCTATTAGCAGCTTGGGAGGAATACGTTGAGCAACGATCAGAAAAACTTAGGACAAACGAGCGCATCTCCTGCAGGTGCTCCAGTACAACCAACCAGTACCGTTCCAGCAGCAGGTGGATTGCCCGGCCTTGGTTCTCGCCCCCCAGGCGGCGGACTCCCCGGGTTGGGCGCCAGACCGGGCGGTGGACTTCCTGGACTGACTTCAACCGCACCTGCCGGTGGTCTTCCAGGGATCGGTCAGAGACCCGCTGGTGGCGGATTGCCCGGGCTCACATCCAAACCCGCACCCGCTGGTGGACTTCCCGGAATCGGTCAGCGACCCGTTGGTGGTGGACTTCCTGGAATGGGCCAAAAAACCGTTGGTGGCGGACTTCCAGGGATGGGGCAGGCCATGCCCGCCCCCGGTGCTGCGACGGGTGGAAATGTACCGGACTTTATAAGAAAACAACAGGAAGCGGAACGGGCCAAAGAGATGGCCCGCGATCCCTTCGCCACAGAAGGTGGGCCGGCGCCTGGCTCGTACAGTATCCCCGCAGATCACGCCGGCGATATGGCTGTTGGCGGACTGGGAGATATTGCACCTGTAAAAAATACCAAAGCTGCACTGGTAATCAGCGCAATACTGGGAGTTGTATTTTTCGGAATTGGGTACGGGGCCGGTCTGGCAGTAAATCAGCGCGCCATGCTCAATAAAGTACTTCGTGATGCGTGGATTATCCAATACGAAATGAAGGAATTGCGTAATTTACATGGCGAAGTACAGGCCGCTGTGAATACGGCTTTGGCCGATGCACGACAGAAAAAATTCAACAAAAGTCACATTGCACTGCTGGCGCAGAAGGTAAAAGGCAATCCGTTTGATGCACGGCTGTTTACCGATCGGAATTTTAAAACCCTCAATCCGCTGGTTGTTCAAATGATGGCCAATCTGTATCGCAATTGGGATACCTTGTCGACGATGATTGCAGACCATCGCGCTGCCACCAATAACGACGAAAAAGCGTTAACCGTAGCTGGCGCCGAGTTCCAGAAATTGCTGCAAACCCAATATGGGGTGCGTTTCAGCAGAGATACAAATAACAATAACGCCTTGACAGCCAACATTGTTATTCTTGGCGCACTGAATGGTGACAAGGTACAGATTCAGGATAAAGTGGGTGGATTCAGCGGTGAATTGACTGTTTACAACCCAGAGGGCGCCGATGACAAACTTACAACCGAACCGGGTGAGTACGTGATTCCTGTTGGCGATCTTTCCAAGAAAACCATCCTGCAGAACGCTTCGCAGTCCCATTTCAACGCGTATCTGTCGCGTTTGGAAGAAATGGCCAAAGTGCTGAAGGTGATGGAAGAAGAGCAGGAGAATATGTTTGGTCCGTTGAATGACAACTGTTCACGTGAGCCTGTATCTCCGTTCACCGCACGTGGTGTGGATCCTGAAGCAGAGTTCAACGAATACAAGGCCAATAAACCCAAAGGCGACGTCGCGGCTGAGTAAACACCGACTCTCTATCCTTACTCTCTATCCTTACTCTCTATCCTTGCTGTCTATCCTTGCTGTCTATCCTTACTGTCTATCCTTACTGTCTATCCTTACTGTCTATCCTTCTCCGTCCCTGGCAACGTCCGCATTCGGTTGGATATAGACATGGTCCTTACTCCGGGATAATCAATCGGCAGCTGGCGGGGCAGGCGTCATTGGACGAGTCATCCGAATCAGCGTCGCTGGATTCGTCTGCCTTCTTTTGAAAAATCAATCAGTTGGATGGACCTGGCCAATCTGGTTGCGAAACATTTTCGCTGGTTTTGTTACTTCACAAAGGACGTGGCGCGGTCAGGGACGACGGTTTTACAGTCCCCATTCGTTTTGCAGGTAGGGCAGTTCGGCTATCAGGTCGGAGGCGATGAGGCCGGCTTTCCCTTTTTTTTGCACACAGCGATCGGCCAGCAGACCGTGGATATAGGTGCCGGCCATGGCCGCGTGGAATGGACTCATTCCCTGCGCCAGATAGCTGCCAATGATGCCGGTGAGCACATCGCCCATGCCGCCCGATGCCATGCCTTCATTGCCCGTGGGATTGATGTAAATTTCACCGTCCGGGGACGCTATCACCGAGTGGGCGCCTTTGAGTACAATGGTGACCTTGTGCCATTGGGCGGTTTTTCGTGTAATTTCGATTCTATCCGCCTGCACCTGGGCGGTGGATTTTCCTGTGAGTCGGGCCATCTCCCCGGGGTGTGGGGTAAAGACCATGGGGGCGATGATTCGCCCGGCGCCGGAGGGATCTTTGGCGAGAATGTTGATACCGTCTGCATCGATGACCGCCGGAATTTCGAGCATTTGCAACAGACGCATGGAGAGGGCGCTGATGCCGGGCGCCGTGGTGAGTCCCGGGCCCAGGGCCACTGCGGTTTTTCCCTCCACCAGTGTGGCGAGCTTTTTCACATCTTTGTCGGTCAGAGCGGCGTCGGGTTTTTCGATGACCGTCTCAACCATCACTTCCAGACAGCGGGATTCGATGGTGGGCCTGGCATTCTGGGTGGTGGCAATCGTCACCAGTCCCGTGCCTGCGCGCATGGCCGCCCGGGCTGCCATCACCGCTGCACCGGATTTGCCAAGTGAACCCGCGACAACCGCCAGGTGCCCCATGGTCCCTTTGTGGGCGTCCACTCGGCGTTTGGGGAAGAGAGGACGCACATCTGTTTCAGTGAGGAGGCGTCCCTGAATGCCTGCTTTTTGCGATACGTCCGACGGGACACCAATGGGCACCACATGCACTTTTCCCGCATACGACGCCCCAGGATGGAGTAGCAGTCCCTGTTTTATATGTCCGAATGTGGCCGTGGCGGTGGCCAAAACGGTGGCCTTCCAGGAGATGCCAGTATCCGCATCCAGTCCTGAGGGAATATCCACCGCCAGTATCGGAATGCCGGATTCGTTCATTTTTGAGATCACATCCGCCAAATGCCCTTCCACGGGCTTATTGACGCCAGTGCCTAAAATGGCGTCAACCACAAGATCCGCATGGAGATGTCTGCCCAGTTTGGCGGCGTGGTCGCTTGAAACGATTGAGGTTATTTTGCCTCCCATGTTTTGCAAAACGGTTAGATTGGTTTTGGCATCCCCCGAAGCGTGTTTGGCGTCCTGGGTGATGAATGTTTCCACGTCGCACCCGGCGTTGATGAGGTGGCGTGCCATGACAAAACCGTCACCGCCATTGTTCCCCGGACCCGCGATAATCGCCACGCGTTTTTTGGGCCCCAGCATTTCGAGCGCAATTCGCGAGGCGCCAATTCCGGCGTTTTCCATCAGCACCACTGAGGGAATGCCCATCTCGGAAATGGCGATGCGATCGTATTGCCGAATCTGGTCGCGGGAGACAATGATGTTTTCGTTCCAGCTGTGAGGGGGCAAGTGTTTTGACATTGGACTTTATCCTTCCAGAATGACCACCGCCACGGCCAGGCCGCCGGCGTGTGTCATGCTGAGCATTATGTTGTTCACGCCCAGTTTCTCCGCCAAAGAGAGGGCAACACCCTTGAATAGAAGCGACGGTGCACCCGTTTGTGAATTTTCCACCGAAATGTCATGCCATCCAAGCCCTTTGGGGGCATTCAATGCTTTGATGGCGGCTTCCCTGGCGGCCCAGCGCGCAGCCAGCCTGTCAAACCGTGCGGCGCCTTTGGCGTATTCCCGTTCTGTGCGGGTATACACCCGATTCTCAAACGCGTCACCCTGGCGCTCCAGAATCTGCTGAATTCGGTTGACCGGACAAATATCGATGCCGATGCCCAGGATCACTTTTCACCCATGACTTCGAGCATTTGAACGACGGCTTTTTCCAGCCCCACAAAAACAGCGCGCGCAACGATGGAATGACCAATATTCAGTTCTTCCACTTCTGGAATGTCGGCGATTTCCCGCACATTGTGGTAGTGAAGTCCGTGACCGGCGGCCACTTTCAGCCCCAGTGCCGCGCCGAGAGTTGCTGCGGCCCGCAGTTTGGCCAGTTCCGCTTCCCGCTCCCTTGCGGTGGTGACTTCGCAGTAGTCGCCGGTGTGCAGTTCTATCATGTCCGCCCCCACTTCTTTGCTGGCGCGCACTTCTTTTTCATCGGGGTCAATAAACAGGCTCACGCGAATGCCTGCATCGTGCAGGGTTTTCACCACTCTGGTCATTCTGGGAATATCGGCGGCCACCGCCAGTCCGCCTTCGGTAGTGCGCTCTTCCCGCTTTTCAGGCACCAACGTACACATCTCGGGTTTGGTATCCACCGCAATCTGAATGATTTCATCCGCGGCCGCCATTTCCAGATTCATCACCGTGCCAATGGTCTGGCGCATCAGCGCCACATCCCGATCCACGATATGGCGGCGATCCTCTCTCAGATGCACGGTGATACCGTGTGCGCCCGCCATTTCAACCACAGGAACGCCGAATACGGGGTCTGGATACTGCACACCACGCGCCTGGCGCAGAGTGGCGATATGATCGATATTTACGTGAAGTCTTGTCATTGCTCTACCTCATCTTCATCTTCCTGATCATCAGTGCGTTCACTAATATCAGAGATGTCGGCGACGTCGCCGACGTCGGTGGTCAAAGAATCAGACGCGTCATCATCGGCGTATTCATCCTCTTCGTCAGTATCATCACCATCATCGTCACCATCATCGTCATCACTATCACTTCCATGGTCATGGTCATGGTCATCGTCATCGTCATCGGTATCGCCTTCGCCGGCATCGTCACCGTCCGCTCTGTTGCCGAGGTCATCATCATCATCATCATCGCCATTGTCGTCAATATCATCCGCTGCCGGTGATGTTTCTTCGTCCTCTCCATCGGCGGGCGCTTCCGCTCCCGCATCACTGGCGGATTTGCTGCTGTCGGTCAGGTGCTCGTCCACGGGGATTTCCTGCTGTCTGTTTTCTTCGAGCGACTCTGAAGCCACTTTTTTGGGGCCCGCTTTATCACCGGATTCGCCATCGGCGTCATCATCGACAAGTTCCCTGTGTTCATCCCACAGTTCTGTATATTCATGCAGCGATGGCAAATCCGACAGAGATTTCAGATTGAACAGTTCGAGAAACTTGCTTGAAGTTCCGTAGATGATGGGCCTGCCGGGCTCTTCCTTGCGTCCCAACACGCGAACCAGTTCCTTTTCGAACAGGAATTTCAATGTTCCTCCGCAGTCCACACGTCGAACATCCTCCACCTCGGCGCGGGTGCAGGGTTGCTTATATGCCACAATGGCCAGCGTTTCCAGAGCCGGACGGCTCATGCGGAGCGGTTTTGATTTGGTCAGAGTGCGCACCACATCGGCGTTATGGGGGTTGGTGTGAAACTGAAATCCCCCACCGATTTCGCTGAGATTGATTCCCCTGTCTGCGTAGTGCGCCTTCAGCATGTCCAGCAGTTGACGCACGCGTTTTCCCGTGAGACTCAGGTGTTTGGCCAAACGGCGAACAGTAATGGGTTCGGGATAAATGAACACCAGACTTTCGATGCGGGAAAGCAGTATTTCATCGGGAGTATCGTCCTCATTGTTCTCAAGAGACAATACGTTATCATCGCCATCGCCATCGTCATCGTCATCGTCATCGTCATCGTCATTATCGTCGTTGGCGGGCGAATCGTCCTCGTCCCGCTGCTCTTCTTGCAAAGTTTCAGCGTCTTCCTGCAGGGAGTCGGGCTCTTCTTGCAAAGTTTCAGCGTCTTCCTGCAGGGAGTCGGACTCTTCTGGCGCAGTTTCGGCGACTTCTGGCGCGTTCGCCGATGGATGGGCTGAATCATCGTCACCCTTCGGCGCATCGGTGTCGCATTCATCCGAACTGAAAATTTCTTTGGAAGAGATGCGCCCAGGCTCGCTGTCCGCTGTGGATTCACTTATATCCATAGGCGCAGTGTCTTCAGGGCTCTCCAGTTCCTCGCCGGGATCAACGGCGTCGTTGATGGGATTGTCGCCGCTCATTTATGCCTCCAGTTTGTGCTCTGAGAGTACCTGCTCTGCCGCATCCCTGTCTGCAAGAACAGAGATATATATTTCTGAATTTGGGGCTGCCTGATGCACTTTGGCCAGATTGAGTTTGGTCATCTCCAGAATTGCCATAAACGACGTGATAACGTCAATGCGACTGTATACCCCTTCAAATAATTCCGTAAACAGCACACGACTTTTTTTCTGAAGGATGTCCACAATCTCGTGAATACGCGCGGTCAGCGATATTTGCGTGATGAGGATTTCATTGTTTTTGTACGGATTGTTTTCGGAGTAATCCACCTGCTCCAGGATTTTCTTCAGGGCCTCCATCAGCGCAAACAGTCCCGGGCTCGCGAGGTCTCTGTCCTCCTCGTGTTTTACCTTCAGCGGATCTCTAATAAACACATCCCGGCCGTGTTGTGGTCTATCGGCCAAATCGTCGGCAGCGGTTTTGTATTTCTGATATTCCAGCAGCTGACGCACCAGTTCCTCACGGGGATCCGGTCCGTCCTCCAATCCGTCCTCTTCGTCATCGCCATCCGGGTTGGGCAACATCATTTTGGATTTGATGTACGTCAGATGGGCCGCCATTTCCAGATATTCGCTGGCCAGATTCAGATTCAAATCCTTCATGAGTTCCAGGTACTCCAGGTATTTCTGGGTAACAAACGCAATTGGAATATCGAAAATGTCCAGTTCGTGCTTTTTAATCAGGTGGAGCAGGAGATCCAGCGGACCTTCAAACACATCCAGCGAAACCGTGTACCGCAAATCCTTTTGCAACAGAGACTGTTGATTATCCAACCTATATACCTCCACCAAAAATCAAGCTCCAGAACGCGACGAACGCTCTGGCCAGGAATCCGATTGGAACCGAAAGAATGGCGCTGAAAAAATTCATGGCAAGAATGAGCATAACGAAAATAATCATTTGATACTGTCTCATTTTTGCCTGGATTTCAGTCGGCAGCAGATAGTGTCCATCCAGCGGCGGCACCGGGATAATGTTGAATACGGCCAACGCAATATTGATGAAAAACATATGTGTCAGCAGAATGATCACCGGGTTGGTATCCGAAATGGCGCCAAAACGTCCCATGCCCAACACTATGCCGGACGCAATGAACGCAATAATGATGTTGGAGAAGGGGCCAGCCACAGCGGTGAGAATATCACCTTTTCGCATGGAAATTCCGCGCCGGAAATTTGTTGGATTTACCGGTACGGGTTTGGCCCAGCCAAAGAAAAAACCGCCCCCCTGCACGGTGAGCACTATCGGCAGTACAATTGTGCCGATAATGTCAATGTGTGCCAGTGGATTCAACGTGAGGCGCCCTTGTCTTTTCGCGGTGTCATCGCCCAGTTTGTACGCACTCCAGGCGTGGGCAAATTCATGCACCGACAATGAAAGAATCATGGGCACCAATACTATTATGACTTTATATATTGTATCCATAGTCGCAAGTATGGTGTCCTACCAGAAAGGCGCAAAAGGGACAACGAAGAAAGAATGTTTTAAAACCGCGGAATTCAATGAAATTGAATTCTATAGAATGGAATAAAACGTCTGTTGATGCAGTACAGGGAAAACGGTTGCTGTTTCAGTGTGTATGACCTGTGAAATGATGGCAGGGTGGCCAATGGGCAGATTTAATCCAATTTTGAAATAATTTGAAAACGGTCGGTAATTCGCGAACGAAGACATCCCCATGCATTGCACATAACCACCTGGCTTCCTTCAATCAATTCCGGGTCCAGGTAAAGTCCGACCAGTTTCGAATCATTGGTGCAACCGCAGTCCTGAACAGCTGGCAGTTCCACGTCACAGATGGGACAGCTGACTCTGGTGATTTCGCCCGGAGTGAAATCGTTGGCCCCAAAACGGGTGTCGTCGCCATGAATTGGGCTCACGATGACGATTCCTTCTTCTTCTTTTCCCTTTACCTTCAATGAGATGCCAGGATAGCCGTTGAATCGCGCATCCGAATCTTTATCGACCAGATTATGGCCATTGGGGCAGTATACATGAGTGACGGCGATGACCCCCGAACGCAACCGAACCAGTCCATGAGGCAGAGTGCTCTTCTCATCGACCACGATATCCAGAGTGGTTCCGTCGTTTCCTTTGGTACGCTGTGCGCCGCTTGAATTTTCAATGCTCATTCAAAGTGCTCCTTGTATTCTCTTATAACTGAACAACTGATGGAGTTCTTATACCATTTTTTTTAAAGTCACCAACAAGAATCAAAACAGGAGTTCTTAAATGAATGAAATTATTGAGGCAATTGCTATTTGACAGGGCTATTCAACGGTGGGATGCACGAAATCATCGCATACCAGTGCGGAGACCATTTTGGCGTTGTTGGTTCTGTTTTGTTCGTCGCAGGTTTTCCTGCACAACCGAATCGCGGCGTGTTTCTCGCTGACCCATGCCCAACCCTCTGCGGAGTCACAATTCTTATTATTCTCAGCTATGATTTTGTCTTCGAGAACAATTTCAAAGTTAGGGGAGCCATCGAATGCGTCTTCATCAAAATAGACCTCGTACTCGCATCGCTGCAATACGGTTTCCACTACGCCGAGCAATATGTCGGTCAACTCTTCGCCTGCGGCAGCGGGAAGCATCGATTTAAAATCGGACCCGCCATTTTGGGCGATGACGTCGAGAGGCTCCAAACTGTTTCCATCTGCAGGAAAGCCAATGGCAACCGTTTCTATGTCATAGCGTTCCAGGAGGGAAACAGTGGTGTTGGACAGGTCCTCCAGCGACAAACCATCGCGCGGAAAACTGCCATTCGTACCACAGGAGTCGCCACCGTCGGACACTACAATGAGTGTCCCGCCATTGGGGCTGTTCTGGAATCGGGGCGCGTAGTCGTCGTTTTCGGCATAATTCATCAGCGTTGCCAGCAACGGGGTACCGGATCCCGTTGCAATACCATACAGGTCTTCAACAATGGGATCCGCATTATTTCCATGGACGTCATTGAAAACGGTATCGCTCAATGTGCATCTGCCTTCGCCATCCGTAGTTGGGCTGGGAAATAAATCGAGGCCAAAATCAACATCATCTTCGAGAGTGAGCACGACCTGGGAAATAGACTCGCGCACCGTTTCCCATCGACGCCCCCTGCTCATCGTGCTCGAACGGTCCTGAAGAATCAGGATTCGCGGTTTCATTCTGTCCATGTCGGTGGCGATGATGTTGCAATAGTAGTGAGAGTCTGAATCGGCATCGCTGTCCCCATCACTATCTCCATCACTATCTCCATCGCTGTCCCCATCACTGTCTCCATCGCTGTCCCCATCGCTGTCTCCATCGCCATCCCCATCGCTGTCCCCATCGCCGTCGCTGTCGCCGTCCACTGTGACAGCGCTGGTATCGGTTTGATACAACGGATTCCAAAGCCCGGTCTGGCTGCATCCGGCAATGCCGATTTGAAACAGACAAAACAGGAAAAAAAGAAATCGGTTTATCTGCAGGTTCATCACTATTGGTTCCAATGCTCGCAAATCCATCATCCACGACCAGTGATTGCCCATCTTTGGGAAAGCGGATGCAGCCACTGAATAAAGTTAAACTACTTTCCTAAAGTACAGCGTCACTGCAAAACGGTCCAGAAAATTTGCGGAATTTCTTCCCTGTACAATAGCTGAATGTTGGCGGATAACGTTTTTCCTCTGTGGATTAGGGATGGGCTACTTGTTAATCCAGAAGGTTTTTTTCTCGCGGGCGTCCACGTGCACAAAACCGTCATTGGGATAGTAGCCACAGCCGGCACGGGGCAATTGCCTGCAAAATTGAAACACAGCTTTGGTGGATGCACCGGGAATACGAATATCCATTGCCCGCCCAAATGCATGCTGGGATTCATTTCCGGTGGATTGTTCCCTGTATCCCGAAATGATTTCAATGGTATGTCTGTCAAAGTGGTCGCCTATTTTCTGCAGCAGATAAATGAGTCGGGCATTGAGTCGCTTCACTTTTCCAGTCTTGTGATCTTTGGCCAGTCGGCTTAAGTCCATCACTGAGGATTTATTGATTTTCCCCTTGCTGGAGTAGAGTTGCAGCCGTTCTCTTTCACCGGTGCGAACGCGTAAAAAGAGAATCGCTCCCGGTTGTTCAACTTCGTTTGACCTGTAGGTATTCCCCGTGGCGCCTTTGTCCGGAATTACCAAGACACGCCCGACAGATAGAGGGTCATCCACGCCAAGCTTGTTGGCATGGGCAATTTCTGCTGGGGTACGATCGAATTTTTGTCCGATGGATGCGAGAGAGTCGCCTTCCTTTACCTGGTACGTTTTACCGGATACGCGCAGCACATTGGGAATTAGCAGCGTTTGTCCAATCTGCAGCGGTTTGCCTTTGGGCCATTTGTTGAGTTCGCGCAGGTCTCTTTGGGAAACTCCATAAAAATCAGCTATTTTAGCGATGGAATCCCCTGTTTTTACCACGTGTTCCTTGCGTACTTTGCGACAATATGCAGGTGGGGCCATGGTCAGTGAAACGGCAATGCCAACCGTGAACAGCCACATCATCAGATGTTTGTTTATTTTAAGGGCGTTGGTAACACTCGTCATATGATTTCCTCAAATGAAAAAAAAACACGTCATCGAGTCATAAATGCCGTGTTTCGACGTTGACCATACCAAAAGCTTCGATGAAAAAAAAGAGGGCGCTGGAATTCCGTGCAGATTTGAACAAAAACGGTTTTTCGACGTTGGCGTCACGCATTGCATGGTTCGCTTTTTGAAATAATAGCTTTTGTTTAAAAACGGGTCCCATTTGAACCAGTGGGTTAATTTTTTTTTGAACCTTCCGTTATTCTCGTTTGAAATCATTCATTAAAGAATTGTATCGAATTCGGAGATATCTCATGTTTAACGGCAAAACGGTCGCTATCACAGGTGGTACCGGATCTTTTGGGAAAAAATTTGTTGAAACCCTGCTGCAGCGCTATCGCATGAACCGATTGATAGTATTTTCACGGGATGAATTAAAACAATATCAGATGCAGGACAGGTTTCCCACACACCGTTATCCGGCGCTGCGGTATTTTATTGGGGATGTGCGGGACCCGGAGCGATTGTATGAGGCATTTCGCGGTGTCGATTATGTGATTCATGCGGCGGCCATCAAGCAGGTGCCTGCTGCGGAGTACAATCCGTTTGAAGCCATAAAAACCAATGTTCTGGGAGCCCAGAATGTGATTCGCGCCTGCATTCAGCATCGGGTAAAGGGCGTCATCGCGTTGTCCACCGATAAAGCGGCAGCTCCCATCAATCTGTACGGAGCCACGAAATTGTGTTCCGACAAGCTGTTTGTGGCGGCCAATTCCATGAGTGGCGGGCCGGAGCCCCGTTTCAGTGTGGTGCGCTATGGAAATGTGTTCGGTTCAAGAGGCAGTGTGGTGCCGTTGTTTCTCAAGCAGAGAGACACCGGTATCCTGACAATCACCGATGAGCGAATGACCCGGTTTTCAATTACACTGCAGGCTGGTGTGGACTTTGTCATTCAGACAATGGAGAGAATGGATGGCGGTGGTATCCACGTGCCTAAGATTCCCAGCTATCGCATTACCGACGTGGCCAAAGCGATTGCACCGGATTGTCCGATGAATAAAATCGGCATTCGCTCCGGTGAAAAGCTGCATGAAGTGATGATACCGGAAGACGAGTCGTGGCATACGCTCGAATTTGAAGACCATTATGTAATTCTACCCAGTGACCTTTGGGGCACCCGCGGTCGAATCAAGATTAAAAAGGGCGCCAAACCCTGCGCGCCAAACTATGTGTACAGCAGCGGCACCAATGAGAAATTTTTAACGGTGGATGAATTGCGAATTATGGTACGTCGGGGCGCTGAGGAAGGCGTGTTCTGTGCCTGACGAAATGGACTTCATTCCCTATGGCAGGCAATCCATCGACAGGGACGATGAAGCGGCCGTACTGGACGCGCTGCGGTCGCCCCTGCTGACCACCGGTCCCCGTGTGGCACAGTTCGAACAGGACATGTGCCAGTATCTGGGTGTCCCATTTGCCGTTGCCGTATCCAATGGTACAGCTGCTCTGCATTGTGCGGTGCATGCGGCGGGGATTGGCAAAGGAGATGAAGTCATTTTGTCGCCACTCACTTTTGCCGCCAGCGCCAATTGCGTTCTTTATTTGGGGGCGACGCCGGTTTTTGCCGATGTTTTGGCGGACACGCTTTTAATTGCCCCTGTTGATGTCGAAAAAAAAATCACATCACGAACCAGAGCCATCATCGCCGTCGATTATGCAGGCCAGCCATGCGACTACACAGCGCTGCGCGAGTTGTGCAATCGTTATCACCTCGTGCTTATCGCGGATTGCGCCCACAGTCTGGGGGCCACCTATGGTGACAGAAGCTGTGCGTTTCATGCGGATTTGGCCACCTACAGTTTTCATCCGGTAAAGCATATCACCAGTGGGGAAGGGGGCCTTGTGACCACGCACCGCAAAGAGTGGGCGGATGCCATGCGTCGCTTTCGAAACCACGGGATAGATGCCGACCACGCGCAACGCAGCAGGGAAGGGACGTGGCGGTACACAATGAAGACGCTGGGATACAACTATCGCATCACCGACATTCAATGCGCGCTGGCGTCGAGTCAATTAAAGAAAATCGATGGATGGTTGGAACGGCGACAGCAGATTGCAAAGCAATATGACGCCGCGTTTGCCGGTGACCATCGCCTGGACCCTTTGTATGTTCACGAGAATCGGACCCACGCATATCATTTGTATGTGCTCCGACTGGCAGAGCAATACGGCGCGAACGCCCGTCAGCAGCTGTTTGATTTTTTGCGCAGCAGACGCATTGGCGTTAACGTGCATTACATTCCCGTATATCAGCACGACTATTATGTGCAGCACCACAATGGTGGCTATGTTCACTGTCCCAACACCGAGAGCGCGTGTGAGCGAATAATGTCTCTGCCAATGTTCAATTCGCTGTCTGACGATGCTGTTGCGCGGGTGATAGCTGCAGTACAACAGGGATTATCTGACTTGCCGTGACGGGATACACAGGAAAAACGCGTCTCAGGAGCTGCCGTTGCAGAGTGCTGACCGACTGTTTTTCCGTCGCTGCTGGATACGGCTATTCTGGTCAGATTCACACTCACTGTCTCAATTGATTTGGCTTCGCACACTAGGCTTTGTCTCAAAAGTTCTTTTGGTATAAGCCGCCCCGAAGGGGCCCAGGCATATCAGCCCCGGGCAGCGCCCGGGGTTCTGGCGTTCGATTAATGTTTTTAGCCCTGAAAGGGCGTTCCATATCGGTTAATCCCAGAGGTATTTTTCATCATAAGACACGCCATATTTTTCCAAAAGAACCAGAAGCTCTTCTTTGAAGCTATTTGACCTGTGGTGTTCCTCCTGGTTATCGACATAACGAAGCAATGCAGACAGCTTTGATTGGCCCAGGGAGAAAATACCATATCCAGACTGCCATGAAAAATTAGCTGTTCCGCCTTCCTGTTGCTTCATCCACGAAGAGGATGGCTTTTTTACTTCCTCGACAAGTTTCGCCATTGTTAGGGTGCGCGGCAACGTGCAGGCAATGTGAACATGATCGTCTGTGCCGCCGACGCGAAAGGCTTCAGCGCCGATAGCCCGGCAAACCCCGGCAAGATACGCATGCAGTTTCGAACGAAGATGTTTCGGTATCGTCTTTTGCCGATTGTGGGTGCTGAAAACAATGTGAAGCAATACCATGGATAGTGACTGCGCCATTGCCCGACTCCTTTACTGTGGAACATTTCGGTTCTACAGCTTCAAATAACATCTGATGAATGCCATTTTTACCATGCCGCCGAAGTTCTTAGCAGTTTTTTCAAAACGAGAAAAGACTCGACGGTTTTCCGTGAAACCGCCCCGGAGGGGCTGCTGCATAACAGCCCCGGGCATCGCCCGGGGTTTCGGTGAATAGACAAATATATTCAGCCCTGCAAAGGGCGTTACATTCGGGGCTACAATAGTCGACTTTAAAGGCCCGTCGACGGATGTGGCGCCCTTACAGGGCTATTTTCATAAATCATCATCCGTCCCCCGGGCGATGCCCGGGGCTATTATGCGCATGCCCTTTCAGGGCCAAAAGCATTCAAAATGAAAACATAATGGGTGGCCTTCTGCATCACACACGATATGCAATTTCGTAGAATATCCCCCTCGCGAACGTCCCAATGCATGATCCATGGGCTCAGATGGGTCATCTTTTTTTTCCTCCACCAGAGGCGCATCGTGCTGCGCGTATGACGGTACCATCAATACACCAAAGTTCCTGATTGAACCCAACTTCCCCCTGAAGGGTCCCGAGGATATTGTCCAAAGTGCCATCGCTATTCCATTTATCAAACAGCCGCCAAACTGTCTGCCATGCACCAAATTTTCCTGGCAAATCTCTCCATGGGGCACCGGTACGGAGAATCCAAAATATTCCATTTAATATCTTTCGTCTCGGCAGTGGCGGCCGGCCGCCGGATTTGCTTTCCGGAATCAATCGGGATACTTTTTCCCATTGCTGATCGTTCAATAACAATCTTGACATCTGGACCTCACTTTAAAAAAAAACGTAGTGAAATCAGACTGCGAAATTGAAATCGAAAAATCAAAAAAAAGGCAATGCATGTGATCTGGTTCTCAATGTAACGCCCTTTCAGGGCTTCTTCTCTATTGATATGCTTGAACCCCGGGCGACGCCCGGGGCTATTATGTCTCGGCCCCTCTGGGGCAAAAACAAAATTTCGAAAGGTTCAATTACCTTTTTGAGACAAAGCCTAAAAATGCCTCACGGTTTTCTCGATAAGATTGTACGCCCGATTCGTCAACGCAGTTTTGGGATATCGTGCAATTTTGCCAATAGGAGTGTGTCTGTTCCTGCATATTGTCGTTGATTTGTAGCCGCTCAACGAGCGTTGGCGTATTTGTTTTTGCCTGTAAATTGGGCGGTGGCGATTTCGGATATTACTCCTCGTAAATCATTTTGCGGGTCATGCCGCCATCGATAACAAAGTTTTGTCCGGTGATGAAGCCGGCATCGCTGGATGCCAGGTAGGCGACCATGGCGGCGATGTCTTCGGGAACACCCACACGACCTGCGGGATGCTGCAGATGGTCTCGCGATGAAAATGTGGGGTCAGTGCGTTTGGATTCTTTTTGAAATGCCGCGGTAGCTATCCAGCCAGGACTGATGCAGTTCACGCGAACCAAAGGCCCAAGGCTGACCGCCAGAGCGTGTGTCAGCGCCACGAGACCGCCTTTGCTGGTCCCATAGGCTTCGGTGTTGGCTTCAGATTGCAAGGCGCGGGTGGAAGCGATATTTACGATGGCGCCACCGGATTTCCTGAGTAGCGGCGTGGCGTATTTGACACATAAAAATGCGCCCGTCAGATTGGTGGCAATCACTTTGTTCCAGTCTGCAAGCGCCAGTTGCTCGATGGGTGCATTTACCGGATTTACGATGGCTGCATTGTTAATCAGAACATCCAGCCGGCCATGGGCTTGTTCGATGTGTTCCACAAGTGATTTCACATCCTCTTCACACGACACATCGGCGACGTGGTGCCTCAGGGAAGGGGAGAATGCAGCATTGCGTTCGGCAACAGCTTCTGCGTCCAAATCGGCAGCTTCCACCCGCATCCCTTCGTTTACCAGTCTAAGACAGATGGCCCTGCCAATTCCCTGCGCGCCACCGGTTACCAGCGCCACTTTTTTGGTTGCTTCGGTCATAATATTCATCTTTCGGGATAGTAGTCGGTGATACCCACCACCGCATCCAGCATCAATGCGCCTGCGGGTGTAATGGCCAGTGGGTGAATCTGGGCCAGCCCCACCTGTTCCCCCAAATGGGTGCACATGGCGCCAAAGCGAAACATGGCGTTCGCCAACGCATTCGATGCGGGCTCGGGCATCTCCGGAAAAGCGCGGCAAATGGCATCCACACAATTTTGAAGGCTGCATGGCAGGGTGAGCACGCCGTCCGGTTGCTCAGTTGTTTCACTCCGCTTGCCAAAATATACGATGCGTCCAAGGGCGTTGTGACGCCTGGCGTCCAGCCAGACCTGATGCGCTGTTTCGATTTGCTCGCAGACCAGAATACCCAGTGCCCGGCCGCCGCCCATGTCCGCCGAAAGCGTGAGCAGGGACTGATATGCCTTCTGGATTTCCGAAGGGCCAGTCACATCATGGATAACGCCGCCCAGGGAGGTCTTGAAACGGAAATTGGGACGCACCAGTTTGAGGGTTGCCGGGCCGTCCAGTGATTTGGCAAATCGCACCGCCTTGCTGGGGGAATCACAGAGCATTTCCTTTGGGGTTTCCAATCCAAACGCACCCAGCAATCGCTTGGAGGCCGTTTCCGAGAGAATCCGCGCCGGGGGCCGGGCTATCATCTCAATAATATCGACATCGTATGTTATTTCGGGGGAAGCAACTTTGGGGCGTTGCTTGCTGAAGTGTCCGCACAGTTTCGTTAATGCGTCGCCAAGCACCGATGGTGATGATGTGACGGGAACGCTTTTTTTGCCGATTGTCGCCACAAGCTGCGCGGACTTGTTCATCTTTATCTGTGGCGCGTTTTTGTTTGCGTTTTCATCGGTCACATCGGTTATGGCGTCAGAAAGATGGGCCATCACCGCGTTCTGAACCGCCACCTGTGCCACAGACGAAAAGCGGATATTTTGCGACGCGGAAACCTGAAACAGCCGTGCGGTGAGCGCAAGGGAATCCAGTGTCTCACAGACGGTGGCCCCGGCGTTTTGCAGCAGCTTCAACAGCAGCCAGCCGTCGCCTCTCTGGTTGGATTCCCGCGCCCATAGCAGCGTTAATCCGGCTTTTTCGGAACAGGTGCGGCACAGATGGACCACTTCGAAGGGCATGTTTTCAAATGGCACAATGATCAGCACCGGATGTTCATCTGCGTTGATAAACACGGTGACCTTCTTTTCGAAATCCTTCGTTGCTGTAACGGATTTGCAATTTTCGTCCTGGCCGATACACGCAGATAGATATCGCGATGTTCGCGCATCGGGAGAGACTATTATCGCATGGGGAACCTGTTCCATAACCCCGCAATCATAAACCGGTTGTTCTGTTAAATGCAACCTTTGGAAGTCCAATAGCCGCGTCGGCCGGCGCCGCGAACCGCACCTCGACGCCGTCGGGGCCGATGGCCTCTGGAACAGATGGAATGCCGGTGTTGGCAATTCCTTCCAGACCGGGTGTATCGGTTCCTTCTCGGATTCATTCGTCGACAGTTGCGATGAAATGGTCGCCCGGCTGTTGTTCTGACGGGGACGCCCATTTGAACGGGGGGTGTTGCCTCTGGAAAATCAGTGGCATTCACATCTGGATGAGAAGAACGTTTTGGGGCTATTCGGCATACCAGCTTGCGTATTTGAGCCGGTGATATTCGCCGCCTGAAGGGAATCACGATGCAAATCAGGAGGGTTACAAAAGTAATCCACGGACTCAAACGCTCTGGTGTGCCATGGATGTATTTAAATTCCAACAGACCATTTTCAGGTATATCGACACGCATCAGTCGCTTGATGGTTTTTTTATTGTAAATTTTGATTGGAATTTCTTTTCCGTTGAGGAATGCATGCCAATTGCAGAACTCGAATACATGCAATACCAGTCGGGATTTGGGTTGCACATCTTCAATGTCAATTGCAATATATTCATCCTCGAAATCCACCAGCCTGGCGTTTGCGCCACCCTCAATTGCGAATGGTCGGTCTGCCTGAACAGCGTCGTCAACAAAGACGTTGAGTTTGCCTGAAGAAAAAATTTTCTTTGCCGCACCGGGAACCGCAGCTCTATCGGTAACAATGTATTTCACATTTCCCATTCTTCGGCTGGCCAGATTGGTATTTAAATTGGCCACTGGTGAATCAGGCCTTTGGGGGCTGCGGGGTGCGAAAAATCCATTGAACGTAGCGCCACTGTGGTGGGCTGGGAAATATTGGGGAACAGTCGAATATACGGTGCTGTCTTCGTAGCAATGATGAACATTTGAATTGCAGCGACGGTCCCACATGGCGCGAATGATACCCAGTGGGGGCGTGGGTTGTTCCTTTAAAAATGCCGCCACTTTGCGGTAATCTTCCCATGTGTCTGGCAGTCGGCTCCAGTGAGTGGCCGGTTCCACATATTTCTTGAAGGCTTCGGTAACCCCTGGCACGACAAATACTGCAAATACGGAAGTGGTGAGCAGCAGATTCGCATAATTGCGCCAGCCTGGGAAACGGTTTCCAGGGGGACGTCGGGAGGCATCATGACGAACGTAAAGATCGAGCAAATAACTGACGGCATAGCCGGCCGCCAGCAACGAAATGGGTCGGATGAAGAGGTAAAATCGACTTGGCTGCAATCTTCGTATAAATGTATCAAGTTCCAGCGGTACCCATACGTGTTCGCTGATAAGGGAACTCGACATCAGTGTAAAGACAGCGCTTAAAAGCACAAAGAATATCATTAGCGGTCGCCGTTCAATGTATGCCAGAATGGCGCCCAGGATGGAGGTGGCAAACACCAGTGCCCACATGTTGGGATAGAACGTTAATGAGAGAAAATTCGCCACCAGCTTTTCGAAGTCAGCCAACCCGGATTGCAGTGGCTCAGAGTATTCTTTGTAGGCAAGGAATGGCAGTAGCCATACTGCCGCCACGCCTACCGTCATTGCCCCCAGCGCTGCCGCCTTCAGCGTGATTTTCCATGGCTTTTCCCATGCGAAAACAATAATGACGTGTACGGTGGCCAGGCCAAAAGAGACCATCAGATAGATTAGGGCAACGGGATGAAATGTAATCGCCCAGCCAGAGACTATCGCCGCTGAGATGAAACTGTAAACGCTGTTGCGACTGATGGCGCGATAAAAGAGGGCTGCGCCAAACAGACATAGACCACCGGCCACACATGACGGCCATACCCCCCAGTATACCGCGAAATTATTTCCTCCCTGAAAATATGCGCCCGGATCCACCACTGCCAACAGGCCGGCAATAAGACCGGTGGTTCGGTTTTTGATGAGTCGGCCGGCGCCATACACGGTGTTGTGCCAGATAAACATGGAGAGAAGAAAAGAGTATGCATATACACGGTCCCAGCTCATATCGGCCGGCAGAATCCATTTGACAAATGACATCAGGTAATAGGCGCCCTGTGGATAAAGTGTTCCCGCAGGAAATCCCAGCCCCCTGTCGTGTACCCACCCGGATAGCCGGTCGGTTGCCAGAAGTTTGTCGGACATAATCCAGCCGTTCAAAATCTGAATGGGATGGTCGTAGGAGTAGGGAATTTCACCTTTGAAGATATCGCGAAATACAATGCTGACAACGACCATGATCACCACAGGCGGGATGCACTCCCAAATGATGCCGGAAATTCGGTGATTTTTTGAGCGATTTTCCCTCTTTCCATAGAGAAGTGGCAGGAATATTTCTATAAGGAGCGCTGCGCTGGAAAGTGTGAAGATGAGGTAGATGTGTTTAAGTATCCATGACTCCTCTCCCAGATACCAGAGCAGTGAGATAACGGCGACAGCGAAAAGCGCCAGCGGATAAAATCGCCTAAATGCGTGAGGTAGTTCACTTGAATTCCAGATGTTACTGATTCGTGCAAATAAATTCATAATTTACAAGCATCCTTTAAATTTCCCCAAAACAAAAGCAAAGTCTTTTCGAACTCAGATATATCATGTTTTCGCAGATAGAAAGGATAAACGTTTTTTTTTACGGGCAGCTGGATATGGCGTTTAAAAAAAAAACGGAAGGCGCGTTTATTTTTAATAGTTTCCGGTTTTGGAGATCGCAATGATGCCATCTACTCCATTGAAATTCGGTTTCAAACGGCATCATGTTGTCCCTGCTCGATGAATAAATTACACGGCTTCGGTTTCGTTGTGGTCATTTACAACAGCGAGTCGCGCGCGTTTGCGGGTGTTGGTGACGATGGAATCCTGGGCATAGTGTTCGGCGCGTCTGGTCCCGCCAAAAACGAATCGTCCATATTCCTTCACCTCATCGGCGGCAACTCTGTAATAGGTATAAGATCGATTCATGACTTCCTGCGTGACATCGAGCATCCCCGGATCGATGCTGGCGATGGCCAACAGCTCGCTCATGGCATTGTGCAGCTTTTTAGCTTCCTTGAGTTTTTCGAAATCAAACGCCGGAATACGCCGCAGCGGGGCCGGGTTTGCTTCGGCCAACAGCGCCAGGGCCAGTAAGTCCATTACCATGTCTTTGGGGCCCATCCCGTTGCGAATGATGGCCACTTTGGTGTAGAGGCTGCGATCTCTGCGGTAGGCAAAACTCAAATACCGGATGAGGTAGCGTTGGATTTCATACGCCACAGACTGCAGAGAACACCATTTTTCAGAGGTGACCGGATCGCTGTTCAGGACGGCTTCATACCGGGCTGCGGCACAGCTGAACGCCCCGGCGCGATCGGCAAGTGTATCAACCGCGTCGGCATCGATACCAGCCCCCATCAGCGCCACCCGATCGTCCAGAGCGCAAAGCGCCAGTTCCCTCGCATCGGCCACAGCAATATCTGTGGGAATGTTGCAGTTCACCACTTTGTCTGCCTTTATGGCCATGAAGGCATCGTAGCATCGCTCGTACGCCTCTTCGCTACCAATCGTCGTCATTGAGACCTCCTGTGGGCTGATGGAACCGTCGTTAATACTGATCTGAATAAATACATGGTACAAAACATGGAAAATGTGTCAAGTCGGGATAATTAAATGTCCGGTTGAAAATGGTGCAGATGTTGTAACGACGTACTTCTTTTGATTGAAAAGAATTTGGATTTTATTTTGCCAGAGCCAGGATGGGTTCCAGCAAATCATCGCGAACGTACAGATTTCCGATGCCGCGACCCAAACGGATGTTGGGTTTGGCTGCCCCGTGAAAATCGGAACCGCCACTGCGAACCAGACCATGACGCCTGGCGACTCGTGTATATTGTGCGCTCATACTGCTGGTGTATCCGGAACAAAACACTTCAATCCCCAAAAGTCCCTGTTCTTTCATTTGACCCACCAGTTTGAGCAGTGCATCCTCCGCCAGCCCGGTTTGATGCGGGTGGGCGAGTATGGGAACACCACCCGCAGTCCGAATGATCTGGATGGCATCTTTGGCATCCAGACGTTCCCTGGCAACATACGCACGGCCATTGGCCCCAAGGTATGTATCGAACGCCTGAACAGCGGTCTTTACCACTCCTTTTTGTATCAGAGCAGCTGCGAAATGGGGTCTGCCAACTGCATTACCGACGGCCAGCTGAGTCACATCATCCATGGATATGTCGATGCCCTCCTGCTGCAACGCTGCAATAATTCGGGGATTACGCTCATCGCGCATACGTCTGGTTTGTTCGAGAAGCCGCTGCAACGGTTCGCATTCATGATGAATGCAGAGTCCCACGATGTGTACCGTGGTCCGGCGACAATTGGCCGACAACTCCACACCCGGAATCAGCAGTTGGTCAATCTGCCGGGCGGTTCGCATGGCCTCATCCAATCCGCCGGTGGTATCGTGGTCGCACAGCCCTACGGCTCGCAGTTTTATCTTTTTTGCCAGTTGAACCAGTTCTTTTGGGGACAGGGTGCCGTCTGAAGCGCTGGAGTGGGTATGGAGATCCAGCATGATTACCAGTTTGGAGTGGGCGGATGTGGCCACTCCAGTTCCGGTGGCGCGCCGTAAACAATCTGACCGGTGACGCCCACCAGCATTCGCATTACCAGCGGTGGCAAAACGGGAATCGATATGAACAAAATGGCAAAGGCCAGCATGGATTCCACTTTAAACCTGCTTTGCCACCTGCGGCTGACATTCAGACCATTGCCCACTGTCTGGCTGATCACGCGCCAGGCCACCATCAGGGAAATGGTCGTCCACGCGAATTCACCGTATTCGGGACGCAGGTTCAACAACGGGGGCACAACCATCACGATGCCACACACCCAGGTGGACCATACCAGCGCCATGGCCGCCGCGGATGCCTTTTCCGCAGTCATGTCGATGCGGGCGGCGTTTCCGATGCGCAGAAGCAGCAATGCCAGAGCCGGAATCATCACCAGCGCCCCAATACAAATCGACACAAATCCAATGGCTGCCCGCTGAATGGCAGCGGTGTTTTCGGCGTATCCCAGCCTGGCACTCAGCAGGTGGCCCGTCACCACAAAGGCTGCGGGAATGGTTGCAGCGGTGAAAGCTGCGGCAATCAGGTTGGGGGCGTGTCCGCCCTGTTCCGCGAGATACTTGTCCCACGCGTTTTTGGGGTGAATCAGCAGTTTAATGCCGTTGAGAATCATTGTTCGTCACTCTCTTTTCCGATTGGCTTTTCGGAGGTGTCAGGTTCCTGTTTTTTGAGCATTCGAAGGGCATATTTCAAGTTGGCCTGCAGACATGCATTGGGATGCGGCTTTTGGGTTTTTCGTTTTTGCCGAATCTCGAATTTCTCCAAAAATGGAATGAATTCCGGGGTTCCTGTCTGCAACATCTGCGCGATAATGGCGTTGCGCTCTTTGCAGCTTTTCAATTCTCTGAAATCCGCCTGCAGGCTGCTTATCCAATCCACGTTAGCTGTTTTATTCAACCGCTCCAGTGCGAGGCGGACGTCGCGCCTCACATCTCCGGCAGTCAGCGCGGAGCTGGCCAATTCGGATAATCGGGCCAGGTCTTCCGCTGTGCCATATTCGGCCAGCATCATTGCGGCCTTTTTGCGAATGGAATCCCACTGCAGCCCTTCGAACAAATTGGCCCGCAGTCGATCATTTTTACCGCTTTCGGTATCTGAATCAATCACCTGCTGATACTGATACACGCCGTCCACCTGTCTGCCGGATTCAATCAGTACATGCCCCAAAAGCATTTTGGCCTGCTGATTTTGCCCGTCCAGCAGCAATGCCTTGCGACAGGCGATTTCCGCTTTCCTGAATTCATCGGCGTCCAGGGCGACGGTGGCATCAGCGAGGAGCGCCGCCATTTTTTTGGACTGTTCTTCTTCCGGTGATACTTTTGGCATATCAGGTTTGGTCACGATGGGTTTGGCAACCGGGGCAGTGGTCCGTTTTTTTGGCGGTTCAGATAACAGGAAATGTCCGGCCACAATTGCACCGGCGCCAAGTAAAACCAACACCGCTGCCAGTTTCACCGCTGATTGCCGAAGCGCATCTTTGACTTTTACCATCAGACTCTGGCGCGCCACATGACTGGTGACCAATGTTGGCTGCGATTCTTTGCTGTAGTCGATGGTTTCAAGCGCCGCGATAAATTTTTGCGCACTGGCAAATCGATGTTGCGGCTTTTTGGCCATTGCTTTTTGAATGATGCGCTGCATTCCGCGGGGAAAGCTGCCGTACCGGATGAGTTTTGGCGGCGCTGCAGTGAGATGCGCGGACATCACATCCATTGCCGTTCGGCCCGCAAAAGGGGGTTCGCCTGTGAGCATCTCAAACAGAATAACCCCCACCGCATACAAATCGGAACGGCGATCGATTTTGTCCCCCAATGCCTGCTCCGGAGAGAGATACTTGGGGGTTCCGAACACCACGCCGGTTTTGGTCAGTTTATCTGTGTCGCTCTGGCTGTCGGCCATCTTGGCGATGCCGAAGTCCAGTATTTTCACCAGTTCCTCGCCCCCTTCACTGGGAATGAGATAAATATTCTCCGGTTTCAGGTCCCGATGAATCACACCCTGTTCGTGGGCATGACCAAGGCCTTTGAGGATTTGCGTGGCTATTTCAACCGCTTTTTTGGGAGCAATCTTTTTTTCACGACTGAGCCGCTCATCCAAATCTTCACCCACCAGCAATTCCATGACCAGGTAGAGCCGCTGATCTTTGCCTTCACCGCAGGCGCCAAAATCGGTCACCGTAATACAATTGGGATGCTGCAGCAGACTGGAGGATTTGGCTTCCCGCTGGAATCGTTTGGCAATTTCATTCACATGGGCCAGTTCCGCGTGAATCATCTTCACCGCGAATTCCTTGCCCATCAGGACATGACGCGCGCGATACACATGCCCCATTCCCCCTTCGCCCAGCAACTGCACCAGTTCATACTTTTCGTCCACCACAGTGCCAATCAGATTCTCACCCGGGGGAACCGAAATGGCATCCACCTTTTCCTGCAGGGATGTCTCGGTTTGGTCAGAAACCGCAGGCGTGCTCTCCGAAGGGGCATCGGCTGGAACCACCGTGGTCGGTGTGGGTTGTTGCGACTGTTTAGTCATCAATACTCCCATGCGGCGTTTCGCCGGCATACAACCGAAGGAGATTGAGAATAGCGCAGAATGAATATCCCATATTGGTTACGGACACCCATTCTTTGGGACCGTGCAAATTGACTGCTCCGGTAAAAAGATTGGGGGTCAACAGTCCTTTCCTGCATAAGTTCGCCCCGTCCGTACCTCCGCGAATAGGCACAATGGACGGTGAAATTCCAGCCTTTTGTACCGCAACTTCAAGGTTGGTGACAAGGACTTGATGCGCTTCCATATACTTCATCATATTGGGATAATTGAACTCTGTGTGAGATGTGACTTTCAGTCCGGGTTCCGCGTCTCCTGCGCATTGCACCAACTGATCGACAGTGGCACACAGCGATTTTGCCCCGGCCTCTGTGAAATCCCGAATAATCAAGTGAACGCTGCAGCGAGCGGCGTCGCCGGTGACGCTGACCGGATGAATGAAGCCTTCCCGATCTGCGGTCTGTTCCGGACTTTGCGCTTTTGGGAGCTTTTCCAGAAATGCACCCATATGGCGCAGCGCATTGACCATTACCCCTTTGGCATATCCCGGATGAACGGACACCCCTTCAAATGTGACATCCATGCTGTGTGCTTCAAACGTTTCGAAATTCAATTCGCCCACAAATGTGCCATCCACCGTAATGGCGAAGTCCGCTCCAAAATCCGACGTGGGAAAATGCGCTGTACCGCGTCCAATTTCTTCGTCCGGTGTAAAACAGATGCGCAGCGTGGGATGTGTCACGTCCGGATGTTTCTGAAGGAACTCCAGCACCCCCATGATAATGGCAACGCCCGCCTTGTCGTCCGCACCCAGCAGGGTTGTTCCATCCGCGGTAATGATCGTGTGGCCCAGGCACTGGTTTAGCCACTTGTCATCATCAGGAGAAATGGTCACTTCATTTTTCAGCTGAATTGTCTCACCGCTGTAGTTTCGGTGCACAACCGGTTGCACATTTTTTCCGCTGAAGGCGTCGGATGTGTCCATGTGGGCGATCAGTCCAATCGTGGCTGTGCCCGCGCCATGCCGGGAGGCTGTCACATAACCATTGGCGTCGATTTTCGCGTCTTTCAGGCCAAGCGTTTGCAGTTCCGTTACCAGCAACTCACCAAAAGTACGTTGTCCGTCACTGGACGGCGAGGCGCTGTTTTGGGGATTGGAAGTGGTCTCGATGGACACATACCTCAGTAAGCGCGCCACTGCAGATGTTTCGTCTTCAAGAATATGTGGATCCATATAAAAGGTCATTCGCTCGATAACTCCTGTTGTAAAAAGTCTCTAACTATCCTTCAAAAAGAGAGTCATCAAGCGAAAACGCAGGAAAAACAGTTTCCCCAAAGTGGCGTCCCCTGGAAGCGAATGGCCGGCTGGATGGAACTGCTGGTTTACTGCGACGCCACCGAACGCCGCATGTCTCGCCAGCGTTTGGGGTCTATCAGCACTTTTTGCATGAATTGCGCGGGATCTTCTCGCCCGCTGTCGGTTCGGAACTCCAGATGCAGGTGCGGTCCGGATTCGGTGGACCCGCTGCGGCCCACCGTGCCGATGATATCACCGGCTTTCACATCGCTCCAATCATCCACAACGATGGTATCCATATGCATATAATACGAACGCAGACCATTGCCATGATTAATGGCCACATATCGCCCGCCGGCCCCCATTTTTCGCGGATCAAATCGCGTGGCCTCTTCCCCTGTCAGGCGTTTGGAACCGGCGTTGGGCATATCCACCCCCACAAAAACGGTCTTGCCATCGGCCACGGCGCGAATCGGTTCATCGAGTTCTGCCACCAGGTCCACGCCGTTGTGTTTGTATCCGGTTCGACGTTTTCCGCGCCACCGGCCAAATTCATCGAGCACCATGCGCGGTACCCCATCCAGCGGGGAGACCAGCGGCAAGCCACCGTACTCACCGGCCGCAGTGATTTGCCCCCCGTGATAATATTGGAGCAATCGGCGCCGTGCAGTCAACACGCGATCTTCGGGTTCGGAACTCTGCACGTTATCCCCGAAAAACCAGTGAGACACATAGTGCCTGTACTGCGCGTGTTCAAATCCGTCTGCGAATGCGTCTGCCAAATCGGCGTGTTGTTCTTTAAACACCCGTAAAATAGCTGCAGTCCAATAAATATTTGAAATGGGATTGGCCGCCTTCCACAGGTTGAACGGATACTTTTCAACCGCGAGTGATTTTTTTTTCCATTGGTTGTTTTCGCGAATCCAGTAATTGTATTTTTTGTCACGCACATGCGGCGCATGCATGGCCACGTCGATTCGGCTAAGGCCATATAAACGGTTTTCGTTGTCCGGTTGTTTGGGCAGACACCGGGATTGGTCGTAAATCAGGCCGCCAACAAGAAAGGGATCGACTTTAAACAATCGCGCGTATAGCAGGATAGCTGCGCCGAACTTTTGGCCCCGTTCCGGACCAAGGCGCTTTTCACCACAGATTTGCCGCAGAGCGGTGACAAATCCAGCTTCATCAATTGTGGCGGGGGTAGCGGGCTCGTCGGGCCACATCTCCGGAAGGACGCGGTTCTCATGTTGCCGCTTGTGATGAATTTCAACATCTTTTCCGATGCGTCGCTGCCAGGGCCATTTGCCGGCCAGTGCAGCAAACCCACATATCAGCAGGAGCAGCGAAACCGTGGTTGTCAGTACTGTTTTTACAGGTCGTGTCATTTCCGTCTGCTTTCCAGCGCATTACTGTACGCAACCGCAAGACTAAACACGAAAAGAGTAAAATTTCAACCATGTGTCGACGTGTTCAGAAAAGCGCTGTCGTCGCGCGTATAATAAAAGGAATTGACATCCAGGGGGGCAAGGACGGCATTTAACGCTGAAATGCGTTTGGTGAAGTGAAAAAGTGACGCGCTTATCCGGCGTATTTCATTACCAGTTTGCCAATGGCGGGAACGGCTGCAGCCACATTTTTCTCGGCAACACCACGCAGGCCACTGTAAATCTTTTTGATAGCGCCTTTGTCGCTGCGCGCGATAATGTCGTCTGTAACTCCCAGCAGCTGGTCGGCAATTTCTCTGTCCCGTGACGTTGCCCATTTGTCGAACGGCTGGGATTTATCGGGAACGGCAGCCTGATACTTTTCGTATTGCTCATCCAGTCTCTTTGCGAAATCGTCCAACAGTGTTTCTACGGCGTCTTTAACAATTGTGGGTTTGATGGCCTTGAACACTTTGTAGCTGCTTTTAATCATCATGCCCGTGACGCCTTTTTTTGCGGCCACTTCAGCGTCTACCAGTTGTACACAGTCTTGTATTACAGAAGGTTTTTTTGATTCGTCCAAAATGTTATCCTTTAAAATACCCATGGTGCCTCCTTCGGACCGAGATTTTTTGCTTCAATTACCAGTAAATTGCCCCAAAATCAATCACCATTCCAAAACCTTTCTTTTGCCGTGGCAGAAGAAATAAAATATCGGATGTCGGGTGTGGCGTTTATTAATTTCTGCGCTACCCTATTACTGATAACCAACCTGAGGAGGCATGAATGACCGAACAGTCTGAATATGTGGAATTGACGAGGGTTAGTGACCCGGTTCAAGCGGATCTGCTGGCTGCATTTCTCGAAGATGGTGATGTGGAGTTCCAGGTCGTAAATCGGTCGGGCGCCGGATTTATGTCGCAGCTTATTCCCAGGGCTGCAAATCCTGTTTTGTTTCGGATACTTGCAGAAGATTTAGAACGGGGAAAAGTATTACTTGAGGAATATCAATCCTTGCAGCAGCAACCGTCGCCCGAAGACGGGAACCTGGATGAAGATACCAATGACGCGGAAGATTTAGAGCAGGAAGCCGTGCAGGATAGCAGCGAATCTGAGGACGAGAGCGATTTGGACGATGCCGTCAGCGAAGAAATAAAGTAGAACGATCCCAGTGGAAAGGCCACAGCGCCTTTCCGAACACCTTTTATTTTCAATCCCCTGGTTTCGGATGGGTGGCTGACCTGAAAAGTAGTGGTGCTTTTCAGGGTCGAAATGGACATGTTATGTCGTGCGTTGGGGATTTGGTCACTTTTCTGGACATTGCTATTTGAAACACACATTGTCGGAATGTGAAGTGACGAAGGAGAATCACATGGTAAAGAAGGTTCGGCGGGAGAATAAACGTGTAAAATCGCCCGCTTCCAATGGACGCAAACGAAAAAACGGCAGGGCGAAATCGTCGCGGGTACAGGCTGCGGTATTGCCCGTGGTTTTTGTCGCACTGGGGGCGCTGGGGGTCTGGCAATGCATGGGCGATGACGCGTCGTCACCGCTGGAACCGTTGAAGACAGTCCCAGCGAAGGTGGATGTTGGAAACGGTCGGCAAGCCGATCCCACGATTGTAAATGAATCGGAACTGCTGGAAAACGCTCAACTTGCCAAACCCAGTGAAGCGGAATTGGAAGAGGCGGGGGAACCGAACGAAGAGCGAACGATAGAGGCGGCAGGCGAAGAACTGGAAGAACCAGAGGCTTCTTCCGAAGCCGTAATTGAAGACCAGTATCCAATGCACGCCGTGGCATATCACTTTCATTCTCAGATTTTGGAAAAACCCGAACTGGATGCCAGGGTTCTGGCATATGCACGACGGGGAACGACATTTAGCGTTTCCAGGAGGGTCTCCACAAAGAGTTGTGCCCGAGGTTGGCATGAGATTCGCGGCGGGGGATTTATCTGTGACGGCAAGGGGTTCAATGTGGCAAAGGAGCCTGTGTCGTTTGAACCCGCTCCCAGGGACGCCCGACTGAACGAAGCGCTGCCCTATGATTATCGGTACATCAAGCGCAACGGCGTGGCGGAATTCTGGAAAATCCCGGACGCGACGGAGTTGGCTCATGCCAAAGCGGTGTTCGAAGGGCAGACGAAAAGAAACGAAGCGGGGCCTACGGATAGGGCGGATGAAAAAAAAGAAGACGATTCACAAAACGCTGATTTAAGCAAAGACAACCAACTGCAAAAGGCACTCGATAACGCGAAGTCGCTGGCATCTCCGGCTGAACGCGCAGAAATGGATAGTGAGACTGACGAAGCTGCTGATGAGTCGGCGGAATTGACTGACGCACCTTTACAGGTGGATACGGCTGAAGGGCCGGAAGAATCGGACGACGACCCGCTGAAGATGCCGCCATATGTGCATTTGCGAATGAATAAGGGGTATTTTGTCAGCGTGAACAACACGCTGAATGTGGATGGCGCCAATTGGCAGCAAACCATTCGTGGTCGTTATATCGATGCGGCGGAACTGTATCCGGCGAATCCTTCCAAATTTGAAGGCGTTTTGCTGAGCAGGCAAATGAAGCTTCCTTTGGCGTTTGTTGTCAGTGACGGCGTGCGATTGCTGACACAGGAGGCGTCGAATGGACCGTTGAAAAACGGAGGTCCCGTGAAGCGCTATGACGCATTTTTGATTCGGGGAAAAATTCAGCGAAACAACAGGGAATACGTGGAGGTGGCAAATGGGAAGTTCATTTTTAAAAGAGCTGTGGGAATCGCATCTTTGGTAACGCCCCCCAGCGGCGTGGGGGAAGATGAACGTTGGGTGGATGTGAATCTGACCGAACAGACACTGGTGGCCTACGAAGGCGCGACACCGGTTTTTGCCACATTGATTTCCTCGGGTCGAGACGGATATGAAACCCCCAAAGGCGAGTTTCGTATATACAACAAGCATGTCTCCATCACCATGGACGATCCGGATGCGGGTGAAGACTCGTACTCCATTGAAGATGTCCCCTGGACACAATATTTTGAAGAGGGCTTTGCACTCCATGCCGCGTTCTGGCATGACCGGTTTGGCCGCGTTCGCTCTCATGGGTGCATCAATCTTTCGCCGGCAGACGCTAGACGCCTGTTTTTCTGGACTGGTCCCCACTTAAACGAAGGAATGCACGGCGTCTTCGCCACCGCACAAAATCCCGGCACCCGCGTTGTGATTCACGATTGATTAACAGAATTGCTGCAAAATCGTGAGAATTACCGGTGGATGCAACATTTTGCCTGTGCAGATTTTAATCCCTTGAGTTCTTAGAATTTAGAGATAGTTTTGCTTCTGGTTAGTGGGAATATCCTTGAAGGTTAGTAGTATCTCTGGATTGGATATTCCTGATGACCATATTTCCGCGCCAAAAGCTACTTAGAGAAAACGGTGTGGGCCGACACTTTCATGCTGAATTCATTAAGGATTTGGGTTGAGAGATTCGGATAGAGCCCTATTATTCCGCTGTATCGAATTTAACCGCGAATGGTAACGATTTGTTTTAGCACTGGATTGGCTGGAAAGTCCGGAGGGACCGAGGTGGCCATGGGGAAGTTGTAGGGGTTGTAATCAGGTGGAATGCCCCACGAGAGATCCTGTTCTTCCCGGTCAATCTCCAGCGCAAGCATGTGTTCAAAGGGATTGAGTTTGTCGAACTCGATGTCTGGCAACGGCTGCAGTTCGTTGAGAACGTCTATTAGTCCGTGGCTGGGGAGAAGTTGTCCCACCGTGTAGCGCTCGTCTACTTCTCTGTCACTGGATGGGAATGCGCCGTGGTGGACCGGGCTGCATTTTCCAAAGGGCGTAATGAACATTTTAAATCGGGCCTGTTTGTGGGGGTGACACACGCCTTCCCGGTGTGTCCAGAAGACGTTTTCTTTAAAGAGTGAGCCCGCAAAGAAAAGATCGGGATGGTATCGCGTCCAATCGTGATGCAGCCGGGTGATTGTGTCGCAGACAGCCGCCTGTGTTTCGGGGGAGTACTGTTGAAAGTAGTTTGGTTTGAAATCGATGAAATCGAGTCCCAGATTCTTTGCCAGTCCTGTGAACGCGACGATGTCCTTATGGTTTTCCTCTAAAACGATGGTGTTGAGTCCGATTTTGGAGTTGAGCCCTAGTCGGTCTCTTTCATTCACCATGTGGCCAATATTTGATAATACTGTTGTTAAACTGTATTCTCCGGTTGCGTTTTGTTTACCAAACATAATGTGATCGTATTTGTGTTCATCAAGGACATTCAGGCTGATGCGAATATCGGATGCGCGCAATGCGAGGCGGCGACGTTCAGGCGTGTTGAGCAGGAGACCATTGGTAAAGAGTTTTACGCGAATCCCTTTTTCCTCCGCCTCATCGAGTATCAATGACATGGTTTCCGGATCGGTTAGTGGTTCCAGACCGCCTGATATTTTAACCAGGGGGAGCACACCACCGAGACGAATGGAATCAAGATCATCAAACACCCGAGCAATGGTTTTTGCGCCAGGAATAGTATCTTTTCTGCCACGATATACCGAAAGAAATCTGGAACCGTCAGGACGGACAGTTACATTGGGACAGTAAATACACCTTCCTGGACATGACATCCCCACAAAAAAGACCACCACATACATCTCGGTATTGAAATAGTGCCTCACAATATTCAGATAATCGTTATTGGGCGAACTGCGGAATCGCTCAGTTAATTCGGGACTGGCCTGAATTAATTTGTAGGCCAGTTTAATTTCCTCCCGGCTCATGCCCATTTTCTGAGCTACAATTTTGGCGGGAGCGTGGGGCGCATTTACCAGAAAGTCCACCACCTGAATTGTTTTTTCTGTAAGTTTGGAACAGATATTGCTGTCCCTGATTGCGGGATGAACGTCCGGGTAACCCAGCTGTGAGTTTACCAATCCGCCCAGTTCGCGCAGTTCGTTGGAGAGTTTGTTGGTTAGTTCCGTGTCCATGCGATACCTCCTCAAGAAAGGGGTTATGGGTTACGTCAGCAATCGATGCTGTCACTCTTCTGAATGCACCATCCAATCCGGGTATCGGTACGCCGCGCTGTGAATTGGCGCAAGTGGTCGATAGCGGATACCTTTTCTGGGGATGGCCATCCATTCATCCACGGTTTGTCGCCAGATTTTATAGGAGTCTGCCTGACGATGCTTTTCGATGTCCGAGTCTGATTGATAAACTTCGTAAAAAAGGAACATGTTGGGTTCGGATTTGGACTGAAGAAAATCAAATCGAAGATTGCCTTTTTCGAGGGTGGTATTTTTCTGGTGAGTCAGGCTGGCTTCAATGAAATCTTCAACGAACTCATCCTTCACCGTTACGGTTACCGCACTGATTTTCATGGAATCCTCCTTGGTCATGATGAAAAAAATTCACTTTCATTAAAACTGTAAGGAAATATACCCCCCTTTTTGATGGGTGCCCAGCGGCGTGAGGCATCAACGAAATTGTTTAATGCGATCTCCTGCAGTGTATCGGGCAACTGGCTAAAATGATGTGGTTTTATCAAGTGTTGAATGTGAACGGAAGCCGATGGGGGCATAGTTTTTGTTAAAGTAATAAAACTAAAACTGATAAAAAAATATAGGTGTCAATGACGTTGATGATGCTATTCTTAAATTAGTTGAACATCAAAAGTATTAAGTGACAGGATTTTATCTGTCGTCGAATAGTGGCGAATGAGAATTTGCCGATGGGCTGTGACATGGATATGAAACCGCTAATATCGGAGTTGGCCTCGGATGAGGCTGTGTGGGCAATGAGCCCATTCTGGCTGGATTCATTGCCTCTGGGTATTGCTTTTTTCGATTGTCACCGGCACATCAAGTGGGTGAATCGCAGCTATGCAGACGTATTGGGTGTCGCGGCGGATGAGCTGGCAGGAACGTCTCCTGTGGATGTGGCCGGCATTTCCATTGACCATTATCCATGCCCGGTGGCCGACGCAATGGATTCAAATTCTCCCGTGCACACCGAAATGACCGTTGCCCATCAGCCGGAAGGACATAACCGATATTCTTTCAACGTATATCCCGTTCAAAAAGCAACCGGAGAAATCCTGGGCGCTACTGCTGTACTTGAGCGTATTACCGAACGCAAGTATGTGGAAAGAGCATTGCACAAGAGTGAAACACGTTTGAAAGAATCGCAGCGACTGGCGCGAATTGGCTCCTGGGAACTGGATTTGGAACACGACCAGCTGTACTGGTCCGATGAAATTTATAACATTTTCGGAATTGACCCCGATAGGTTTGAAGCCACTTATGAGGCGTTTCTGGAGGTGGTGCACCCAGACGATCGGCAGCTTGTGCACGATGCATATAGCAGCTCCGTAAGAAAGAATACTCCCTACGAGGTGTCTCATCGGTTGCTGACAGCAGATGGAAGTATTCGATATGTTCAGGAGAAGGGTGAAACCTTTCTGGACATCCGTGGCAAACCACTGCGCTCCATTGGCACCGTATGGGATATTACCGAAAGAAAACTGCAGGAAGAAGAGAATCTGGTGTTGCAAAAGAAGTACCACCAGGCGCAGCGAATGGAAACAGTGGGGCGTCTGGCGGGCGGAGTTGCCCATGATTTTAACAATATGCTCAGCGTTATTCTGGGCCGAACGGATCTCATACTGGAACAGGTGCATCTGGATGCTGAGACATATCACTCGCTCAAAGAAGTGCAGCACGCGGCGGAGCGGTCGGCAGAGCTGATTCAGCAATTGCTGGCATTTGCGAGGCGACAGCCAATGAAGCCTGTCTATCTCAACCTCAATGAGGTAATCGCCAAGATGTTGAAAATGCTCAATCGATTGATTGGCGAGCATATTGATTTAGCGTGGCTGCCCGTAGACACTCCCGGAACGGTAAAAATGGATCCTTCGCAACTGGAACAGATTATGGCCAATCTATGTGTGAACGCACGGGATGCCATTACGGGTGTGGGGCATATTACTATCGAAACACGAAATGTGTCGTTCGATCGCGCCTACTGCGCCATGAATCCGGGATTTGTCCCCGGCGATTACGTGATGCTCGCAGTCAGTGACGATGGGTGCGGCATGGATGCGGAGATTCAGCAACAGATTTTTGAACCGTTTTTTACCACCAAGCCAAAAGGCGAGGGTACCGGTCTTGGACTGGCCACCGTGTTTGGGATCGTGAAACAGAACGACGGGTTCATCAACGTATACAGCGAACCGGGCCAGGGAACCACGTTTAAAATTTATCTGACGCGGCATTTCAAGGGCGCGGAAGCCTTGCCGGAAAAGAATAGGCGCCAATTGCCCAAAGGAAACGGTGAGGTGGTTTTACTGGTGGAGGATGAAGCCATGGTGCTGGCGGTGAATCAGATCACCCTGGAAAAACTGAACTACCAGGTGTTGCCGGCCAATTCGCCATCTGAAGCCATTGCCCATGTGACGAACGCCGGTGATACCAGAATCCGTCTGCTGATGACCGATGTGGTGATGCCAGAGATGAACGGGGCGGAATTGTCAAAAATAATCGAAGGAATGCTGCCCGGGATTCCCACATTGTATACGTCGGCGTACACGGCCAACGTGGTCACGCATCACGGCGTATTGAAAGAGGGCGTCGAGTTCCTGCAAAAACCCATTCCCAGAGACATCCTCGCCAATAAAATCAGCGAACTTTTGCGTTGATTGCTGTTCGTTGATTGTATCGTGGACAGACCTGAACCTTAAGTATTCCCGTAACAGACCGATATTGTTTATTGGAGGGCGATTCCGCACGAAGGACGCAGCATATGGAAAAGTTTCAGGAAACCATCGAGGCCACATCGGTCGAAGACGCCCACATAAAGGCCGGAAAATTGTTTGGCGTTGATGAGAGTAACATTTTAGTGAACCAGGTGGGCGAAGGTCTTTTCTTTGCCGCTGTAAAAAATCTGGATGCGGAAATTCGCCTAAGCATTTCGGACGACAAAATGTCGGTCCAGATTCAGCATGTGCATGGACATCTGGGGGATGGGCGTCCGCTTTCCGGTCAGCTCATTCGCGAGGCACTGACGGTAAAAGGGGTGACCGTTGCCGTTGCCAACGAAACGGTGGATGCGATTATACAGCAGGTGGCAGCGGGGGCCTCTCTTCAGGACGATACAGTAGTAAGAGGCACACCTCCAGTGCACGGTCAGAACGGGACCGTGGAGTTAAAGGTGCAAACCGGGATTTATGCCGGGGAAGAAGATGAGCACAATCGTGTGGATTACCACGAGCGTGGATTTGTGGAGACGGTGCAGCAGGGAGACGAACTCGGGCGGTTTGTCTTCTCAACGCAGGGCAGGCCCGGAACCGATGTATTCGGGAATCAGGTGCCGGCACAAGCGGGAAAGGGGCCGGTATTTGAGGTGGGCGAGTTTGTGACCGTGGATGACAACGGCATTATTCGGGCACAGAAAAGCGGCATGGTGCAGTACGCACATGGTGTATTGAGTATTACCGAACTGTTTGAACATTCGGGGGATGTGGATTTCCACACCGGGAATATCCATATGGATGAAGGATCTTTGCTGGTGAAAGGCACCGTGCGGTCCGGATTCGAAGTAAGTGCATTGGGGAATGTCATCGTTGGTAAAACAGTGCGTGAGGTGACAATTGAGAGTGGTGGCGACATCGAATTGAAACAGGGGGCAATTGAATCTCACCTCAGGGCAAAGGGTAACGTTTACACTCAGTTTGCTCAAAACACCGCAATTGATGCGGATGGCAACGTGGTGGTGGCCAACAATCTGCATAACTGTATGGTGACAGCCGGGGACAGCGTGATTGTAAAAACAGGAAAAGGCATTGTTAGAGGGGGAACCATACGGTGTGCTCAAATGTTTGAGGCCAAAGAAGTGGGTAGCGAAAATGAAGTGGATACGCTTATTGAGCTGGGGCAACGCACGGACGAAGAAAAAGCCCTGCATAAGGAACGCGCCGACATAATCGATGCCATTTCCCATAAGTCCAGGATTCTGGGATGTGACGATTGCCATCCGGATTTGTCAGGCAAAACAGAAGCAGAGCAGCAGGAAATTTTAAAAGAGCTTGAGGAACTCAGGCAACTCCAGAAACGGCGAACCGAAATTTCATCGCTACTGGCCAGCAAAAACAAAGAGCGTATCGAAAACGTAAAGTTTCGGGTTATCGTTGCCAATACCGTGTTTCCCGGTACCCGAATTATCATATTGGGCAGAAGCTTCCTGGTGAAAACTCCGCTGTCCCGATGCATGTTCATGTATTCTCCCGAAAGAGATAAAGTGATTGTTGAAGCCATTTAACGTTCTGGCGGCAATGGCGTATCGCGGCGCGTGAACGAACTCAGCTGTTGATGGGCAACCGAATGATAAAGGTTGTACCCTTGCCAACAACGCTTTTTACCGTCATTTCGCCATGATGATTTTCGGTGATGATGAAGTATGACACACTGAGTCCCAGTCCGGTTCCATGGATAGAGGTTTTGGTGGTAAAGAACGGCTCAAAGATTCGCTGTTGAACCTTTTCATTTATGCCAGGGCCATTATCCTGGATTTCAAGTTGTACCATCTTTGGTTTGTTATTGTGTGTCGTCGTCGAAACAGGAAAAATACGAATTATGAATCGGGGGTCTTCAATTCCGGCATGATGCATCGCCTCTTTCCCATTTCGGAGGATGTTCAATACAACCTGTTGGATAGATCCGGAATCGCACAGCAGCTCCGGGGTATTGGCTGCATACTCTCTTTTAATTGAAATTTGCCGAAAATCGAACTTGCTCCTCAGGTCATAATCCACACTGGATAGCTCAATACAGTTGTCCACGAGAGATGCCAGAGAGTGGCGTTTTTTTTCGCTGGTTTCCTTGCGGGCAAAACTGAGTATGTTGTCCACAATCATCGCGGCGCGTTGCCCCGATGATTCGATTCGCTGAATCATTTTATATATGTCTCGTTTGGTTAGATATTCCTGCAAGCCATCAAATGATATGTTTGCTTCCTTTGCCACTTTTTGATTGGCTGCGGTACTTTTGTCGAACAGGCGGTGATGCATCAGGAAGATGTTTTGAAGGATGCCGCCCAGTGGGTTATTGATTTCGTGGGCCATGCCGGCGGCCAGTCCACCCACAGAAAGCATTTTTTCATTTTGTATCATCATTTGTTCGATATGTATCCGCTGAGTAATGTCATCAATCCGTATGACCGCTCCTTTTTCTTCACCTGACATAACAGGGAAAACAGTGAGATCCTCGTAGCGGGTTTCGCCATTCACCCAATAGCTGCGTTTATTATCGTTCTGTTGCTGACCTGTGGAAATGGCTTTGCTGACAAGAACCATATCTTCCTTTAATCGGGGGAGCACCTCATTGAGGGGGTTGCCGATGGCATCCTTATTATCAATACCGGTAACCTTTGTTGCTTCTGTATTCCATTGTGTAATCAGACCATCAGGAGATACGCCGATGAGCATGGAAGGCATGGAATCGATAACATTACCAAGGTAGTTTGACATGGCCTGAATACGTTCCTGATTTTGCTGCACCACCTCCATCAGGCGTTGCAGGCCGTGGCCGAGTATTTGGGTTTCAATGGTTCCTGTTATTGGAAGCTGGACCTTTCCAATGCCGTGTTTTTGAATGTCTTTTGTGGCTTTGGCCAAAAGAGATATTGGGGTGGAGATGGTTCTTGCCATCCACCAGGCCACCACGAAGACCAGAACGAGAAATCCTATGGAACTTACCAGAATTTTAGTACGCAACCGTATGGCTGGCGCCAGCAGTTCATCGACGTACGGTGAAATGCCAATATACCAGTCCAACGGTTTAAAGTAGCGCACCATGGCTACTTTTTTAAAAACCGTTTCTTTGGATTGGCCGGGTTTGACCCACGAGTATTCATAGCTGTTGCCAAGGGGATCATGGGCAATTTTTTGCAGCTCTTTCAATATGTACTTCCCGGTCAGAGGATCCCGTAAATTTATCTTGTTTTGCCCCTGAAAGACGGGATGAGTGACGAATGTTCCCTGTCCGTCGAAAATATAAAAATAACCCGAATCAACAATGCGAATGCGAGCAAGTTCCTCGAACAGCTTATGTCGTAATTTTATATCATGGTTTCTGGTTATTCTTTCAATATCGTCAGTGTACATTCCTGTACCGATAACCCAGCTCCACGGGGCAAAACGCCGCACGTGCGACATTTTTGGCTGTACCTGGCTGAGTCCCTTTGGGGTTGGTTTGGGCCATCGATATCCGACAAACGCCGATTGTTTTGGATTGTTGGTTTGAAGAACAAACTGGGCCAGCAGGTTGGAACCGTCTTCTGTGGCGTCGTAATAGAGCCTGTTTGTCCCTTTTTTTCCTTCCAGTCCGGGAACGGCAGGATGCATCAGCATATAGGGGACGGGCAGGCTGATGTCCTGAATCCAAATGTAGCCGGCGCCGTTATCGTAACGCATGGCTCGAATAGTTTCTTTCGTCTGGTCCATGGCTTCCTGAAGACCGAGTTCTCCGGAATTGTATTTCAGATAGTTTTTCTCCACAATTTTAAGCGCCATGTCAGTGAAATTCTTCAGGGTTTCCTTTCGTTCACGGTAAAGGGTTTCCCGAAAGAATTTTTCGTTTTGATAATTGTTGGATATTTGGCGATAAACCTGGTTCAGGATGTGTCTGGAATGGATTTGCTCCGAATGGCGCACCACATTGGAAACATCCTTCTGAACCAAAAAAGAGATAGCGAGCAGCGCTGTCGCGGTTAGCGTTACCATGGTCACCATGATACGATTCTGCAACGATTTCATTTAAAATATCCTGCGGTATTCCCTCGCGTTTTATTTCGCCTCCACGTCGGTTGGAATTGGAGCTGTGAAATTGAAATACACCATTGGAAAATTATACAATTTGACGGGCATGCATCAAGTGGAAGCAGCGTTTTCAGATGCATTTCCAATGTTCTGAATCACAGGGAATGACGCGGATATTCTATAGTTCATGTGATGTTTTATGTGTATTGACTGTTTTTCTTCGGTTGTCGTTGTAATGACGGCGATAATCGTTTTTGGGTATATAAATACAATCACCTTGTGTCGCCGCCGACGGGGAAGAGCATGGCGACGGGGTTGGGGATGCCGGAAAGTGGGTGGAAGATTCGGTTGTGCCGCTTTGGTAAATCCGAAGTGGACTTCTGTGAAGAAGAATGGCACTAAAGGGTTGACCTTGCGGTTTTTTTTCCGTAGAAAATTCCTCACATTATTGAAACGACAGTTTCAGCAATACGGAACACGGTGAAAATCCGTGGCGGACCCACCGCTGTAATCGGTAACGAGGACTGCAGGGCCAATGGCCAGCCACTGACGGGAAACTTTCTGTTGGGAAGGCGCGACACCTCGGTTGACCCGAAAGCCAGAAGACGTGCTGAAACAGTAATCCATCAGACCTGACGGTAAAGGGTTTTGACAAAAACGCAATGCGTGCTGTCAAACCCACTCCAGCGGTTTTACAGCACCAAAGGAGATTGATGATATGACCGCTACATCCCAGGAACAGACACGTCAGCAGACCAGTGACCTTGACCTTCCCAAAGAGAATACACCCGATGTTATCGCTTTTCGCAAAAGCTGCGATGCCAGTGGTACCGGATTGTCCCATTACATTCTGACCGAAACAGAGGACAGATGAGCGAGTCTGCCAATAGAAAAACCGCTGCGTCATCCCGGGGGCAAATGGCCAACAGCGGCAATGGACCGTCGTTTGTCCCCGTGGATATTGGTCACGATACGTACATGGGACTGCTCGCGGCGGACACCGCGTTCTGGTCATTGGTAAAAAAAGATCAACTGGCCAATGTGCTTTCCAACGGCAGCTCACTGATGCTGGAGTACAGGGACAAACAAAGGACCTTTGCCAAAGAGATGGAGACTCTGCGCTTTGGTCTGACTCCGTCGGCGGTGTATTTCAATCCCACCGAACGGTGTAATCTCAATTGCAGTTACTGCTACATTCCAACAGATATGCGACGCAGCGGCGCGCACATGGGCACTAAACAGCTGCTGGACGCCCTGGACCGGCTACGCACGTATCTTGGACAATACGTTCCCGCAGGCAGACGCCCTCAGGTTATTTTTCACGGGGCAGAACCAATGCTCAACAGGGAAGCGGTGTTTAAAGGGATTGAGGCGTTTGGAAACGATTTTAGTTTTGGTATTCAAACCAACGCCACGCTGCTTGACGACAGTGCCATTTCCTTTTTGCGCGACCACAAGGTGGGAATCGGTTTGTCACTGGACGGTCACGAGGCATCGATAACGGACGAGACGCGCAAGAGCTGGTCCAACGAGGGTGGCGTTCACGACAAAGTGCTTTGGGCAATTGAAAAGCTCAACGGGTATGAGCGATTCAACGTGATTTGTACGGCCACCACGAAGAATATGCATGTTCTTCCCCAGATAGTGGAACTGCTGCACCAAATGAACGTTGAAACCTGCATGCTCAATCCCGTACGCTGCACGCTGCCAGGGGCGAGAGAGGTTAAGCCGGCCGATCACGAGCTCTCCACGTACTACCTCAGTGCGCTGGAAAAAAGTGTTGAGTTGTATGAAAAAACTGGGCGAAAACTGGTGGTCGCTAACTTTGCCAACATTCTGCTGGGCATCATTGCACCTGCGGCGCGTCGATTAATGTGTGACATTTCACCCTGTGGCGGCGGCCGCTGCTTCTTTGCGGTGGCTCCCAATGGCGATTTGTTTCCCTGCAGCGAGTTCATCGGACTGCCCCATTTTCGGGGCGGAAATCTGTTTGCAGACGACATCGACGATGTATTGAAGAGTGCTCCATTTAAAATGGTGAGCGAGCGCAATGTGGACACTATCACTCCATGCAACACCTGCGCTCTGCGCCACTTCTGTGGATCTCCGTGTCCGGCGGAAGCCCACGAAATGAACGGTGGAATGGATGCGCCCGGCGCCTTTTGCGAACTGTACGAGCACCAGGTGCGCTTTGCCCTAAGGCTGATTGCCGACAACAGGCACGAGGCATTTCTTTTTGACAACTGGGATAAAGACGCCCAAACCATTTTTCAGGTTTAGCCCCAATGCCGATGGACCTGGTGCTTCCCAGTCAAAAGAAAACAGCAAAAAATGGAAGCAAAACATTGGCGTCAGGTGCAATTCCGCAGGGGCGATATCGTCTGGGGCTGCTCCGTTGGAGGCAATTTTTAACCGTACAACACAAAAGCGGTCACCTTCTCGCCCGTGTTCCAGGACAGCACCCGCACTGCGAGAGGTATCACTGTGGATATTTGGGGAAATGCTCCCACCTTCCTGGAAATAAACACAACGCTGCACTCCGACTCGCCGTGCATCAATGCCGGTAGTCCGGCTGCGATGACGGAAGCGACAGATCTGGCCGGAAACCCGCGATTGGTAAACGGTGCGTCGACATGGGAGCCTTCGAGATGCGTGGTTACTTTTTTTCACTTTTTTTGCAAATCTCGAAAACGGCCGATAGGGGGCCATGATATTGCCCAGATAATTTTTACCCAATACGACATATTTCATCACCAGACGCACCATACAAAGGGAATTCTGGTCAATGCCAACCAGGCAAACGACTCAAAATCGCGGGAAGTGCTTCGAAGCATGAATCCCAAATTCTTCGCCCTTTACAAATGGCTGCGTATTGACGCCATCAAACGGTACAAAGCGTTTGTTTCAAGCTATTGGCAGGCGTTAAAGGAGTGGAAACGCGGGAGGCGTGATGTCCTCTTTCCCGCTGGTACATATGCCATGCGTATCCATTCGGGTGTAAACCGTCGCCCGAATAACAGAATCCCTGCCGACAGCCTTGACCGCCACGTAATGCATCCGCATTGTGCCCTCCTGCGTCTACTGCCGCTAAATTGAGCAAAATGGGCCTTGCAGGGCAGACTTCCTGTGCCTCTGGCATGAAAAAACAGTGCTGCGCGGCATAGTGCATGGCGTCGCACACGCGAAATTTTGTTCTTTAATCAGTCGGAAAAACAAATTCCCGGGCCAGGGACATGGCAGAGACATAGGGAACGGTTCACGGGATGAATCTGGTGCAGATCTGAGGGTATATCAGGGGGCTATTTCTACGATAACAAACTCGACCCTTCTGTTTCGTTCCTTGTCTTCTTCGGATTTTTCGTCTTTTACCAGCGGTCTGGTTTCCCCGTATCCCCATGTCTGAAGCCGTTCTTTTTCGATGCCTTTCTCGATGAGATAGTTTCGAACTGCTTTGGCGCGCTCCTTTGATAGCAGCTCATTGTGCCAGTTGCCCCCATGGGTGTCGGTGTGGCCTTCGATGCGAAGCTTTAGTATTTCAGGATGGTTTTTCAATGTTAAGACAACATTGTCGAGAACGCCAAAGCTTGTTGCTTGAATTTCCGGTTTGTCGTACACAAAATATATCTTGCCCGCAAGGTCTATCTTTGCGCCTTTTTCAACCTTGAGAGCTTCATCCGGGCAACCATCGTCATCTTTCTCGCCGTTCACAACTTCGGCTTCATTGGGGCACTTATCGACATTATCAGCGATGCCATCTCCGTCGTTGTCGGGATCCGGACATCCATCGGTGTCTTCAAAGCCGTCCACGTCTTCAACTTCCAGAGCACATTCGTCTTTGTTGTCCGGTATGCCATCCCCGTCATTGTCGTCATCGGGGCAGCCATCGTCGTCTTCGAAGCCGTCATGATCTTCGGCTTTTGCTGGACATTTGTCTTTGTCGTCCGGTATGCCATCCCCGTCATTGTCGTCATCGGGGCAGCCATCGTCGTCTTCGAAGGCATCAATGTCTTCCGGTTCATTGGGACATTGGTCCACATCGTCGAGAATGCTGTCGTTGTCAGTGTCTGCAGGCGCTTCCTCAATTGGTGGCTGCGCTGCGGTACAGACAGGTTTTTCTTCCGGCATGGCCGCCTTGGCCCCTGCAAAAATACGATAATCGGGAATGCCGTATCCTGCGGTCAGGCCCATTCCCGCACCCAGGTTGAAGTGCAGCCATTTTTTTGCAAACCAGCGGACACCGCCTCTGGCTTCGATTGGGGTCTCCGCCATGGCCGAAAAGGGATCTTTTGCTTTTGCCGACGCAGTTAGCTCCGCGATGGCGCTTAACTTTTCGGGCAGTATCCGGAACAAACCGCCAACGGCTAAATTTAGCTCATCGCTGATTTCAATGCCACCGCCTTTAACGTTATCATTGAAGCGATAGCCGCCATTGATTGACAGGTCAACTCTGTTAAAGGAAACATCCAGCAGCACCCGGGGCAAAAAAGTCATCCCCTCGGCGCCGGAGAAACTGTCAGTGCTTTTTCCCACAGGAAAGCCGACCACAGGCGCAATAGCCAGAGTCAATCTCTCAGACGCAGATCTGAATACCCGAAATTTGGTGTGAAGCCTCACATCTCCAAAGCTGAATTTTTCGGGCATATCGTTCGCGGTGAATCCCTCTCCTTTTTTATACAAATGCACGGGAATCGCCATCCCGATATTGATCCAGTCAGTCAGTTTAAAAGCCAACAGAACATCGGCGGTCAGCTGATGTGCCACAACCTTTCGCACAACGCCACTGTTGTTGTTTTTTAGAATCAGCGGATCGTTCTGGTAGTTGAGATACAGCCCTCCGTTCCATCGATACCAGTCCGCCATCATTTCGGCCTGTTCAACTTCGTACAAATCGTTCATGAATGGAGACGGTTTAAAAGACTGGGTGTTTATCGCCATATCCTGACTGAACGCCGGTGCAGGGAAAAGACCCGCCAATAGAATCCAGAGCGCTATTCGGACAAAGGGCTGTTTCATATTTGATTCGACAGGCTGTTTCATTTTTTTACCCCCTTTTTAAGAAGAGATAAGCCTGCAAGCAACAACAATATCATAATGACACCTTCATTAGATCCAGTGGGGGCGCCGTTTACCGAACAGCTGACACCACCTGAAACCGAATTGCTCGACTCTTCAATCGATGTCTTATCTATCGGTTCCTCCACTTCAAAGGTCTCGCTGGCAGTCTTTGTGTTGCCTGCGGCGTCTGTGATTAACACATCAACATAGTGTTCGCCGGCTTCTGTCGGGGTAGGCACTTCAACAGTCCAGTGTCCTGTTTCATCCACCGTGGTGGTGTACTGTGTTCCATCCACTGCTACTGTAACGGTGGCGCCTGGTTCCCCAGTGCCATCCAGCACGGTTGTTGGGGAATTGGTGTTTACTGAAACTTTGTTGATGTCGCCGGTGGTGGTATTGTCCACGATCCATGTGAAAGCAGACGTATCCTCATTGCCCGCTTCATCTGTTGCAATGATGGCGATATCATGGGCGCCGCCGGCCATTGACAGACCAATATCGCATATCCAATTGCCCGACGCATCTACAACTGTGGTGCAAACCGCTACGCCGTCAATTGTTGCCACGATGCTCGCACCAGCCTCGCCTGTCCCCGTTATCTCAGAGGGAGATTCCTTGAATGTGCTGCTACCGCCTGCAGGAGTCGCGCTGCTCACCGAAGTGGTGTTGTCCACCCAAACCGTTACCTCTTCTCCGGCTTCATTTGGGCCTTCAACAGCAATTGTATGGGTGCCGTCACTGAGCCCGGCCACACTACACTCCCAGTTGCCCGAGGCATTTACCGTTGCCGTACATCCCACTTTGCCATCTACCGCAACCGTCACCAGAGTCCCCGGTTCGCCAATGCCAGATACCGGCAAATTTTGTCCCTGAACTGCCGCGCCATCTTCTGGCAGCCCGGCGAACTCAGTTGCAGTGCAGCTGAATCCATCTCCGCTGGCGCCCTTGTTGCAAGTGCAGATGTAACTGCCATCTGTGTTTTCGCATGTCGCGTTTTCATCGCAGGCATCCATATTCAGCAGGCATTCATCAATTTCCACGCAGGACATTCTGTCGTCCGCAAGGGCATACCCATTGGGGCATTCCGTGCATAAAAACGTTCCACCAAGGTTCATACAGGCGCCGCCATTGCCCACGCCACAATTCGAAGAGGCCACACCTGTGCATTCGTTAATATCGTCACACCGGGTGCCATCGCCGTAGGTGTCCGTGTATCCGGATGGACAGGCACTGCAGATGAATCCGCCTGCTGTATTGGTGCATGTGGTCAATGAATCGCAATTGTCAGTTCCCAGGGTGCATTCATCAATGTCGATACACTGACTGCCGTCATCGTTGGTATCGGTGTATCCGGCCGGACAGGCGCTGCAGGTGAAGCTTCCCGCAGTGTTGCTGCATGAGGTCAGTTCGTCGCAGTCGTGGGCGTCGGTTTCGCATTCATTGATATCAACGCATTGGGTGCCATCGCCGTGAATGTCGGTATACCCGTACGGACAGGCGCTGCAGGTGAAGCTGCCTTCTGTATTGACGCAGGAGGTCAATGCATCACAATTGTCAGCGCCCAGCACACATTCATTCATGTCATCGCACTGGGTCCCGTCGCCGTAAACATCGGTATACCCGGAAGGACACGCGCTGCAGGTAAAGCCCCCGGGTGTATTGTTGCAGGGGTTCAGGTAATCACAGTTGTCGGTTCCGGCCGCGCATTCATCGATATCTTCGCATTGGGTCCCGTCGCCGTAGATGTCAGTGTACCCGGACGGGCACGCACCACAGGTGAAGCTGCCGGCTATATTGGCACAGGTGGTAAGGGAATCACAGTTGTCAGCACCAAGTTGACATTCATCGATATCTTCGCATCTTGTGCCATCGCTGTTGGTATCGGTGTATCCTGAAGGACAGGCGCTGCAGGTGAAGCCGCCCTCTGTATTGAGACAGTTGGTCAGCGCATCACAGTTGTCGGTACCGAGGGTGCATTCATCGATGTCATCGCACTGAGAGCCATCGCCATTTGTATCGGTGAAACCGGCGGGACATACGCTGCAAATGAATCCGCCCAGTGTGTTGTGGCAGGGGGTGAGGTCGTCGCAATTGTCAAGGTTGGCCTCGCATTCGTTGATATCGTTGCACTGGGTGCCGTCGCCGTTGGTATCGGTGTAGCCGGCGGGGCAACTGCTGCAGGTGAAGCCGCCTACTGTGTTGGTGCATGTGGTCAACGAATCACAGTTGTCAATGCCGAGGGCGCATTCATTGATGTCAGCGCACTCAGTGCCGTCGTTCCAGGTATCGGTGTACCCGGATGGACACGCGGTGCAGGTGAAGCTTCCCGCTGTGTTGCGGCAGGTGGTCAACTCGTCGCAGTCGTGACCGTCGCCCCAGCATTCGTTTATGTCAATGCAATGGGTGCCGTCATTGCGTGCATCGGTGTATCCCGATGGACAGCTGCTGCAGGTGAAGCCCCCTTTGGTATTGGTGCAGGTGGTCTGTGAATCACAATTGTCGGTTCCCAGCTTGCACTCATTAATGTCCAAACAATTGGAGCCATCGCCAAAGACATCGGTGTAACCGGCCGGGCAGAGGCTACAGATGAAACTGCCCCGTATGTTGCGACAGGGGGTGAGGTCGTCGCAGTTGTCGGCGCCTTCCGCGCATTCGTCTATATCTGCACAATACGTACCGTCAAGATTGACATCGTCGTATCCGGTCGGGCAGGCGCCACAGGTGAAGCTGCCTTCCGAATTGGTGCAGGTTGTCAGTGGGTCGCAGTTGTCGGTGCCCTGGGCGCATTCGTCAATGTCATCACACTGGGTGCCATCACCGTTGGTATCGAAATATCCCGATGGACAATTGCTGCAGGCAAAGCTGCCGGCTGTGTTGATGCAGGTGGTCAGGCCTGTGCAGTCGTGGGTTTCCAGCGCGCATTCATCAATGTCCATACACTCGGTGCCGTCGTCAAAGGTGTCGGTGAACCCTGGTGGGCACGCGCTGCAGGTGTATCCACCCACGGTATTGGTGCAGTCGGTTAATGCATCACAGGTGTCCATTCCCAATACGCATTCGTCGATGTCCACACACTCGGTGCCGTCATCGTTGACATCGGTATAGCCTGACGGGCAGGCGCCACAGGTAAATCCACCCGCAGTATTAATACAGTTCACCAATGGATCACAATTGTCTGTTTCGAGGGTACACTCGTTGTTGTCAGTGCACAGGGTGCCATCACTGTTGGTATCGGTGTAACCTGACGGACATGCGCTGCAGCTGAATCCCCCCGCTGTGTTGGTGCAAGTGGTTAACGAATCACAGTTGTCAGTGCCCAGGGTGCATTCATTAATGTCCACACATTCAGTGCCGTCGCTGTTGGTATCCGCATATCCGGAAGGACAGGCACTGCAGAAGAATCCGCCGACATTGTTAATGCATGTGGTCAAATCATCGCAGTTATCGAGTTGTGCAGTGCATTCATTAATGTCATTGCACAACGTGCCATCGCCATTGGTGTCGGTGTATCCGGAGGGACACTCGCTGCAGGTGAACCCGCCTGCTGTATTGGTGCACATTGTTAGAGAATCACAGTTGTCGGTACCAAGAGAGCATTCATTGATGTCAACGCACAGAGTACCGTCGCTGTTGGTATCTGCATACCCGGAAGGACAGGCGCTGCAGGTGAAGCCGCCGACATTGTTAATGCATGTGGTCAAATCATCGCAGTTATCGGTTTGTGCAGTGCATTCATTGATGTCAACGCACAGAGTGCCATCGCCATTGGTGTCGGTGTATCCTGAGGGACATGCGCTGCATGTGAAGGCGCCAGTGGTATTTGTGCACGTGGTCAACGAATCACAGTTATCGGCGCCCAGCGTACATTCATTGATGTCATCACACTGTGTGCCGTCTCCGTTGGTGTCGGTGTATCCGGAAGGACAGGCGCTGCAGACGAATCCGCCGATGGTATTGGTACAGGTAGTGAGCGGGTCACAGTTATGGATGCCTGCGGTGCATTCATTAACATCGCTAATATTGATTATTGCTGTTTCTGTATCACATAAATCCGGCGTGCCACCGTCGCAAATCTGGATTGCCATAACGCAGTATCCGGGATTTGCTGGTGAAAACGTATAGACGCCGGTTGATTCATTAATGATGCCATTGCAGGTGTCCAGGCCGGTAACCGTCCATGTTGCCCCAGTGCCGTCCGGATCGGTTATGTTGGCATCATAGGAATATTGCGTATCTTCAGATGTGCTTGTGCCTGCAGTGGTTGATATTACCGGTGCATCGTTAACTTGAGTGATGTTTATGGTTTTTGTCTCTGTATCGCACAGTTCCAAAGTGGCCCCGTCGCATATTTGAATCGCCATCACACAGCTCTCCTCGGGAACAGGTCCGTAGGGGGTGAACGTGTAAACACCGGTTGAAGAATCAATCTGGCCACCGCAGGTATCTGTGCTACTGACCACCGACCAGGTGTCGGTAGGACCATCATTCGCTGTGAAGTCAGCGTCATAGGCGTATTCCACGTCTTCAGTGGCTTCAGTTGTGGCAGAAGTTGAAATCTGCGGCGCGTCGTTTACAGCGGTAATCGTGATGGTTGCAGTCTCGGAATCGCAAAGATTTGGAGTTGCCCCGTCACAAACCTGAATTGCCACAACACAGTTTTCAGCGGGGACCGGCGTTGCCGCGGTGAACGTGTAAACGCCGGTGGATGAATCAATTACGCCACCACAGGTATCTGAGGCGGTGACCATCCAGGTTACACCTGGGCCATCTTCGTCGGACATATTGGCGTCGTAGGTGTATTCCACCGCTTCGGTGGCGCCGGTTGTGGCAGATGTTGAAATCTGCGGCGCGTCGTTAACTGCGGTGATGGTGATGGTGGCGGTTTCGGTATCACAAAGCTCAGGGCTGCCGCCATCGCAAATTTTGATGGCCATAACGCAGCTGGCATCCGGAACTGGGCCTGTGGGTGTGAATGTATATTCCCCGGTTGAGGAATCGATAGCCCCCCCGCAGGTATCTGTGGCGCTCACCACTGACCATGTCACACCGGGACCATCGTCGTCAGTCACATCTGCATCGTAAGAATATTCCACATCTTCAGTGGCTTCGGTTGTGGCTGTCGTTGAAATCGCCGGCGCATCATTGACGGCAGTGATGCTGATAGTTGTTGTTTCGGACCCACAAAGTTCGGGATCTCCACTATCGCACACTTGAATCGACAGCACGCAATCATCTGCAGGCACTGGGCCGGCAGGGGTAAAGGTGTAGACGCCGGAAGAGGAATTAATCGCGCCACCGCAGGTGTCCGCCACAAGCAGGGACCACGTGGCCGATGGGCCATCAGCATCGGTGACATCTGCATCATAGGCGTATTCCACGTCTTCGGTGGCTGTGGTGTTTGCGGATGTAGAAACCACCGGGGCATCATTAATGCTCAATATTTTATTATCACTAATCTGAAGGACCGGGTCGCCATCCATGCCGCCATACTCGACCACGTAGCTCATCATATCGCCGCTGGAATCGGGCAGATCATTCCAGGTGGTCGAAGTGCCATACATCTGGGCATAGTCTTCGTTACCGCCGGAATCATTGGGTTCGCCAGAAGCCCAGGAATTAAACAAATCATCCACTGCGGAGCCGCTGTAATCGCCCGACCAGAACGACGTTCCATTCTCCGGGCCGGTCACCCATTTCCAGTCTCCTTCACTTTCCGCATCGCTGGCGCCCAGCCATGTATGACTGGTGATTTTCGAATACACAAAATCGTTTTCTTCTAACGATGTGATCGTCGCAAGGTATCCCTGCAGCCCATTGTAGGTTGCGGCCGCGGCCGCATTCTTTGCGTCTGTCCATGTAATGGGCGAACCGACGTTTCTCGTTTCGTAAAAGTGACCGTTGCCCGAGAAATACAGCGCATTACCAACAGCAAATCCAATAACGCGCTCTTCGGTGCTGGCGCCGGTGTCTGCGTTGTAAAAGGTAACCGTACGCAGAACGGTCTGGTAGGCTGCGGTGGTCGCATTTCCAGACAGGGTCAAAATCCCCGTACCGCTGTCGTAGCTGCAGGTAATCCCATCGCTCTCGGTGCAGGCCAGTACATCACCGGTTTGAAGGTTTTCGATAGTCACCTTGGCCGTCGACACATTTTCCGTCCCCAGAACCACAATTGCCGAATCTATAGCCACTGCGGAATCACCGTTCTGATAAACAGCATCTTCACTGCTGTTTTCGATAGATAATGGTACGGAACCTACGCCCGCCACGTCAATGATATGATTGGCCACAAGGGGAGATACCACAGGGATGTTAAACGAATCTGCAAAATCCGCTTCTGCTGTTGGAGAAAATGTGACATCCAGAGTACAGTTCTCCCCGTTTGCGAGAGTCTGGCCTGAACATGTATCATTGGCGGTTACAAATGGTGACGCCAATGGGTTAGAGTTACCTATTGTGCCTATTTCCATATTTGAACCGGTGTTGGAAATGGTTACCGTTATAGTGTCGCTTTCATCAATCAGTACGTAGCCAAAATCCACAGATTCAGGTGAAATCGTGTAATCCGGTACAAAGACGGTCACTTTTGATGTTCCAACCGCCACTGTGGCGCCGTCGACGGAAGCCACCAGTGAAATACTGCTAATGTCATCCGCAACGGCGTCGGATGGCACTGTCACATTCACTGAAACATCTGCTGCCTCAAGGGCCGACAGGGTAATACTTGAAGAATCCAGTGAGACGGTCCAGTCTATATCTGTTGATTCCGCTGCCAGGTCTACTGTCGCTGAACTACCGGCATCCAGGTTGTGAACCGTAAAGGACAACGCCATAGTCTGATCCGCCTGAGCGTATCCATCTGCCGGAGGGACAACCTGAAGCGACGCCGGGTCTGTCCATATTTGAGTTGCTTCAATGGTCCATGTTTCGCCATTTGCCAGGGTGGCACGATCCCATTCCAGATGGTAGCCCGCGTCAACATAGCTGGAATCCGCCGAATTGGGAAGTCTGCCAGTGCTGGATGCGTAGTCATTGCCGGTATTGTACCTCCCACCAAAGTAATACGCCGCTGGGGTTGCGCCGCCACCGAAAAAGCCCATGACGCCAGAAGTTTCGAAGCTCGAATTGTTTACGTAAATCATTTGGCTTTCAGCGTTCCACCACGACCGGGCGGAGTCGTCGCCACCAAAATACGTGTCGCCCCCATGAAAAAAACGAACGTCTGTGAAATCCGAACCGCTGGAGTTGGCCAGCTCCCAGTGTATGTTGTAATAGTAGTCGCCAGTTTCAAGGGTAACTATTTGGGTTAGCTGAACCCCCATGGCAACCTGGTAAACAGATGTGATTGTATTGGCGTCCGTCAAGGTATGCGATACAGCTGTAAATTCGTTTGCGCTGCTAAAGTACGGAGTACTGTAGTGTGCGCCCGTGTCCGCGCCGTTCAGCCATATGTTGGTCCCCCAGGCATCCTCGTCGTAGTACTGACGCTTAATACCATCGGGTTGACAGGACCATGCGGCCATGGTGCCAAGGGAGCCAACCGCCACAATAATGGGATCTCCTTCTATAACCAGCCATGTCTCACCCCCATCCAGCGATGTGCCATAGTTGGAACCAAACGATGGGGTGAGACTATTGGCGTCACATCCAAGCAGCACCGATAACGGTTCGTAAAGGGGACGTGCCATTTTTAGGCTGGAATTGTTAATTTGCTCCGGTTCAGTTTCATCGGTTTCGTACTTGGAAATGGCGTTCAAGTTCACGTTATCCGATTCTTTACAACCGGAAATAAAAGCTGCCTGTAAAAAAACGATGCCCAGAAATAAAGAAAGCACTGTTTTCAGGTTGGGCGAATTCTGAAACACATTGGTTGAAATTGTCAGATATTCCCCGCTCATCCAGGAAGGCGTTTTGATGCTGAACTGCAAACTGTGCCATATCATGGCTCTGGTGTTTTTCCCCATAGGTCAACCCTTTCTTTTAACACAAGTTCAATCGCACATGAAAAAACGGTCCGTATACTCAAAAAATTAGTGTTTTTTTGTAAATTATGGAAAAAATACCAATTCTCGGTCTTGTCAGAGGTGGACGTATAAGTCAGTTAACATTAGTATATTTCATCACCAGACGCACCATACAAAGAAAATTCTGGCTAAAGCCAACCAAACAAACGACACAAATCTTTCTGTATTGCATCGCCATGGCCGCACAAAAGACCGGAGTACGCCGCCCGAAACTGTGCCGAACTTCAGCTGCACCTGCCTGGTCAAATGAAAGCATGCGGCCTGACGTCTTTGAAAGACTGATTGGTGAAGATATAGCCAGGCAGGAAAAAGAAATCGCAGATGAAATGAGAAAAAATGGACAGACTTTCATGGGAATGGACGCCGTGTTAAAGCAATATCACAAAGATAAACCGCAATCGCGGGAAGTGCTTCGAAGCATGAATCCCAATTTCTTCGCCCTTTACAAATGGCTGCGTATTGACGCAATCAAACGGTACAAAAATTTTGTTCTGGAATCAGTCGGAAAAATAAAATACCCCGGGGCAGGGACTTGGGTAAGGCGTTTTTTTTTTGCTCACTGACATACGACAAGACCGTTTTGACACACTGCCGCATTCCCGGCGGCGCACGCGCCCCAGTGGTTTTCGCACCAGATGATGGTGCTGCAGTCTATTTGACTGGCCCAGCATCCGCCAGGGAAACCGCCTGCGTTTTCATCACAAAACAATGGCGATGGCTCATCGCAGCAGACTGGCATGCCACTCAACGTATAGTAAACAGAGGCATCGTTGTCACACGGAAAACAAATCATATTTCCCGACGCATCACAGTATGGCAAAGAGCCGGTTTTACAGGCGTGCCACGAGTCACTGCACAATGTAATGGAATCGCAGTTCACCTCCTCTGGCCAGCAGCTTCCCGAATATCCCGCATCATTCTCGTCACAGAAAACGGGATACAAACCATTGCAGCAAACCACCTTGCCGCTGGCCGTCGTATGCATCTGTGTCCCCTCCGGGCACGTAATTGTAGTATTGGATGTACTGGAATCTGTGTTGGAGGCGGTATCACCATCGTCAGAAGATTGCATCTCTGTGCTATCTGTGGCGATGGCCTGGGATGCGGTATCAAAACCAATGGGCAATCGGCTGTCGCTAGTATCCATGGGCGTATTGCCAGTGCCAGAGTCACTGTCCGAACCATCCGAAGAAACCGATGTTGCCGCACTGTCATTTTTAGTATCCGTCCCCAGACCATCTGTTTGGCCCTCTCTCTGACACGCTGCCAAAAACAGAAGCAGACCAACAACAAAAATACCTTTCATGGAATACCTCCCGTTCCAAATTGCTTTTCTTTTTTTAATTCAATCCTTCATTGCGAATTTCAACAATATCCAATCGTTGTGCGAATCATGATTTCGTTGGATTACCCCAAAAAAACGACACTTCGGAATGGCCAATGATTCGGAATGGCCAATGATACAGTGTTCAGATGTATTTATTTCTTGAAGCAATATTTTCAAGAACAATTGGAAAGTTTATCACTGGTACAAGAGTAGTATGTAAAGACGGTAAGACGCCCAGTATTGCAAAAAATAATTCGAAGAACACTTTTTAGATTAGGTTCAAGCAGTTTCCCTTTCTTGTTCTTCACAGCAAACACACAGTGTCGACTATGAGTGTCAATTCCGATACTCTTCATTTGCAGCATCCCTTTGTGGTTTTTGGTTTTTGCTTAAACTCAACTTTACAACAAAGGGCGCTGCTGCGTTTTCATTATGCCTACACTCTCAGTACCGAACACACGACAGATAATACAGGACGCGCTTATCGTAGAGAGATTGCATGCAACGTCTCCTGCCCGTCGTCGAGGACAACTCAATTACCTGTTTCGCCTTTTTTTAAAGCTAAAGATGCTTCCAATGCGTCAGTCCTAAAAGACCAGGTGTGTCGAGTTCTGTTTTTTATCCTGGGCACGCGGCGCTCCTGCGCCGCAAATTGTTAGAATACTTATGGTCGGAGCTGGAGCTCCGCGTGCCCAGATTGGCAAAACTTGATTTCCCCGCCCAAACGACTGCCGGCAATGGAAAATTTCGAAGGAATCCCATATGGATAAACTCAAATCCGTATTGACGACGTACTGGCACCTTAGGACTGCTGTGTACTTTATGATGTATCCACAATTCATAGAATTATCGGAAGATTCACTGTTTTGGTGAGATGTGATTTGGACGGTTTTCTGTGCGTTATTGTATTAGTTCAGATGGAGCGTTGTGAAGAGGGCATTATTCTCAATTCAATCCAGAGGTTTCAGTTATCTTAAAATGGCTGAAAGGACTGATGTTATGGAATTATAAAAGAATCGAGGTATGTATTGGCCGGGATTTCTTTGGGGGTAAAACTGCATTGGGATTGGTCAAAATAGTCAATTTCGACTTCAACAGCACCATGGACCTCGGAAGACACATACTCGGGCAGTTTTTCGGGTACAGCACTCGTGTCACCAAGCTGAGTCAGACGCGTTTGATATTCTGTTTTTTCTTGATCTGTCAGGAGCCGATCTCCTGTGTATTCGTATTTTTTCATCTCATATTTCCGTTCAAATCCGTTAAAGGATTCGCACGACACTATATCGCATTCATCGATAGGGGGAAGAATAAGGGACTCGTCTACAAAATATCCATCCCGCGTCTCCTTCAGCGACTTCAGCCCCGCATAGTCCAGACGAACTCTCTTTGTCCCCTCCTGCTGATAAAACCTGACAAAATCAGTGCAGGAAATGTAATATTTTTGTTCATCACTGTTTTCCAGATTCACCACTGTCTGGGCGGACACGGCATCCCAGGTTATCCCGGGGTTAAAAGCATCACTGCTATCCGCATCACTACTGGCGCACCCTGTAGCAAATAGCGAAATGATAAGCATACTTCTTAAGAAAATTTTCACGCAACTCATAAATCCTCCCATGAACAGGGTCCCCGTCAAGCATAAACGGGACCTGTCCCATTTTTTTGTCCGTCATTGAAAGCAAGGACGGCTCGTTA